>JAFRNE010000035.1 GCA_017430325.1 Eubacterium sp.
AGTAACATTTACAAACAATTATGAGAGGAAGACAGGAAGTCTTGTTCTTAAGAAAGCGTTTGATACAACTGTAACAGATTATCCAACAAACTATGAAAGTGAAAGCTTTAAGGTAGTTGTAACACTTACAGATGAGAATAATGCTGCACTTAGCGGAAACGCTACATACGGTGGTATATCATTTACAAATGGAGTATCTGGAGAGATAACAATTTCAAAGAATAGCTCTGTAACAATAAGTGGAATACCTTACGGGTATCATTATTCGGTAGTTGAGTCTGCACCTACAGCAGCAGGATATAGCATCAAGACAGGAACAGATTCAGGAACAATCAGTGCATCAACACAGGATGCAACAGTTACAAACACATACACATACACGGCACCAATATCAGTAAAACTTACAGCAACTAAGAATTATGTTGATGCCAACAATAATCCACTGACACTGTCAGCCGGAAAATTTACCTTTGCGCTTAGTGGTCCTAAGATTGATAATACGCAGTCTAAGACTAACGATGCAGATGGTGATATAGTATTTGATGATATCATATTTACTTCAGATGATATTAACAATGACCCGTATATCTATACGATATCAGAGGTTACGCCTACGGGAGTAACGGTTGGAAATAATACTCTGAATGGTATGACATATGATATGACCATTTACAAGGCTTACGTAGTAATATCAAAGGATAATTCGGGAGCATTAACAGCCGCTGTAACATACAAAAAAGTAACAGGAATTGTTCCGGAAACAGTAGAGGATGTTCAGAATATTACTTTTACAAATAAGTATACCGCACCAGAAGGAAAGATCGTTGTAACTAAGGTTGATTCGGCAGACAACACAATTAAACTTTCTGGAGCAAGCTTCAAGCTTTATGGTTCAGAAACAGGTGATGACCAGGTTGGAGATGAGAAGACAACAGGAGAAGACGGAACAGTAACCTTTGAAAATCTTGAAACTGAAAAGACATACTACTTACTTGAGACAAAGGCTCCAAATGAAAACTATGAAGCTCCTAGTACAACAAGGATAGCAGTAGAAGTAACAGGAACAGTAGGCACAGATAATGTAGTAACCGTAAATCAGACTGTAAAGAATACAAAGAAGGATACTCCTCAACCAACCACTGGAAAGCTCACACTTACCAAGACCTTTGGCGGTGATATTACCGAGGAAGAAGTTTTACACGGAAGTATTTCTTTCATCGTTAAGTGTGGAGATAAGTACCTGGACAAGGACGGAAATCTTGTTGATACTGAGACTGAAATCAACATTACTGATCTGACAACTCATGAAAATGGTACACTTATGTGGTCTAAGACCTTTGATGTTCCATTTGGTGAATACACAGTTACCGAGAAGAATACAACAATGTATATCAAGGATGGCAACTATAAGGCTCCGTTTACATTTGTTTCAGAGCAGTCGAAGACAACAGCGACAGGAACAGTATCAGCAACAGCTGATAAGACTCTTGAACTTGTTAACTACTACAGTAAGCCGGTTGTAAAGATCAGCAAGATCGATGCTACAGGAAAGCAGGAGATTGACGGTGCACAGCTTGAGCTTTATAGCAGTGATGATAAGGGTAACAAGGTTGGCGACTTCAGCAAGACATGGACATCAAGTTCAAAGCATGTTGAGTCATTTGTCCTTCCGGCAGGCACATACACCATTAAGGAGACAGTTGCTCCTGAAGGATATGAGAAGCAGACAAACTTCTTCATCTTTAAGGTTGAATACGACAAGGATGACAATCTGATCCTTACACAGATCAGCGACGATCATCTTCCTGGAACATACGATGTTAAGACAGGTCTCATCTCATTTGAGAATGACCCTATCAAGGTGACCGGTAAGCTTTCAGTTCACGTTGTTGAAGAGAAGACCGGCGATGATGTTCCAAATGCAGTTGTAAGAATAACAGGACCGGACGGATTCGACGAGACCTACACAACAAATGATAAGGGTGAGATCGTTGATAAGGACGGTAAGACACCTATCGAAGTACCTGCAGGCACCTACAAGGTAACTATAGTTGAAGTTCCTGAAGGATATGAAGTAACAACAGGTGAGGTTGGAGAGGTAGTTGTTCCTGAGAATGGCGAGGCAAGACACGAGGCTAAGATCATTCCTAAGGAAGAGGGAACAACAACTGAGACAACAACCCAAACAACCGAGACAACAGAGGACACAAAGGAAACTACAACAGAAATAACAACAGAAACTGACGACCTTGGAAATCTCATCATCACAGTTACTGAGGTTGAGACAGGCAGAGTGGTTCCAGGAGCAACAGTTGAGGTTGTTTATCCGGATGGCACAACTAAGACATTCGTGACTGATGATAATGGTCAGATCACTCTTAAGGATATTCCGGTAGGTGATTACTCTATCACAGTTAAGAAGGTTCCTGATGGATATACAGTAACTACAGGAGAAACAGCTATCTGTACAGTAACAGCTGGTGCAACAACAGAGCATGAGGCTAAGATCGTTACAAAGACAGGTACTGATGGTGTTGATACTACTGATACTGTAGTTAAGACAGATGATCCTACAAATACAATGCCATTCATGATCGCAATGCTTATATCATGCGCAGGAATCGTATTCTTTGCAGGACGTAAGAGAAAACTTAACAAATAATTCGTGGGTTGTGAGTGATTCTATTCATAATTACATGACTTCTTTCTAGGTGGGGATGTGCTTAGGCACATCCCCATTACGTTATAGGAAAAATGCCTGCAATATGGCATAAAACCTTAGAAATACAAATATTTCTTGCATATAAAAGGGGCATGCGTTATAATGATTATGTAAATAAAAATTTTAAACGAATCGTATATCTGGGATGTGCGATAACTCCCGTATTTTGAACCTACATTTTCTTTTACGGGAATTCAACTATTTGTAACAGGATGACCAGCCTCCATCGAGTGGACTTCAGAATGTTACATGAGATTACCCACCTAGCTGGTGCTAGGACTCAAAAAGGGAGCCGGCATCTTGGATATACAAAATGATTCGCTTTAAGAGAAAGCAGCGAAAGCTGCTTTCTTTGGTGTAAGAGATGGAAGAGAACAAGGACGTTATTGAATTAAATACTGAGGATATTGAGAAGGCTGTTGAGGCGGCTGAGAAGAAGATCGAAGAAGCTGAGGTTGCTGAGGAGAAAGCTGAAGAATCGACCGAAGAAAAAACTGGTCAGAAGACCGGATCAGATGAAACACCTGATAAAGAGCCTGAGAAAACACCGGACAAAGAGCCGGAAAAAGTATCAGAGAAAAAGCCTGCAGAAAAGAAAACTTCTGAAAGATCTCCGATGAAGAAGCCTGGCAAGAAGACTATGATCATCGCTGCTGCGGCGCTTGCAGTTATTGTCATAGTTGTCGGAGTCATTCTGATAACAAAGGGCGGCAGCAAGAAGAAAAAGGATGCAGGAGAAATACCGTATTATACATATGCGGACATTCAGAAAGATGTTGCTTATCTTGCAAAGGACAAAGACCAGCTGGATAGACTCAACCGACTTATCGATCCGATGAAGAAGAGCAATAAGGTTGATGCGAATTATGTAAACTCGGTTGCTGAGATCCTCGGAATACAGAAGGATGTATATAAGAGCATCATTAAGGGATACTCCGGAGATGACATCGTTCCTCAGGAGGTATTTGATGATTTCTACTATGCAGTGATCGATTCCGGTAATGTAGAAGGAATAGAGGTGGTTGATATCTTTGTTCACAGCATGAACGGACCGGATGTGAACAATGCAAATGACGATAATGCTGGCGAGCTGATGGTAATAAATACCATCGGTGACGGAATCACCACCTTTGAGGTTGATAATGTTCGCCTTTCATCACTTCATAAGGACAAGATAGTTTCCTTCTATTCGAAGGATGGTACTATTTTCAGGACTATAGGCCTTTCAGAAAAGGAGCACACGATCACAAATGTTCTCCTGGCAGGAGTCGATAAAGAGGCAGGGACAGCTTCCTTCCTTTATGACAACGATATCGTTACACTGGCTGATCCAGATTCAAAGACAGCAAAGGAACTTGTGGTTGACATAACATTTACAAACGATGGTATTTCTTCCATAACTCCATCAGGAGAAGAGATAACCGGAAGAATTACCGCTGTTAATGCTACAAACCTCAAGATTCACGATGTTGGCTTCTACTATTACGATGAGGCCTACAAGGTATATGACAATTCGGGCGAGGTTCCGAAGGAGGCTCTTTCTTCTCAGTTCCTCGTAGGATATAAGAACCTTAAGATATATGTTGAAAACCGCAGAGTTAAGGCGGTAGTTATTCTTGATTCCCAGCTGGATTCGGAGGAAATACGTGTACTCATCAACGATTCCGAATACACCGGTTACAAGCTTAAGGACGTAACCTTCAGCTGCAACAGTGATTATGCTATTTCCTTCAGTAACGGAAGTACAGAGCAGAAAACTGCAGATACAAAGGTAATGTTCACACCGGCTTCCTTCGGAATGCATGAGTCTGTTACTATTTCAAGTGAGGATCCGAATGCGAGATTCACAATTGAAAGCATCGAGAGAAACGGAATAAATCCGGTATATCGTGGCACCTTTGAGGTTGTCATGATGAGTGATTTCCTTTACATCATAAACAAGCTTCCTATCGAGGAATACCTTTACGCAGTTGTTTCAAGTGAGCTGGCAGACAGCTACGGCGAGGAGACAGCTAAGGCATTTGCGGTTGTTGCAAGAGGTTATGCATGCAAGATGATGGAAAGCAACCAGTTCTCGAGCTACGGCGCAGATATCGACGACAGTAATTCGATGCTTCTTTACAATTATTATCCGGAGACTGAGAGAAGCATAAGGATAGTAAATGAGACTTATGGCCTGGTTCCTGCATACGAGGACAAGATCATCATGCCATATCATTTCCTGACATCATGCGGTATTACCTGCGCAAATGATGATATTTACAGTGAAGAGGCACAGCCTTATTACGGTTCAAATTATGAAAGCATCGAAAAGGAGAAGGTTCTCCTTTCATCAGAGCGTTCTTTCAAGTATTTTATCGACAAGGGCAATGATTATGACATCCTTGAGGTTGAGGAGCCGTACTACAGATGGTCCATCGATTATACAACCGATGAGATGTCTGACGTTATCGCTTCCGGTATCGATGAGAGAATAAAAAATACAGTTGATACAATTCTTGTGCTTGAGAAGCCTGCAGAGGATGCTGATGGCAAGGATGGCGACAAGAAGGATGACAAAGCTGATGATAAAACAGACGATGCTCAGAATGCAGCAGACCAGACTTCTAACGATGACAAATACAAAGACATCATCGAAAATGGAAGCTTTGTTCCTGCAGAAGAGGGTATCAAGCTTGGAAAGATCGAAGATATCATAGTTATCGAAAGAAGCGATGCAGGCGTTGTTAAGGAGCTTCTGATAATCGGTACCGAAAATACTATCAGAGTTAAGGGCCAGACTAATATCAGATACATCTTCAATCCTGCAAAACAGACGATAGTTAAGAATGATGGTACAGAGGTTACAGGCTACAGCCTGATGCCGAGTCCGTTTTACTACGTTGAGAAGACTGAAACAGGTTTTGTGATAAATGGCGGCGGCTTCGGAAACGGCGTAGGTCTTTCGCTTAGCGGTGCCGAGATACTCGATCAGATGGGTTATAACTACACAGAGATAATCAGTCACTACTATGATGGTGTTCAGCTGAGAAATATGTTTGGTCTCTATGATAAGGATGCAAATGATAATCCGGACGAAAAGCCGGAGGACAGCACCGAAGCTGCAACTGAAAAATAAGACTACTAAAAAGGATCATAAGTGTATTGGAAAATAAATAACGGGGAAGAGTCGTAGGGGAATGAAAAAAGGCTTTAAACGGTTTGTTAAGAGCATAATTGAATTTGGAAATACGACGAAGGATGATTATGTAGGTGCATTTGCGGCACAGTCGGCCTTCTTTATTCTCCTTGCGTTTTTTCCAATGATCAATATTACACTTGCTCTTGTCAGATTCCTTCCGGTAAGCGAGGACCAGGTTGTTTCTTTCCTGGAAGATGTATTGGCGGATGAAAAGAGTGGCTTGATATCCGGAATGGTTCAGGAAATATTCCACAGCAGCACCGGTTCAGTCACAATCCTTTCAATCGTGGTTGGACTTTGGTCGGCAGCCAGAGGTGTGCTTGCCATAAGGGACGGCATTAATGCGGTTTATAAATCTCAAAAGAGTAAAAATTATTTTCTGAAGAGGTTGATCAGTACTCTATATACCCTGATCATCATCGTTATGATCATTGTATTTACGCTTGTTTCCGTATTTGGAAATCAGATAGTGGTAGTGATCACCAGACGCTTTCCGCAGACGAAAGTAATATTGTCTTCGGTACTCAACTTCAGATCTGTATTTTTATTTGTGATGATGCTTATCATCCTCTGTCTGTTGTATAAGCTTATGCCGGACAGGAGGGTAAGACTCAAATATCAGCTGGCCGGAGCACTTTTTGCATCGGTTTTCTGGGCAGTGATGAACAATCTGTTCAACCTTTATATCAGCAATGTCGTTATGAAATCCTACACCTATGGAAGTTTGACGATGGGTATCATCCTTATGTTCTGGTTATATTTTGGTGTGATGGCGATACTCATCGGCGGACAGATAAATATGTACATGGAACGTACTGATCTGCTGAGAACCATATATAAAAATGATGGAACACAGCCACTTTTACTTCCTGTACAGGATAATGCAAAGAAGAAGCGCAGAAATAAGAATGATAAAGAAGATTCAGAACCGACAGATAAAAATGTTGAGAATGATTCAGATAACGAATCAGTGAATGAAACCTCAGAATTTGAAAAAAATAATGAATCAGTCTGAATAAACTTATACAAAAAACCACCATGAATGATCATGGTGGTTTTTTGTATAAGATGTATTAGCTAAGTTTTGCAATAGCTGCATCGATTCTCTTCAAGGTTTCTTCTTTTCCGAGGAGAGACATAAGCTCTGTTGCTCCGCCAGGAGTTGCTTCCTTGCCGGAAACAGCAGTACGAAGTGGCCACATTACAAAGCCGGTCTTGTATTCGTGCTCAGCAGCGAAGGCCTTGAGTGTCTCAAAGAGACTGTCGTTATCAAAAGCCTCAGCAGCCTCGAGAACAGGCTTTGCTTCAGTAAGAAGCTTAAGGGATGAAGCCGGATCGGTCTTCATCTTCTTGTGAGTATACATATTTACGTCATATTCAGGAACTGCCTCAAAGAAATCAATCTGATCCTTGATGTCAAGGAAGGTCTCGATACGTGTCTGGATCATTCCTGCAATCTTCTTAAGGTCGAGAGGCTTTGTGATAACCTCCTGCATGTATGGAAGAGCAACCTTGTAAAATGCATCAGGATCCATAGCTTTGATGTATTCGCTGTTCATCCATTTAAGCTTGACCATATCAAGTACGGCCGGTGATTTTGAGATATTCTTATAATCAAATGCCTTTGTCAGCTCCTCAAGGCTGAAGATTTCTCTGTTTTCCTCAGGAGACCATCCGAGAAGTGCTACAAAGTTAACAACTGTCTCTGAAAGGAAGCCCTGATCAAGTAAGTCTTCAAAAGAAGAATGTCCGCTTCTCTTTGAAAGCTTCTGATGATTTTCATCAGTGATGAGAGGGCAGTGTATGTAAACAGGTATTTCCCAGCCGAAGGCTTCATAAAGTCTGTTGTATTTTGGAGCAGAAGATAAATATTCATTTCCGCGAACTACATGAGTGATTCCCATAAGGTGGTCATCTACAACATTTGCAAAGTTGTAGGTTGGGAATCCGTCAGACTTGATAAGGACCATATCGTCAAGCTCCTCGTTTGGAACTGTGATATCTCCGTAAAGCTCGTCGTGGAAGGTTGTCTCACCCTCTGTTGGGTTGTTCTGCCTTATAACATAAGGCTTGCCGGCAGCAAGGTTTGCCTCAATCTCTTCCTTTGAGAGGTGGAGACAATGCTTGTCATAACGGGTAACCTCCTTGCCTGCGATCTCTGTCTTAAGACCTGCAAGACGCTCCTCATCGCAGAAGCAGTAGTAAGCTTCACCCTTCTCGATAAGCTTCTTTGCATACTCAAGATAGATGCCCGCAGCCATTCTTTCAGACTGTACATAAGGACCAACGCCCTTATCCTTGTCCGGACCTTCGTCCCAGATAAGGCCTGTCTTGATAAGTGTATTTGTGATTATGTCAACCGCTCCTTCCATCTCACGCTGCTGGTCGGTATCCTCAATTCTAAGAATAAAGTCGCCGTCCTCATGCTTAGCAATAAGATAAGCATAAAGCGCAGTTCTGAGATTTCCGACATGCATCTTTCCGGTAGGACTCGGTGCAAAACGTGTTCTGATCTTGCTCATATTTTCAAACTCTCCTTGTTTATCATTAAAAGTTCATTTCAAACATGTAGTATACTATAACATATTATAATTGCAAATTGTAGTATAAAATTATCCTTTCTTTTATAGGATTTTTTCAATAAATGGCGAAAACTAAGTGCCAACGGTCCCTGAGCGAAATATTGTCACCACCAGCCGTCTGTCTTCAGTAATAAGTAGTCATATTAATACCAAATTATGTAAAAAATAATAAAATATTAATAGAATTATGCCATTTTATTTGTTAAAATTTACATGAATTTAACAAAAAAAGGAGACTTTCATGAGTATTAAAAATATAGTCTTCGACGTTGGCGGAGTCCTCGTTGACTTCTGCTACATGGAATACATGAGAAAGCTTGGATTTCCTGAGGAAGTCTGCCGGGAATTCGAAAGTGATATCGTATTTTCGGGGCTTTGGAACGATATGGACAAGGGTGACCTCATGCTGGACGAAGCAAGAGAAAAGTTTAAGGCAAGGCTGCGTGAGATGTACCGTCCATGCGATAGAGAGGTTGATCTCTTTATCGAAAATATCATGGATATCGTGAAGGAATATCCGTATTCGAAGGGGCTTCTGAAGAGCCTGAAGGATGCGGGCTACGGAGTTTATATCCTGTCAAATTATCCGAGAGATCTGGCTGATATGCATTGGAAGGAATTTGAGTTCCTGCCGGTTGCTGACGGACATATCATTTCGGCATACGAGAGGGTAGTTAAACCGGATGAGAAGATCTACAGGCTTCTGACCGAAAGGTTTGGTATAAGCCTGGAGGAAAGCATCTTCATAGATGACAGGCCGGTAAATATAGATGCCGCCGTTTCATATGGCATGACGGGCATACTTTTCAAAAGCTACGACCAGTGCGTAGAGGAGCTTCGTAACCACGGTATCAGTATTTGATAGCAGAGTAAAATAACGAGTGAATAAAACCATGAACAAAAAAGTAGTAACACCAATCTTAATCGCAGGCTTCGCCGTATGCCTTACGGGCTGCGGAGCAACCAAGAAAGAGCTTGCCGATCCTAAAAAGAGTCAATATGTCAAGTCTGTTCATAGTCTTGCAACAGTAGAGAAGGGCGATATGAAATCGTCTTTTTCTCTTACCCTTAAGGGCGCCGATTATGAGAAGATCGATTATTCCGTAAATATATCTGATATTAATATTGGACTGGAAACTGGGGAACTGTCTTTTGACGGCTGCTTTGTAACACTTGGGCAGCACGTTGATAAGGGAGATCTCCTTCTTTCATATACGGACAAGAAACTTGATAAGGAGATTAAGGGCTATACTGACAGCATCAGAGACAATGATGCACTGATCGAGCATTATGAGGAGCTTATGGATATCGATCCGAGCAAGGATTATAAAGAAGATATCGAAGCACTTGAGGATAAGAACGATGTTCTGTATCTCTACAAAGCTGAGGCTGAGAAGAAGAGAGATAATTACAGGATATATGCAAAGGAAGAGGGAACCATATCCTATATTTACGATGATATGGTTGAAAATCAGGGACGCATCTGGGAAGCCGGAGAGAGATTCAATGTTATCTCTGAGTCGACAGGCAGCAGTATTTTCTCGACCTCTACTGAAGAGAATTATGAATTTAAGGTTGGGGATGTCTTCGAGGCAACCTCCAGCCTGAACAAATACAGTTTAACCGTTACCGAAGTTGAGAAGGTTGGCGGTACTACCAAGATCACCTTTGCACCTACAGACGAGGATGTGTCAATACAGCCGGGGGCAACACTTACACTTAAGATCAACAGACCTGTCATGAAGGATGTTGTCTATGTGAATGCCAAGGCTATCAAATACACCGAAGCTGAGGCGCCTTTCGTTTACACTATAGACGAAGACGGCTTCAGACATGCGGTCCTTGTAGAACTTGGTGAAAGGATCGATAGTAATGTCATTATCCTTAGCGGATTGGATGGCGGTGAGGAGGTTTCAATAGACTGATGAAGAACTTCCTGAGAAAACCGGAAACTAAAAAAGCAGTATTTAAGCGTGCACTGCCATTATGCCTTGCACTTTCCATGAGCTTTTCTCTTGCCGGCTGCGGTAAGAAAAAAGATAAGGAGATAGTGCCTGAGCTTAAGGAAACAACGGTCACAAATGAGTCATATCGTCCGGTGACGAGAGGAAATGTTGGTGACTTTATTATCATGCCTGCAAGAGTTGTTCCACGCAGCTATGGACAGTTCTACAACAAGGCGCAGGATATAAGCGAGATATATTATGATATCGGCGATTATGTTGAGAAGGGCGATAAGGTTGCTTCCGCAGATACGACTGAAATAGACGAAACGATAAAAGAGTTTAACAGATCCATCAGTGATCTGGAGCGCGAGATCGAGCAGTATAAGAAGAGCTCGGACCTTACTCTTGAGTATCTCGAATATGAGAAGAAAGTCTGCCTTGATATGGGAGATACAGCCGGCGCAGAGGCAAAGGAAAAAGAGATAGAGACCGAGAAGGAAAACAGAAGCTACAGACTGACACAGTACGAAAAGTCTGAGGATAACTTCTATACTGAATTAAATCAGGCAAAAGAGGACAGGGAGAAGCTGGTTCTTTATGCTACCCACAGCGGCTACGTAACCTACAAGATGAATCTTGCAGACGGCAGTCACAGGGAGTCGTATGAGAACGTGATCATGATCTCTGATTATGAAGACATATACGTCGAGGCTGAAACAGTAACCATCAATAAGTTTGGAAAATACCGTTCAGCAGCCAAGATGGAGGCTATGATCGACGGTAAGAAATACAAGGTTGAGGAGGATGTGTTCAGCACAGCCGCAAATAACTATGCTGTAAGCACGGAGAAATACCCTCGCGTCCGTTTTAAGATAGAGGGTGCTTCATACAAGCTGGGCGACGTCATTCCTATATTTATCTATATGTACTGCCATGAAGACGTTCTTATGGTGGGCAATGATTCCATAAGGAACGACGGCAATGACAAATACGTATTTGTTGCCGGAGAAGAAGATGAGATGGAGAAGAGAATGGTTGAGGTCGGCTATTCTGACAGTATTTACACCGAGATCATCTCAGGACTTGAAGAGGGTGAGAATGTTTACTACCTTTCAGATAGTCTGAAGCCTATCAAATATGAGGAGGTCACAGTTGGAAGATCCGATTATGTGCAGTATGAGTATTCGGATTCGGCTGAAATGATCTCAACAAAATCTGATATCTACAGCATGCCTGTAAACGGCAAATTCCTTGATTACGAGGTTGCCGGAAATAAATTCGTTGAAAGTGATGTTATGCTTTTCCAGGCTAAGGCCAGTGTCAGTGATGCTGAGCTGCTTGATAAGAGGCAGAATATAGAGCAGACAAAGAAGCAGCATGAGAAGACTGTAGAGGAAGAGAATAAGCGCCTTGAGGAGCTGAATCAGGCATTGGAGAATGTCGGTAAGGAACCGGCTCCTGCAGCAACCGATACAGATGCTATACGTGACAGTCTCTACAAGAAGGAACGCCTTGAACTGGAGAAGGAGATGCTTCTTATCGAGATGGAAGAGGAGCAGGATTCCTACGACAGCACGATAGATGCTCTGTATGAAGAATACAACAAGCTCAGCAACATAGCAGATAATGACGGTATTGTTTCTGTTTACTCAAAGAGAGAAGGAATAGTACGTTTCTTCGATAATGACTACTACAGATACTATTATTACAGCAGCGGTGATACGCAGAAGGGTACGCCGCTTATGGCTATCGAATACGGCGATGCTGATAAGCTCCTTGTTAAGACAGTCAGAAATACAGGCGGCAGCGACAACGAGGATTATACCAAGAGACATACAGTCGCAAGACCGGGAACAAAGCTTTATATTACCGGCGGCGGTAAGGAACTGACCGGTGAATGTATAGGAAATATCGGTGATAATGCCGACAGTAAGGTTTATTATATCGAAGAACTGGACGGTCATATCTATATCACCTCATGTCCGGAAACTATCTATCATGATATCGGTACAGGTTATTTTGCACGTATCGATAATGTGGATATGGCAGAGGCTGCTGAATTCGGTAAAGCAGTCAGCATAACCTTTGAGACAGTTTCCATGAAGAATGCGATCGTTATCCCTAAGGATTGCGTATATACCGAGAAGGCATCGGGCGGAACAGTTTACTATGTCTGGGTTAAGGAAGGTAACGACCTTACAAAGCGTTTCATAGATTACGTTCCGGATTACTCATCAAATGACAGTGCGCTGATACTTGGCGGACTTTCTGAGGGTGAGGTTATAGTTAAAGAGGAAAAGGAGGCAGGGAAATAATGCTGAAGTTTATATTTCGAAAGCTCCTTTCCAATAAAGGCCTGAACCTGTGCCTTATAACAGGTACGATATTCTGGATAGCTGTATTTACAATGCTTCCTGTATTTTCAAACGGTTCGATCAATCAGGTGCTGACAACAGACTTTTCAGAATATGCAAAGGATAATAATGAGTATCCGGCGGTTATCGACAGGACCAGTACGGTTTCGGCTGAGAAGGCCGGATCGGTTGCCGATATCATTAGTGCAATGACCGCAAGGGAGGATGAATGGCTTGATCAGCTGGAGCTCAGCGCAGTTGCAAGACAGAAGCTGCTCCGTTCGGAGATCGGTCTCGGAAGAACCTATTATGGCGGCAGGAATAAGAGAGTAGAGCTTTCTTATGTGCCTGACTTTGATAATGTTCTTGAGGTTGTGGATAACGGTGAACCTGCCTTTGATACAGGAAACGAAGCTTATCCGGTTTACATAAGTGAGTTTGCAATGGATACCCTTTCCTTTGTATCGGGAGAGGAAATATATTTTGACGATGTTATTGATGAAAACGGAGAGAAGCTCCATCTCAGGATCGCAGGAATCATAAGAGAGAAGGAAGGTTCTGAGCTTACATGGTATCACAGGCTGGCTGACTATAAGATAGCTGCCTTTACTGATGAGGAAAGCTTCAATGAGATAGTTCAGAGATTCGGTCTGGAAGAGATAATCATTGAGAACAGCGTAAGCATCGATTACCGTGATATCCGTTTTGACAATGCTGATGATGTTACGGCAGCAATCGAAGATATAGCCAAGAACGACAAGAAGGTAAGCTATAACTTCAAGGATATTTTAAATGATTACAAGCAGCAGAAGAGCTCTATCAGGGGCATCATGCTTGCAGCGGCACTTCCGCTTTTTGCATTGCTCATCACCTTCATCCTTATGGTTTCAAGCAGTATCACCGAGAATGAAAGAAGTGAGATGGCAGTACTTCGAAGCAGAGGTATCAAGAGACGCGAGATCATCATGCTGTATTTTGTCAGATCGTTTATCATCGCGCTTCTGGCACTTGTTCCGGGTATTGCTCTGGGCAGCCTCTTTGTATGGGTAGGAAAGCAGACAAACGGTTTCCTTATCTTTCAGGCAAAGGATGCCTCGGATTATTATCTGAATTCGGGCAGCATCATCATTTCCGTTATCGGTATGCTGACAGCGGTAATACTTATAACTCTTCCGGTTATCGGCCTGTCTAAGAAGACGATAATCGACAATAAGAACGAATCAATGAGTTCGGCTAAGAAGCCGCTCTGGAAGAAAATATATCTGGACGTGATACTTACTCTGATATCACTTTATCTGCTCCATAATTACAAGGAGCAGAGCGGACTGTTATCTGAGAAGATGATGAACGGCGAGAGTATCGACCCGCTTATCATGCTGGGATCGTCTGTATTTATCATCGGTATCGGTCTGGTACTCCTGAGGCTGATCGACCTTCTTGTAAGATTCATATTCTTACTGGGAAGAAAACACTGGGGCGCTGCATCCTTTGCAGGCTTCCTGCAGATCATCAGAAGCTCAGGACGTCAGGGGATCATAAGTGTATTTATGGTGCTGACCCTTGCGATGGGTATCTTCGATGCGAGCCTTGCAAGGACAGTCAACGAAAATAATGTTGAACGTATCAGATACGATGTGGGTTCTGATATAAGGATGACCGGCAACTGGGTAAGAAGGATGCGTTTCAATAAGGACGCTGAACCGGTTTACTACTATGAAGAGCCGGATTATGCGGATTTCAGACAGCTTTATGATGACGGTGTACTTTCAAATATCACCAGAGTCATCTATGATGAAAGCGCTGAGGTTGAGACCAAGAACAATAAAAAGCTCAATGCTTCAATGATGGCCATAAATACCACTGAGTTCGGACGGACAGCTTCGCTGAAGTCAGGCCTTAACGACAGCCACTGGTACAATGCGCTGAACTCCATCGCTGAGTCTGCAGAGGGCATTATCATATCTTCGAACCTGGCCGAGGAGCTGAAGCTCAAGGTTGGCGACAAGATCAAGATCAACAGATATGATATTGATGTAAATAAATCAATTACGGGAACCGTAAACGGAACCATCATGTATATCGTCGATGCATGGCCGGGCTTTGAGAAATACAGCTATGTGAAGGACGAGGAAGGAAAGCTTACGCTTCATGAGAACTATCTTGTTGTCATGAACTATGCAAAGGCTGACAGCAGCTATCGTATAACAACCTACGATATCTGGGGCAGACTTGCGGACGGCATCAGCGCCGAGGACTTTGAGTCGGAGATAGAGAAGAGAGAGATCGAGCTTACCAAGTATGAAATACTTCCGCAGATGATCAGCGAGATGCGCGACTCTGCGATAATACAGATAACAAACGGACTTTTCAGTATACATTTCATTATTTCCATAATCATCTGTATTCTGGGATTCCTGATCTACTGGATAACAAATGTAAGAAAGCGTGCTCTGCAGTTCGGTATTTACCGCGCGATGGGTCTTCGTATGAAGGAGATAGTGAAGATGCTTGTTATGGAGCATTTCTTCAGTTCCTTCCTTGCGATAGTCGCAGGTGCGGGGGCCGGTGTGCTTTCGTCAATGCTTTACGACAAGGTGATCGCCATCATCTATCTGCCGAAGAAGCATAATATACCGATCGATATAAGCATGCCGCTTTCGGACATCCTGAAGCCGGTGCTTATCATCACAGCGGCACTGTTTGTTGCATTTATCATAATTAGCCGCATCATTAAGGGCCTGAAGATATCAGAAACTCTGAAGATGGGCGAGGATTCGTAGTATGGAAAGTATCATCACAGGAAAAAATATTTATAAATACTTCTTTAAGGGGCAGCCGCAGGAGTTTGCTGCCCTTAAGGGCGTGAACATAGAAATACCGAAGGGCGCGCTGACCATCATCAAGGGTCGAAGCGGAAGCGGCAAGACAACACTTCTGAATATGCTGAGTGCTCTTGACAATCCGGATGAGGGCGAGATCGTGCTTGGCGGAGACACTATAACGTCAATGACTGACAGCGAAAGAGATATGGTCAGAAGAAAGAAGATCGGTTTCGTATTTCAGTCGGTGGCACTGCTTCCGGTCATGAGTGCCTACGAAAATATTGATTTCGGACTCAGGATCGCAGGAGTTAAGAAGGATAGAGATGCCAGAATTATGGAAGTTCTCGGACTTGTAGGACTTGCAGAGCGTGCAAAGCATATGCCGACCGAGCTTTCCGGAGGTGAGAAGCAGAGAATTGCCATCGCAAGAGCCATTGCTGCAAAACCGCTTATCATATTTGCAGATGAGCCTACAGGAGCGCTCGACACTGCAACCGGTATCCGTATCGTTACTCTCTTCAAGAACATCATCGAGAAGGAAGGCATAACAATCGTTATGACCACACACGATCCGGGCCTTATGCAGATGGGTGACGTGACGTATGAAATGAGCGATGGAGTTATCAGTTGACTTACACTATATATGTTTAGGACTTACGAATGAAACAAATATGCCTCTCCAGTTGTAACAAAATACGCCTTCAGAGGCATATATGTATTCATTCTGTTATCGAAAAGGATAAAAACCAATGATTGGAAGAAAGAAAAAGAAGAATATAGATGACGTAATTGATACGCCTTTTGAGGAGAACGAGAGCGGTCTGGCAGATGTGGACGACGAAGCGGCAGGCATCGAAGTAGAGGCTGCAGTAAGCAGTGAAGATGTACCGGCAGACGGAGAAGTCACAGAGGCTGCAGAGGGCGAAGAGAACGCTGAGCCGCCTCTTATCGAGTGCGACGGACTGGTTAAACTCTATAAGACCGATGAGGTTGAGGTATTTGCGCTTCAGGGTCTTGATCTCGTTATAAATAAGGGCGAGCTGATGGCTGTTATCGGTAAATCGGGCAGTGGTAAGTCGACACTTCTGAATATAATCGGAGCTCTTGAGCATCCTTCGGCAGGCCGAATACTCATAAAGGGTAAGGACATAAGCAAGATGTCCGAGAATGAGCTTGTTGAACTGAGACGTCATACCATAGGATTTGTGTGGCAGAGAGCATCACAGAATCTCTTCCCATACATGACTGCCAGGGAAAATATAGAAGCACAGCTGTATTTTGAAAAATCAACTGCTGCGGAGAGAAGAGAGAAGGCTATGAAGCTTCTTGAAGAGGTTGGACTTGCGGATAAGGCGGATTCATATCCGTACCAGATGTCCGGAGGTGAGCAGCAGCGAGTTGCCATCGCAGTTTCGCTTGTTAAGGATCCGGAAATACTTCTTGCGGATGAACCGACGGGTGCGGTTGACTCGAAGACCTCTGACAGGATACAGGCGCTTTTCAGGCGCATTAACGAGGAGAGAGGCATAACTGTGATCATAGTTACTCATGATATAAGCCTTGCAAATAAGGTTAACCGAGTAGTAATGATCTCGGATGGTAAGGTCAGTACCGAGAAGGTCATCAAGGAACAGTACAGAAGACAGATAGATGAGATAGGTGAGGAAGGCGGTTTTGCCGAGGATACACATGAGGAGTTCACGGTTCTTGATAAGGCCGGAAGACTTAAGCTGACAGATGAGATGAGAGCAGACGCCGGAATCAAAGGAAACCGTGTAAGACTGTCTGTTGAAGATGGAAAGATCGTCATCAGCAGCATAGACGATAATGAAAAAACTGCTGATTGAAAATGTATTTTCACTGTAGTATAATTAATTAGCTATATAATCAGTGAAAGGGAAGGTATTTTTCTGATGCTTTTGATGAGTGACATTACGAAGATTACTGTTATTTTTGCAGCTATACTTGCCGTGCTGATGCTTGTGCTTATCATCGTGACAGTCAAAGTGCTTAAGAGTGGTAAGGATACTGAAGATGAGGATAAGGAAGATGTTCAGGATACAGTAAAAAAAGCCTTGTCCGACGATGATAATGATGAACAGTATGATGATGACGAGGATGATGAACCTGTGGTAGAAGCTGAGGAAGCGGAGGCTGAAGAATATGAGGGAACAGCTGAAGCCGAAGAGGGTTACGAGGATACATCAGCTGATGACCAGTATGATGATGAGGATGAAGATCCGAACAGCGAGCCGACGGATGATATTTCAGAGATACAGGCGAAGCTGCACAAGGTTGCTCCGGAGTATACCACCGAAGAAACAGTCAGCATGGACGCTATCGTTGATGAAGTAAACGACAGGGAAGCACTTATAGATTCAGAGTTTGCGGACAGCGCATTTGCACCTCAGAGTGTTGCGGATAAGCTTGCAGCAACAGTTGCAAAGGCTGACCTTGAGAAGAAGGCAGAATACGAGGCACGCAGAGCTAAGTTTAAAGCTGATAAGGCAGCTGCAGAGGGAGCAGTGCTTAAGACAGCAGCACCGGCTGCTGATGATGTGATACTTCCGAAGGCAGAGACAGAAGATGCAGATATCATGGCGGCAGCTACACAGAGGATTCAGGAGATAAATGATGAGACTGTGAACAATGCTGTAGGCGAGGCTCTAAATGAGACAGCGCCGATTGAGGAAGCTGATGACGTACAGGATCCATATGAAGCTGAGATCCCGGCAGAAGAAGACAGTGCCTTTGCGGACAGCGCTTTTGGCGACAGTGCATTTGGTGTTCAGACAGAGATGGTTGAGGAGCGTATACATCCACTTCCTGAAACCAGCCAGACTATACCGGTCAATCCGGTAAATGCAGTGAATATAGCAACAGTCAATTCGGTTGATACCATAAATACGACAAATGAGTCGGCAGGCATCAGCGATATGAATCAGGTTAGGGATTTCCTTGAGGAGAATCCTGTACCTAAGAAAAAGAAGAGAAAGATCAAGAAAAAGGAGCAGGAGTTTATTAAGAAGTTCGGTGATCTTGAACCGCATTTCAAGAACGGAAGCTGCTACTGGTATAACAATCAGGATATTGAGAATCTGACCAAGAAGGAAGATATGTATTTCTACTGTCATTACTTCGATCAGCCGGAAGATGCGGTTATGCCGCTTATCGTTGAAATGTATGACTGTGCATTTGTAAGAACTGAAGAGATTCAGTATATCGCATATGGCGTACGTTTCAAATCGATGAATTTCCGCCAGATCATCAATACCAAGGAACATATTGATTTTGATATTACAACTGCTACAAAGAGTCCTACGGAAGAGGACAGGCTGCTTATTTACGAGAAGTGGCGCGGTTATGTTGATAAGTTCATGGAGATTATAGTATTCAACGCTCCTGACCAGGTACGTGAGGAGATTATCGAGAAGATGTATGAATACGGCAGAAACGACGTGGATGACCTTATGGTCTCCCCGGAATGAAGCCATAATAACAAGCCATGCAACACAAAAATCAAAAGAGAGGCTGAATGCTTGCATTCAAAGCCTCTCTTTTGATTTTTGTGTTATACGGCGCCTATGGCGCCGGTTCTTGACGGATAAATCCGTCAAGAACAGAGCATGGCTTGGTACATATGCTTTGCTCCATGATTCTGCTACGCAGAATCATGCACGGATGTTTCACATCCGTGGCCGTGCTTCGCACGACGAGTCCTCACTTCGTTCGGATCATGGGGTCCTCCCTCGCTATGCTCGGGCAATCCCATGACCTATTTGCTGCTCATTTGTTATACTTTTGGGTGTATTATAAAAAATATGAAAGTTGCAATGACATCCAAGTGAACCAAAATGATGAGTCATATAGTACCGATTTAAGGAAAATACAGGAGGATTTAGGGATGAAGGAATATGTAGAACTTGAGAATGAGGAGCAGGTTACTGATGCGTATAATGCACAGACAAGTCTTGCCTGTAAGTTATTATATTTAATTACCGTCGGTGCAAGGAATGTAATGATCATGGATAACAAACAGATCATTACCGATCAGGAGAGAATTGAGATCGGAATGCCGGAGAAGGAAACGAGAAACCTCAGACTATTGATGCCTGTAAGAAGTATTTTGAATTCATCGGATCGGTAAAAACCATTCCGGAGCTTGCTATCGGAAAGCATTATGAAACAATAAGAAAGAGTATTCCGACCACTAATGAGACGGAGGAATCTTTGGATGCCAAGACCAAATATATGATGCTCGGAGGATTGTGCAAAGAAGGTTTTATGCTTGATGTGAGCAAGACCGTATTAGGTTCTCTTGATTTCAGTATTGTTCAGAATGGAGGAGTAAATACATTTGTAGCAAGATATGTCATGGACAGAGCACAGGAAGGGAAGAATATAGGTGATATTCTTAAAGAGTGCGGTATCGAGGATTATGATGCAAGAAATAAGATTTTTAATGAGCTAGAGTGTAAACCTGAGGACATGATAAGTGAGGTTGTAAAAAAAGACAGGAAAGGCATGACGGGTGTATCTTTTCTTACAAATACTATTACCGGAGCATGGAGCACTCAGGAATGTAACAAAACAGTGGGAGCTCTTTCGGAGAAGGACAGATTTTTATGGAAAAAAGGTGCGGAATGCAGTTATTTCAAATCAAATAATGTTGATAAAAAATGGAAAGATGAATATGGAAAGGAAGAAGCATTAAGACGACGCAGGAGAGTTTATAAGAAAACTTTTACATCGTTTAATAAAGCCGTATGTTCGGAAAAACCTATTCCATATAAGGTTATTGAAGAGGTTTCGGATGAACTTAAGACTTCTTCTCTGTCAGAAAAGCTTGAGAAAAGTACAGGCGGATATTCTAATCTTGAGATACGTGATATGAATGCTTCACCTAAGGATGCCAATGACAAGGCCGAATACACTAAGTACATCAAAGATCACCTTGTTAAGATCAATAATGAGCCGAATAAGAATACAAAGAATCTTGCAAAGGCATTATCGGCCATTCTTTTAAAGGATTCTAAGGAGAATAAATCGTTCAGCAGCAGTCTGATCCATAGACAGGCTGAAAATCTGATGGTTGCTCTTGATATGAGGAATCTCTCTAATAATCAGATGAGTACTATGATGTCTACTGAAGGAAAAGCCAAGTCCGAAATGTACGGAATGGTGGTAGATATGTATGCGACAAATGATCCTGCAGCTTATATCAAGGATATGAAGAAGCTTGCAGAGCATATGATGGAGGATGACGATCGTTCATATGAGTATCAGCATATGGTTAAATCAGTCCGTGTTATAGCCAATATGAAGCCTGAGGATATTGATTCTCAGAGAGGAAGACTCGCACTCATAGGTGCAAATTTCGATCTGATACTCAGTGTTCAGAACTATATGAAAGGCAAAAAATCAATTCGTTTCAGTGATGACGGCAAGGATAGATTTGATAATTCTATAGATGCACTGGCTGTTATGAATAAATATGTTCCGGGCAGCAGACGTGTAATAGATAATATTGTCGACAGAATTAATATAGTGCGTGATGCAAGGGAAGCTGAGAAAAAGGGACATGTGGATATAGCAAATTATGGTGCGGATCGTGCCGAGGTTAAGTCTAAAAATGACAAAATCAAAAATCTCTCAACCAAGGCACCGAAGAAGCAGACGAGAAAAACAGCGCCGAAACAGCCGGGAATATAAGAATTGCTTGACAAAATCCTATGGTGTGCTATTATTCTTAACGATGATATGCATTTAGAGATGTATATTTTATATCTTAAAAGCTATGATGGTGCACAAAGAAGCTGTACTGCATCAAGAGAGACGAAGTCATCGGCTGGAAGCTTTGTTATGAGAAGGCAGTTTTTATATTCACACCGGAGCTGTATTTTTGAAATACGACAGGCTGTTGTCAGCCGGATGGTATGTGATCGGCAGATTGACATCAGATTTCAGTTGAGTAGGAAATATCGTTGAAGCGCGTTAAGCTTTATAGAGAGTCGGTTGATTTAAAAGTTACGGGATCGGGCTGAATAACCTGAGATTATGTTAACTGGATGAACGATCGGAATACGGGTGGTACCGCGGAACATGTAGAATATGTATTTTCCGTCCCGGAGAGTTTAAATACTCTTCGGGACTTTTTATTTTTCAAGGCGCAATTACAGCGCTCTGACTTATTTAAAATGTAGATTATAGTTTAAGCTTTATAGGAGGAAAAAAGATGAGCTTGGAACTTGGAAATATCAGAGATGAAGCAGTAAAACTTATTGAAGGATCGGATTCTCCTGAGAAACTCGACGAGATCAAGGTTACCTTCCTTGGTAAAAAGGGAAGACTTACCGAGATACTTAAGAGTATGAAGGATCTTCCGGCAGAGGAGAGACCAAAGGTTGGCCAGAAGGTTAACGAGGTTAGAGTTCTTCTCGAGGAAAAGCTTGAGGAGAAAAAGAAGCAGATGCAGAGACTTCTCCTTCAGGAAAAGATGAAAAGAGAGACTATCGACGTAACTCTTCCCGGAAAGAGACTGATGAGAGGTCACAGACATCCGAATCAGATCGCTCTTGAGGATCTTGAGAAGGTATTTATCGGTATGGGCTATCAGGTTGTTGAAGGACCTGAGGTTGAATACGACAGATACAATTTCGAGCTTCTTAACATCCCTGCAAATCACCCTGCAAAGGATGAGCAGGATACATTCTATATCACAAAGGATATCCTTCTCAGAACACAGACCTCTTCAGTGCAGGCAAGGATCATGGAGAAGGGTGAGCTTCCTATAAAGATCATTTCACCGGGACGTGTTTTCCGTTCGGATGAGGTTGATGCAACACATTCACCATCCTTCCATCAGGTAGAGGGACTTGTAGTTGGTAAGGGCATTACAATGGCTGACCTTAAGGGAACTCTTGATCAGTTTGCAAAGAGCTTCTTCGGACCGGATACCAAGACAAAGCTCCGTCCTCATCACTTCCCATTCACAGAGCCATCAGCAGAGGTTGATGTTACCTGTTTCAAGTGCCATGGCAAGGGCTGTAATGTCTGCAAGGGTTCAGGCTGGATAGAGATCCTTGGCTGCGGAATGGTTCATCCACACGTTCTTGAGATGTGCGGTATCGATCCTGAGGTTTATTCAGGCTTTGCATTCGGCATTGGACTTGAGAGAGTTGCTCTTCTTAAGTATGAGATAGATGACATGAGACTTCTTTATGAGAACGATGTAAGATTCCTGAATCAGTTCTGATCGATCGATTAAAACGTAAGATGATCATAAACGATAAGCAGTAAGTTATCATCGTGATCATAGTATATCGATTATGGAATATGTAGATAATAGATGAGAATAGGAGAAATAAAATGAATACACCGATTTCATGGATAAAAGCATATGTTCCTGATCTGGACGTTCCTGTTCAGGAATTTGTAGATAAGATAACACTTTCAGGTTCACACGTTGAGAATTATAAGGAATATGACAAGAACCTTGAGAAGATAGTAGTAGGAAAGGTACTTTCCGTTGAGAGACATCCTGATGCAGATAAGCTTGTTGTCTGCAGGGTAGATGTTGGAGAAGAGGAGCCGATCCAGATCGTTACCGGCGCACCAAATGTATTTGAAGGCGCACTTGTTCCTACAGTACTTGACGGCGGACGTGTTGCAGGTGGTCATGACGGCGGCGAGCTTCCTAAGGACGGCATTAAGATCAAGAAGGGTAAGCTTCGTGGAGTTGAATCCTTCGGTATGATGTGCGCTATCGAGGAGCTTGGATCTTCAAGAGAAATGTATCCTGAAGCACCGGAAGACGGTATTTACATCTTCGGCGAGGATTCGGGAGTTAAACCGGGTGATGATGCGATTGAGGCGCTCGGCCTTCACGATGCAAATGTAGAATACGAGATCACTTCGAACAGAGTAGACTGCTTCTCAATCATTGGTATGGCAAGAGAGGCTGCAGCTACCTTTGATCTGCCTTTCCATCCACCGGTTGTTACCGTTAAGGAGGAGAGCAGTGAGAAATCAAGCGATTATATCGATGTTGAGATCAAGGATACAGACCTCTGCAAGAGGTACATCGGACGTGTTGTTAAGAATGTCAAGATCGGACCTTCACCAAAGTGGATGCAGCAGAGACTTCGTGCACAGGGTATCCGTTCAATCAATAATATCGTTGATATCACAAACTATATCATGGAAGAATACGGTCAGCCTATGCACGCATTCGACCTTGATACCATAGCAGGAAACAAGATCATCGTAAGACGTGCCAAGGATGGCGAGAAGTTCACGACTCTTGACGGACAGGAGAGAGAGCTTGATAATGATGTTCTTATGATCTGTGATGCTGAGAAGGAAGTTGCCATCGCAGGTATCATGGGTGGTGAGAACTCAATGGTTACAGAAAATATGACTACACTTCTCTTCGAAGCAGCTACATTTGATGGTACAAATATCAGACTTTCTTCAAAGAGAGTTGGTCTTCGTACAGAGGCTTCAAGCACTTTCGAGAAGGGCCTTGATCCAAACCTTGCTGAGATCGCAATTAACAGAGCCTGCCAGCTTATCGAAGAGATGGGCTGTGGAGAGGTGCTTCAGGGTATGGTTGATGTTTATCCTGAACCTGTTGAGCCATGGACACTTCCTTTTGAGCCTGAGAAGATGAATGCACTCCTCGGAACAGAGATTCCTGAGGCAGATATGCTTCACAGCTTCGATAAGCTCGGTCTTACATACAATGAGGCAGACAGAACACTCACAATTCCTACATACAGACAGGATCTTCACTGTATGGCTGATCTTGCTGAGGAGGCTGCACGACTTTACGGATATGACAATATACCTACAACACTTCCAAGCACAAATGGTGGTATCGGTGGTCTTACTTTTGATCAGGAGATCACAGCTATGGCAAGAGATATCGCAGAGGCAAATGGTTTCTCAGGTGGTATGACATATTCGTTTGAGAGTCCTAAGGTATTTGACAAGCTTCTCATTCCTGAGGATTCAGAGTATAGAAAGGCTGTTAAGATAAGCAACCCTCTTGGTGAGGACTTCAGCATCATGCGTACTGTTTCACTTAACGGTATGCTTACATCACTTGCGACAAATTACAACAGAAGAAATAAGAATGTAAGACTTTATGAGCTTGGAAATATCTATATTCCAAAGGCTCTTCCTCTTACAGAGCTTCCAACAGAGAGAATGGTACTTACACTCGGTATGTACGGCGAAGGCGACTTCTTCACACTTAAGGGTGTTGTTGAGGAGATTGCTGAAAAGCTCGGCTTCCTTGAGGCGATTGATTTTGAGCCTGTAAGCTCATATCCATTCCTTCATCCGGGACGTCAGGCTGAGATCGTTAAGGGCGACCTTAAGCTTGGATATATCGGACAGGTTCATCCGGAAGCAGTAATGAATTATGATATGAAGGGCGACACATATGTTGCTGTTCTCTATATGGATATGATCACAATGCTTGCTGATTTCGATATCAAATACAGCGGAATCGCTAAGTTCCCTGGCAGCAGCCGTGACCTTGCACTTGTATGTGACAAGACAGAGTTCGTTGGTAAGATCGAGAAGATCATCAAGAAGAACGGCGGAAAGATCCTTGAGCACGTTTCACTTTTTGATGTTTACGAAGGTGACCAGGTTCCTGAAGGAAAGAAGTCAGTTGCCTTCTCACTCCGCTTCAGAGCCCTCGACCGCACCCTTTCCGACGAAGAAGTTAACTCAGCTGTCGATAAGATCCTTAGAGAGCTCGGTAAGATTGGAATTGAATTGAGGTCATAATATGAATGTATCGGATTTTAACTATGAGCTCCCTGAGGAGCTTATAGCACAGGATCCGCTTCTTAAGCGCAGCGACTCCCGCCTTATGGTCGTTCACAGAGACAGCGGCGAGATAGAGCATAAGCATTTCAGCGATGTAATAGATTATCTGAATCCGGGCGACTGCCTTGTGATCAATGAAACTAAGGTTATTCCTGCACGTCTTATGGGCGTGAAGGAAGAGACCGGCGCTGTTATAGAAGTGCTCCTGTTGAAGAATAAAGGAAATAATATCTGGGAAACCCTTGTTAAGCCGGGCAAGAAGATGAAGCCGGGCACTGTCGTAAGCTTTGGCGACGGCATACTTAAGGGTGAGGTTATGGAGGTTGTCGAGGACGGCAACCGCCTCATAAAGTTCTCTTACGAAGGAATCTGGGAGGAAATACTGGACAACCTTGGAGAGATGCCTCTTCCACCATATATCACTCATAAGCTTGAGGATAAGAACCGTTATCAGACTGTTTATGCAAAGAACAGCGGATCGGCAGCGGCTCCAACGGCAGGACTGCATTTTACAGAGGAGCTCCTTAAGGCTATCGAGGATAAGGGTATCAAAATAGCAAGACTGACTCTTCATGTGGGACTCGGAACCTTCAGACCTGTAAAGGTTGAGAAGATAGAAGAGCATCATATGCACAGCGAGTTTTACATGATAAGTGAGGAATGCGCCGAGATCGTTAACGAGACAAGACGTAACGGCGGACGTATCATCTCTGTCGGAACCACAAGTACACGTACTCTTGAGTCTGCAGCGGATGAAGAGGGCTTCCTGAAACCTTGCAGCGGCTGGACGGATATATTTATCTATCCGGGTTACCGCTTTAAATGTGTAAATTCTTTAATTACTAACTTCCATTTACCTGAATCAACGCTTATAATGTTAGTATCAGCATTTTATGATAGAAAAAAGGTGCTGGAAGCTTATAAAGAAGCTGTTAAGGAGAGGTACAGATTCTTCTCCTTTGGTGACGCTTCGATGTTTATATAAGATAAATATTTTCAAGATCAGGTATTAATGAGCTATGAAGGGTTTAAAGGAAACATTTAAACTGATAAAGTTTAACGCTTTACCTATATTTATGTATGAGCTGATTATGAGAGTGCTCTCATATTCGGTACTGATCCCTGCGCTATATGCACTTGTAAACTTTTCTGTTAAGTTTTCAGGCGTAAAATACCTTTATAAATCAAATCTGCACAGATTCTTTCACAGCCCCACGACATATATCTTCTTCGTACTGATCGTGCTCATATATGCGTTTGCGCTGATGCTGAATATCATCGGCGTCATCATAGCCATAGATGCATCGAGAAGGAAGGAGAGGATAAGCTCGGTGGAGCTGTTTTTCCGTAGTCTTGTAAGAACAGTCGCACTTCTCAGACCGAGAAATATACTGATACTCGTTGCAGCTATATTTCTCCTCCCGATAAGCAGTGTGGCTTTCACATCGCTTTCACTTCTGAATGTACAGATCCCAAGTTATATAGTTGTATATTTTTCAAAGAAGAAGATGCTGCTGAATACTCTCATGATTATTTATGCATCGATCAGCCTTCTGTTTTTTGGACTTATCTATCTGATCCACAGCTATGTACTGGGAAAGAAAGGTTTTAAAAAATCAGCCAAGGACAGTCTGAGGCTTCTTAAGGCCGGCGGTATCAGGAAGGTTTTCGGAATACTTATATTCAACCTTCTGGTGGTTGGAGCGATATTCTTCCTCAGTGGTACACTTACAGAGATCATGTACAGAGTCCTTAAGGTTACCAGCAGTAAGAAATCGGTTAATTATCTGATTTATATCGCAACCGTAAATGTAAATAAGCTTCTTTATATCCCGATGGCTCTCTTTACCTTCCCAATGATATTCGGTTATATCAGTGTAAAATACTATCAGGTGGCTGAGATGCATCCGGAGGTCCTTACTGAGCCTGAGAAGAAGCACAGGATCATCCATAAGATTAATGAGAAGGATGAGGCCTGGAGAGAAAAGAGAAGAGAGAGAACGCACCGGAAGAAGCTGGCCAGTTTCAAGAACGATCCGGAAAAATACAGGCTTTATAAGAGAGCCGTTCTTACTATGGTCATTTTGATATTTGTTGTTCTGGATGCGGCTTATTATATACTTGTCAGCGTAAATATACTTTCGCTCAATGCGGCACACCTCAGAACTGCTGTGGTGACCGCACATAGAGGCGATTCGAAGCACGCGCCGGAAAATACTCTTGCGGCCTTTGAGCTTGCCATAGAGAACGGTGCTGACGTTATTGAGCTGGATGTTCGTGAGACTAAGGACGGAAAGATAATAGTAACACATGATAAGAATCTGAAGAGGACAACAGGTATAGATGCCTATGTAGAGGATCTGACCTATGGCGAGATAAGGCAGTTTGATGCAGGAAGCTGGTTTTCGGAGGAATATAAGGGCGAGCAGATACCGACTTTGCAGGAAGCGATAGAACTTATTGATGGCAGGGCTAAGCTGAATATCGAACTTAAGCCTGATGTTCAGAATAAACACCTTGAGGAGAGTGTTGCCGAGCTGATAGAAGAATATGACCTTTACGATGACTGTGTTGTTACTTCGCTTCAGTATAAGGCAATAAAGAAGATCAAGGAGATAGATGACAGGATAGAGACGGTTTATGTCATGTCGGCGGCCGGAGGTAATTACTATGACCTGAAATACGCCGATAATTACAGCATTAATTACCGTTTCATAGATGATCACGTCATGAGAAACTGTAATCAGCGTGGTAAGGAGGTTTATGCCTGGACGGTTAACAGTGCGGAAGCACTTGAAAGCGTGATGATGGTAGGTGTAGACAATGTTATCACGGACGATCCGGGCTTTGTGAAGGATTCGATGTATGAGTCCTACAACAACGGTCTGTTCTCGTATATAGTGGCAAGACTGGCCTTTGAATAATGCGATCGTCGTAGGTCGTTTTGGACTATATTCGATTGTTTTATAAGCGGCTGTATGATATTATATTTTATATGAAAAAAGATGTGAGTGTTAGGAAACAGAATAATAATAGAAAAAGCAGGAGGCTTCGCGGGCGATATGCCATAGCGGCATTTCTGCTTGTTATGATGTCTGCAGCGGGCTGTTCCAAGAGTGAGAAGACCGTACAGGATACTACCGAAACAACTGCCAGCAGTGAGGCAGAAAGTATTCCGGATACAGAGGAATCTCAAGCTCCCGACAGTTCGGTCCTGACGGACAAGGATGCGGGTAAAAAGGTTGACAGTGAAGGCTTTACGATACTTGACGACTACGTTGTCGTGAATGGCGATAATGTAAATGTCAGGGTTAAGCCGTCTACGGAAGCTGATATTTATCTGGTCCTTCAGAAGGGTGTCGATCTTCACAGAACAGGTGAGAAGGAAGGCTGGACGAGAGTTAAGCTCAACGGCAGCAGCTTCTATGTTTCATCGAATTATGTGGAAGAAACCGAGATCAACTGGAAACAGAATGAGAAGAGAAGCGAGAATTCGCGCATAATCTTCATAGATCCGTCAAAGCAGATAACTGCAGATACCGAGCTTGAGCAGATAGCTCCGGGCTCTTCGCAGACAAAGGCGAGGATGTCTGCCGCAAATATCGGTGTAGGTACCGGTAATTTTGAATATGATATAACGCTGAAGCTGGCGGAGAAGCTGAAGGCTATCCTTGAGACCAGAGGTTATACAGTCATCCTTTCGAGGGATACTTCAAGTGTTTCCATAAGCAACAGGGAAAGGGCACTTATGGCGGATGCAGCTTCGGCAGATATTTATCTGAAGCTTCAGGCCGGTTCGGCATCAGCAGATGTTAAAGGCTTGATGGGCTTTGTGGTCAGCGCTGATAATTCAAATAACGGCGATGACTACAATAAGAGCTATGATCTCTGCAAAAAGGTGATAGATGGAGCGGCAGAGCTTACGGGAACCGGTAAGAGAGGGATAGTCGAGACAGATAAGCTGACGACGCTTAATTACTGTAATATGCCTTCGGCAGTAATAAATGTAGGCTTTTTATCCAATAATGAGGACGATATCAGACTTTCAAAGGATGAATATATCGGTAAGCTCGCAGAGGGTATCGCAAACGGTATCGATGATTATTATGGATCTGTAAATAATAATGATACGACGGATGAACAATGAGTTATTTGGGGTGGTAGTATGAATGACTATATGATTATGACGGATGGTGCGGCTGATATTCCGGCCGAGAAGATGGATGATAAGAATCTGATAGTGATACCTATGATATTTAAGATCAAGGATATTGCTTATGAACATTATCAGGATTTCAGAGATATGGGCTCTGATGAGTTTTATTCAGGGATGAAGAGAGGATCCCTTCCGGCTCCGGAACCGATAAAAAAAGAAAAATATATTGAAGAGTTTGATAAGGTTCTGGCTAAAGGAAAGGATATCATATATATCTGCTTATCGGGAGGACTTTCGGAAAGCTGCAAGGCTGCAAATGAAGCGGCAGAGGAGCTCAGGGGTAAATATCCGGAAGCAAAGATAGACGTAATTGACAGTAAAAATATTTCGGTGGGAGAAGGACTTCTTGTTATTGAAGCGCTGCGTATAAAGCAGGCCGGAATAGTACATGAAGGTGCAGTTCAGCATCTTGAGGTTATCAAGGAGAAGGTAAAGACCTTGTTCTTTGTGGATGATATACTTCATCTGAAGAGAAGAGGACTGATACCGAAGACAGAGCCGTCGCCGGTTGCGGCACTTAAGGTAAGAACGATCTATTCCCTTGATGAGGGTGGCAAAGTAATCTTAAAGACCAAGGTGAGAGGAAATCAGAACGCCATTGACTATGTTTCAGGCGTGATCACTGAGGGACACACAGATAAGGGACTGATCTGTATCTCGCATGCAGGAGCTCCTGACAGAGGTTTCAAGCTTCAGGAGGTGCTTTCAGATAAGTGCGCAGATTCAGAGGCTCTGGTCACGATGCTGGGACTTATCACAGGAACCTTCACAGGTCCGGGAACTGTAGTAGTTTCTTATTATTCAAAATAAGGATGCAGGAGTGGTGTCATATTATTCACAGAGTGGCACTGTTATCGTGTTTTTAACAAAATAGGGGTATTGGGGCGTTTTCCGTGTGGGAGACGCCTTTTTATGTAGAAAACCCTTAAAAAATTAGGCAATATTGAAAAAAGTGCATGAAAATGACCTGTTTTATTGTAATTGTTAACGACTTGACAAGTTTGTAACATGGTGCTAATATGTTTTCGTAACAGAAATGTAACAAATTGACATAATTTGCAATTATTATGTAAACAATATATGAGTAGACGAAATAAGTATAAATTAGAAAAATTCAAACTTTATATGAGAAAAAATATTTTTGGTATGAAATTCCCGGTAAGAAACCTTCTGGTAATGATGGTTGTATTTACCGTTATTTTCATGTCTGTAATTGCTGTTGATTCGCTTAATAATGCAAAGAATGGCGATAAGGTAAATACTGATGTGACTGCAGTTGGCGCTGTGGGAGCTGCCGGAACAAAAGAAGCAGTTAAGGATACTGCACAGAAGAGTGCAGCAGCTGACCAGAACACTCAGTCGAAAGAGGATGCAGCAAAGGCTGATAAGGCTGTTAAGGTCAACAAATCGGCTGTGGATCACGTGACAGTGTCGGAATCCAAGTATGATATGACAGGCAAATTCATCGTAACAGCTGATGAGCTTAACATCAGATCTGCTGCAAATGTTGAAGGAGATGTCATTGGTACCTTATACAAGGATTACGTTGGTGAGGTTGTTAAGGTCGAGGGTGAATGGACCGAGATCAAGTCTGGCGAAGTTTCCGGATTTGTAAAATCAGAATATATCCTTACAAATGATAAGGCTTCAGAGTATATTACATCCATCGGTGGTCTGGAGAAGGCTAATTATGCTGTAGCAGCTGCCAAGGAAGATGAGACAACTGATGCTGATCAGGAGGAAACAGATGATCAGGATGAGACCTCTGAGGATCAGACAGACGATACAGATGATTCAGATGACTATGACGAGGATTCAGAGGATTATGATGAGTCGGACGATTACGATGATGATTCAGAGGATGAGACTACTGAAGAAGTAACTGAGGAAGAAATTACTACGACTGAAGAAGAGACAACAGAAGAGGTTACTGAGGTTACAACAACAGAGGAAGTAACAGAGGAGCCTACAACTGAGGCAACTACAGCAGAGCCACATGAGCAGTATTCAGGAGATACAAGAGTGCATGCAGCAGGCGGTTTCTCAGAGGATGATGTAAGACTTCTTGCAGCTATCGTTTATGCAGAGTCAGGTTGTGAATCATATGAAGGACAGGTTGCTGTTGCAAACGTAGTTCTTAATAGACTTTACTCAGGCAGATGGGGCGGAACACTTCATGATGTTATCTATGCTCCATATCAGTTCACTGCAACAGATACATGGGCATTCTCGGATGTATACGCAAATGGTGCTCCGGAGCTTACAATGAGCGCTGTATACGACGCACTTAATGGATATAACAATATCGGTGGCTATATGAGCTTCAGACCAACCTGGTATATGGATCCGTCAGAGCTTGATGATTGCACAGTTATCGGTAATCATGTATTTTTCTAAAACAAAATAATATGGATCATGAACGGGTTCCGTTGCCGGGATTATGGCTGCGGAACCTTTTTTATTGTTAATATACGTTGATGTATTTTACGGATTAATGCTATTATATAAATATTGATACAAGAAAATAATGAGTAGTTGATATGAGATGACGGTTGACCCGCCTACGATGGGGCGGCCGACATAATGAGTTTAACTGATAGGAAATATTTGATATGAAAAAGCTATGTATCGGAATACTTGCTCACGTTGATGCCGGTAAAACGACTCTGACGGAGAGTATTCTTTATGATCTGGGTGCCATAAGGACTGCGGGCAGAGTTGATAAGGGTGATGCCTTCCTCGACACAGAGGGTCTCGAGAAGAAGAGAGGTGTTACCATACTTGCAAAGCAGGCTATCTGCAGGCTGGACAGAAACAGTGAGATGAATAAAAGCGGCGAGGACGTCAGGATTACCATAATCGATACTCCGGGGCACGCTGATTTTATCGGAGAGACCGAAAGGGCGCTTTCCGTGCTGGATGCTGCCATACTGCTTGTGAGCGCATCTGACGGTGTTACCTCAGGAACAAAGCGTCTGGCAGGTATGCTTAGAAAATACAAGGTGCCTTACTATGTATTTGTAAATAAGATGGACATGAGCCATCGGAGTGAGGAGGAGCTTCTCGGTAATCTTGAGGAGAACCTTGGTGACGGATTTGTTAAATACGAGGATTTTCCGGAGAAGAACGAGGAGATAGCTGCGCTTTCCGAAGTTACTATCGAGCGCTTTCTTGAAGAGGGCAGTATCGGTAAGGAGGATATCTGTACACTCTTTTCTGCAGGCAGACTGCATCCGGTAAGCTTTGGCTCGGCGCTTAAAAATATAAATATAGACGGGCTTATCAGTATGATCACGGAATATTCTCCGAAGCCGGAATATAAGGATGAGTTCTCGGCAAAAATATATAAGATAGGCTTTGAAGACGGACATAAGCTGTCCTATGCGAAGGTTACAGGAGGAAGCATTTCCGTAAGGGAGGCTATCGACGATGAAAGGATTGAAGGACAGAAGATAAGCCAGATCAGGATGTACAGTGGTGTAAAATACGACAGCATAGAGAAGGCTGAGGCCGGAGATGCGGTTGTTTTTGTCGGATTGCTGGATACTTATGCCGGAATGGGCCTGGGAGAGGAATATGATGAGGATAAGCCTGTATTTCAGCCGGTACTCAGATATGATCTTGAGCTGCCGCAGGATATGCCTCTCAGGATATTTCTTCCGAAGCTTCTGGAGATAGTGGCAGAGGACCCTCTGCTCAGTCTGGAGATAGGAAATAATGATAGAGCCGGTATTTCTGTGATGGGTGAGTTCCAGGCGGAGATACTTAGGGAAACCATAAAAGAGAGATATAATGTGGATGTGAAACTGGTAAAGGGCAGATTTGTCCATAAGGAGACCATTAAGAGTCCTGTGATAGGCTACGGGCATTTTGAACCGCTGAGGCATTATGCGGAGGTTCAGATACTGCTGGAGCCCCTTCCTCGGGGTACAGGGATCGAGGTGGCCAGTGACCTTTCGGTAAATGAGCTTGATATCAACTGGCAGAAGACCATCATTTCCACAATGACTGAGCATCTTCCGACAGGTGTTCTGACCGGTTCGAGACTGACGGATATAAGACTTACACTGATCGCGGGCAGGTCGCACCTTAAGCATACAGACAGCAGGGACTTCTACGAGGCGGTGAGAAGAGCTGTTAGGCAGGGACTTATGAAGACAGAGTCGGTACTGCTGGAGCCGCAGTACAGCTTTACGATGCATCTTCCTGTGGAATGTGTTGGACGTGCGATGACTGATATTTCCGAGATGGGCGGAAGCTGTAATGTTGCGGGAGAGGGTGTGCTCACAGGAAGTGCCGCGGCAAGATGCATCTCCGATTATCAGAGCAAGCTTACGGAATATAGCTCCGGAGAGGGAACGATAGAGCTGCAGTTTGCCGGATATTTAGATGTACCGGCTGAAGAAGCTGAACGGTATATCGCAGAAAAGGGCTATGATCCTGAAACTGATAGGGATAATCCTTCCGGAAGCATCTTCATCGATCATGGTGCAGGCTATTATGTGCCGTGGTTTGAGTGCGAAGCGCTGATGCATCTTCCGAATATTGAACAAAATTATTTTGAGATAGAGAGCGAGTCCGATGATGAAAGACTGAAGAGAGAAGCTGAGCTTGTAAGGCTTGCTTCTGAAGGCGGCAGGAGAGGCTCGCTGGCAGAGAGTCTTGAGGCCATCGGAACAGATGAGATAGATGATATTTTGAAGAATGCTACTCATTCGAATGCAGGTAAAGAAGGACGCAGGACCAAGAGAGTGTATTTGAGCAAAAACACTGTGCTTGCAGAAAGAAGAGCAGCAAGCAGTGTGAGTTATGTAAACCGAAATGGTTCGCCTTCCGGTTCAAATACAGCCGGTGCTGCAGGTTCCCGCAGTACAAAACAGGAGAAGAAAAAATATCTTCTCGTAGATGGCTATAATATCATTCATGCCTGGGATGAACTAAAGAAGCTGATAGAGGGTGCTGCTACGAAGGACAAGCAGTCTATAAGCCTCGAGGCGGCCAGATTCAGGCTTCTGGACATGATGTCAGAATACAGGGCTCTGGCAGATACTGAGGTCATAGTTGTATTTGATGCTTATAATGTTAAAGGTCATTCTGCTGAAAAGATGGATTATCTGGGGGTACATGTGGTCTACACCAGGACGGCCGAAACAGCAGACCATTATATAGCGAAGTTTACGGTTGAGAATTCCAAGAAGTTTGATATAACCGTTGCTACATCAGACTGTATGATACAGCTTATCATAAGAGGAGAGGATTCAAAATTCCTCAGTGCTCCTGCGCTTGAGCTGGAATACAAAGAACTCAGGAAAAACTGTATGGAGCAGTTCTGATACGAGTGTAAAAATGCATGTAACAGTTCTGAATATGAAACGTAAAATACTGCAGGGACCGGTTTTTAGTTTGAAACCGATCCCTGCAGCTATGTTTATTATTGTATTTATAAACGTGACACGTAATCAGATATAAGTTCGTTTCGGTTTTTAAAACCGGTGATCTTCAGAATATTTTTAACGTGATATTTTACAGTGCTTTCGGCCAGAAACAGCTTTTCGGCTATCTCACCGTTAGGATATCCTTCAAGAAGCAGACGGAGTACCTCCGTCTGTTTTCCGTTAAAGCCATAACGGGAGGAGTATTCCTTAAATATTCGTTCCTTCTTTTCATCAGCAGTTTCGGTAATGATCTTTTCAATCTTTGTATAATAATTGCTCTGATATGAAAAGAATACAAGACCGCAGATAGAGTACAGTATCAGTGTGATACATATGAGAAGCGCCTGGTTCTTTTCCAGTAAAATACCGGCAGTGGTTCCGACAGCTGTTCCGATCCTGGCGATACCGTAGCCGAAGGTCGCCATATGTGACTTTTCGGGGAATAAGTCGCCGATATCAATGAACAGGATGACTGAATATACATTGATAAAACCAAGGAATATATAACTGAGTATTGATGTAACAACAGTAGTATCGGGATTTCCCCTGAAGCTGAGGCATATGAGAGGAAAAGAAAGTGAAAGAAAGGCACAGATAGCACCAAGATGCCTTTTTTTATCTATTATAATGCCTGCAGCTATAAGTCCTATCGAATAAAACGCTCTGGTAAATACTATATTTATATCGGCTGCGATGGTCTGCTCAAAATGATAACAAAAACTGTTGATTATCATAAAGAAGAAAGGTATGAGAGCCATCATTATGATATTTCTGTCGGCTTTTTTACCTTCAGGAGCATTGATCCTATACTCCGGATCGGATGATGCGTTATCCGGTAGAGAAATCTCCTTGTCGAAAAGTACAACAAAGAGTGATGCGATCACTGCAAGAGCAACGTAACCCCATATGATGTAGTCCTTTGTAAGTGCATTTCCGCCAGAAGGAAGTGATATGATATAGGTTCCGATGCTTCCGATGGCATAGGATAAGGCAAAACATTTGCCACGTTCGTTCATACTAAGGTTTTTGGCCATTCTGACAAGGAAAGAACTCATGAGACAGCCAATCGATATATTCATAAGGGCGCCCGAAACGAGTATCCCGATCGGATCATTGGTATACATGGCAATAATACCGAAAAAGAAAGTTACTGCAACAAGATATATGTTGATCATTTTATGATTAAAATGAGATCGATTCTTGACGTATAGGGCAAATACGAATATTCCCATAGCCTGCATTATATAATATAAGACGTCCGAAATATAAGTGACCTGAGTTGTATCATAATGACCATACAGTCTGAAAAATACGGTCATGAAGATACAGCCGGACCAGAGATAACTAATTCCGAATGCCAGTGATAGGAATAAAGACTTCTTGTTCATAAAAACCTCGATTCAGTTAATAAACATCGGAGTACATATTTGATTATTCCATATCATCCCAGAGTGGTCAATTACGGATTTAAGTATATTTGACAGTTGATACCAAATTGATACCTGTTTTTATACCTGTTTATCCTGCTACAGTATTGTAATACTATACCAATCATTTAAAATATAAATCAGTGTTATATGTATGGTTCGCCGGGGTGTTACTGATGATTTGACTTAAGAAGTGGGGCGGTGACGTAAACACAAATATGGGTAATGAGGAGGTAGAGTATAAGATGAGTAAAAGGACCCGAAAAGTGGTTTCCTGGATCCTTGTCTGCGTATTGGCTGTAATCCCTTTATATAGTAAGGGAACTGTTTTTTCGGTATATGCTGATGAGGAAGAGACGGAGACAGAAGGAACTAAGCGTGATGCGGACTTGCTGGATGAGACAGAGGCAACCCGGAATGATGCGGAGCCGCTGGATGAGACAGACGCAACTAAGAATGATGCGGACTTGTTGGATGAGACAGACGTAACTAAGGTTGATGCAGAGTCGCAGAATGAAACTGAAGCGGTTAAAAATGATGCTGACTCGCAGAATGAGACTGAAGCGGTTAAAAATGATGCAGAGTCGCAGGATGAGACTGAAACAGTTAAAGAAAATGCGGAATCGCTGAATAAGCCGGAAGGAAAAAAACGAGATAAAGGTTCAGCTGAGGAAGAAGGCAGCGGCATTTATTACTGCGTTCAGGTTGAGGGCTTTGGTGAAGGCGATTCCTATTACGTAGAATATTCTTATGATGGTGAGAAATGGATAGGCGCACTCGCAGATGACGATGAGGGTGAATATACTGTTATTGAAAATGTACATGATGAATTCTGGTTCGAGCTTAAGAATATCCCTGAGGGAATTACCGAAGAAGATACGATATTCATAAGAGTTACCGGAAAAACAGAAAAACCTTCATTGGCATTTATTACCTGCAGTCTGTTTGATTTTGATCATGATACCGAAGATTTAATCGAACTCTTTGCACCTGATGATGTCAACTGTAATGTGGGCGGGGACGAGAACGGCATATTTATTGAAGTTGAGGTACCTTTCAGCCACGTTCTTCTTGATACTAATGCACATGACAGACGTCTCAATTTAATGGCAGACTATATTGATGCAGGCGATACGGCTATCGCTGAAGAAGTTAATAATTATATATATGCGTATGATACTACAGAGCCGGAAGATACCAAGGCAAGACTGGCTGAGGAACTGTATAACAGATTTATTGAAGTGGCCATGTTCGGAGAATTCGGTATCAGAGACGATGATCCGGCTGTAGGACAGGGCTATCTTAGGGATCGTATAAGCCCGATCGGAGATCCATATCAGATCAGTGCGCTGGATGGAAGCGGACAGTCTGTTAAGATCGATGTACAGGATTATGAGATTGCCTGGGGTAACAGCCAGGAAGATGGTAAACCATTCAAGCAGATAATACCGGTATATGCTTTATTTGATATAAATGACATCCTTGTATGCGTTGATTATGATAAAGATAAAGGAACAGGAGAAACATTTTATATAAGATCCGGAGCTGATGTGATCCCATTTACAGATGATCCGGAATATCCGGCAGAAGGATCCGTTATCTATTATGATTTCGATGACTATAATACTATAGTTGCCGGTGGTAACGGAAGGATGATCAATGCTCTTAACAAAGAAGGAATGTATTCGGTTGTATGCGCAGGTTTTTATATCGGTGAGCTTGATCTTACAAGCATGACGGTAAGAGTCATGAAGCCTAATGGAACTTATATAGTTCTTAAGGGCGAAGGAGAAGAGAAGGAACACGGTATTATCGGAGATAATGGTTTTGCAACAGATATCGTCTGGGCAACAGGTGGTTCGGCAACTGCCAGTGTATATATCGGTGATACAACAGTCTATCTTGAGCGCTTATGTGATTACATAGACGGTGTTGAAGTTAAAAGAATAACGGGCATTCAGCTGATCAATGAGGATTATAAAGATGGTGTAAGTATTGATGATTCTGATCTTGATAAGATAAAGCTTACATTCTCATCAAATTTCTATGACACTGTATCTCTTCTTATAACTTATTCGGATGGTTCTGAGAAGGAACTGACAATACGCAGAATAGGTCTGGTAATCCAGTATACTTATCTGGGTGGTAATCCTAACGAGGATGAAGGAGATATTGTCGGCGAGATCAGATATGACTACAGAGAAGATATATTAATTAATTTTGATTACAATTATTATGCCGGTGAGCAGATATTAATAATGGCAAGTTATTACCATCCGACAAATGATAATACCGTAAGCGGCGGTGATGACGTTTCGTTATTCCTGACTTACGATAGTGGTGACATTGAAGTGCTCGATAAAACGGCTTATACCCCTGCTAGTGAAAACGGTGTTGCATGTACAACCTTTATAATAGGCTTTGCTCCGGCTAAAACCTTTGACGGCTTAGTATGGCTTGGAAATATAACAGAGCAGACTTATGAGCGTGGAGGTTTCCATGCCATGGTTGTAAATGCGGGCTTTGACAGTAAGACAAGCTACAGCGGTACTCAGACAGGATCCGATGAGGGAGTATATTGGGACGGCTCTATCAGATGGTTTGAGTGAGCGGATTGGAGGAAGACATGAAGAATATTTTTAGAGTAAAAATAAATGCTATTATCTGCATGTTCGGTTTGATAGCTGCTGTTTTTCTTCCGGTTGCTTATGTAAATGCTGCTAATAAGACCGTTACGATAACAGAGGCTTCCGCGGAGTCTTCGGGAGTAGAAGTAAGTGGAACAACCGATGCAGAAGCTGTTATAGTTCAGCTGAGAGATGCGACAGGAGACGAGATAATCGCCATGAAGTCATTTCCGGTTGTGGATGGTGCTTTCACAGGAAGTATCACAGATGTTACAATTGAAGAAGGTACTGACTATATGATATTTGTGGCAGATTATGAAGGTGGAGATTTTGCGACGGAAACTGTTGCCATTGAGGTTACCACGGAAGATGATGATACATCAGAGGCGTCTTCACAAAGTGCACCGGCAGTGACTACAGAGACAACATCAGAGGTGAAGGAAGCTGATATAGAAACCACAGAGGCAACTACTGCAGCACCTGAAAATGATTCGACAGCTCAGACAGGTGATACGACAAATGTGGCTTTGCTGACTATAGTTATGTTCTTATCAGGAGCCGGAATATTTGTGACAAAGAAACTGTCTGCAGATAAGAGATAATTCGGTTGAAGAGTAGATGATAACTAAATAAAAACAACAAAACAAAAACAGCTGTGGGTATTCACAGCTGTTTTTTTGTTTCAATATGAAACTATTATAAAAGAATAGCTATATTACTTCTTTTCTCTCTCCTGATCGAGCATTGCACGAACCTTCATTGGAAGACCGAAGAGGTTGATGAAACCTGAAGCATCCTTATGATCATAAAGATCACCGGTTGTGAAGCTTGCAAGTGACTCAGAGTAAAGTGTATATGGAGAAGTTGTTCCGGCCTTGATGATATTTCCTTTGTAAAGCTTGAACTTAACTGTACCTGTTACACGCTCATCTGTCTTCTCAACGAATGCCTGAAGAGATTCGCGAAGAGGGCAGAACCACTTTCCTTCGTATACGAGATCTGCGAACTTGATACCGATGTGACGCTTGAAATCAAGTGTATCACGATCAAGAACGAGCTCCTCAAGCTGCTTGTGAGCCTCCATGAGGATTGTTCCACCAGGTGTCTCGTAAACGCCACGGCTCTTCATACCAACAACACGGTTCTCAACGATATCGATGATACCGATACCATGCTTTCCACCGAGTCTGTTTAACTCGCGAATGATATCAGAAACCTTCATTTCCTTACCGTTAACTGACTTTGGAACGCCTGCTTCAAATGTCATCTCAACGTATTCACCCTCATCAGGTGCCTTGTCAGGTGCAACACCGAGAACAAGGAGATCATCGTAGTTTGGCTCGTTAGCAGGGCTCTCAAGCTCAAGGCCCTCGTGGCTGATGTGCCAGATGTTACGGTCACGGCTGTAGCTGTGCTTAGCATCAAATGTAAGCTGGATGCCCTTTGACTCGCAGTATGCGATCTCAGATTCACGTGAATCAAATGTCCACTTAGGATCACGCCAGCAAGCGATTATCTTAAGGTCAGGAGCAAGTGCCTTGATGGCAAGCTCGAAACGAAGCTGATCATTACCCTTACCTGTTGCACCGTGGCAGATTGCTACAGCGCCTTCCTTACGAGCGATATCTACAAGTACCTTACCGATAAGTGGTCTGGCAAATGATGTACCAAGAAGGTATTTATTCTCATAAACTGCATCAGCCTTAACTGTTGGCATGATGTAATTGTCGCAGAACTCATCGACAACATCAACGATGTAGCATTTCTCGGCACCTGAATGCTTAGCTCTCTCCTCGAGACCTTCAAGCTCTGATTCCTGTCCAACATCGATACAGCAGCAGATTACTTCGTAATCATAATTTTCCTTTAACCATGGAATAATGGCTGTTGTGTCAAGACCGCCTGAGTAGGCAAGTACAACTTTTTCTTTTGACATAGGATGTTCCTCCATTCTTTTTTTAAGCTAATGATAAATATATACTAATTGGATATGATTATCAAGAGAGTATTTAATAATTGGATGCACTTTGATACGTATGAAATATAGATAAGATACAGAGCATATAATAGGATAAATAAATACCTAGGTGGTGATAATTGTGGTATAATATCCCTTGTTGGAGAAATATTTGATTACATGTATGGGAGGTAGTATTTATGTACAGGATCAGTAAAAGAATGTTGAAAAAAGGGGAAATATTTGACAGAGGAACAAGCTTCTATCTGTTTGGTTACGAATATACATTGCGTATGCCATCAGAGGACGTCTTCATTAATAACTTTACCAACTGGTTGTCTCAGACCTTCAGGGGAAGAGTAAAGCATAATTATAAAAAAGAGGACGGAACTCTGATCGTTTTATTTTTTGATACAAAATTCGAATTTGCGCGTCATAGACAAGAGGGTGAGAATGTCATGTATCATGCCTTCTTCTCAAGATGGATGGAAAACACCTATGACGTCAGTGAAGGTAATGAGATGAATCAGCTTCTTACCGGACTGGAGCTTCTAATGCTTCAGACGGATCCGCTTACATGGGTACGTGATATGTGGGTTCCGAGAAATATAGTGGATCACGTAAGAACCTTTGAAGTATGGAAGACCAAATATCCCGAATATAATTTTACTCCGGAGGATATAAAGGAGAGACATTATAATAACGGCAGACCTTTTGAGGAAAAATACCTTGCTGACAGACTGCGCGGCTACGGTGCAAATGTATATGGCGGCAGCAGTATGAGTCCGACAGGGACAGCACCTTCAAATCCGCTTGTTACGGATGAGAGACAGCGTGCAGCTGAAAAAATGAAGAAGGTTAAGGATAAGGAAGAGGAAAAGAAGGCAGAGGCTGCAAAGCCAAAGATCTGTCCTTCCTGTGGCAGGGAGCTGCCAAAGGGGTCGAGATTCTGTGGTAGCTGCGGTGCAAAACTTGAACTGACACTTGAAGAGAAGAAGGCTGAAGAGGTTACAAAGAAGGAATACCAGATGTTCTACATCAGAGAGACTGATGAGGGCGGCGAACCGTATATTTATCCTAACATTGATGAGGAGCTGAATCCGGTTGCAGAGGCGGCAGACGGTACGATGTATTCTTATCAGCTCGACGGTATCAAGCTTTCCAAAAAGCTGGATGGTGAGAAAGGCTATAAGGAGATAGTCAATATCATTTCTCATGATAATTATCTTTATATAACCGATTCGAGGATCATGGTCATTAATAGAAAATACAATAAAAACGATGCCGGTTCCTGGGTTGGCTTCGGAAGCGTTACGGCCATGGTGGTCGGAGAGGCTCTTACAGCTGCGGGTCGTGCGGTTGAGTCTCATAAGAGGAAGGGAAAGGCTATGATCGGCCAGCTCAGATATGAGTGGATATCAATAGTCCGCTATAAGGAGAAGAATGGCGTTCTTTCATATCCGATGCTGGAAATATATTATAAGGACCTGAACAAGACTACCTGGTGCCTGGAGCTCTTCCTTAAGAATGGTGAGGGTGGAGCGTATTCTTATGCGGATTATCTGCTTCATAAGCTTGCGCTTCACAGAGCGAGAATGGATGATAAAAAGGATGATGACATGCAGAAGTTTATAGATAAGTATTCGGATATGAATCAGCATGTACCGACGCCGGCTCAGGAAGGTGAATATGCAAAGATCACAGTTCCGGAATTCTTCTTTGCTACCAAGGGTAAGATTAATTCACCATGGTGGTATTGATCTGTTGATCGAGCTGTATTTGATGAATAGATTGTTGGGGGGAGAGAAGTCTATGAATAAAAGATTTTTGTTTGTTGTCATCGTATTGCTGACAGTTACCGGGATAGCCAGCTCGCTCTATATCATGAAGGATGGAAATGATATTGTTGCTCCGGATCATACAACAGAGATCAATCGTCATCTGCTGTATCTCAAAAGCAGCTGGGACGAGATATCTTCATACGACAGCAGGATAATCGCAAAGGATAAGAGCTATGACTATGCTATCATCGATGTAGATGGCAGGCTTCTCGTTTATACAAAAGATAAGATAGCGAAGACTCTGACTGCGGCAACAAGCGATTACGATATCATCAGGGATATAGAGGTAGATGGAAAGATAGTAGGAAGGCTTATCGTCGACAATGTAATGCTGGAGAAGCTGGATCGGCAGAATATAATACTTGTTATAGTGATCACCATTACGATACTGGTTATTATGCTGATAGTGATCATATATTATTACTATATCTATCGTACAGTAGTGAAACCTGCAAGAGAACAGCAGAAGGCTGAGGAGAAAGAGTAAGTTTCTTACAATATCGGGAGCAAAAAAAACATAATAATCAGGTATAAAAACTGTATAAATGTATAAATAATGCATAAAAAATGTAAGAAATGCATAAAACTGTATAAAATATGAATATTTATAATAAATAGCTTGCATAATATTAAGTCAGAGGCTATAATCGGTGAGTGCCTGACTTAAGTTGGGCGGGTTTATAAAATATGTATAAAAAGAACAAAACGTTTAAAGGAGATAGATAAATGATAAAGGTAGGAATCATTGGTTCAACAGGATATGCAGGACAGGAGCTGGTAAGGATACTCCTGGGACATAAGGATGCAGAGATCGTATGGTACGGTTCAAGAAGCTATGTTGATGAAGCATACAGCAGCGTTTACGGAAATATGTTCCAGATCGTTGATGCAAAATGTATGGATGACAATCTTGATGAGCTCTGCAAGCAGGCAGACGTTATATTTACAGCTACACCTCAGGGATATCTTGCAGGTGTTATAAATGAGAACATCCTCGAGAACTGCAAGGTTATTGACCTTTCGGCTGATTTCAGACTTAAGGACGCAGCAACCTATGAGAAGTGGTACAAGATAGAGCATAAGGCTAAGCAGTTCCTTGATGAGGCAGTTTACGGTCTCTGCGAGCTCAACCGTGAGAGCATCAAGGGTGCAAGACTTATCGCAAATCCGGGCTGCTACACAACAACCTCGATCCTTTCGCTTTATCCTCTCGTAAGAGAGCACATGATAGATACAGATACTATAGTTATCGATGCTAAGTCAGGTACCTCAGGAGCAGGAAGAAGTGCCAAGCTTCCAAACCTCTTCTGCGAGGTTAATGAGAGCATCAAGGCTTATGGTGTAACAACTCACAGACATACACCTGAGATCGAAGAGCAGCTTGGATATGCCTTCCTTGCAGCTGATTCCGCTAAGGATCTTTCTACAGTAGGTCAGGAATGCCTTAAGGAGCAGAAGGCGGGCGGAGAACCTGTACTCATTAACTTCACACCACATCTTGTTCCTATGAACAGAGGTATCCTTGCAACCTGCTATGCTAAGCTTACAGATAAATACAGCTACGAAGATGTTAAGGCAGCATATGATAAATATTACAAGGACGAGCAGTTTGTCAGAGTATTAAATAAGGGCGTTATGCCTGAGACAAGATGGGTTGAGGGCAGCAACTATGTTGACATCAACTTTGTTATCGATGAGAGAACAGGACGCATCGTAGTTTGCGGAGCACTTGATAATATGGTTAAGGGTGCTGCAGGACAGGCAGTTCAGAACATGAATCTTATCTTCGGTCTTCCTGAGAACGAAGGCCTGCTTATGCCACCTGTATTTCCATAGGATATGATCAAGACAGAAATTTAGAAACATTGCGTCCCGGGAGAAGGGGATGTAATGTGTGTAAAAAAGGCTGTATGGAGGGTGAGTTATGTATTATCTGATCAAATCAATACTCGAAGAATGCAGCGCGGAGGAAGTCCATAAGAGTGACTGCCAGTACGTGGTTGTACTTACTCCGGAAAAGTGGGCAAAGGAACAGAGCTCATTTGATATCGGAATAGAGATGGATATCAATACGGATGAGATACACAATACCAAGGTTGAGGTAAACTATGATTCGCTGACCGGAACCTTCTGTGTGCCGAGCCGACGAAATATTACCGAGGTTTCATATAAATACGCATTTGTTATTGATGAAAAGGGTATCGTATTCATCGACCCGTCAGGGGTTGTTGACCGTATGGTGAAGCGCATCGCCAGACGTAAAAAGTGGAAGATCCCATGCCTTGAGCGTTTTATCTATGATTTCCTCGAACTTATAATTGCGAGAGACCTTTCAATCATGGAGAAATACGACAAGGAGCTGGACGGTTTTGAGGACAGCATACTTGAGGATGCAAAGAATACTGATCTTGAGAGAGTATACGAGATACGAGGCGACATCAGAGATCTGAGAATACATTATGAGCAGCTGATCGACCTGGGCCAGGAGCTTGAAGAGAACGAGAACAATTTCTTCAAGAATGAAAATACAAGATATTTCCGACTGTTCATCGACAGAATGTCAAGACTCATGGATACCGCAAGCTCACTCAGAGACCATACGGTACAGATCCGAGATCTTTACCATTCGGAGATGGAGATCAAGCAGAACAGGATCATGACTCTGCTGACAGTCGTAACGACGATCTTCATGCCGCTTACACTTATCGTTGGATGGTACGGAATGAACTTCAGATACATGCCGGAGCTTCAGTCCAGATGGGGCTATCCTGTAGTAATTGCAGTGAGTTTACTGATAATCGTCGGAAGCCTGCTGTTCTTCAAAAAGAAGAAGTGGCTATAAATAAAAGGATCGATCTTTAAGAGAATAAATTTTGAATAAGAAATAAGAAAAGAGGATATAAATATGTCAGTTAAGGTTATAAGCGGCGGCGTTACAGCTGCCAAAGGCTATAAGGTTGCAAGTACAAGGGTTGGTATCAAGCCAAAGGGAACCAACAGGGACGTTACACTTATCGTAAGTGATATTCCTGCAATATGTGTCGGAACCTTCACAAGAAACCTTGTTAAGGCAGCTCCTGTAGTATGGGATATGAAGATCGCTTATGATGTTAAGACTGCTCAGGCAGTCATCATAAATACCGGTATTGCAAATGCTGCAACCGGCGAGCAGGGACTTGAGAGCTGCAGGATCGAAGCTGAGAAGGTTGGACAGGTTCTTAGTATTCCGGCAGAGACAGTTCTTACAGCTTCAACAGGCGTTATCGGACCACAGATCCCTGTAGACAAGATCTGCGGCGGCGTTGAAGAGCTTGTTTCAAAGCTTACAAACAGCGAAGAGGAAGCTCATGAGGCAGCTAAGGCTATCATGACAACAGATACACAGCCTAAGGAGATAGCAGTAAGCTTTGAGATCGGCGGTAAGGAATGCAAGATCGGAGCTATGTGCAAGGGTTCAGGAATGATCCATCCAAATATGGGTACTATGCTTGGTTTCATGATGTCAGATGTCAAGATCGAGCATGATCTTGCACTTAAGACACTCAGAGAAGTGATCGAAGATACCTTCAATATGGTATCGGTTGACGGTGATACATCAACAAATGATACAGTTATGTTCCTTGGAAACGGACTTGCTGAGAACCCTGAGATAACAGGCAAAGGGGAAGACCTTGATACCTTTAAGGAAGCTCTTTACACAGTTGCAGAGTTCCTTGCAAAAAATATTGCCAAGGACGGCGAAGGTGCAACAAGACTTTTCACCTGCCACGTTACAGGTGCTAAGGATGAGGAGACTGCAAGGATCCTTGCCAAGTCAGTTATCACATCAAATCTTACCAAGGCAGCTGTATTCGGAATGGATGCAAATGCCGGACGTATTTTCTGTGCTATGGGCTATTCGGGTGCAGAATTTGATCCAAATAATACAGATATCATCCTCAGCAGTAAAAATGGTTCGATAAAGCTTATTGATAAGGGTACGCTTCCTGTATTTTCGGAGGAAGAAGCACTTTCCGTTCTTCAGCCTGACGAGATCACAGCTGAATGCATCCTCCATGAGGGCGATGGCGAAGCAACCGCCTGGGGCTGTGACCTGACATACGATTACGTAAAGATTAACGCAGACTACAGGTCTTAATAATTATATAGACAGACATACAGGCACGTGGTGATCTGTATGTCGTACGATAAAAATGATTGATACTATAAGTCGTAAGTGATAAAGTAGAAAGGGATAGAAATGATATACAGATACGAACAGGAAATTGAATCTAATTCGGAGGGTGATAAGATGGTAAGTAATGATTCTTTGGACAAGGTACTCGCGAAGGCCCAGACCCTTAGTGAAGCGCTTCCATATATCCAGCGTTTCAACGGTAGTACGATAGTAGTAAAGTACGGCGGAAGCGCCATGCTTGATGAGAATCTGAAATACAATGTTATCAAGGACGTAGCACTCCTTAAGCTTATCGGTATGAAGCCGATCATCGTTCATGGAGGCGGCAAGGAGATCAACAAGTGGCTCGGAAAGATCAATAAGCAGTCTGAGTTTGTTAACGGACTCCGTGTTACCGATGAGGAGACTCTTGAGGTGGCTGAGATGGTACTTAACAAGGTTAATAAGAGCCTTGTAGCTATGATGACTCAGCTTGGTCTTAAGGCTGTTGGTATCAGCGGAAAGGATGCAGGCCTTCTTCAGACTCACAAGAAGACCTCTGACGGAAAGGATATCGGATATGTTGGTGAGGTTATCTCATCTGATACAAAGATCCTTGATACTCTTATCCACGATGATTTCATTCCGGTTATCGCACCTATCGGACTTGGCGATGACTTCCATGGATATAATATAAATGCAGATGACTGTGCATGCGCTATCGCAGCAGCAGTAAATGCAGAGAAGCTCGTATTCCTTACAGATATCGAAGGTGTATTTGTTGATCCGAGCGATAAGAAGACACTTGTTTCAGAGATGAATGTTGCCGAGGCAGAAGAGTTTATCGAGAAGGGTGTTGTCGGCGGCGGTATGATGCCTAAGCTCCAGAACTGTATCGAAGCTCTGAAGAAGGGTGTTTCAAGAGTCCATATCCTTGACGGACGTGTTGAGCACTGCCTCTTACTTGAGTTCTTTACTGAGAAAGGTATCGGTACAGCTATCCTCAAGGATCCTTTATTCTAGGATTATTTTGCTTGATTTATCAATATTCCGGTGTCCTTTAAAGGACACCGGTTTTATAGTTTTATTTTAAAATACATATTGAATAAATGTTACAAATTCGTTAAAATATAGTTGTGCATTGTATTTGTTCTGATGATGATTCCTTCCGAATAGAGGAGGGTGTGTATCATATGAACAAGATAAAAAAGAGATTTCTTCTGATGCCGCTGATACTTATGCTTTCAGCCTGCGGGAAGACCGATATGGTTGTGAAAAGCAGCAGCGAGACTGAGGATATTTCTGCTCAGGATGATGTGACATCAGGTGACGGCTGTGATGAAGCTGAAGGGCAACAGGATGTTTCGGATGATAAAAAAGCTGAACCTGATCCGGATATTGCGGAGCTGGAGAAAGCTGAGACAGAAACGGTGATCACGGTATATGTCTGTGGGGCTGTGAGGAAAGAAGGAGTTTACAGACTCCTGCCGGGCAGCATAGTGGACGATGCTCTTAGAGCAGCAGGCGGCTACAGTGATGAAGCATATCACGGATATATCAATCTTGCCGGACCGGTCAGTGATGGCATGAGGATATATTTTCCATCCAGGACAGAGATGGAAGGCACTATCATAACTGAGGCAGGCATATCGCAGGATATAGCTGAGCCGGATGGAACAGACAGTAACGAACGTGGCAGTGGGAACACCTCAGAGAACGGTCAGAAGAACAGAGTGAATATAAATACCGCAGATAAGGCAGAGCTTATGACTCTTCCGGGAATTGGAGAATCAAAAGCCGAAGAGATCATAAAATACAGAAATGCACATGGTGATTTTAAAAGTATTGACGATATTAAAAATATTAGTGGGATCAAGAATGGCATATTTGAGAAGATACGCGATCTGATCACCGTATAAGAGGAGTAGGGATGAAAAAAGTTCTTGTTGTTGATGATGAAAAGTTAATTGTCAAGGGGTTGAGATTCAGTCTTGAGCAGGACGATATGGAAGTCGATACTGCCTATGACGGTGAGGAAGCTGTAAATAAAGCAAGAGAAAAGGAATATGATATCATTCTTCTTGATATCATGCTTCCAAAGTTTACAGGTCTTGAGGTATGCCAGATGATCAGAGAATTTTCGGATGTTCCGATCATCATGCTCACCGCAAAGGGTGAGGACATGGACAAGATCCTCGGACTTGAGTATGGCGCTGATGATTATATCACAAAGCCGTTCAATATCCTTGAGGTTAAGGCACGTATCAAGGCCATCCTCAGACGTAATTCAAAGAATGATGTGACAAGAACAGCAAAGGACAATGTCATCGAGAAGAAGGGACTCCGCCTTGAGCTTGACAGCAGAAGAGTATTCATCGACGGCAAGGAAGCAAGCCTTACAGCCAAGGAATTCGATCTTGTACTTCTCCTTATCTCAAATCCTAACAAGGTTTATTCAAGAGATGAGCTTCTTAAGACCATCTGGGGCGCTTCATATCCGGGCGACGCAAGAACAGTTGATGTTCATGTAAGACGTCTCAGAGAGAAGATCGAGACTCAGCCGGCTGATCCAAAATACATTCACACCAAGTGGGGCGTCGGTTACTACTTCGCCGACTAACAAGCCAACTTACGGTTATATCATAATCACTAAGAACCACATGATCTTTCATGTGGTTCTTTTTTATATTATGCTGAGTCTCGAGGGCGTTTCGTCTGATGCGAGGCAAGATAAGAATTATTTGATTATTGCAGTGATTTAATATATAATCTAATTATCTATGTGTGTATCAGCAGGAGTGCTTATATGTCGAAGCTTTCAGGATTAAAAAAGAAAACCGCCGACGAAATATATGCAGAGGTTAGACGCAGAAAAGATGCGATGTCAAAGGTCGATATCGACTCCTGGACTGCGCAGGGTATTTCCGTGAAAAAGGAGATGATCAAGGACACCCTCTGTCTCTTTCTGATGCCTACGGATAATTTCAATGGCGTATATATTTATTACATATATGACAGTGATTACAGTTTTCCGATAAATCGCGAAGAGTTTGATTTTGCAGCATATCTGGCCGTAGAGACCGGCATGTGCATATGCATGCCGATGTATCCGCTTGCACCTGAGAAGCGCGTCGGAGATGTATTTGATAGTCTTACGGCGGTTTATGATAATCTGCTTCATAAGAAAAATATTCCGAACATTATCATGGCCGGAACAGGAGTGGGAGCAGGACTTGCCATGTCACTGACTCTTGAGGCATGGAAAACAGGATTTCGTGCACCGGATAAGCTGATCCTTCTGTCACCTGAGCTGGATGCCGAATTCTTCGACAAGAAGCTTGAGAATACACTGCTGTCGCAGTATTATAATGACGGCATATTTTTCAGTGAGGCGAAGAAGGAATATATAAATAAATACTGGGTTGGCGAATATGCCGCACGTACTGAATATACGAGTCCTATTTACGAGGACATCCGTGATCTCTGCAATCAGCTGATCATAGTATCGGGTACCGAGGACATATTTAACTGCTATGCGAGAGAGCTGGCGGATAAGGCGGAGAATGCAGGGCTTAATGTGAGCTTTTTCGAATTTCCGAGAATGCACCATAAGTTCTTCCACGATGATTTGCTTGATGAAGCACAGCATGCCCGTAAGGTAATCCTTGATCTCATAACCGACAGTACCGACAGGATCATCAATCAGTACATGTATGAGATAAAGGAGAGAAGCGAATTCTCGAAGCAGTACCCTGAGATATTTAAGGACAGGGAAGCTACAAAATATCTGGTTAACAATCATATTTCCTATGAAAAATACAAGAGGAACAGTGATTATATAAATCTCGTCAAGGCTGCCACTTATAAGAGCTTTGATGATGAGGTCAGAAAGTTTATTCTTCAGTATCCGAACGGAACAGTGGTTTATCTCGGCTGCAGTCTGGATACTATGTTTAAGAGAATGGACAACGGCAGAGTAAACTGGTACAATCTCGATACGCCGGGTATGATATCCATCAGGCGACTCTATACAAGAGACGGCGAGAGAGAGCATACCATAGTTAAGTCTATCGACGATATGAGCTGGCTGGATGATATCAAATGTGATATCGGCTTCGGACTGCTGTTTGTCTGCAGAGATTTTTTTCAGTACAAGAATTCGAAGGAAGTCAGCGCTTTTATCGACAAGCTTTATCACAGGTTCCAGGGCGCGCAGATAGTATTTAATGCGCCGAACCATATGGCGATGATCGCAAATAACCGTTACAGCAAGAGGAACGATGTTGACTATAAAAAATACAGGCTCTACATTAAGGATCCGGTACGTGACATCTCACTCTGGAATGTGGCTTATGAGGTCATAAATGCTGCATCGGTATTTAATAATATAAATCCATCTAAAAAATGGAAGACCATGATGAGACTTAGGTTCAGATACAATGCCATCAAGGAGACAAATAAGATCATAAGACTCAGAATGGGAGCGGAGCGTTATCAGATCTTCCGCGACGGCCAGCTTATCAAGGTATAAGCCGGCAGAAATATAATTTGAAATATCGCAGGCTGCAAGTATAAGGGTCTGCTTTAAAGATAATAGGGAGGACAGAAATGGAAAAAAAGATTATGCTTGGTAATCAGGCGATCGCAAGAGGAGCTTACGAAGCGGGTGTTAAGGTTTCCTCTGCTTATCCGGGTACACCGAGTACTGAAGTCAGTGAGTATCTGGTAAAATACGAAGGAGTTTATGCTGAATGGGCACCGAATGAAAAGGTAGCAACTGAGGTTGCTGTCGGAGCATCTATGTCAGGTGTCAGAGCTATGTGCGCAATGAAGCACGTAGGTGTTAACGTTGCAGCTGACCCGCTCTATTCAGTATCATATATAGGAGCTAACGGCGGACTTGTTATGATCGCCGCAGACGATCCGGGGCTTTACAGCTCACAGAATGAGCAGGATACAAGACGTGTTGCAAGAGCAGCATGTGTTCCTGTTATCGAGCCTTCTGATTCAGAAGAAGCAAGATATTTTACAAAGAGAGCTTTTGAAATATCAGAGGAGTATGATACACCGGTCATCGTTCGTACAACTACAAGACTTGCACATTCACAGGGACTTGTTAATCTTGAGGACAGAGTTGAGCCTGAAGATAAGCCATACGAGAGAAATCCTGCAAAGAATATCATGATGCCTGGTAATGCAAAGGGCAGACACCTCGTTGTTGAGGCGCGTACAAACCGCCTTATCGAGGATTCATGCACTATGGACATCAACAAGGTTACCTACAGTGACACAAAGATCGGTGTCATCACAAGTGGTATTCCTTATCAGTATGTTAAGGAAGTACTTCCAAATGCATCTATCCTTAAGCTTGGTCTTGTAAATCCGCTTCCTAAGAAGCTTATCGAAGAGTTCGCTTCAAAGGTTGAGACTCTTTATATCGTAGAAGAGCTTGAGCCTGTTATCGAAGAGCAGGTTAAGTCATGGGGCATCAAGTGTATCGGTAAGGAGATATTTACTATCCAGGGCGAATACAGTGCAAATATGCTTCGTGAGGCTATCCTTGGTGAGAAGGTAGAGGCAGATGCAGCAGCGGCTGTTCCTATGAGACCTCCTATCCTTTGTCCTGGCTGCCCTCACAGAGCTACATTCTCAGTTCTGAAGAAGCTTAAGATCCACGCATCAGGCGATATCGGATGCTATACACTCGGAGCTGTTGCACCTCTTAATGTTGTTGATACAACACTTTGTATGGGCGCAAGTATTTCCATGCTTCATGGTATGGAGAAGGCTAAGGGCAGTGAGTATGTTAAGAACTGGGTTGCTGTTATCGGTGATTCAACCTTCATGCATACAGGTGTTAACTCACTCATGAACATGGCTTACAACAAGGCTACAGGAACAGTTATCATCCTTGATAACTCAACAACAGGTATGACAGGTCATCAGGATAACCCTGCAACAGGTAAGATGCTTAACGGCGAGACAACACTTGCCATCGACCTTGAAAAGTTCTGCAGAGCTATCAATATCAACCATGTAACAGTTGTTGATCCATACGACCTTGAGAAGTTTGAAGAGGTTGTTAAGACTGAGGTTGCAAGAGATGAGCTTTCAGTTATCATCGCTCAGTCACCATGTGCGCTCCTTAAGGAATATGTTCCACAGGGCAAGTGCTATGTTGATCCTGAAAAGTGTAAGAAATGTGGTAAGTGCCTCCAGGCAGGTTGTCCGGCTATAAAGAAGGACAAGGAGACCGGTAAGGCAGTTATAGATGATACTATGTGCAATGGCTGCGGACTCTGCATGAAGAATTGTCCGTTTGATGCTATTTCACTTAAGAAGAGAGGTGAGTAATATGGCAGTAAAGAATATAATGATAGTCGGTGTAGGCGGACAGGGAACACTTCTTACAAGCCGTATTCTCGGTGGACTTGCTCTCGGAGCAGGCTATGATGTAAAGCTTTCTGAGGTTCATGGAATGGCTCAGAGAGGCGGTAGTGTTGTAACTTATGTTAGATATGGCGAGGATGTTGCAGAGCCTATCGTAGAAGAGGGCTGCGCAGACGTGCTTATCGCATTTGAGAGACTTGAAGCAAAGCGTTACGCTCACTTCCTTAAAAAGGACGGCGTTATCATCGTTAACGATCAGCGTATCGATCCGATGCCTGTTATCACAGGTGCTGCAGAGTATCCTGAAGGCATCATCGAAGAGCTTTCTTCAAAATACAAGGTTTATTCAATCGATGCCATGGAGAAGGCAAAGGAGATAGGAAATACAAGAACCTTCAACGTTATCGTTCTCGGCATGGCTGCAAAGCATATGGACTATACAGTAGAGCAGTGGGAAGAGGTTATCAGAAATACAGTTCCTGCAAAGACTGTAGACATCAACCTCAAGGCTTTCCATGCAGGATATGAGATGTAGGTAATTGAAAAAACGGTATAAGCATGATTTCATGATCGGACGATAATGATCATGTGTTTATAAGTAAAAGAACACCTCCGGGGCGTATATGACAACCTCCGGAGGCATTCTTTTTATATTCGCAAAAAGTAATCGGTTTTAACGGAGCCTACTGAGGTTTTTTAACCGTGAGTCTTTTAGGCTCAATCTTTGCAACTGCCTGCGCGTTTGCAACAGGTGCATCAGGATCCTTAAGCTTGTTACGGGATTCAAGCTGCCTTATGTTATTTCTGGCATTCTGCCTGAACTCGCTGCTTAGGTAATCGTCCTGAGCAGGAAACTTTTTCATCTCATCGTAGCGATCGACCGCCTTCATGAGATCCTTCATGGTATCACTCAGCTTGTTGCATTTATCAAGCTGATCGGTGATCTTATCACGAAGCTTTACGGCGTATTTGTATTTCTGCACATTTGGATCCTGCTCTAATATCTTAAGCTCGCCCTCAGCTATCTTAAGCTTTTCTGTATCGCCTTCTTTTTTATAGAGGTCAATCTCAGCCTTACACATCTGATAATCCATAACAAGCTCGGAATTCTCCTGAAGGTAGTTGTTTGCGGCATCAAGTGCAGTTTTCAGAGTCTTCTTGTAAGAAGAGTAATCCTTTCCCTTTTCGTATGGTATGATGATACCGACAACAGTATTGTCATCGTTACGGAGCTCGATATTTCCTGATGACGAAATAAAGCGAGGATTCTTCTTTTTCGGGTCGAAAAACTTCTCGGCTGTTGCAATGACATTCTCAAATGTTCCGGCTTTTTTGATATTTTTCTTATCAAAATCCTTATGCAGCTTCTTGAAGCCTGCGAGAGAATCATAGAGACTTCCCGGACTGCGGTCAAGACGTGCTCTTGTAAGGTCACAGGCGATTTCTGTGCACTTTCTGCTGTCGTTTTCCATAGCATTGGCTACGGATTTGAATCTGTCACCGATGACGAAAGTAAGGAGACCGAAGGTATTGCTTTTTGAATGCTTGGAAGCGTTAACATGTGCAAGCTGTTCGTTTACATAATATTTACCCATATCTTCGTCAGGAACTATACGAGGCATGTCCTTATCAAGGAAACCCGGCTCGGTTCCTTCATAAGCTTTTTCACAGCGGGTTATCTGTTTCTGGGCTTCTATGAAAACATTCTTCATGTTTTTTATTTCTGCGTCATTAAGATCATATCCCTGCAGGAGGACTTCGTAAGCTTCAGGCTTCATGGCTTTTACAGCGTCTGCCATCGACTTAGGGATTATCCTAAGGTCCTTGAACAGGGTTCCAAAGCCTAAAGAATGCGCATCCTTTCTTGAAGAGCAGGAAGTATCATTATCTATTCCCTGAAGAGCGATTAGTTTACCCTTTTTATCGAATTGATATAAATAATTAGCATTATGCCTGTCTGTATTCAGGATGAGATAATCAAGGAACTGCAGCATGGCAACGTTCTTTACAAATCCCGGATTCTCTTCCATGGACATATGTGTAAAGTTGTTAAAAGCGCTGTTTGCTCCGACGGTCTTCGAATCTATACCCTTTGCAGGCATCATCATAACTCCGGTCTTAACGGTCTTCTTGCCATTCTCCATGGCTTCAATCTTCATCTTCTCAGAGAAGGCAAGGACATCTGAACATCCGAGAACCTCTGCGAGGGCACTGGCCAGTGCATTTCTCTTGCCGAGAGCAGCACCCCGGTCGATGCCACGGCCTTTATTTATTCTGTCAGCTAACTGATGCTTAAGATACAGGCCTGTATATTCTATATATGCGTTGAGCCTTGTTTCGTTATCTCCGATGGCGGTGATGGTCTTCACACCTGTATTTGTGGCGTGCGGGCAGTCAAGGTATTTTTCCTTAAGGTTAATTACCGCATCTATGACGCTGTTTTCCGTACACATAGCGTCGCCTTCTTTTCTTAAGATCTTGTCATGGCTTGTACCGATGAAAGCGTGAACATTTGCGTTTGCAGGAAAGCTCTTTATGAAATCGGCTTCCTGAGGATATTTTGCAAGAAGATAATTGATGATATCCTTCTCGGCATCCTCACTGATCAGAGAATCCGGATCAACACCCGGGTTATGGGCTGTGTCCTTCTTGTTCGGGTCATAAACCTTGTCAGGTGTAAAATACCCGGTTACGACATCACCCTTTGAGGCGCCCTCAATAGGTTCATCATCAACCTTGAAATCAATCTTATATCTGATACTCTGGCCGGCACCCGATTTGCTGAGCTCTGCCATGTCGGTGTCATGGAGCTTAACAACTCTGGTCCTTGAGGTATCGAAGAACTCACTAACAGTCATGAGGTTTGTCTTTCCCTCTTTGGCCTTGTCCAGTTTATTCTTATATTTATGAAGAGCAGTATAGTCCTTGGAAAACTTCTTCATCATCTTCTTATACATTTCGGCCTGCTCAGGATTATTCTTTACCTTGTCGTACTCGGACTTCATCTCAACAGCCGCTTCGGCATAGAGGGAGATAAGTTCCTTTGCATCATCGGATGTAAGGAGCTTGTCCTCGGTCTTATAGGCGTTGATTTTATCTGAGAGCTGCTTTATTGCTGAAGCTTCGTTTCTATCCTTACTGAGACTGGTGAGCTGATCGGCTCTCTTAGCAGCGCGTTTACGCTTCTCCATATGAGTCTCGTAGCTGTAGCCGTTTGGATAGGCAGTGTATTTTTCTACGGCATTTTGAAGGTACTCGTCCACACTCGGATCAGCCTTACTGATGACCTGAGCGTCGTCGCGAAGTCTTGTTTCAAGAACCTCGAGATATGAGAGCAGCTCCTTTGAATTGCTGGACTTTATATATTCTTTCTTGAAGCGGGTGAGTCCGTTAAGAAGAGAATTGTAAATATTTGAATAATAGCTCTTTTTGATATCGTTAAAGATTTCCTGATGACCGGCACTGTTTTTCTCGTAAATCTTCTTGGAAATACTGTTTATATCGTCGATAAGGCCGGAAACAAAATTGATCCCGTTGTCGCCGTTAAGAAGATTCTCGGCAACCTCCGGATTCAGGTTCTCCTTATTTTCCTCTATATGTGAAACAATCTTCTGAATCAGTTTTTCAGACTTCATTATCTGCAATTTATTTGATGGCATGAAACACACTCCTTTCGTATTTTCATCTCTAGGCTACATGTTAACATCTGATACATAACAAAAGCGCAACAAGCCGTAAATACTTTATTGCATTAACGTATTAACATGGTATATAATTGAAGTCGATGTGGTGAGAGGTTTGGGCGCCACAGGAACTAATAATATATGGGGAGAAAAGAAAATGCCTATTACAGATTTACTCGAAAGAAATGCCAGGGAGTTTGGCGACGAGATAGCTCTTGTCGAGGTTAACCCTGCGATCAAAGAAGTAAGAAGAGTTACATGGAAAGAATATGAGCTCATTCAGCCTTCTGAGGCAGAGCCATACAGAAGAGAGATAACCTGGAGTGTATTTAATGAGAAGGCGAACCGTTTCGCAAACCTTCTTCTTTCAAGAGGGATCAAGAAGAATGATAAGGTTGGTATCCTTCTTATGAACTGCCTTGAGTGGCTGCCGATATATTTTGGTGTTCTTAAGACCGGGGCGATAGCAGTACCTTTCAACTTCAGATATACAGCTGATGAGATCGAATACTGTGCAAAGCTTGCTGAGGTTGATATCCTTATATTCGGACCTGAGTTTATCGGAAGAATGGAGACTATAGCCGATAAGATATCTAAGAAGGCAAGTCTTCTTTATGTAGGTGAGGGATGTCCTTCTTTTGCAGAGGATTATACAGCGCTGACAGTTAACTGCAGCAGCGTATCGCCTGATATAACACTTACCGATGATGATTATGCAGCAATATATTTTTCATCAGGTACAACGGGCTTTCCAAAGGCTATCCTTCATAAGCACAGAAGTTTGTCGCATTCTGCAAAGGTTGAGCAGGCACATCACGGACAGACTCATGATGATGTATTTTTATGTATTCCACCGCTTTATCATACAGGTGCGAAGATGCATTGGTTCGGAAGCCTTATTTCGGGAAGTAAGGCAGTCCTTCTTAAGGGAACCAAGCCGGAGTACGTGCTTGATGCTGTAAGCCGCGAGCATTGTACTATAGTATGGCTGCTTGTTCCTTGGGCACAGGATATCCTGATCGCACTTGAAAGCGGACAGCTGAATAAGGATGATTATGAGCTTGATCAGTGGAGACTGATGCACATCGGCGCACAGCCTGTACCTGCAAGTCTTATTGCAAGATGGAAGAAGATATTTCCGAACCATCAGTATGATACAAACTACGGACTCTCAGAGTCTATCGGACCGGGCTGCGTTCACCTTGGCGTTGAAAATATTCATAAGGTTGGCGCCATCGGTATTCCGGGCTACGGCTGGGAAACCAAGATTGTTGACGAAGACAGAAATGAAGTGCCAAAGGGCGAAGTTGGCGAGCTTGCTGTTAAGGGACCGGGAGTTATGGAGTGTTACTACCATAACAAAAAGGCGACAGAGGAGTGCCTGAAGGACGGATGGCTCTTTACAGGAGATATGGCTAAGCTCGATGAGGATGGCTTCATCTGGCTCGTTGATCGTAAGAAGGATGTCATCATAAGTGGTGGAGAAAATATATATCCTGTTCAGATCGAGGACTTCATGATGAAGAATGAGAAGATCCAGGACGTAGCAGTTATCGGTATCGGTGATCCGAGACTTGGTGAGATCTCAGCTGCCATCGTTCAGCTTAAAGCTGGCAAGATGGCTACTGAAGAGGAGATAAACGAATTTTGTCTTGAACTTCCAAGATACAAGAGACCACGTAAGATCATCTTCGCAGACGTTCCGAGAAATGCAACAGGTAAGATCGAGAAGCCAAAGCTTCGTGAGATGTACGGAACCGTAAATCTTGTTGCAGAAGAGAACAATAGTTAATAATATAAAGAAACCGCAGCTCCTATGAGCTGCGGTTTTGTATTTATAAAATTGCCTGCAGCAGCCACTGAAGGTTGCCGAGGATGATAGTCTGAACGACCAGAAGAACTATAAGGAATATATGTATCCTGCGTCCGTTTACTACCATTCCGATGAATTCACGGATAAGGGCGTTCGGCCAGAAATACCATTTTGTCTTTGATCCGAGACCGTCTGCATTCATACCAACCATGGAAGCGAGTATGCCGCTTCGGTAAACATGATAATTGGTGGTGGAGAAGATCATCTTTGAATCAGGATTATCCTTGTCGATTATCTCCTTGGAGTATTTCATATTCTGATAAGTATTTTCAGAACGTGTCTCCGGAAGGATGCGGTCTGCAGGTATACCCTGTTTGATAAGATAATTCTTAATCGCTTCCCCCTCCGGTATGCATTCGTCAGGACCCTGTCCGCCTGAAGGAACGAAGCGGGCTGCCTTGCCGGTTTTTTCAAGCTGCTTTTTATAAAAAGCTATCGCTGCATCGGCTCTTCCCTGAAGCAGAGGATAGAGAGTTCCGTCATCTTTGATTCCGCAGCCGAGGATGATGATATGATCCTTATCAAGCTTTGGTTTATGACGGCCTGCGATACGGCAGAGTATAAAGGTTGCAAGCAGATTACATTCGAAGTAAACAAAAAGTGAAGCGATTATATTTCTGGTAAGTATATTTGCGGTATCGCCCGGGGTGAACTCGAGAGACATTGTCGAGTTTTTCATTATAATGAATATCAGGAGGAGTCCGCCAAAAAGCATGAGACTGATCAAGATACCCAGAAGATTCGAAGGCTTCTTTCCCTCTTTCTGGATAAGCCTGATATTGCTTGATGAGATAAAGAGAGAGAAGATGAGCAGTACCGGTGTTGAAATAAGTGCAACTATGGATAAGACATAGTTTGTACAAAGGAAGACTATTACACCGTAATGCTCCCATGGATCGATCAGGCTTTCAATCGCAAAAGGTAGAAGGGCACAGGACTGAAGTGCAAAATACATGAACAGCCCCAGAGACAGTATCGATTCATAGGAGAAGTAATGCCTTATCTTTGTCTGGATAAAATGAACAAGTGTAAGTATTGAAAAAGCAATAAATACCAGTGTTACCGAGATGAATAAATACTGATATCCGTTAAAGATAAAAGTCTTATCGGTAAAGAGTATGCCGGTCTTTGTATGAACGATATCAATAAAGGAAGAATCTATAACTTCAGGGTTTTCGGAATGTACGGCAAATATCTTTGCAGAGGTCTCTCCGGGAGAGATGCCATCAAAAATGATATGATAGCGTTCTCCTTCTTTATAATATGAAGTGATCTCTACTATGTCTTCCGTCCCATATTCAGCTGTGATCGAAGAGTATTCGTAGTTGCCAGTGGCTGTGATGACAAAATCAAGCTCCTTGGCATCAGGATGTATGACACGCACGACTATCGCGAGAAACAGAAATGATATAGCCGCGGCTATCAGTAATTTTTTTGATAGTGAAAGACTGTGTTTGTTCATAGGAATATTCACCTTTTCATTCAGATATAGTACTAACTTTCGGATTATTCTATCATCGAAAGCATAAAAAAGCAAATAAGCTTAGGAGACTAAGCCCGGATGTATTTTTATAGGCAGAATGTATCGTAAAAATGACGAAAAGTATTACGGTGAAGTTCGGTTTTTCGTCATAATTTTTACTGAGTCTTGTATAATATTAACAAAAATCTAGAAATATGCAATTTTATAGTAATATTACACAAAAAGCTGTTGCGTTTTTATTAAAAAGTGATATAATCATCTATAGTAAATACTTAGTTGTTCATGTTCGGAACATTTAGAAGGCTAAGTTACATGTGGGGGCTTTATGCAGAATGGAAACTACAGGAGAATCTTGTGGTTTCTTTTTCTTTTGTTAAAGAAAACTTAACTAATATTATACATTTTAATACTTTAATATATGCAGGATAAATAGTATTATATACTTGTTATGATAAAAGCAGAAAACCTTGTAAAAACCTTTATAAAAAACGAGAAGAAGAATAAGAAGACCGAGTTCAATGCGGTGGACGGAATATCGCTTGAGGTCGGTAAAGGTGAGATTGTCGGGATACTCGGACCTAACGGTGCGGGAAAGACGACACTTCTTCGTATGCTTTCAAGTCTGATGAAGCCGACCACGGGTAAAGTTATGGTCAGCCTCGGAGATGAATCACAGGTAATAACCGATGCAGTGGAGCTTCGCAGTCATATCGGCTATCATTCCGGAAATACAAAGCTTTACGGAAGGCTTTCTACAAGAGAGATGCTTACTATGTTCGGAATTATTTACGGCCTTTCAAAGGAAGTGATAGAGGAGAGGATACAGAGTATTTCCGATGTCCTTAACATGGACAGCTTTATCGATAACAGGATAGAAAAGCTTTCAACCGGTCAGACCCAGAGGGCAGCTATTGCCAGATGCCTGATACACGATCCGGAAATATATATTTTTGACGAGCCGACTCTCGGTCTCGATATCATAAGCAGTGCGGCCATCACGAAGTTCATGAAGGGTGAAAAGGACAGGGGAAGAACTGTTATCTATTCGACTCATTACATGGAGGAAGCCGAATACCTCTGTGACAGGATAATCATGATAAATAAAGGAAAGATCATATGTAATCTTACTCCGGACGAACTGAAAAAGAATACCGGTACCACAAATATGCGTGACGCCTTCAACGTGATAGTTGAAAGAGAGGAGCTGGACCATGAAGAGTTATAATAAAAAAGTCGTGAAAACGCTCTTCAAGAAGGAAATCCTCGATGTCATCCGCGATAAGAAGACAGTTATAATGATGCTGGTAATCCCGGTAATACTTTATCCGCTTATATTTGTGGTTGCGCTGGGGATCATGTCCTCCGTACAGAGCGGACTTCAGGAAAGAACCTACAACGTAGCGATAGAGTCTGAACTGGATGATGGAAGGTTTCTGGATTATGCGGTAAAGAGCGTTTATTCGATCAATAAGAACAGAGAAGAAAAAACCACTGAAGATGTTACTGACGGTGCAGAGAAGAGTACCGGGAAGAAAACTGAGGAGAAGAAATCCGAAGAGAAATATCATATCAATTTCGTGTCTGCAGATACTATAGAGGATTTCAAACAGGCTATGCAGGATGAGACTCTCGATGTATATGTCGAGGTTGTTCCTGATGAAGGAGATGAGAATGAAGAAGGTAAAGAGGGCAGGATAAGATATATAGTTTACTATCTGTCGTCTTCTACGAATTCAAACTATGCCTCGGATATAATATTTGATTTTGTCGAAAAGATGAATCAGGAAATGTCCGAGAAGACTATAAGCGACGCGGGTCTGGACGTAGAACTGACACTTAATCCCATAAGCTACAGCTATAAGAATGTGGCGTCCGGAAAACAGTCCATGGGAAGCATGCTGGGTTCGGTACTTCCGTTTCTTCTTATCATAAGCCTTCTTATGGGAACTATGTATCCGGCGATAGATACGACAGCCGGTGAGAAGGAGAGAGGAACACTTGAGACCCTGCTGACCCTGCCGATAACAAACAGACAGATGATCATGGGCAAGTTCCTGACGGTTGCGCTGATCGGTATTATTTCCGCTCTGTTGAATATTCTTTCAATGGGCGGCATAGCGATCTATATCGTCAAGATAATGAAGAGCTCGGGAGCCATCAAGGGCGCCGATGTTACGCTGTCGGAGTTCATACCGGCGATACTTGTTGGAATCCTTGCAATACTTGCATTTTCGCTTTTCATAAGTGCCGTCACCATGTGCGTTACTTCCTTTGCCAAGAGCTATAAGGAAGCGAATAATTATATCACGCCACTGATGCTGGCAGTGCTTTTCATCGGTTACATCGGATTCATCCCGAATGTTTCACTTGAAGGCGGAATGGCACTTGTGCCTGTTGCAAATATCTGTCTTCTTATAAAGAACCTGCTGATCTTCAAGGTAACTCTTGAATCGGTTGCGGTAGTTCTGATAAGTAATGTACTTTATGCCTTTCTGGCAATCCTTCTTCTCGGAAGGATTTATGACAGCGAGTCCATTCTCTTCAATGATGGAAGAGGTGGCCTGCAGCTGTTTGAGAAGAGAAGCAATCTTAAGAAGGGCGGAGTTCCGACCTTCTCGGATGCATGGTTTGTGCTTCTTTTCGTAATTGTACTTGTTATATATCTTGGAGGTCTGCTTCAGACTGAGTTTGGTATTTACGGGGTTGCCGGAACCCAGCTGATCATCCTTTCGATACCGCTTATGATGGCAATATATACGAAGAAGGATTTGAAGAAGACTTACAGCCTGAGACTTCCGAAGGCAAGAGCTGCGGCAGGTGCATGCATCTTCATACTTGGTATCATTTCGGTAGGTATGGTCATAACCTCCATAGTGAGCAGTATTTTCAAGGAAAGCTCTGAGGCAACCTATGAATCGCTGAAGGATATCATGAATAAGGGCTTTATCGTTACTTTGTTTGTAGTAGCACTCATGCCTGCAATATGCGAGGAAATGATGTTCCGCGGATATGTATTTGCGGCTGTCAGAGAAAGATACAGGCCGATCGTGGCAATGATATTTGTTGCCGTCTGCTTCGGACTTTATCATATGAGTATCTCGAGACTGTTTGTAACAGGCCTGCTTGGTTTTGCGCTCTGCGTATCGACTTATTATACGAAGAGTATCTTCCCGGGCATGCTGATGCATTTTATAAATAACAGCTATTCGGTTGTAGCTTATTATTATCCGAAGGCAATAGAGAAGGGACTGTCGTTCCTTGCAGTGGAGAAGCTGTCTGTAACCTCTTCGATAGTTATCTCGATAGTGGGCGCGGCGCTTATAACCGTCGGATTTATCATCATGAAAACAAGCAAGAAAGGGTCGGAGGCAGCAGTCTCTGAATAAATAGAAATACCAAAGGAATTAGACATGGAAAATAAGAATTTCAGAAAAAGACTGATAGTACTTACGCTGTGGAGCGCATTTCTTACGCTGGTGGTAATAGCGGAGGCGGTTGTTCTGGTCATATTCGGAAAGAAGCTCTACAGAGTATCCGAGGGCTGGGGCAGAGCACTTCACATAGAAGAGATGGGCGAGGTGGAGCTTGGCGAAGCAGGAATGTCGGATGCAGTTCTTGACAATTATATAAAGTTCCTGAAGCAGTCCTATATACTCTTCGGTGAATATCCGGATTGTGAGTATTATAAAATATCTGATAAGATCGCACGAAATGATTTCGATTACAGCAATGAGTTCAAATACATCGAAAACGGCGACACCAACTTCCTTTACCGTGTGAAGGACAATGAGAGGGTTTCCAAGGTTGCGATCGATATTTCCGAGCATCAATCAGCCATTGACTGGAAAAAGGTTAAGGCTGCAGGTGTTGATACTGCGATCGTCAGAGTCGGTTACAGAGGCTACGGCGAAGCAGGATCTCTCAATGCGGATACAATGTATGCAGAGCATATTGACGGCGCAAATAAAGCCAAGATCAAAACAGCAGCTTACTTCTTCTCAGAGGCTGTAAATTATGATGAGGGAGTTGAAGAGGCAAAATACGCGCTTTCTCTTATCAAGGGTCATGAACCGAGTGAGAAGATCATCGTTATTGATACAGAGTACGTTTATACGGATGATTATGTACGCGCAAATGATATAGATATAGAGGACAGAACGGCAGCGGTCAAGGCCTTCTGTGATACCGTAAGAGAGGCCGGATACACACCGATGATCTATGCAAGCTATGGATGGTTCATCAGGAATCTTGATCTGGATCAGCTTTATGATATCGAGTTCTGGCTTGCGGATTATGATGATGTTGATTACATGGATTTCCCTTATGTGATAAGCGGCTGGCAGTATTCACCATCAGGCAGCTGCCCTGGAGTTGAGGGCGATGTTGACGTTAACGTGTGGTTTAGATAGAGACCGGTTCGGGTTGGTATTGATTCGGTTGGGAATCGGTTTGGGTTGATGTTGGTTCAGATAGAACAGGAGGATAGATATGTTAGAGGTTGGAACAAAAGCACCGGATTTTACTCTTCCGGATCAGAACGGAGAGATGAGAAGTCTTTCGGATTACAGAGGAAAAAAGGTAGTACTGTATTTTTATCCTAAGGATAATACACCGGGCTGCACGAAGCAGGCCTGCGGTTTTGGTGAGCTTCTTCCACAGTTCACAGAGAAGGGCGCAGTTGTTATAGGAGTGAGCAAGGATTCGGCAGCGTCTCATAAGAAGTTCGAAGAGAAGTATTCTCTGCCTTTCACACTTTTATCGGATGTGGAGAAAACTGTTATCCAGCTTTACGATGTATGGAAAGAAAAGAAGAATTACGGAAAGGTTTCCATGGGAGTTGTGAGAACAACCTACCTTATCGACGAAGAGGGTATCATCATTAAGGCTGTCGGAAATGTCAAGGCAGCTGAAAATCCGGCTCAGATGCTTGATGTGTTGTAATGACGGCTGGGAACTGCTATAATGTCCGTTGGCTAAATATTATATTTTGACGGATATTATAAAAGTAATATTAGAATAATAGATTAGTAAGAGGTGGACTCATGTCTGAGAATAAAAAAACAGCAAGATTTTACGCAACACTCTTCGGAACGAAGGCTATGATCAGAGGCCTGAGACTGGTAGGTAAGAATGCGACCCATGTTCCGGGAAATAAGGCAGTAAAGATGTGCCCTGATTTCCTGAAGCAGATAGATAAGCCTGAGGTTGTTATCGGTATCACGGGAACCAATGGCAAGACTACAGTTTCAAACCTGATCGATGATGTTCTTGCGGATACAAAGCTGCCGTTTATAGATAACAGGTTCGGCGGAAATATCGAATCCGGCGTTGTATCAGCCTTCGTTAAGAATTCCGATATGAAGGGAAGGATGAAGAAGCAGTATGCGGTGCTTGAGCTTGATGAAAGGATGACTACAAGGGTATTTCCTTATGTTAAGCCGAAGATCCTTGCTGTAACAAATCTCTTCAGAGATTCCTACAGAAGAAATGCGCATTCAGAATACATCTTCGATATCCTTAACGAGACCATTCCTAAGGAGACAAGGCTCGTGCTTAACGGCGAGGATCCGCTTAGCAGCCATCTTGCGGCTGATAACAAAAGGGTGTATTTCGGTATCGAGGACAGATCGATATATATGGGCGAGCGCGACAATATCATTCAGGATATGACAGCGTGCCCGGAGTGCGGTACCAAGCTTAAATACGAATATATCCGCTACAATCACATCGGTAAGGCAAAATGTCCGAACTGCGATTTTGCTTCTCCGGAGGAATTTGATTATGCGGTTGAAAAGATCGATACAGAGAACAGAAGACTTTATCTCAGAACCCCTAAGGGAAAATACGATATAAAGCTTCTCGGTGATAATATAACAGATGTCTACAACCAGATAACAGCGGTTGCGGTACTTATGGAATTCAAGGTTTCCATCAAGAGGATCACAGAGTCATTCGAGAAGATGGAGATCGCAAAGAGCCGTTATGAAGAACTTGTTATAAACGGCAAACATATCATAGCAAATGTTGCAAAGGGTCAGAACCCGGTTGCCTGCTCAAGAGTATGTGATTTCATCAGAAAGGAAGAGGGCGACAAGGCTGTTATCTTAACGATAGATGATTATTTCGACAGAAAGGAGACCAGCGAAAATATCGCATGGTTCTTCGATACTGATTTTGAGTTTCTTAACGAGGACAGTGTTAAGCAGGTAATAGTTGGTGGAAGACGCTATAACGATCTGAAGCTGAGACTCCTTATGGCGGGTATTCCGGAAGAGAAGATCTCCTGCATAGAGGAGGATACCAAGACTGCAGAGCTTGTGGACCTTACAAAGTCTGACAAGGTCTATATACTTTATGATGTATTTACGACGGATCACTTTGCAAAGCCTGTTCAGAAAAGACTGGGCGAGAGAGCAGAGAGAGGAGCGTTTACTGTTTCGGCAGAGTATAAAAAGTATCTGCATCCGGATTTCGAAAAGTTCCAGTCTGCAGAAGCTGACGCGACAGCAGCGGAAGGATCTGTTGCTAAGGTTGAGGCTAAAACAGTTGATGCGTCTGCAGGTAAGGGCAAGGTGATAGAAGTTCTCTTCCCTGAATTCTGCAACCTCTTCGGTGACAGCAGTAATGTAAAATACCTTAAGGCCTGCCTTCCGGGCGCAGAGTTTAAATATACTGCATTTACGGAGGAGCCTTACTTTGTAAATAACAAGCCTGACCTTATCTATCTTGGCGCCATGACTGAGCGTAAGCAGGAGATGGTTGCCGGAAAGCTGATGCGGTATAAGGAGAGACTCGCTGAGCTTCGTGATGAAGGTGCAGCTATACTGTTTACATCAAATGCAACAGAGCTTCTCGGAAAATACATTGAGAAGGATGACGGAAGCCGTATAGAGTGTCTGGGACTTTATGATTTTTCTGCAAAACGCAGCATGATGAATCGTAAGAACAGTCTTGTGAGAGGATATTACGGAGATACTGAGATACTTGGCTTCAAGACCCAGTTCTCAGAGGCAACGGATCCTCCGAAGGGAAAGATATTCTTCAAGGTTGATAAGGGTATGGGAATGAGTAAGGACAGCAGTCTTGAAGGCATTCACGACAAGAATCTTTTCGCAACATACCTTGTTGGACCGTTCCTCGTACTTAATCCTGACTTCACAAAGAGCTTTATCAGAGACTGCCTTGGAGTTAAAGATGGAGGCCTCGCATTTGAGAAGGAAATGTACGATGCCTATAAGGTTAGGGTCAAGGAATTCCATGATCCTAAATGTCAGTATTGATTTATTTTGAATAAGAGTCTATACTATAAGCTGTTAGTTTTCAGCTTACACAAAATATAGCGTAAAAGCGTTGCCCATACATCGATAGCTTGTATCGGTCCGGGGCATAAGATGAAAGGATGAAAAAAATGAACGATATTCAGGTCTTTGAAACCTATGAATCAGAAGTTAGATCATACTGCAGAGTATTCTCATCAGAGCTTACAACTGCAAAGGGTGCTATAATAAAGGATATTGACGAGAAGGAATATATCGATTTCTTCTGCGGTGCCGGCGCACTTAACTATGGTCATAACAATCCTGAGATCAAAGCAGAAGTTATGAAGTATCTTGAGAGTGACGGTATTCTTCATGCGCTTGATATGTATACCAAGCCAAAGTCAGATTTCATCAGATATTTTGAGGAAAATATACTTAAGCCAAGAGGACTTGATTATAAGATACAGTTCCCTGGACCAACAGGAACAAATGCAGTTGAGGCTGCTCTTAAGCTTGCAAGAAAGGTTAAGAAGAGAAGCAATATCTGGTGCTTCATGGGCTGCTTCCATGGTATGACAACAGGTGCACTTTCTCTTACAACAGAGCGTGAGGCAAGAGAGGGCGCAGGTATTCCGCTTGAGAATGTTACACATATCCCTGCACCATATATGTTCCCTGGCCTTGATGTGCTCGAGTATATGCAGACAATGATCGATGATGATCATTCAGGTATAGAATATCCTGCAGCTCTTATCATGGAGACTGTACAGGCAGAGGGAGGTATCAGACCATTCTCTAATGAGTTCCTTAAGGGCGTAAGAGAATTCTGCGACAGAAACGATATCCTTCTCATCATTGATGATATTCAGGTTGGATGCGGACGTACAGGTTACTTCTTCTCATTCGAGAGAGCAGGAATACAGCCTGATATCTTCGTACTCAGTAAGTCGATCGGTGGTCTCGGACTTCCATTCGCACTTACACTCTTCAAGCCTGAGCTTGATATCTGGGCACCTGGTGAGCATAACGGAACCTTCAGAGGAAACCAGCTTGCTATCGTTGCTGCAAAGGCTGCAGCTGAGTATTACAACAAATACACTCTTGATGTTGAAACACAGAGAAAGGCTAAGATCATAGAGGACTTCCTGAAGACTGAGATCGAGCCGCTTAAGGACGAATTTGAGATCCGTGGTATCGGTTTCATCTGGGGTATCGATGTTCATGATGAGTCACTTGCTAAGCAGATCTCAGTAGAGGCTTACAAGAAGGGTGTTATCATCGAGAGAGCCGGCAGGAAGAACGAAGTTGTTAAGATCATGCCACCACTCGTTATCGAAGATGACGTACTCCTCAAAGGCCTTAACGTAATCAAGGATGTCGTAGCAAGCCTTGTATAATTAAATATTTATAGAAATCAAATTATGGCATGGACGCATATATCTTGAAATATATGTATCCATGCCACGTTCTTTTTGATAAATATTAATCTACATACTTGCGTACGATCAGACTTGCATTCTGTCCTCCGAAACCGAAGGCGTTGCACATTGCTGTATTTACGACGCTCTTTCTGCTCTTATTTGGTACGAAATCAAGATCGCAGTCAGGATCGGCAGTAATCTGATTAAGAGTAGGAGGGAGGATGTCTTCCTCAACTGCCTTGATACATGCGATAGTCTCTGTAACACCGCCTGCACCCATCAGATGTCCTGTAGCACCCTTGGTTGATGAAACGGCAAGCTTGTATGCATGATCTCCGAAGAGAGTCTTGATAGCCTTAACCTCGATCACATCGCCCTTAGGAGTTGATGTACCGTGTGCGTTGATATAATCGATCTCGTCAGGTCTGAGACCTGCTGTCCTAAGTGAATGCTCCATGCAGAAGATAGCACCTATTCCGTCCGGATGAGGGCTTGTTACATGGAAGCCGTCTGTGCTGTTTGCATAACCGATAAGCTCGGCATGGATCTTTGCATTTCTTGCCTTTGCGATGCGTTCCTTCTCAAGGATGATAGCGCCACCGCCTTCACCCATAACGAAACCGTTTCTGTCAGCGTCGAAAGGACGGCTTGCAGTTGCAGGATCGTCATTTCTCTGTGAGAGGGCATGTGTTCCTGAAAGACCAAGGATGGTGAGAGGGCAGGTAGCTGCCTCACCGCCAACGCAGATAACTGCATCAGCAAGATCCTGCTTAAGGAGCATAGCACCCATCGATATTGTATCGAGTCCTGATGAGCAGGCTGTTGAGATAGTGTAGCTTGGTCCGTGAAGTCCCTTTGCGATAGCTATCTGAGCTGCTCCGATATTTCCTATTATCTTGGTAATGAAACGAGGATTGGTCTTCGGATGTTCTCCGCTCGTAAGTCCGTCCTGTGTGTCTGAAACATTTGTGATTCCTGCGAATACAGTTCCAAATACGATGCCTATTCTTTCCGGTGCGATTACAGGCTCCTCAGCAGCAGTATCGATACCTGCGTCCTTAAGAGCTTCGTCAGCTGATACATATCCGTACTGCATAAAAGGCTCCATCTCTCTGGCCAGCTTTCTATCCATATAATCTGCTGCATTAAAATCCTTTACCATAGCAGCAATCTTAACAGGGAGATCGCTTGTATCAAAGCTTGTTATCTCTGCAACTCCGGTTTTTCCTTCAACAAGTGCATTCCAGTAATTTTCAACACCGATTCCGACAGGAGTAACAGCGCCCATACCGGTAATGACTATCTTCTCGTTATTCATTTTTTCCATTTTTATTGTCTTCCTTGTTCCAATCGTTTTCTTTGATCTCAGAGCGGCGAATCTTACCGCTTGCTGTCTTCGGCAATGTCTTCACGAATTCAATTATCTTAGGTCTCTTATAAGAAGCCATATTTCCGCGGAGGAATTTCATGACCTCCTTTTTAAGGGCGTCACTAGGCTCGATACCATCCGCAAGGATGATGGAAGCCTTGATAGCCTGACCTCTTATCTTGTCCGGAACCGATGTAACTGCGCATTCAAGAACATAAGGCAGCTTCATGATCTCGTTCTCGATTTCGAAAGGTCCGACCCTGAATCCGGCAGACTTGATTATGTCGTCAACCCTACCAACATACCACAAATAGTTATCTTTGTCTACATAAGCCGTATCACCGGTATGATAATAACCATCGTGCCATACTGATGCGGTTTTCTCTTCATCCATGTAATATCCAAGGAAAAGGCCCAGTGGAAGACTGTCTGAAGTCTTTACAACTATCTCTCCAACTTCACCAACTGCACATGGTGTTCCGTCAGGTTTAACAACTGAGATGTCATACTGTGGACTGGCCTTACCCATTGAACCCGGGCGTGGCTCCATGCCTGCGAGAGTACCAACCGTGAGAGTGGTTTCGGTCTGACCGAAGCCTTCCATGATCTTAAGGCCGGTTGCATTGTAGAAGCGGCTGTAGATCTCCGGATTGAGAGCTTCTCCTGCAGTGGTTACATTTTTAAGTGATGAAAGATTGTAGCTTCCGAGATCTGTATGCACCAGAACTCTGTAAACGGTTGGTGGCGCACAGAAGGTCGTTATCTTGTATTTCTCGAGCATCGCAAGGATCTCCTTGGCGAAGAACTCGTCATAATCATATGTAAATATAGTAGCTTCGCAGAGCCACTGTCCGTAGAGCTTGCCCCACATGGCCTTGCCCCAGCCGGTATCGCTTATTGCAAAATGTATGCCTTCAGGATCTACCTGATGCCAGTATTTTGCAGTGATGTAATGACCGAGAGGGTAGGTGAAGGAGTGAGCTGCGATCTTTGGATAAGAGGTTGTTCCCGAAGTGAAGAACATAAGCATCGGATCGCTTCCGCCTGCTGAGTTTGCAGGACGCTTAAACTCTCTTGAGAAATATCTTACCTCTCTGTTGTAGCTGTTCCAGCCTGCGCGTACACCACCCACAAGAACCTTGGTGGTAACTCCCTCATAAGAACGAAGAGCTTTGTCAATCTCTTTACTTACGTCACCGTCAGCTGTGGAGATGACTGCTGTGATCTGAGCGGCACGGAAACGATATTCGAAATCCTTTCTTACAAGAAGGAAGGAAGCCGGTATCGCGATGGCGCCTATCTTATGAAGTGCGAGGATAGTGAACCAGAACTGGTAATGTCTCTTTAATACTACGAGCACGCGGTCACCTTTCTTGATCCCGAGGAACTGAAGGTAGTTTGCTGTGCGGGAAGAGTATTCCATCATATCCTTAAAGGTGATCTTTCTTTCTCTTCCTTCTTTAGAAATATGAAGCATGGCAGTCTTGGCCGGCTTGGTCACACCGAGCTGATCGACAACATCGAAGGCAAAGTTGAAGCTTTCGATATCATGAAAGTCGATCTTTTTCAGAACGCCATTTTCATCTTTGGCGCAGGAGATATAGTTTCCTGCAACACCCTCTTCAGGGGTGAGTTGAAATTCTGACATAATAAAACTCCTATATTTTACGCTGTGTTTTAACGATTATAGTTTTAAATATAACCACATGTAGTTTTCAAAACTACATTGGTGACTACCTTATAATATACTTTATTTTCGGGCATGTCAACTGTATTGATAGGATATTAATGAAACCCCAAAAGCCATTTCGGATACTCCGGCTGGTGCGGATCGACAGGAAATGTATATGTTTTATATAAATTATGAACAAATAATGACAAAAAAATTAGTTGACAAATTGTCAATAATTACTATAATTGGGGATAGTTAAAATATTTTAATTAAAAATATTTAACTGTTCAAAACAATTTATATGAAAAGGAGAAAAAGAAGATGTTTGAAGAGGTTAAGAGCGTTATCATTGATGTACTTGGAGTTAGCGAGGATGAGGTAACACCTGAAGCAAGTCTTACAGATGATCTCGGAGCAGATTCTCTTGACGCTGTAGAAATCGGTAACAGCATTGAGGAGAAGACAGGCGTTGCTATTTCTGACGAGGATCTTCCTACACTTAAGACAGTTCAGGATATCGTTGATTACGTAGAAGCTCATAAATAATTATTTTATCCAATAAAATAATAAGTTTGCTAAATGGAGCGTGAAAATGGGTATATTTGGAAGAAAGATTAATGAAAGATTTTCAGATACCCCAGAGGTAAATGGAAATACTGCCGGTGTTAAGGACAGATTTTTCAGACATAATAATAAGAAGACCGGTGATTCAGATGGAATGGTTAATCTTGAAGCAGCTATTTCTGAGGTGAGCTATGCCCCTGAGAAATATACTTCTCTCTCTTCCGAAGCCGACAAAACGTCTACTGTAACATGCAACGGATGTAATGAAGAGATTCCTATCATAACCATGAGACGGAATCTCTATGTATGTCCGAAATGTGGTAAGCACCTTAAGGTTTCGGCAAGAAGAAGAATGAGAAATATTGTGGATCCCGGTACATTCAGAAAGCTGAAGACGGATATTCCATTTGTTAACCCTCTCGATTATCCTGAGTATGAAGAGAAGATCACAAGTCTTAAGGATAAGACAGGTCTTGATGAAGGCGTTCTTTCGGGCGTCGGCGAGATCGAGGGAGAGAAGGCTGTTATCGCTGTCATGGGAAGCGAATTCCTTATGGGCAGTATGGGTATAGCAGTCGGAGAAATGATCACGAATACATTTGAGGTGGCTGATAAGCTGAAGCTTCCTCTTATCATATTTACAGCCAGCGGCGGAGCACGTATGCAGGAGGGTATACTTTCCCTTATGCAGATGGCTAAAACAAGTGCCGCCGCAAAGAGATTCAGTGAGCACGGCGGACTTTATATATCATGCCTTACACATCCTACAACAGGTGGTGTAAGCGCAAGTTTCGCAACACTTGCTGATATCACACTTGCCGAGCCGGATGCACTTATCGGCTTTGCAGGACCACGAGTAATCGAGCAGACCATAGGCCAGAAGCTTCCTGAAGGTTTCCAGCGTGCTGAGTACCTTGAGGAGCATGGTTTTGTTGACCAGATCGTTGCAAGACAGGACATGAGAGCAGTGCTTGCTCATATCCTCAGACTGCATTCGAAGAAGAGGAGGGGAAAATGATCAGAGAGATCGACGAAAAACTCACCGAGATCGAGGCTGCCCTTCAGACTGAAACGGATGCTGAGAAGCTCAGTGAGCTGAGGAAGGAAAAGAGAGTGCTTGAGGCACAGTCTGAAAGTCTTTCGGCTCATGACAGGGTATTTCTTGCAAGACACAGAAAGAGACCTAAGGTCGATGATTATATAAATGCTCTTTTCGATGATTTCTTCGAGGAGAGAGGAGATTATCTCGGCAAGGAGGACAAGAGTATTTACGGCGGTATTGCTCTGTTCCATGATATCCCTGTGACTGTTATAGGTCATCGTAAGGGAAGGAATATCACCGAGAGTATGGAATACAATTTCGGTATGCCTGAACCGGAAGGCTATCGTAAGGCACTTCGTCTTATGAAGCAGGCAGAGAAGTTCAACAGACCGATAATCACATTTATTGATACACCGGGTGCTTATCCGGGACTTGAAGCAGAGCAGCACGGACAGAGCCAGGCTATCTCACAGAATCTTGCTGAGATGAGTGCTCTTAAGGTTCCTGTTATAGCTATTGTAACAGGGGAAGGCAGCAGCGGCGGCGCACTTGCACTTGGTGTTGCAAACCGTGTCTATATGCTTGAAAATGCAGTTTATTCGGTGCTTTCACCGGAAGGCTTTGCATCTATTCTCTGGAAGGATTCTTCAAGAAGCGCAGAGGCCTGCGAGCTTATGAAGCTCACCGCACAGGATCTCCTCGGCTTCGGAGTTATCGATGGAATCATTCCTGAACCTCCATGCGGAGCTCATCATGATCCTGATTTGGTTTACAAGGCTATCGATCATATGATAGTTTCCGAGTTCAATAAGCTGAAGAAGCTTTCAGGAGCTGATTACGCAAAGCAGAGATATGAAAAGTTCAGAAATATAGACAAGGCTGTTCTTGACGGTGCCAGATAGTAACGTGCCTGAGAGTACATATTAAATAAGAATAAATAAGACAAGTCCCGCGGACTTTCTGCGGGATTATCTTATGAAGACGATTAGGAGAAAAGATATGTTGAATGAAATGCTTGGCATAAAATACCCTATCATTCAGGGTGGTATGGCAAATATCGCAACAGGTAAATTCGCAGCTGTCGTTTCAAATGCAGGTGGTCTCGGACTCATCGCTACAGGTGGTCTCGATGCTGCAAAGCTTGAGAAGGAGATAGCTGATGCAAGAGCAAATACAGATAAGCCTTTCGGTGTAAATCTCATGCTCATGAACCCTGATGCAGACAATATCGCAGACCTTCTTTACAGAGAGAAGATCAGCCTTATCACAACAGGCGCGGGTATGCCGGGTAAATATATGGAGAAGTGGAAGGAAGCAGGCGCAAAGGTTATCCCTGTTGTTGCTTCTACAGCACTTGCCCAGAGAGTTGAGAAGCAGGGCGCTGATGCGGTCATCGCAGAAGGCGGGGAGAGCGGCGGTCATGTTGGTGATATGACAACCATGGCTCTTGTACCACAGGTTATCGACAGCGTAAATATCCCTGTTATCGCAGCAGGTGGTATTGCAGACGGAAGACAGTTTGCTGCAGCACTTGCACTTGGTGCAGTAGGTATCCAGATAGGAACCTGCCTCCTTGTAAGTGAGGAGTGCCCTATCCATGATAACTACAAGCAGGCTCTCATCAAGGCTAAGGACAATTCCACAGTAGTTACGGGACGTTCACTTGATGCTCCTGTAAGAATACTTAAGAATAAGATGGCAAGAGATTATCTTAAGCTTGAGAAGGAAGCTGCTTCAAGAGAAGAGCTTGAGAAGATCACTCTCGGTGGATTGAGACGTGCCGTATTTGACGGTGACATGAATACAGGTTCTGTTATGACAGGTCAGGTATGCGGTCAGTTAAATGAGATAAAGACAGTTCAGGAGATCCTTGACGGCCTTATGGAGGGCTGCAGGGCAGAGTTTGACAGGATGAAGAATATCAACCTGTAAGATCGACCTAAAATACAGTGATGTCAGCAGTTTAGCTGTCATCGCGGAATATGAGGAAAAAACATGAAAATAGGTTTTTTATACGCAGGACAGGGCAGCCAGGCAGTAGGCATGGGCAGCGACCTGTATGAAAAATATCCTGAGTTTAAGGAAGTTATGGACAGTGTAAAGCTTTCCTTTGACGTTAAGGACGTATGCTTTAACGGACCTGCCGAGGTGCTTAATGAGACAAAGTATACACAGCCATGTATGGTTGCATTTGCGGTAGGCGTTACAAAGATCCTTGCAAATAAGGGTATCAAGCCTGATATGGCTGCAGGACTCAGCCTTGGCGAGTATTCGGCACTCAATGCCGCAGGAGTTCTTTCTGATGAGCAGGTAGTTGAGCTTGTTGCTTTTAGAGGAGAGTCTATGCAGGAAGCTGTTAAAGGCAGAGACTGCAAGATGATAGCTGTTCTCGGACTTGAAAGAGATAAGATCTACGAAGGCTGTAAGATTGTTGCAGAGGAGTTTAAGGATAAGGAGCTTAATGTTGCCGAGCCTGCAAACTTCAACTGCCCGGGACAGATCACTGTTTCCGGTGATGCAGAGCCTGTAGACAGAGCTGCAGAGGTATTTAAGGAACTGGGCGCAAAGAGATGTGTTGCCGTTAAGGTAAGCGGTCCTTTCCATACTTCACTTATGAAGCCTGCAGGAGATAAGCTTCGTGAGAGATTCAAGGGCGAAAACTTTGGAGATATGCAGATTCCTGTAATCTTCAATGCTCTCGGAACAGAGAAGCCGGCGGATATGACTATCCCTGAACTTCTTGAGAAGCAGGTACAGAGCAGCGTATTTTTCGAGGATACCATAAGATATATGGCTGAAAACGGTGTTGATACATTCGTAGAGATCGGTCCTGGCAAGACACTCAGCAAGTTTGTTGCAAAGACTCTTACTGATGCAGTCTGCTACAATGTCGAGAAGGCAGAGGATGTTGATGCACTGGTTGAAGCACTTGCAAAGTAATATAGAAAGTATCTATTGATTAAAGCCCGAACCGGGCACTGAGAGGAAAAGTTTATGGATTTAAAGGGTAAGACAGCCGTTGTTACAGGCGGAAGCAGAGGTATCGGAAGAGCTATCTGCGTTAAGCTTGCAAAGGAAGGCGCAAATATAGTAACCTGCTACGCTAACAGCAGTGCAGCTGCAGAGGAAACAGTTAAGCTCTGCCAGGAGTACGGTGTGACAGCAGTAGCGGTTAAGGCAGATATTTCCGTTAAGGAGGATATCGATAACCTTCTGGCTGAGGCACAGAAGATCACAGGTACCATTGAGATACTTGTAAACAATGCCGGCATCACAAGAGATAAGCTCCTTATCAGCATGAAGGATGAGGACTTTGATGATGTAATTAATACAAACCTTAAGGGTACATTTTACGCCATGAGAGCTGCTTCAAAGCTTATGATGAAGAAGCGCTACGGACGTATCGTAAATATCAGCAGTATTGTAGGTGTTTACGGAAATGCAGGTCAGATCAATTATGCGGCTAGTAAGGCCGGTGTGATCGGTATGACCAAATCACTTGCCAAGGAGCTTGGCGGCAGGGGAATAACCTGCAACGCAGTTGCGCCTGGATTTATTTCAACTGATATGACAGCTGTTCTTTCAGATGAGGTAAAGGAAAAGCTGGCAGCCAATATCGCTCTTAAGAGGATAGGTGAGCCGGAAGATGTTGCAAATGTGGTTGCATTCCTTGCATCCGATGATTCGTCTTATGTTACAGGACAGGTCATCGAGGTGTCTGGTGGAATGAACTAATAATATAGAAGGAAGGTAGTATTGATGAGAAGAGTTGTAATAACAGGAATGGGTACTATCAATCCTATCGGTAACAATCTTGACGAAACCTGGGAGAACATCAAGAAGGGTGTTTGTGGTGTTGATTTCATTAAGCAGATCGATACAACAGATTTCAAGGTTAAGATCGGTGCTGAGGTAAAGGATTATGAGCCTGAGAAGTTTCTTGACAGGAAGGAAGTAAGACGTCTGGATAAATATACCCAGTTTGCGATCATAGCTTTCAGAGAAGCTGTTAAGGAAAGCGGATTAAATATGGAAGAAGAGGATCCATACAGATGTGGAACCATCATTTCCAGTGGTATCGGCGGACTGAAGACTATCGAGGCTGAGCATGTTAAGGGTCAGGCAAGAGGTTTTGATAAGATATCTCCTTATTTCATACCTATGAGTATAGCAAATATCGCAGCAGGCGAAATCGCTATCGCATCTGGTTTCAAGGGGGTATGCGAAAGTATCGTTACAGCCTGCGCAAGCGGAAGCAATGCTGTAGGAGAGGCTTTCCATTATATTCGTGATGATTATGCAGATGTTATGATCTGCGGTGGATCTGAGGCATGTATCTCAAATCTTGGTTTCGGCGGTTTCGTAGCCATGAAGGCTCTTAATGCAGGAAATGATCCTGCACGTGCATCTATTCCTTTTGATGCAGAGAGAGGCGGCTTCGTTATGGCTGAGGGTTCAGGTATCCTTCTTATCGAGGAGCTTGAGCATGCAAAGAAGAGAGGAGCTAAGATCTACGCTGAGATAGTAGGTTACGGCGCAACCTGTGATGCACATCATATCACAGCTCCTGATCCAACAGGAATGGGTGCTGCAAATTGTATGATCAAAGCTGTTAAGGATGCCGGAATCGAGCCTGAGCAGGTTGATTATATCAACGCTCACGGAACATCTACACGTCTTAATGACGCAGGCGAGACCAAGGCTATCAAGATCGCTTTCGGTGATCATGCAAATAAGCTTATGGTCAGCTCAACAAAGTCTATGACAGGTCATCTTCTTGGAGGAAGTGGTGCGCTTGAGGCTATCATCTGCGCAAAGGCACTTCAGGATTCTTATGTACCTGCAACAATAAATTACAAGGTTCCTGATCCGGAATGCGATCTTGATATCGTTCCGAACGAAGGAAGAAATGTAGATATTAAATACGCTGCTTCAAATTCTCTTGGATTCGGCGGACATAATGCATGTCTTGTTTTAAAGAAGTGGGAAGAAGAGTAATTGTTAATATTATGAGGTAGAGTTAAAAAGTATTTTTTTGGCTAAAACAGGAGGCGCAAAAACAAATGGAACTTTCATCAAATGAGATTCAGAAGATATTACCACACAGATTCCCTATGCAGCTTGTTGACAGAATAACTGATTTTGAGCCGGGAGTATTTGCTGAGGGTGTTAAATGTGTAAGTGTTAACGAACCATTCTTCTGCGGTCACTTCCCTGAAGAACACGTTATGCCGGGAGTTCTCATCGTTGAGGCAATAGCACAGACAGGTGCTGTATGTATTCTTTCGATGCCTGAGAATGAGGGTAAGATAGCTTTCTTTGGTGCTATTAAGAGTGCCAGATTCAAGAAGCAGGTTAAACCTGGAGATGTTCTTGTAGTAAGAACAGAGATTACATCTATGAGAGGACCTGTAGGCTTTGGAAAGGGTGTTGCTACCGTTGACGGAAAGGTTGCTGCAACAGCAGAGATATCTTTTGTGATCGGAAATAAGGAGTAATATGTCAAATCCATTATCAGAGGTTTATGGCAAGTTCAGATTGCATTATTACAGAGATGTATTTAACCGTATACAGGCGAGAGAGCTTTCTCTCTCGGCTGTTGAGGTTTACTGCACTGAGATAATAAGAGCCCTTAACAAACCAACTATAAATGAGTTTGCGAATTTTATTAATATTTCATCACCAAATGCTACTTATAAGGTGAACTCACTTATCCAGAAGGGGTATGTTACAAAGATTCAGTCTGAATCAGATAAAAGGGAGTATTATCTCGATGTGACTGAAAAGTTTTATAAATACTGGAATATCAGCGAAAAATACCTTGATATAGTTGAGGCGAGACTTGAAGAAAGTCTTACAAAGGAAGAATTTGATACCTTCAATAATATCATGAAGAAGATCAGCAACGAGCTGATGCCTGAGGTTGGACTTCCAAATTCGGAAGAACAGGACAGAAGCTGAGGAAAGTATTGTATTATCATCGATAAAGTAATATAATATATAGAAAGATAAAAGGATGGATCATTACAATCCATCCTTTTACATTAGTGAAGGTTAAAAGTATTTATATGATTAAAGAAGATTAGGGAAATCTCCTTTAACAGGGGGCTATTTATTGTTTGTAGTCTCATAATAAAACATAATTAATCTTTAGTCTATAAAAAAAGTGCACTTAATATAAAATTTATGACCAATTTTGATTTTTTTTAAAAATGGTGGGGCTATGGCAAAAATAGTGGATGAATGGACAGATATACTGTTCCAAAAACGTGAAAATGAAGAGAAACATCCGGGTTATGAGCGGGAGATGAGATTCTATGATCTTGTTGCAGAAGGCCGAATCAAGGATATGCAGGAGTACCGCAAGGATGCTCCTCCTTCTGATGCAAAGGAGAGGGGCGTGCTTTCGGATGATCCGCTGCGCAATTGTATTTACCATATGATCGCTATGACGACGCTGATCTCAAGAACCTGTATAAGTCATGGTATAGAGCCTGAGCTTGCCTATGAGATGAGCGATGTTTATATCAGGCGTGCCGATAAGGCTAAGACTACCGACGAGGTCAATGCCATCAGAGAGGAAATGATACTTGGCTTCGCGAACGAGATGAATAAGAGGAAGACGGCGACAGTCAAGTCTACGCAGGTCAAGTTGTGTATAGATTATATTACCGACCATCTCCATGATAATATTACGGTTCCGGAGCTGGCTGAACATGTTAACCTGACGGTCAAATACCTTTCAAAGCTCTTCAAGAAGGAGATGGGGTATTCGATCAATGAGCATATCAGGAGGCTGAAGGTTGAAGAAGCCAAGAGTCTTCTCAGATATTCCTATAAGTCAAGCCTGGAGATCGCGACGGATCTCGGCTTTACGTCCCACAGCTATTTCATAACGGTATTTAAGAAGGAAACCGGTATGACGCCGAGAGAATACAGGAACGAAAACTTCCGTAAGATAAATGAGCTTAAATTTTAAATAATACGGCTCAAATATTATAGTTGAAACAGGTGGAAATATGCAGTTTGAAAAGATAGATAAAAAAGAGCAGGGCCGATTCATTACAAGATATGATATCACTTATAAAATGAATGACGGTAATGAAAAGGTCTATGAGATGATAAGCAGGGACAAGGATATCAAGAGCTTTGACGAGCTTCACAACAGACCGGCAGATGCGGTCGTGCTTATCATGCACAGTGAAGATGGAGAGAGAGTTCTTATAAATAAAGAGTTCCGTCTGGCACCGGGGGAATGGGTTTATAATTTTCCTGCAGGCCTTATCGATCCGGGGGAGGATTATAAGATGGCTGCCGAGCGTGAGCTTCGTGAGGAGACCGGCCTTAAGCTTATAGCTATAGATGATTTCATCGGCGAAAGTTACAGCGCGGTTGGTTTTTCAAATGAAAAGAATGTCTGTGTTGTCGGAAGATGTACCGGTGAAATAACCGGAAGTGATTCTGCTGTAGAAGAGATAGAGGCAGGGTGGTATACAAGAAAAGAGGTGAGAGAGCTTCTGAAGACCGCCCGGTTTGCGGCAAGAACACAGGCTTATTGTTATATGTGGAGCAGGGAATAAATAAAGTATAAAAAAGAAGGGTATGAAGAAATGGAAAAGAAGAAAAATGGAAATCTGAAGTTTCTGATCGCAATTCTCGTTGTTGCAGTTATCATGTCGGCGGCTTACGTCATCACAGATGGAGAAGATGTTACGGAAACAGGCTGGGCGCTGCTTCCGCCGCTTATCGCGATAACTCTTGCGCTGGTAACAAAGGAGGTTTTCAGCTCACTTTTCATAGGTATCATAAGTGGTGCGCTCCTTTACACAGGCTTCAATTTCGAGGGAACAGTCAATCATACGTTTAAGGACGGAGTAATCGCAGTATTATCTGACTCGTACAACGTCGGCATACTTGTATTTCTCGTAATACTCGGTGCGATGGTCCAGCTCATGAATAAGGCGGGCGGATCTGCAGCCTTCGGTGAGTGGGCAAGTAAGCATATCAAGACAAGAGTCGGTGCTCAGCTTGCAACCATCGTTCTGGGCGTACTTATCTTCATCGATGACTATTTCAACTGTCTTACAGTCGGAAGCGTTATGAGACCTGTTACAGACAAACATCAGGTTTCAAGAGCAAAGCTTGCATATCTTATCGATGCAACAGCTGCTCCTGTATGTATCATAGCTCCTATTTCATCATGGGCAGCGGCAGTATCGGGCTTTGTTAAAGGTGAGAATGGACTTAAGCTTTTCATAAGCTCTATCCCTTATAACTATTATGCAATACTTACCATCATCATGATGGTTTCACTTACCATCTTCAAGGCTGACTTCGGTCCTATGGCAAAGCATGAGAGAAATGCGCTTAAGGGTGATATTTATACAACACCTGACAGACCTTTCGAGAACTTTGCGCCTGAGAAATCAAATACAAGAGGAAAGGTTATAGATCTTGTTATCCCTATCATTTCACTTATCGTCTGCTGTATCATCGGTATGATCTACACAGGCGGCTTCTTCGAAGGCGGCGTAAGCTTTATAGATGCATTTGCAAACAGTGATGCTTCTGTAGGACTTGTATATGGTTCATTCTTTGCGCTTGTTATAACAGTAGTGCTTTATCTTATCAGAAACGTACTTTCCTTCAAGGATTGTATGGACTGTGTACCGGAAGGTTTTAAGGCAATGGTTCCTGCCATACTTATACTTACCTTTGCATGGTCACTCAAGGCTATGACAGACAGCCTCGGAGCCAAGGAATTCGTTGCAGGACTTATTAGCGGTTCGGCTGAAGACTTTATGAACTTCCTTCCTGCTATCATATTCCTGATCGCCTGCTTCCTTTCTTTCGCAACAGGAACTTCATGGGGAACATTCGGTATCCTTATTCCTATAGTTGTTGATGCTTTCAACGGCCAGGACAGAAGCCTTATGATCATCGCTATCTCTGCCTGCATGGCAGGTGCTGTTTGCGGCGACCACTGCTCACCAATCTCAGATACTACGATCATGGCCTCGGCGGGTGCACAATGTAATCACGTAAATCATGTTTCGACACAGCTGCCATACGCACTTGTTGCAGCTATTGCGTCTGCACTTACCTTCCTTGCAGCCGGCTTTATCAGAACTGCATGGATAAGTCTTATCATCGGTATCGCTATTATGGCGGTATGTATATTTGTCATCAAGACTCTGAGTGACAGAAAGAAGATAGAGTTCAGAGAGGATATTTCAGGAGAAGAAGAGTAAGATCTGGATTCTGCAAAGTGTGAGAGACGGAAGCATTTAGAGAATGAAATGAACTATAATAAGAAATAATTAAAGCTCTGCTATCAAAAACCTGGTAGCAGGGCTTTTTTGTTGCTCTTTTGTTGCCCTTTGTATGTATAATTAAGATTAGTTATTTAATATGGATATTTATGTATCGATGCTGCTGATATTTAATAAGATTATTGACGCAGTAAAAATACAGATACAGTGGTTACGGATAAAATACAGGAGGTTACGCAAATGCCGGGATTTAAGGAATTGGAATTGTATGAAAAGTTTAACGGTATTACTAAACTTTCAAGCTATCTGCAGAGGAATATGAGGGAATTCAGTGAAACTTACGCTCCCTATAATGAATATTATCAGGCCTTAAAAAGGCAGCTTGATGCACTTTACGGGGCGAACGACGTGGGGCTGTACAGCAGTATGTCGGCGGAGGATATAGAAAACCTGAAGACTATGTTCAGAACCTGCCAGGAGATGTTACTTCATCAGCAGGAGGTAATGCAGCAGTGGGCTGCGGCGAACGGTATCGACCAGAAGGTAATAAACAAGGCCAACCGCTATTTTAATGAAATAAATACAATGATCGCGAGAGACAAGAGTATTGTTGATACATTTGATATTAGAGACGGTCTCTCGCTTCCTGCCGCTGTTTACAAGAATTCCTATGAGGTTTCGAATAACCTGCCGGAAAAGGAAGTTAAATTTGCCGAATATCGGATGATAATGAAGACAACTGATACGACTGAGGCTGCGCTGATCGACAAGTATTTAAAGAGTTCACCGGAAAAGATAGTTAGAGATTGTATCAACCGTATGGAAAAGAATCCGAGGATATATGAGTATGTGTCCATGCCTCAGGATGCTGTTTACGCTATGAATACAGGTGATCCTGCGATAATCAATGAGTATTTGAACTCTCATGCGGATGTGCTTACGTTTTCGCAGAAGACCAGGCTTAATAAACAGCTTGAGGCTATGAAGCTTGCAGATAAGCTGCAGAATGTGGCGGAGTTTTTTATGGATGCGGAAGATGAGATCGGAGATAAACCAAAGGTATTTCGCCCGAGTGATGCGAAGGAAGCTGATGCCTGCGAGCTGGAAATAGAACAACCTAAATTTCAGACAAGCAGTCAGGGATGCTGGTCCTGCGGTGCTCAGCTGCTTATTAACAGTAGAGGCAATAAGGAGGTAACCCAGGAGCATGTGCGTGACTACAGGGCGCCTCTTACAAAGCAGCAGATCGACGAGGACAGGAATCTGATCAACAGACAGTATAACTATGACAGTTCTCAGAATCTCATGAACAGAAGTGATGCTATCCTTGCCTATGCTCCGAACAGTATGGTTCATGAGCTTACCATACAGCAGTACCTGAGACCTGAGGAGAAGGCAGGTATATCACCTGAAAGCTATCTTGATAACTCTCTTGAGGTTGTCAAGAAGACTATTAGGCATGCTATAACAGTTGAGCATTCACCGGTTGTATTTCGTAAGCCGGGACATTATATTACGATCATTGGAATCGACGGCGATACAATAAAATATAAGGATAGTCAGAAGAAGCCGGGTAATACACCTAATCAGACTCATACAGCAAGTCTGAAGGAGCTTGTTGCCAATCTTCTTATAAATAAAACAGTGAATAGCAGAAGCTCGGTAGAGATGACCTGGGTTTCTGATATCAAGCTTTCTAAAGATGGCAAGACTATCCACGGTATTCCGAGCAAATATACCCAGATGAAGGACGACGGTTCCCTTGTTATGCCTCCTTTTGAGATTCAGATCGCGGCTGATGATGCAAACGCTACCGGTATCAACAAGAAGGGTGTCAGGATCTATCGTCCGGGTGGTGATGAAGACAAGATGCTCGGACATAATGAGGAAAGCGTATACTCAGACGGCGGTATCGTTAAGTTCGAGAAGGTTTATATGCCAAAGCAGTTGAATGCTGATTATTTAAAGAAGATGGCGGAGAAAAGATCTGTTGAGGATGAGGCTCTTCTTGATATTCAGGATAAGGAATACTGGGGCGTAGACCACACGGTTCCGGTTGTACGCCCGGATATTGATGATAATATTGTTAACGAGAATAATGTTGCTGCACCTGGAAATAATGCAGAGAATGTGGCAGTACAGAACAATAATCCGCCTCAGAATAATGTACAGGATAACGGCGAAAATGAAGCTGACGAACAGTATTATCAGGAACATTACAGCCTCTCTGAGATAAGCACTATACTTGGCAATGCAGCTGAAGAGCTGGATAGTCATAAGATAAGCTTCTCAATCACCGGCCAGTATGAGGATTATGACAATCTAAGCACTGAGCTCCAGGAAATACAGGACCTTGCAGAGCTTGGCAGGAAAAGTGCGCTTAAAAATGACGGAAGATTCGGACAGAATGAGATGAAACGCATGATGGATCTGATAAACGGTGCCATCACAACTGCAGGCTTATATCTGGATTGTAAATACGAAGATATGAAGGACGATCCTTCCCGTAAGACAGATCCTAAGAAGCAGACCAGAGAACAGCCACGTATTAAAGCTGTGATAGGTGCACTTGACAAGCTTATGGATATCAGAAATGTGCTTTCCGGTGGGGCTGATCAGGAGTTAAAGCGTGCTGAGAAAGATGGCATAATAAATAATTATAAGGCTGTTCTGGTTAATGAGGCAGATAAGAAAAAGCAGCAGGAAGCTACCTTTAAAAACAGATCAGTTGATGCGGACCTGATGGAGAGACAGATTACTGAGATTGATGCTCTTATGGGTTTACAGCCGGAATTCTTGGATCAGTTTAAGAGTAAAAACAGGATAAAATATCAGACTGTAAACGGAAATAAAGTATCACTTTTCAGAAAGATCAAACCAATCAATGAGGGCTTTAGTGCTATCGGAACCGATGACAAAAGTCTCGTCCTTTCAAGTAAAGATTTTGCGGCTCTCAGCTTTGCGGCACTGACTACAAGAGATATATATGAAAAGTACGATTCGAAATATAAGGTATGGGATGATAATCCATATCTTGATAAAGAATCAAGATACAGGGTAAATTCCACAAGGGTGGTATTTGGTCTTGCGTCTAAGCTTGATTATGAGATGACAAAAGGTATAGACAATATCGTTGATTCAAGAAACTATACAGCTGATGTTATGAGAAGCTATGAAAATGGCAATAAAGAGCCACTTGCAAAGCTGATAACCGAGGGTATAAAGAATTTCAAGGACATTGCCCTGGGCGGTGATTATGAATTATATACAAACCTGATCGTTTACAGTGAGATGGGACAGCGTATGACAGCCATGCTTGACAGGGATCCGGAGCTGATGAAGCTTGCCACATCCAAGGGAATTACCGGTCAGGATATTGAGCTTATCAGATCCATGGGAACCTTTGGAAGGATAGATGATCTTAGTATTAAAGTATTTAATATGTTTAGTAATAAGGGTATTATAAATGATCTGAAGCTTTCGGATACTCAGAAGGAAGAGTATTATACTGATCTGCTGATGGGAATACGTATTCAGGAAAATACAGAAGGTATTGAAGAAGGACTAAGTAAAAATCCTGAATATGTAAGGGAAATAAATGAACGTGATAAAAAGGCAGCGGAGATATCTCTTAACGCTCTGACACAATTTGATATTGATATAAAGGAGCATCTGGAAGCAAATTACAGCCAGGCAAGTTTTGGACAGCTGCTGGCGGATCATAACAACCTTAAGAATGCAGCCCTTGCTGAACCTGTCGAAGCTGTCAGGTTTGAGAAGCTTGTTGATGCAAATCAAACCTTCAGGATAGCACTAAAAGAATTCTTTACAAATCAGCAGACTCAGTTCAAGCAGTATGAAGAAGGACTCGTCAACCGGATGATAGACAAGATAAATGCGGAAGGTATAAAACGTGGATATGACATGAGCCTCCCGGAAAATCGTAAGTACAGAGTTCCTATCATGATCGATCTGAAGAAGGCTCAGATGGAGGAAAAGAAAAAACAGGCTGAGAAGGGCCAGCTGCCTCAGGAGGAGAGAGAAGGTTTCGCCAGAGAATATGAGGACTTCCAGATATATTCACGAATGGCATATTCTTCCTTCAAGGGACTGGGACTTTGTAAGGATGTAGAAAGATTAATGCCGGGGTTAGGCGGTGTTATGATGAATTATAAAGGCCATACGGAGAAGATCATAGCTTTAAAATATAAATCGGATAATCCCCTTATGCAGAAAATGTCTGATCCGGGCTTCTATGAGAAGGAAAGACGCCGTATAAAGGACTATCTGAAGGGCTCGGGAATCTCTAAGCTTAAGCCTGCAGACTTCTTCAGGCTGATGAATACCGATAAAATTGAGCAGGGTAAAACCTTTACGACTTCACAGCAGAGGATGCTTTCTGTAGCTGAATCTCTGAAAGCTTATGAGAAGCTGAAGCCGGCTGAAAAAAATCAGCTTAAATCTCTTTATGCTCCACTTGCAGAGGTAAGAGAGCCTGAGGCAGCTCCTGTTCAGGGACGTAATGCGAGACCAAATAAAGAGCTCCTTAACAGAAGAATGATAAGTGCATTTGCAAAGAATGCAGAAAAGGTGATCAGCCAGATCAAGGGAACCTACGGAAAAGGAAAGAGTGATTCCAAGCCTTCAGCTGATATGAAGAAGGTGGCAAACAGTCTGAAGGGCTTCAGGGCAGATATGAGCGTAGAGGAGTTCGAGAAGCAGCTTAAGGCTCTTGATGAGGTTGTAGATATTTACATTGAGAAGAAGGGATTTCCAAGTAAGTCTGACAGAGTTGACAGATTGGAATTCGTCAAGAATCTGAAGATCGATATCGCAGATTATAAAAATGAAGCTGAATCGATCCGAAAAGGAAAAGGCGGTAAGATTCATGATATTCATCTTGGTGAAGTAACAAAGGGTAATACCATCACTGTAAATGATCTGAAGAAAAATCTGCTTAGTTTCACTCATAATATGATGGAGAAGAGTTCAGAAGGAATGCTTCCGATATATCTTTATGATCCGACAATTCCAAGCCAGATCAGAGAAGAGATGCCACCTACACCGAAAGGGGAATTCAAGAAATTTCTTGATGCTATGAAGGATTGGGATAAGCTGAGAAAGCCGGGACCTGATCATCAGCCACCTAAGGTAAGCTTTGATATTATGAAAGAAACTGTGGAAAGATTAAACACTGCAGCAACCAAATGGCTTTCATCACATGAACCTGCCGGAACAGATTTTGAGATAGAAAGATATGATTTTGTGAAGACAACCTGGGAGAGTGCGCAGACTGCCTTAAGAAATATCAGATATCTGCAGCCATATATGGATATAGTTACACCTGAAGGAAGGATGGGCAGCCTGAATATATATGATGCAGTAAAAACAATGCCTGAACCATATAAGAATATTACAGCAGTTACGGATACACAGGGTTCTTTATTCTACCCAACAGCTGTTCTGCAACCTTGGAATGATGCAAAACAGCAGCTTGGTCAGGATGAAAATAATTTTCAGAAGAAATATATTAAGGGAAATAAAATAAGAAATCAACTGGCTACAACCTATGCAAATGTGGCTATAGGAATGATTTATAAGTACCCTCTGTATAGACTTGATCTGGAGAACGCTAATCAGGAATCCTTAAATAAGAGACCTGTTAATATGGCTGGACAGGCCGCTGTGGATATGTTCATCAGGTCAATCGATAAGGTAGATGGATGGACAGAGCTTTCAAAGAAATATACTGATAATGATCTGAAGGATGCTTTGAAAGAAATAGCTAAAGATGTTGCAAAAACCAAGGCATTCCGGAATGTTGTTGAGGATTCGGCATTATGTGATATCTGCGACAATGTTATGGAAGAAGCAAAGCGACTTGGTGATGATAAGCAGCTGAAGTCCATGGTCAGTAAGGAAAATGTTGAAAAGATGGTAAAGAAGATACAGAAGGAGAAGAGGGCGCAGAACCAGGCCGGGAATCAGGTTCCGGGGGTATAAACTGCAAAGTTTTGCTGGACGAACTACTTGATGCTCTGATTGTTATCTTTAAGAATGTAATAAAACCGGATGTCGTTATTGGCATCCGGTTTGTTACATTATTTCGTGGTTATTATGCTTTTTCAGATTTGTTTTTTGTCGGCAGTTTCAGCTCTGCGATAAGGATGGCTGTGAACATCAGAACACATCCGATAAGCTCGCGCGCACTGAGTCCTTCGTGAAGAACAACCCAGCCGGAGAGAGCACCAAATACGCTTTCAAGGCACATGATCAGACTTGCAACGGTTGGGTTAACACCCTTCTGGCCGATAACCTGACAGGTGTAGGCAACTCCGTTTGATAGTATTCCTGCGTAGAGGATGGCCGGCAGAGCCTTATATATAGCGCTGAAGGTCGGATGTTCAAAGATATACATGCTTGCTGTTGCAAGAACCGCAACGGTCATGAACATACAGCAGGAAAGCTTTAAACTGTCAGTTTTCGGCGAGTAGTGATTAACCGACATGATCTGCAATGCAAAGATCACAGAGCAGAGCATTACGAAGCTGTCGCCGAGGGATATTTTAAGCGAACCGCTGATACTAAGAAGATAGAGACCGGCTACGCTGAAAATAACAGCGATCCAGATCTTTGCAGCGGGCTTCTTGCCGATGAATATCGAAAATATAGGTACGATCACAACGTAAAGCGTAGTGATAAAACTGGCTTTTGCTGTGGTCGTATATTCTATTCCGTACTGCTGGCAGAAGCTTGCGAGAAAGAGCAGGGCTCCGCATATTGCACCGGCCTTAAGGTGTAGCCTGCTTACTTCTTTGGTCTTCTCCGGGTTGTAGGCTTCGGGCTTTTTCTTCATAGCCTTTTTATCACGGAATATGATAAAGGGCAGGAGAAAGAGAGTTCCGATGTAGCTCCTGCACGCGAGGAAGGTAAAGGCTGAAACATCCTTGGCACCGATACTCTGTGCAACAAATGTCGTCCCCCAGAAGAAGGCCGCTATGAAAAGTGCGATTATGTATTTTGCTGATTTATTATTATTCATGATAAGCTGTTGTTAGTGCTCCATCTTCCAGATTTCAGAAGAGTAAGGTGCAAGTGTTGAGCCGCCGCCGAAATCGTGCTTTGTTCCGGTGATAAGCTCGTCGGCCATACCGCAGCCTGCATCGAAGTGAGCTGTATAAGGCTGGGCGGATGCATTTATTGCAACAAGTATTCTTTCGTCCTCAAATCGTCTCTCGAAGATGCACTGGTGATTTGTGAGTACAACTGAACGGAAGGAACCGTAGTTAAGTGCCTTGCTGTTCTTCTTGATATCAGCGAGACGTGAGATATGCTCAGTGAGCTCTGTCCACTGCGGCTCGTCGAAGGATGCACGGAGTGCAGGATCGCCTTCTTCCTTTCTTGCCTGTGCGCCCCATTCACTTCCGTAATATACACAAGGAATGCCAGGCATACCGAAGGCAAGGGTGTAGATGAGTGGGAGATGAGCAGGATTGTTAAGTATACTTGCAACTCGGGTCACGTCATGATTATCTACAAATGAAAGGAAATGCTTTCCTCTGTACCAGCTCCAGTTTTCAGGACCAAACTGCTGTATAAGTGTATTTATGATCTCAAACATATTCATGCAGTTGAAACTTGAGTAAAGGCCCTTGTAGCATGCATAGTTGGTTGCACTGTGGAGCATTCCGTCATTTACGAACTGGTTGTAATCGCCGTGAAGGAGCTCGCCGAGAAGAAGGAAGTCAGGGCTTATAGCGTTTGCCTTCTCTCTTAAACGGTGAGTGAAATCTCTGTCAAGGCAGTAAGCAACATCCAGACGAAGACCGTCGATGTGGAAGTTCTCGATCCAGAAATCAATAGCATCAAATATATGCTGGATGACCGCTTCGTTCCTGAGGTTCAGCTTAACAAGGTCATAATTGCCTTCCCAGCCTTCATACCACAGTCCGTCGTTGTAGTTGGAATTTTCGTCGAAGGAGATATGGAACCAGTCCTTGTAAGGTGAATCCCATCTCTTCTCGAGAACGTCTCTGAAGGCCCAGAAGCCACGGCCTACATGGTTAAATACGCCGTCCAGGACAACCTTGATGCCTTCCTTATGAAGTTCGTCACAGAGTGATGCGAAATCCTCATTTGTGCCAAGACGAGTATCAATCTTAAAATAGTCTCTTGTATTATATCCGTGTGTATCAGACTCGAAGACCGGAGAGAAGTAGATGGCATTTATGCCAAGCTTCTTCATATGAGGGATCCAGTCTCTGACCTTCGTTAGTCTGTGAGTCAGAATACCGTCATTCTCAAACGGTGCTCCACAGAAACCAAGAGGGTAGATCTGATAAAATACACTTTCTTCGTACCACATTTTTTTAATCTCCTTAACAGGTATTTGTCCGGTTTATTATAACTTTTTTTGATGGTATTTGCAAATCTGGTATCAAATATAGTTTATGTGTTGTGAGTAGCTTGAGGTTTGTCAAAACCCTCGGTATGAAAACTGTATGCAACATGGATCTCGCCTGTTTCTCGTTCAGGAAAACTTCTGAAAAATCCGGTGAAATCAGCCTCAGGGCTTGCCCGGATTGCTGAATGATCAGCGAACCGGGGGATTTTTTATGTTCTTCATATTTTGATTTGTTGCGGATTTGTTGCGCTTTATATGGTAATCTATTCATAGAAAGTGACATATGGGCTATTGTTGTGCGCTTTTGCGCGTTGTTTGCTGTAAAAGAGGAGTTATATATGCAGAGAAACACCACGCATAATCAAATAATACTGCATAATATCGGATCGCTGGGTGACTGCGGTCTTTTTTCAGAAATGGATGTTTTTGTTATGTGTAACCGCCTGATTTAATGGGACTACCATGTTCCGTTAAGTTTGGCGGTTTTTACTTGTTTAAGGAGGAGAATGCATGAAAAAGAAGAGAAGATTATTTGCAAGAAAGATAACCAGTATAATATGTATCGTGTCATTGGTGTTATCTTTTATGCCGAGGCTAAGTTTGGTGGTTAATGCAGAAACATCGGTAGAGTATATTGATCGTATATGGAATGGCTCTGAAGTAACAGAAGAAACAAGTAGTGTTACTGAGTACATTACCATTTCTGCGAGTACTACTTCCTGGGGAAGTGCAGGTACCGAGACATGGTATGTGTTATCTTCAGATATAACGATCTCCAGTCGTATTGAAGTCAGCGGTAATGTGAATGTCATACTCTCTGATGGGTGTACTTTGACTGCTTCGAAAGGAATACATGTCACGGGCGAAAACAGCCTTACTATATATGGTCAGTCTATAGGGAATGGTTCATTAGTTTCCACTGGTGCAGATCGTGATGCGGGTATCGGAGGAAATGCTGATGAACCTTGCGGTACTGTTACAATTAATGGAGGAATTGTAGATGCTAAGGGTGCAACTGCCGATTATCAGCATGTTGGCGATAATATTTATTGTGGTGGTGCGGGTATAGGCAGTGGTTCAGGTCATAATTACAAAGATAATGATAATAATACTGTGACGGTTTACGTTGATTCGAATGGATTTATAACTATTAATGGAGGAACGGTAACTGCAACAGGACAGAGTGGTGGTGCAGGTATAGGTGGAGGCTATTATTCACATTTCGGAACTATAACAATTAATGGAGGAGATGTAACGACTACAGGAAGTTCTGCTCCTAGTAATTCAGGAAGTGCAGGTATAGGTGGTGGAACTTACTGTGGTGAAGGAACCATAATTATCAATGGTGGAAATATAATGAGTACAGGCAGATCTGCCGGAATTGGTTTTGGATATGGGGGTACAAATACAAACATTACAATTAATGGTGGAACGGTAGAAGCTAAAAGTTCTGGTTATGGTAGTGTAGGTATTGGCGGTACAAGTTGTAAACTTACTATTAATGGAGGAAATGTAAAAGGTATAAGTAGTAATCAAAATTCATCTCCGATTTCCGGAGGGACCAATTATGGATCAGGAATCGGAGGAGGAAACAGTAATGGTTCTAGCACTATAACCCTTAACTGGACTTCTTTAGATGATAGAATATATTTATCGTCTATCTTTGGAAAAACTATTAAAACTGCACCAGGAAAATATTTTGCAAATGAAGCTGATCCTTATGTTCCATTGACAGTAAATCAGATTAATAATCTGACAGATACTACCCTTGTTCCTGTAAAAACAGTTGTGTATCGTGAAGGAGCATGGAATGAGACGAATCATGTAGTTCAATTTACAAATAATGAATTCTTTACGAATGGCTCAAATAATGCCTTGCCATATGATGATTTTACATATATTGAGTCAGATGTAACCTCATGGACAGACGGAATATATGTTGTTAATAGTAACTTAAATATAGATGAGCTGATAGATGTCAGTGGTAATGTATATTTGATTTTGGCGGATGGATATACATTAAATGCCGGAAATGGTATCCATGTTCCTGAGAATAGCAATCTTACAATATACGGACAAACAGAAGGAACCGGAAGCCTTATTGCGTCAGGTTCGGAGAATCAGGCCGGTATAGGCGGCGGAGCAAATGAGAATAGTGGTAATGTTACTATTCATGGCGGCAATATCACTGCTGAAGGTGGAGGAAATGCTTCGGGAATCGGTGGCGGAAATGGTGGCACAGGTGGTGAGGTGACTATTTATGGAGGTACTATTACTGCGAATGGCGGCACAGACGCTTCAGGTATAGGCGGCGGAAATAGCGGTGCTGGCAATTCAGCAATCATTTACGGTGGAACTGTAACTGCAAATGGAAATAGTGAAGCGGCAGGAATTGGTGGTAGTGCCGGATGTACCGGTGGTGCTGTGTATATTTTTGGTGGAGAAGTTTCAGCTACCGGTGGAACCGGTGTAGGTAATGGTGTAAATGGTAGTGGTGGAGCATTCTCCTTTAGCGGAGGCAATTTGGAAGCAACTGCGTCTGATGGCTCTGCCTGCTTTGGAATAGATGCAGATACAATTACACTTACATGGACAAGTGTTTCTGACAGCATAAAATCATCATCTTATAATGGCACAGTTGCATATGTAGAAGAAAAAAGACGCTTTGCAAATGAAAGTGATATATATACCGGATTAGCGCCCGGAGATTATGCCGATTTAATAGATTCAACTATTATTCCGAATATATATAAAACAGTCACTGCTGATTATATTGATGCAACATGTAATGAAACAGATAAGGTTGTGACTATTACATCTTGCACAGTTGAGAGATGTATCTCTATCGAAGATTTTAATGTACCATATATAACGGAATTAAACGAGGGATGGTATATTATTTCGGATAGTGTAAATATGAATACACGTATTCCTGTCAGCGGAGACGTTCATCTGATCCTTGCGGATGGGAAAACGCTGACAGCTACAAAAGGTATTAATGTTACAGGAGAAGGTAACAGTTTGATCATTTATGGTCAGACAGAGGGTACCGGTGTGCTTACTATAACTAGGCCGGATGATTATAATTCGGCTATAGGTGGAAATAATGGTGAATCGGGTGGTAATGTTACTATTAAAGGAGGAGTAATAACAGCTACAGGTGGTAGCGGAGCTGCAGGTATAGGTGGTGGTAGAAATGCTAATGGTGGCACATTTAATATCTATAATGGAATAGTAACGGCTAAAGGTGGCAAAAATGGTGCTGGAATTGGAGCTGGTCTTGGAAATAGCAGCACACATCCGTCGGGAGGAGAAGTTAATATCTATGGCGGAAATGTTACGGCTTCAGGGGGCTCAAATAGCGCAGGTATAGGTGGTGGTAGCTATGCTAATGGTGCTAATGTGTCAATTAGCGGTGGTGTTGTAAGAGCTACAAGAACAACTAGTAGTGCTTACGGAATTGGTCAGGGAACAAGAGGAAATGATCAGGGCACACTCACTCTTGACTGGAATGATTCTGTGTGGGACGAAGATGGAAATCTAATCCTGAATGAAGATGGAACGCCTTCTATGAAAATCAATGCTACAAATTATGGTCCGAGTGTTACATTTAACAAGAATTTTGTGATCATAGATACAGAGGAGTATCTTACAGCTGCGACAATGAGCACTGTAAATAATGAGGATGTTATTCCAACGAGAAGAGTAACCCCGACAGTAACTGTTACCATTTCTTCAAATATTGGACTTGGTTCAACGGTTACACCTGTTGTAACAGGTAGTGCTGATGATAAGCCTAATTACACATATGATAATGATTTTATAACATTAGAATATAAGCAAAAGGATGCAGATGACTCAGAATATTCTCCTGATTTTCCTACGGAGTTGGGCAACTATGTTGTGAGAGCTAAGGTTCCTGCTACGCCGGATTATTTCAGCGGAACCGGAACGGCAGAGTTTGCGATTGTACCGCATACTCATGATTTTACGTATACGGTTGGCACGGGAGAAAACTCTGATACCATAACTGCTACATGTGCTAATAGTGATGGAAATTGTGCTCTGGAAAATGCCCGGATTACTCTTAAGATCATTGCCCCGGAGAAGATAACTTATGGAGATAGCAATAGTGCTTCTGCCACTTTGGATGGCTTGACAGATTTTAATGATATAACTATGAAGACTATCTCTGAGGATGATATCATTTATTACGCAGCAATAAAGGATGGAACAGCCTATACAAAGGATGGAGGTGCTCTGCAAAGTGCACCTGTTGATGCCGGTGACTATATTGCCGAGATAACGGTGGAGGAGAAAACGGCCTTCATCGGCTACACGATCGAACAGAAGTCTGTAACTATCACAGGTATTACAGCCAAAGATAAGGTTTATGACGGTGGTATTAATGCTGCATTTGACATGAATGCTGCTTCAACAGATGGTAAGTTGACAGGTGATGATCTTAGCATAGATACAGAAAATGCTCAGGCGACATTTGCAAACAAAAATGCAGCTGATGGCAAAACAGTTACTTTTACAGGTTTCGCTCTTAAGGGTAATGACAAGGACAACTATAAGCTGACTGCTCAGCCGGCTTCGACAACAGCAAATATTACACCAAAGGAAGTTACGATCAATAATATCACTGCCTTAGGTAAGACCTATGACGGTGGTAATAATGCAGGATATGATGTGGATAATGCATCGATTGACGGTAAGGTGACAGGTGATGATCTTAGCATAGATACAGAAAATGCTCAGGCGACATTTGATGGTGTAAATGCAGCCGATAACATAACAGTTACCTTTACAGGTTTCGCTCTTAAGGGTAGTGACAAGGATAACTATAACCTGATTGCTCAGCCGGCTTCGACAACAGCGAACATTACACCGAAATCTATTACAGACGCAACCGTAACGCTGGACAAGACACAGCTTACATTTAACGGTTCGGAGCAGAGCGTTAACGTAACCGGAGTTACAACAACGGATGGAATGACGCTTGGTTCAGATGACTATACAATTTCCGGTAATACAGGAATGAATAAGGATGATTATAGTGTAACCATAACGGGAACCGGAAACTTCAAGGATACAGCTACAGCTGACTGGAAGATTCTTGCCAAGGCGATGACTGTAGAGGCTTCAAATGTTAATGTAACTTATGATGGGAGCGGACATGGAATATCAGTTATCGTTATGGATCCTGCCGGTGGTGCAGAGGTTAAATACGGCAATGCAGAAGGCACCTATGATCTTGATGACTGTCCGACACTTACTGACGTCGGAACCAAGACTGTATATTATAAGGTTACAGCTGCTAATTATGAAGAGTATACCGGTTCGGCGTCGATAAAGGTTAATGCCAAGAATGTTACAATCATCGGTGTTAAGTCTGACGATAAAGTATATAACGGCAATACCGAAGCGGATGTTGATATATCTGAAGCTCAGATAGATGGCATGGTGGATAATGATGATGTAAGTATTTCTGCAGGTACAGCGGCATTTGCAGATAAGAATGTTGGCGAAGATAAAGAGGTTACATTCACAGGTTTTAGTTTAACCGGTGAAAAGGCATCTAACTATTCTTTATCCGCTCAGCCGGATTCCGTAACAGCAGATATAACTGCAAAACCGGTTACGATCAAAGACGTTCATGTCTCAAATAAAGAGTATGACGGAAAGACTACAGCAACTGTTGATATGTCTGCTGCACAGATAGATGGCATGGTGGATAATGATGATGTAAGTATTTCTGCAGGTACAGCGGCATTCGCGGATAAGAATGCTGGCAAAGATAAAGAGGTTACATTTACAGACTTTGTTCTCACCGGAGACGACGCAAATAATTATTCTTTATCTGCTCAGCCGGCTTCCGTAACAGCAGAAATAGCAGTAAAGCCGGTGACGATCACCGGTGTATCGGCTGTGGATAAGGTATACGATGGCACCGATAAGGCAGAAGTTAATACAGAGTCTGCACAGATAACTGAAGTAGTAGAGGGCGATATAGTAAGTATTTCTGCAGGTACGGCAGCATTCGCGGATAAGAATGTTGGCGAAGATAAAGAGGTTGTATTCACAGGCTTTGGTCTCACCGGAGTCGACGCTGCTAATTATGATTTGTCCGGACAGCCTTCTTCTGCAAAGGCAGATATCACTCATAAATCGATTACAGATGTAAAGGTTACATTAGATAAGACTGAACTTACTTATAATGAAGCTGAACAGATTGTTAATGTGACGGAAGTTATTACTGATAATGGTATTTCACTCACAGCGGATGACTATGACGTGACCGGAAATACAGGAAAAAATAAAAATGATTATACTGTTATCGTAACCGGAAAAGGTAACTTTAAGGATACGGCATCTGTGGGCTGGAGTATAACAGCCGGGACGATGGAAGTTGCTGTTGATAATGTTAACGTTGAATATGATGATCAGGAACATGGAATTACTGTAAATGTTACAAAGCCGGCGAGTGGTGCGGTGATCAAATATGGTACAGAAGAAGGTACCTATGATCTGGATGAAAGCCCTGCAATCACAAAGGTCGGATCAATTTCAGTATATTTCAAGGTGACTGACAGCGACGGCAATTACAACGATTTTACCGGAAGTGCGGACGTTACAATCTCTGAAGCAGATAAGACCGAATTGAATAAGACCATAAAAGAAGCAGAGGATTATTTGGATAGTATTTCCGACGATGATGACTACGAGGATGTCGCGGATGATCTTAAGGAGGCAATTGATAAAGCGAAAGATTTTGCCAAGGATCCGAATGTCACGGCAGAGGAAATAGCTGAGAAGATTAAAGAAATTCTGGCTGAATTAGAGGATGCCAAGGCGCTCGTAAAAGCTATTGATGACGAAAATGCAGCAAAACTTGTAGAAGAGGAGATAGAGGCTCTTAAGGATGACGACGACATCACGTTAGAGGATGAAGAGGCTGTTAAGGCTGCAAGGGATGCGTATGACAAGCTTACCGATGACCAGAAAGCATTGATTAGTGATGAAGCTCTGAAAAAACTTACGGATACGGAAGCAATGATCAAGGCACTGAAAGGTAAGAAATACGTATCATATGAAAGTGATTCTGAGTGGACCAAGGGCAGTGATAAAGTCTTTAAGGCAGGCGCAAAAGGAAGCGTAAGAGATGAGTATACTATAGAGCATTTCATCGGACTCAAGGGCGATGGCAAGGAGATAGCAAATAAATATTACACAGCTAAGAAGGGCAGTGTAAAGATCGAACTTGCCCCTGAATATCTCGAGACTCTTGAAGTTGGAAAGCATGTACTCACACTTATGTTTGATGATGCGGATGACTTAAATATAGAGTTTACTGTACTGGCCGCTGAAGATGATATTGATGATTCCAAGAAATCATCTGACGGAGATTCAAAAGATGAGTCTTCAAAGGATACATCAACAGATGAGAAGGCTAAGGATGCGAAGGTTGATGTAGATGGTAGTGCAACAAATAACGATACAACCACTGATAAAGCGAACGAACCTAAGAACGATTCTGCAGCTAAAACAGGCGATAAGGCACAGCCACTTCTTGCTTTCCTTATCATGATCGATGCAGCACTTGCACTGAACTATGTAATCCTTCGAAAGAGAAGAGGTAAGAGAAACAATTAAAACTAAAAAGGTGTGGTCGCAATTTGCGACCACACCATATTTTTTTATACAAAGCGCTCCTTAGTTTTGTCTGTCAGAACCCTCAGGATGAAAACTGTATGCAACATGGATCTCACGGTCTTCTTCCTTCGGGAGCGCCATATAATCACCATACATGATTTTCAGGTATCGGTCATAATACTTTGGGATGCGGACAGTATGACCTGAGTACTCGCCATAACATTCCTGGGCAAACTCATCATCCGAGATGACCTTCTGCATCGTATCTGACAGTACTATGCCATAAGTCGATTTGCCTTTATAGTGTGCAATGCGGTCACAGAGCTTCATATAAAACTTCATGCCGCCGATATGTGAGAAGAGCGAGCCCAAACGTCTTCGGAATCTATAAAATGAGGCGAGTTCCTTATTCTCCTTGCACGCCTGCATGATCACCGGTGACGGATAGATATAGTCGAGACAAAGGGCAGAAGCATAAAAAGCAAAATTGTAAATGCAGCGTCTCAACTCACGAGTTACTCGATTTGCAGGAACTTTTTCCAGAATAAATATATCAATACCAATCATATTGTAACGGGGATTTCCCATATAATTGATCGAGGTGTAATCCGTATTTTTCAGGAAAAGCTTTGGAATCTTGAAATAGTATTCTTCTGAACGAAGAGGATCAGAAAGGAGGTAGTCTGCCAGCTCGCCGGCCTTTTGCCGGGTGGTAAAGATTTCTACGAACCGGTCGTAGTCTTCTCTGGTAATCAGTAAATCGATATCATCGTCCCAAGGGATGAAACCTTTGTGGCGGATGGTTCCCAGAAGATTTCCACCCCACATCATATAGCGAAGATTATTCTCGTCACAGATATCCTTAAAGGTGAGGAAAATCTTCATCAGATCATGATGCAGAAGTAATATGTCTGCGTCACTCAGACGGTACTGCTCGAACATGGTGGTGTATACGCCTTTACCCGGCCTGAAAAGCTTACGGAAATGGTTGCCCAGCTTTGTGAGACCGAAGTAGATGCAAAGGTACAGAAGGGCACCTATAAGAACGGAGAGGGTGAGCCTCAGTTCACGACCGCTCACATTCATATGAACCAGACTCACACCTCCTGCCATGGCTGCGCAGGACAGCAGAGGCTTTATGAGTGGAAAAGAGAAACGAATGTATTTCCGGGACAGAATGATCTGAACCAGAGTAACTATAAAGCAGGTGACAAGCGATGCTATGGCTGCACCGTTTTGTGCATAGATAGGGATCAAAAACAGATTGAGTATAATGTTGGTCACTGCACCGCAGATGTTGGAGATCGTAGTGATCTTCTTTTTGTTTGAGGTGACAAGTACCTGAAGTCCGATATAGTTGCTGAGGGTTGATGCGATCACCGAGAAAGCCAGAATCATAGAAGTGGAAACAGAAGGCATGAAGGCCTCACCAAAAAACAGCCTTGTAGCATCTTCGGCTACAAGGAAAAATCCGATTGAAACAGGGAGTGACACACCGAGAACCACACCCATGCCTTTATTCACAAAAGTGCGGAATGATTCCTTGTCACCGTTTTCGTATAATATACTCATTCTTGGCAGAAATACGGCGGACACAGCAAAGGTTACGCTCCTAAGAGCAGAGATGGATCTGGCGGACAGGTTGTAATAACCGGTGGAAGAAGAGTCACACATCAGATCCAACATGGTGATATCGGCAAGAGAGTAGATCTCAACAGCGATTCCTGCAATGCACAGAATCATGATATGACGAAGATGTTTCCTGATGCTGTTTGAAGCAGTATCACCCGGATCAGCGAAAATAGTGAGGCCTTTTTCGCACCTCAGGGAATGCAAAAAGAGCAGGTTTAGTACGTAGTTGCCTGAAATAGAGAAGACGCTGATCGCTGCATAGATTAGGAGATCACCGCTGTCCTTGACAAACAGAAGGATCGCTGTGAGTGTGATGAGCTTGACGAACAGACCGCGTTTTGCGATGTAGGCGTATTTTTCAAGTCCCTGGAACAGCCAGTCCACATTGAAAATATTTAACAGGATATCCAGACCGGTGATCAGATACAGGATTACCTGCGTTCTGAAATGTGGTACTGCAAGCACCATGGAAAGGTAGATAAAAACACATAGAAGACTAAGGACAGCGTTGAGGAGTGCAATCTCGGAGAAGGTCCGGGACAGGGTATTACTGTCTTTTCGTGATTGCGCGATCATCTTAACACCGTATGCCGAAACCCCGTAGAACAGGATCATGGTAAAATACCGTGTGTTGTTTTGGGCGGAGGCAACCTGGCCGAGATTGTCCGGCATGAGGATACGCGCCACGTACATATAAATGATAAACGGAAAAATACTGTTCAACAGGCTGTAGAAAACGCTGTAAGCAGAGTTTTTTACAAGAGAATTTTCTTTAAGTTTCATAACCGTAGATCCTTAGCATTAAATGTTGAATATTGAAACGGTAAATAGTGAGCGTGGCTGTTAAGATGTCATGATCGATGTGTCTGAGTCTATTCGTCGGAACCCAGTTTGAACACTTGAACTGTGTTGGACAGTTCCGGTTCATAAGTAAAGTCGGAGAGCCCGATACCATGACAATAAAACATTTTTCCAAAGGTGGAATCTGCCATTCTGTTTGTAACTAATGAGATGATAGATTGGCTTCCGGTATCCTCGATGATAACTGTCCAGCCAAGAGTTTTATCGGAATCGGTCGATTCATTGTTTCGTGAGGCTGTGTAACCTTTAGAATTTATAACAATAACTCCGGTGATCGGGAGAGGCTGTGAGCTCTTTTCAACAGATTGAGAGGTGAATGCTTCATAAGAATCGCCGGACTTGTTGATTATAAGATTGAATCCATAGTTAGTTTTGTATACGTTCGTGCCATCTTTTGGAGAAGTCATGATCAATCGATCCAATGCGACAGAATACTCCGTGTCATCAAATGTGTCGCTTCCCATCTGCTTGCCAAAGGTTGCAAACCATCTGGATATTCTTGACATCTCAGGAGGTATGATACAATTAATGGTTGGCAGGTTTTCAGGGAAAAGCAGGTCAAGAAGTTCAGAACGTGTTTCATCGTCAGCTCCTGCCTGCGCCAGTAACGTACCGGCATATTCTTTATCTGTGGAGAGAGTATTTTCCATCAGGATCAATGTGTTTTCGTTTTCACCGAATACCTCAAGCATTCTATCACAGGCCTTGTCGCCGCTGCCGGAGAGCATCCTGAATATATTTGCGGAGAGTTTTTCATCAGAGGATGCAAGAGCCTTGGCAACCCAGTAGGATCTGCTATCGCTTTGGCTTCCACCATCAAAGAGAGCCCGACGCTGTGCTTTCTCTTCAAAGAAGTAACCGTAATCCCACCAGGATATCAGTATTGTATCCTCCGGGGTATTTTCCCTGATTGCGGACATGACCTGGCCCATCTGCGAGTTGGCTGACGGAACGGAATCCTTTGAGGATCTGAATACGCCGTAGAGAGAAGGGAAGAGCATGAGAAGGATCAGCATGGCCTTGTATACGGTCCGGTCCATCATCTTTCTCTTGTCCATGAGAGAGCATATCCATCCTGTGAGATTGCCTGCCAGGATTGATACCGGCAGGGCAAAGAGCATGATGAAACGCCAGCCCTTGAAAGCAAGAAAAAGTGTTACGGCAAGCCAGATGATCAGCAGAAAATGCTGTATTTCTGCTTCTCGCTTTATGGCCTTTCTGACGAAAAGCCCGCACATGACAAATGCGGCCAGGAAAGGAACGATACCTCCTACGCCGTTGATAATTCCGATGTTTTTATCAGTAAGTACCTTCATCTGAAACAGTCCGGAAAGGCCACCGGCCCAGAGAGAAGGAGTGCGCATCTCTGCTATGGATACGAAGACACTAGGGAACAGACTGCCTTTTCTGACAAATACATTTTTTAACAGGTGGCTGATACGTCCGATGAGATTCGGCTCCAGTAAGAAGATAAGCAGGATGATCACGCCAGCCATGTAGAGTGGGTATAGAGGACGACGAGCTCCGTCATCCTTGTGTCGAAAGATAGTGAAAGCTACCAGTGCCACCACAAAAATAACAGCGAACATATAGTAAACATACCAGCTGGAATAGAGCATCCAGAAGCTGGCAGCCAGACCGGCTCCGTTCAGTATGATACGGTTTCGCTTTTTTTCTTCTATGCTGTTTACAAAATTGATGGCAAAATAGAAAAAGAGGCAGGATACCCAGGCTATGACACCGTCTGTATCATAGAATCCCGGTATTGTATGGATAAAATAGCCATAGTTCAGGGTGGAAAGGACAGCAGCCACTATTCCACCCAGAATACCGCACATTTTACTGGTCAGTAGAAAAATAGGTATGATAACAAGGGCTGACAAAAACATATTCAGCCAGTAAGCGACCTGCTCAAGTGTGATATCACCAAAAAGGGAGGCGATACGATGTACTCCGATGGCTATATATGCCAAGAGGGGTCTGTAGGTAGCAACGTCCCTTCCATCGGGAGCATAGCTCATGGAATCCCAGTGTTCACCATCTTTTTCAGTGTTGCCCGGATGACCATTTTCTGATATATCACGTGTCATTCGGAGATGATAATAAGAATCCATCTCTGTCAGATATGGAGTACCGGTCTCGACATCCATATAGTATCCGTCTGCAAGACCTTTGGCGTTGTTGTGTAACCTCAGTCTGAAAAATATGGATATAAAAGCTATTAATATGAGTAGTGCAGGTATTATAACGCGCTTCTTGTTTTTCATAAATGTCTTCATAAAACTACCATTTCATATCTATCTTCAGATATTTGATCATTGCAGTGTATATAAATAAAAATGCGGGGAAGAGTCTTATGGCATAAAAAAACCTCACTGTCAGCAGTTTCAGATTGCTTCCCTTGTGCGAAAGTGTGTAACGAAGCTTTATATATCTGTTACGTCTCCATAATGGGAAAGCTCTGTCCAGCACCATGGTGTTACGAGAGAGCAGTCTATAAAAATCCTTCTTTCCCGGGCGGTAGAGTCTGTACATCAAGGAAATACCGAGGTGCAGAAAGGCAAGCGCATCCAGATAGGGCAGGAGTTTTCTGTTTCGGCGTACAAAAACACTTCTCAGCTCCTTCATGGATCTGTAAATATCCGGAACGAGAGATGGATTAATATTGTTGATTATCGAGTCACTCCTGACCATGTAGCAAATCAGCGGATCCGGGATAAAAGTGATGAGTCCGGCATTCAGGTAAATAAGCTGAGCAAACATCATATCGTCAAGTGCCGGAGGTATGTGGTCAAGACTTTGCATACCCTTCAAAAGAGAAGCTCTGAATATCTTGTTCCAGGGCGCTGTATTTACCTCAAGCAGCAGGCCTGGATTCTTTTGTATATCAAAACTTCTGTATTTAAAACGTGTCATCTCTCGGGAGTAAAGCTTTCCGGTTGGTTCATCGATCCTGTCATATCCGCAGCAGGCAATATCGGCATCAAATTTATACGCCAGTTCATACAACTTTTTTGCATAGCCCGGCTTAACATAGTCGTCAGAGTCCAGAAATCCGATGTATTCTCCGTGAGAGGCTTGTATGCCGTCCAGTCTGGCCTTCCATACACCCTCGTTCTGTTTGTCTATGATGACTATTCGTTCACCGTATTTTTCCTTGTAAGTTTTTAATATGGATAGGCAGTTGTCCGGAGAACCGTCATTTATGCATACGATCTCAAGCTCTGTAAGACTCTGGGAAAGGAGTGAGTCCAGACAGCGCGGGAGATACTTTTCTACTTTATAGCAAGGGACCACGACGCTCAGTTTAAATCCCTTATCTGCTTTTGAATCACCGGTAGGTTTATGCTTTGCCGGTAGTGTTTTTTTTGTTCCTTTTTCAGTCATTGTTCCTGTCCGTATGGATTAATGTATATTCTTGGAGTATATGTGGTTTATTTTCCAGTGCTTTCTGTACCATCATTCTGTGATGAGAGGTTGGTGCCAACAGCATCCTCTTTGGAATTATCGCTTACAGTATCTTGTTTGGTTCCCTCGAATAGTGCCAGCCGTTGGGACAGATCCCTGACCTCCTCGTTCAGCTTTGCAATGGTAAGAACCATGGAGAAAATGATCATTATCAGAAACAACATACCAAAGAAGAACATCATATTGCTTGGTGTCTTGATTCCGACAACCGAGCAGAGATGAGTGAGTATTCCCGGGAAGATCGTTAATACACACATGATCAGATCCAGGAAAAGCCAAGGCAGTATGTACCTGATATTCGAGCGCTTCTTTTTCATCATGAACAGCATGATGAAGAGAGCGGCTATCCATATTATCAATAAAAATGTTTTGAGTCTTATGCTCATTTTATCATCCTCGAAAAAGAAACAGGCAGATCAATCAGTCTGCCTCAACTCCTGCAACTCGTCGCTTTGCGACACCAAATTGTGCTTACCTCCCAGCATCTGGACAGTGATAGCAGTAGATACCTTCAGCATATAATATATAGATTTAAAACCTCTGATAGATGAGGTACCGTCAGCGCGTTCGTTCATCTGTACGGGAACCTCAAGTACCCGGCAGCCCGCCTTAAGTATGTGAGTAAGGCTTTCAGGTTCAGGGTAGTCTGTAGGATAATCAGCAGCAAACAGCCGTATAAGACGTCTGTTGATAAGTCTGAAGCCGGAGGTGGGATCGTATATCCTCTTTCCGGTATACAAACGTATAAGGTTTGAAAAATACCTTATACCGACTCTGCGTACAGCTGAGGATTGGTACCCCTCTTTTTTTATAAAACGGGAGCCTATTACCATATCGGCATCCTTTTCCTTAAGTGCTTTTACCATATCAGGAAGAAAGGATGCATCGTGCTGGCCGTCTCCATCCATCTGTATGGCCAAGTCATAGCCCTCAGAGAGAGCGTAGCGATAGCCGGTCTGGACCGCGCCGCCTATTCCGAGATTCACAGGCAGGTTAAGTACGGGGATGCCCTCGCGCTGGCACAATTTCAGAGTATTATCCGTAGAACAGTCGTTTATAACCACATAGTCAAATCCGGCGGGGTTTTCGCTGACACGCCGGGCCACCTGCAATATGTTTTTTTCTTCATTATAAGCGGGAATGATTATGAGTCCCCTCATAGGTCTCTGACCTCTCTATCCTTTTAACCTTTTTGACGTGTTTTTAACATAAATAGTATAACCTATTTGAAGCTGCATGTAAAGGTAATGCAGCCTCGGTATAAGTGCATTATAAGTGTATTTATAAGTGAAAAAGATAAGCTCAAATAAGCCTAAGAATAAGTTAAAAAATGGACAAAATTATTGATGATAATATCGCATTATGATATAATAATCTCGTATGTTTTTGGTATATGATCGGTTTATACAAAACCGAAGAGGAAGGGAGAAAGTTAAGGAGGTGACTATGTTTAGATTTTTGTTTAACAGAAGGAATTTAACAAGAATCACAAGGCTTATGCTTTGCAGTTTTCTGATGACATTCTGCATGGCTTTCACAGTTTGTGCAGAAGATGATAAACAATGGTTAAATATGACATTGGAGGTTGGACAGGAAAGTGATGGAAATAATACGGCCAGCGTTTATGTAACTGCTGAGCTTTTGGAAGAGGGTAAAACTGCAATAAATGCTACGGGTTATGTGCTTTTTATTATTGAAGATAAAAATAATCCAAATAACAATTATAATGCTAGCAAGGAGCTCGCAGAGGGATTAGCAGAAATGGATATAACTTCTGTACCGGCGGGGAATTATATATTATCCGCCAACTATTCCGGTGATGATTATTATTTTTCCTGTGACCAAAATACGACTTTTGAAGTTAAAAATAATGAAAAAATCCTACAAAACATTACTGCTTCCGATGTGACGGCAGCCTACGGTGACACTGACAAGAAAGTGAGCGTGAGCGCAACTACTGATGGAGATGGAGCGATCAGCTACGCTGTAAAAGAAGGCAGTGAGGATTATATAGGCGTTGATGCTAAGACCGGTGCACTAACTATAAAAAAAGTTCCTGCGGATGGTATAGCATATGTAATAGTAACGGCGGCTGAAACTGACAACTGCCAAGAGACAATCGAAGAAGTAACAGTTACAATCACTAAGGGAACTGCCGTACCGGCTACTGTAACTGCTAATAATCGCCTACGTGATGGTACTGAGAAACCGTTGGTGACTGTTACAGGCACAGCAACAGGTGAGGGGATGCAGTACGCGCTCGGCTCAGATGAGAAGACGGAGCCGACTAGTGGATGGGACAAAGCAATTCCTGCAAAGACTGAAGCCGGAACCTACTATGTATGGTATAAGGCTGTTGGAAATGAAAACTATAATGACAGTAAGGCGGCTGTAGTAACAGTAACTGTCAGTGCTTCTGTTACGGTTACATTTGATTCCAATGGTGGCTCTGAAGTTGATTCTCAGGTTATAGATAAGGGCGGTAAGGCGGAAGAGCCGGAAGAACCTACAAAAGGTAAATTAACTTTCATTGGATGGTTCATCGACCCGACTTTGGAAAACTTATATGATTTTGAAAATGATAAAATAAATTCATTTGATTTTTCTTCAGCTATCGAGAAAGACACAAAACTCACTGCAGTATGGACTGCATTTGCGAGAGTAAATACAATAGGCACCGGCAAAGTAAATTATGCTTATGAAGGTGAAGAGAAGGATGATGAATATGATGATTCGATTATTCTCAGTGCTATACAGGGAATGGCTGATACCTTCATTCTGACTGCAAAGGCTGACGAAGGAAGCAGTTTTGTTAAGTGGCAGAAAGTAATAATAGAAGAGGGTGAAACTCTGGAAGATTCTACGTTTGAGGATTATTCTGAAGACGAGGAGATCACAATTAAGATTACCGAGCCTATAAGTCTTGTGGCTGTATTTGAAGCAATCGATGAAGATGATAAGGAATACACATCATATGAAAGTGATGCTGAGTGGACTAAGGGAAGTGGTAAGACTCTTATAGTCAGAGCCAAGGGCAGCAAGAATGATGATGACACTATAAATCATTTCATAGGACTTAAATGCAGCGGCAAGGAGATAGCAAAGAAATATTACAAAACCAAGAAGGGCAGTGTAATAATCGAGATCGATCCTGAATATCTTGAAACACTTGAGGCCGGAAAGCATGTGCTTACACTCATGTTTGATGATGCTGATGATCTGGATATCGAGTTTACCGTACTGGCTGCAGAAGAGGATGATTCAAAGGATGATACCTCTAAGGATGCAAAGATTGACGTTGATACAGATACAGCTGACACGGGAAATACAACCGGATCAAATACAGATTCTTCTGCTCAGACCGGTGATAACACACAGATACTACTTGCTTTATTTATTATGATCGATTCAGCACTTGCATTGAATTATCTGATGATAAAGAAGAGAAAAAGCAGGAAGAACTAAAAATTAATGTAATTGATCCCCCGAACTGCTGAGCGATCAGTGGTCCGGGGGATCTTTTTGAGTTGTGCAAATAATAGTAGCGGACCTGTCAACTGAAAAGCTATTGATGTTTATACTTAAATAATGTATTATGATTGCGGAAGGATTTGTAAAGACTCCAATTGAAGGTTATAAGATTTAACTTTGTGTTATTGAGAGTTAAAGGAGGGCGATACTATGAATAATGATAAAAATACTTTAACCAGATTCTTTGCTGGACTGGCGCTTATGATAGTTGGACTTTTCATATTATTCAACAGAGTCCATGTTGGTCCTGCCGGCTGGGGCGGCTGGGGAAGATTTACAATAGGTAATTTCAGTTTTCCATCAGGTCTCGTCATAGTACCGTTCATCATCGGTGTTGTATGGATGTTCGGAACCGGTGGAAATCTTGCATCCAAGATATTTACAGCTTTTTCTGTACTGCTCATACTTGCAGCGATCATAATGAATACAACATTCTGGCTTGACAGAATGACAATGTTTGACTGGATACTTATCCTTGTTATGATCTTCGGCGGTGGCGGAATCGTTGCTTCAGTTCTCTTCGGTGAGAAGAAGGAACAGAAGGCAGCTGAGAAAAAGGCTGAGGCAAAAGAAGGAGAGGATCAGGGTGCAGTGGCAGCTGATATCAGTCCTTCAAGAATTAAGAATATCGAAGAAGAGCTTGCAGCTCTGAAGAGAACTATCGATAATAATAAACCTGAATAAAAAAGTTCTTGACAACGGCAGTTCATCCGTGTTAACCTAGCAAACGATGAACTGCCGTAGACAGCAGGTGCCGCAAGGCGTAATGAGTTTGACTCCCCTGCCGAGGAAAGAATCGTTTTTGACTTTGATCAATTATGAATTTTTTATCCCATACGGTATGTATGGGATTTTTCTTTTTCGCGCAGTCATTATTATTCTAATAAGGAGGAAGCGAAAGATATGGCAAAGGTTGATATTAAAGCACCTATTGTTGACGAGATCAAGGCTACTATCGATGGCGCTGCATCAGTTGTACTTGTTGATTACCTCGGTCTTACTGTTGAGCAGGATACGAAGCTTCGTAAGAACCTCAGAGCAGAAGATATCACATATAAGGTATACAAGAATACACTTATCAAGCGTGCAATCGAAGGAACAGAGTTCGAAAGCCTGTCAAAGGATCTCGAAGGTCCTACAGCTATCGTAGTATCTAAGAAGGATGCAACAGCTCCTGCAAGAGTAATAGCTGATTTTGCTAAGACAGCAAGCAAGCTTGAGCTTAAGTCTGGTGTTGTTGAAGGTACATACTATGATGCGAATGGTATCCAGGCAATTTCTCAGATCCCATCAAGAGAGGTACTTCTTTCAAGACTTCTTGGAAGCTTACAGTCACCAATCGCAAATCTTGCTCGTGTTATCAATCAGGTTGCAGAGCAGAAGGCAGAGGCTTAATTAGAGCCTAAAACAATCAGAAATACGGGCAGATGACCCGAAACAATTAATTTAAATCGGAGGATAAAAAAATGACTATTGAAGAATTCGTAGCAGAGATTGATAAATTATCAGTTCTTGAGTTAAACGATCTTGTAAAGGCAATCGAGGAGAAGTATGGTGTTTCTGCAGCAGCAGGTGTTGTAGTTGCAGGTCCTGCAGCAGGCGCAGCTCCAGCTGAGGAGAAGGATTCATTCGACGTTGAGCTTACAGATGTAGGTCCAAACAAGATCAAGGTTATCAAGGTTGTTCGTGAACTTACAGGTCTCGGACTTAAGGAAGCTAAGGACGCTGTTGAGGGCGCACCAAAGGTACTTAAGGAAGGCGCATCTAAGGCAGAGGCTGATGATATGAAGGCTAAGCTTGAGGCTGAGGGAGCTAAGATTACTCTTAAGTAGTTTTAACTATAAGTCATTACTGCGGGTATGTATCCTAAGTGATATATGCCCGTTTTTTATTTCCACATATATTTTAATGCTACTTGCAGTTATCTGAAATAAGTAATAGAATGTATCAAAAAGTAAAGCAGAAAGAAGGAAGCTTAAAATGAAGAAATTAACCAGATTGGTTGTATGCGTTATGGTATTTATCCTTATGCTCGCAGTTGCCGGATGTGGCAAGAAGAAGGATGAGAATAAGGATGAGAAGACTGAAGAGAAGGCCGAAGAAGATACAGAGGTGAAGTCGGACGTGACAGTCAGAGTCGGTTCGCTTAAGGGACCTACATCTATCGGTCTCGTTGATATGATGGCAAAGTCTGACGAGGGAACAACTTCAGGAAAATACACCTTCAAGATCGCAGCTCAGGCTGACGAGATTACAGGCGCTCTTGTTTCAGGAGATATTGATATTGCACTGATACCTGCAAATGCAGCATCTATCCTCTACAATAAGACAGAGGGTAAGGTTACTGTCATTGATATAAATACACTTGGTGTTCTTTACTGCGTAACAGGAGACGGAAGCATCACTTCCGTTGAGGATCTTGCAGGTCATTCTGTTATCTCTATGGGACAGGGAACAACTCCTGAATATGTTCTGAGATACCTTCTTGAGACAGCAGGTGTTAAGGATTGTGAAGTGATATTTGTTTCTGAGGCTACAGAGGCTGCTGCGCTCCTTAGTGAGGATCCCAATATGATAGCTATACTTCCACAGCCGTTTGTTACAGCAGCTACAAAGAAGAATGATAAGCTCAGCGTTGCATTTTCTCTTACAGAGGAGTGGAACAGGCTTTCAGGCGTAAATTCTTTCGTAACAGGTGTTACAGTTGTTCGTACTGATTTCCTTAAGGAGCATGAGGATGCAGTTAAGCTCTTCATGGATGAGCATAAGGCAAGTGCGGCGGCTGCAACAGAGAATCTTGATGCTACAGCTGAAAAGGTTGCAGAGCTGGGGATAGTAGAGAAGGCAGAGATCGTCAAGCTTGCGATCCCTAACTGCAATATAACCTATGTTGACGGAGCAGACATGAAGACAGCTATTTCTGATTACCTTACAGTGCTTTATAATATGGCGCCTGAATCAGTTGGCGGAAAGCTTCCGGGAGATGACTTCTATTATTCAAAATAAATGACCAGACCATCGGTCCGATATTGACGTAAAACACTGATGCAGGCAGTGATCGATGCGTTTAGACCAGAGAAAGAGGCTCTATGAAAAAGAGTATTAAGACGATAATAATCATAATATTCTGGCTTGCAGTGTGGGAGTGTGTATCACTTATGATCGATAATCCCATACTGATGGCCGGGCCCTATGAAACAGTGAAGGCACTTGCAGAGATGGCGGGAGAGAAGGATTTCTGGCTGTCGCTGAAGAACTCCTTCCTGAATATCACGGGTGGTATAATACTCGGCTGCGTGAGCGGTGTCATACTGGCCTGTCTTTCGGGCGGCTTTTCTATCGTGCGAGAGATGCTCTCACCCTTCGTAAAGGTGATCAAATCCATCCCGGTAGTGAGCTTTGTTGTGATAATACTACTATGGTGCGGAAATGAACATCTTTCACTTATCATTTCGGCGCTTATCACGTTTCCTATATTTTACCTTTCGATACTGGAGGGACTTAAGGGGACTGATAAGAAGCAGCTGGAAATGGCAGCTGTATTTAAGATGAAACCGTTCCATAAGGTGAAATACATCTATATGCCGGCACTCAGGCCGGCGATCATGAGCGCTGTACAGCTTGCAGTCGGAATGGGCTGGCGAAGCGGTGCGGCGGCAGAGGTAATAGGACAGCCGCTTCTCACTATGGGAAACGGCCTTTATCGTTCAAAGATATTTCTTGCGACCGACAGGTTATTTGCCTGGACGGTAATGATCATACTTGTTTCTGTTGTTTCGGAGAAGCTGTTTAAGCTGCTGGCGGGTTTACTCTATGGTAATAAAAATACAAAAGCTGACAAAAGTATATAATGGGGAAAGGGTTCTTGAGGGGCTTTCTGCTGAGTTTAAGACCGGTGGAAGATATCTGGTGAAGGGTGCTTCCGGTGCGGGCAAGACAACGCTTCTCAGACTCATTATGGGACTTGAGGAACCTGATGAGGGGATGATCATGATCTGCCCGGATGGTGACGGCAAAACGGCCGGACATGGGAATGCCGGTCAGAAGGATGGGACGACTGAAGGTCGTTCGTGTGAAAAGAATTATAAGGATTACAAAAAAACGATCAGGAATATAAAAATAAGTGCTGTATTTCAGGAGGACAGGCTTTGCGAAGAGGAGAGCGCAGTGACCAATATAAGGATCACGAATCCTGAAGTTAGTACAGAGATGATAAGAAGTGAACTGAAGAAGCTTCTTGATGCAGAGGATATTGATAAACCGGCTGCCGAGCTTTCGGGCGGAATGAAGAGAAGAGTAAGTATAGTCCGGGCCTGCATGGCTGGCAGGGGTATTTATCTTCTGGATGAACCTTTTACCGGGCTTGATGCGGGAAATGCAAAGAAGTGCGCAGAATACATCACAGAAAAGACTAAGGATGGCATACTTCTCATTACTTCGCACCAGGAAGAATACCTTGAATATATACCTGACTTGAATATTATTGATTTTGGCTATGAGAGAAAACAGAAGTAAAAAATTAAATATCGATATGACAAATGGTCCTATCATGAAGAAGATGATCATGTTTGCATTTCCACTGATGTGTTCAAGCGTGCTTCAGCTTCTGTTTAATGCTGCGGACACGGTTGTGGTCGGACAGTTTGCCGGAAAGCATTCTCTTGCTGCGGTAGGCTCGAACGGTGCACTTATCAACCTTATGACCAACCTTTTTATAGGACTGAGTGTGGGTTCGAATGTACTGATAGCCAAGGCGATAGGTGCAAGAGATAAGGAGCATACGAATAAGCTCGTTCATACTTCTATAGTCATATCGCTTATCGGCGGTGTATTTCTTATGATATTCGGTATCCTTTTTGCAAAGGATATTCTTGTTATAATGAATGCGCCAAAGGAGGTAATCGGCCTTGCGACAACCTACCTGAAAATATATTTTGTCGGACTTCCGGCCATGATGGTCTATAACTTCGGAAGTGCGATACTGAGAGCGGTGGGAGATACCAGGAGGCCACTTTACTTTCTGTCGATAGCAGGTGTTATAAATGTGCTCTTCAACCTGCTTTTCGTTATCGTCTACAAGATGGATGTAGCCGGTGTTGCCTGGGCGACGGTTATATCGCAGGTGATCTCGGCAACACTTATCATGATATGCCTTATGAAAGAAGAGAGCGATATCAGAGTGAACCCGAAGCAGCTCGGGATAGATGGTGATTCCCTTCTGAGGATACTCAGGATAGGTCTGCCGGCGGGACTTCAGGGATCGCTGTTCTCACTTTCGAATGTTGTTATACAGTCATCCATAAACAAGTTCGGCTCAACTGTTCTTGCGGGTAATTCTGCTGCACAGAATCTGGAGGGCTTCGTATATGTATCAATGAATGCCCTGTATCAGGCTACGCTTTCCTTTACAAGCCAGAATATGGGGGCGGGAAGATACGAGAGAGTAGGAAAGATACTGAAAGACGGACTTATACTGGTTGTCATCACAGGAATGGTTCTTGGCGGGCTGATGGTTCTCTTTGGACACCAGCTGCTGCATATTTATTATCCGAAGCAGGATGTTATAAATAAGGGCTTTGAAAGAATCCTGGTTGTCTGCGGAACCTATTATTTCTGCGGCATCATGGATGTAATGGTGGGTTCGATAAGAGGCATGGGTTATTCTGTCATGCCGATGATAGTCTCACTTATCGGAGCCTGCGGTCTCAGGATAGTATGGCTGAAGACCTTCTTTAAGATGGCTCGTTTCCATAGGCCGTTCTACATCTATATTACCTATCCGGTTTCATGGATCATCACGATCGCGGCGCATGTCATATGTTTTTATATTGTGAGTAAAAAGCTGCGAAAGACACCTGAAAAAAGTGCCCGCTAAGGGCGGAAAATCTTGAAAAAAAGCGCAAAATCTGATATTCTGAAAGTGGTTCGAACAGTGTCGTTTTTCTTGGTTTGGGGGTAGAAATGTTCGATAATTCTTTTGCTTTGGGGGTATCGTGTTCTGCGCTTCTTATCTGTATAGTCAATCTGATCTATACATTTATCCAGAAACGTACCGATAAAACGCATAATAAGATATTTGTAGCCATTCTGTGCATACTTTCTATCAACGCCATCAATGGTATCATTTCGGGTGCTTATGGCGATGACGTGACCCGTTCGGATATTTCATTTACGATCACGCAGGTGAGCAGGTATGCTTATTTTGTTACGCATACAGCTCTCTGTCCGTTGTTCTTTTACTATGTATGTAATGTGAGCTTTGTATCCAATCGTATGTCGAGCTTGAAAGCAAAGCTTATATTCATGCCGTTTATTCTTACAGAGCTTATGGCTCTGACCAATCCATTAACTCATCTGGTTTATAAAGTAGACAGTGATCTTAAGTTCCAGCGTCAGTGGGGCGAGATATTTATATATCTTGCGGCGCTGCTGTATTTCGTTCTTGCCTTTGCAGTTTTCAGAACATCGTGGAAGTTTATTTCAGGCAAGAGGAAGCCTGCCATGGTATTTCTCTTTATCCTGGTTGCAGTAGGCGTTTTCATGCAGCTTCTTGATAAGAATCTGAAGGTTGAGGTTCTCTTTGAGGCAGTCGGTTTCACCGGCGTTATGCTTTCGGTTGAAAACGAGGACGACAGAATTGACTTCGGAATGGGCTTCTACAACAGAGCGGCTTTGAATCTGGATATCGGCAGCAGCTTCAGGCATAACAGAAAGCTCAACCTTATCATCCTGAAACTCAATAATTACGACCTTATCGACAGACTCATAGGGAATGGTGAGACAAATACAATAGCAGATATCATCTCCGGCTATCTGACATCCCACGTCAAGCGTTATCATATTTATGTTTCGGAGAAAAATACCTTCGTAATGACTCTCTATGATAAGGACAAGGAGAGTGTAGACAAGCTGGCGGAGGAGATCGCGGCAAGGTTTGAGGAACCGTGGGATTATAAAGATTTCAGCGTTCTCTTCAATTCAACGGTCATGGTCGCTGATATCCCGAATCAGATCAAGTCCGCCTCGGAGATGTTCTATATGCTTGACAGTCCTGCGCTGGATGATAATGAGAAGAATCTTCTTAAGGATGAGGATCTGAATTTCATCATGAGAAGACGTGCGGTAGAGGATGCGATATCAAGAGGCTTTGCGGAAAACAGCTACGAGGTTTATTACCAGCCAACCTTCCGTATAGATGGTGAGCTTCACGGAGCGGAGGCACTTGTACGTCTCTTTGATAAAAAGCTTGGAAGCCTTTATCCGGATGAGTTTATACCGATAGCAGAGCAGAGCGGACTGATAGATGATATTGATGATTTTGTTCTTGAGGAGGTATGCAGATTTCTCGGAACAGGCATTCCGCAAAAATACAATATCGACCATATAAATGTCAATCTTTCTGTTATCCAGTGTATGAGACCGAGATTTGTTGAGACGATAGATGAGATAGTTGAAAGAAACGGCATTGATAAAAAGCTTATAAATTTTGAGATAACCGAGACCATCGCGGCGAGTGACTACGAGACGCTCAGCAAGATCATTGAGAGACTGAAGGATGAAGGCTTCATGTTCTCTATGGATGATTACGGAACGGGTTATTCAAATATGAGTGCTGTATTTTCACTTGACCTGGATGTTGTCAAGATCGACAAGAGTATACTCTGGGGAGCAGAGAAGAGCGAGCTTGGCATGGTCATCCTTGAAAATACCATCAGGATGATACAGCAGATGAAAAAGAAGATATTGGTTGAAGGTGTTGAGACTGTAGACCATATAAAGCTTCTTAAGAAGCTTCAGGTTGATTACCTGCAGGGCTTCTATTTCTCGAAACCTATAACCAAAGAAGAATTTATTGATTTCATATCGGATCCGTTAAAAAAGGAATTTCACATCGGATCGATATAATCCAGTTCTTTACGAAATCTGGCCGGTGTTTTACCGGTCAGTTTTTTGTAAGCGGCAGTAAAAGCGCTCTGCGAAGAAAAGCCGAGAGAGAAGGCTATATCGGATATGGAGTATTTGGACTCTCTGAGCATATTCTTGGCAGTATTTATCTTTATAGATAATATGTATGATTTGACAGGTGTGCCGATCTCGCGGGCGAAGAGCTTTGAAAAATAGCTCGGGCTGAGATTTTCGTTCTCGGCAAGGCACTCTAAGGTGATCTGCTCATGCAGATGGTCATAGATATAGTCTATTGCATGGCGGACGTAGATGGAGTATTTGTTGTTTTTATAGATCTTGCGCATCCTTGTGGCGAAGTCGATCTGGGCCTGCTCAAGAAGGTCGATCACCGAGTCGATGGTCTTACATTCGTCGGCAGCCTGGATGTAGATGTCGCTGATGGTGTAGGCCTCATCGTGAGGCATGCCTGCTTTGATACAGATACGTGATACGACACCGATAGCAACAACAAAGTGATAGATGGTGTTTCGGAGAGGGTTCTTTGAGAGAGTACCCTTACCTTTGAAGAAATCCTTCTTTATTTCCTTGAAGTTTTCCTTCACCTTTTCGACATTTCCGTTTCTGATATCATCATATCTCGAAAACTCGCTTCGGATGTCTGTCCTGACGAAGGCTTCCTCTCTTTGTATATATAATCTGTATATTAATTCCTTGCCTGTATCCATAAAAAACCTCGCAAATATCCTGCAAATACTGTGTATATTCCCATAATACTACAAAATAGATAATCACACCATAATTTTATAAAAATAAATATAGTTTTGATAAAAATAAAAAAATGTTTTGACTATAATCCGACTAACATTTGAAGATGGTTAAAAGTAATAACGGGGAACGATTATAAAGAGTTGAGAGAAAAGGATAAAACTTAAAAGGAAGACAAGAATTATGGAAGATAAGAAGATAATCGATTTTACCCAGGGAAATCCTGCAAAACACATAATAAGATTTTACATCCCACTGTTTTTCACAAGTCTGTTACAGCAGGTCTATAACTTTGTGGACGTATTGATAGTCGGCAAGGGTCTTGGCGACGATGCTTTTGCGTCTGTAGGAAATATGAGCTCGCTGTTTTTTCTTATAGTAGGCTTCTCCTTCGGACTGGCAAACGGCTTCGGCGTGCTGATTGCCCAGAGTTTTGGCGCGAAGAAGGTTGAGGAACTGAGACACAGGATAGCCGGTACGATACAGCTTGCAGTAGTTATGGCTGTATTTCTTACAACGATCAGTATCATATTCCTGCCGAATGCTTTAAGGCTCCTCAGAACAGATGAGAAGCTGATGGCCAACTGTCTGAAATACGGCTATATCATATTTGGAGGACTTGTTACTTCGATCGCTTACAATATCAGTGCGGCGATCCTCAGAGCTCTCGGAGACAGCAGGACACCGCTTCGTGCGATAATCACATCATCAGTTATCAACCTTGCACTGGACAGCTTATTTATCTTCGGGCTCGGTATGGGCGTTGAGGGTGCTGCTATCGCAACGATCATCTCGCAGATCATATCTGCAACTGTTTGTATAAGAAGGATCAGACAGATCGAAATGATAAAGCTTCACAGGGAAGACTTTCAGAATGAGAAGAAGGTTTATATCGAGCTTTTCAGAAACGGTCTTCCGAATGCATTTATGAACTCCATCACAGCGGTTGGCTGTATGGTCGTTCAGTATTTCATCAATGGATATGGTGTTGCATATACAACTGCTTATTCTGCCTGCAGTAAATACCTGAACCTGTTCATGAATCCGGCCAGCACCGCAGGAAATGCCATGAGTGCATATACCAGCCAGAATTACGGTGCGAGAGAGTACGGCAGGATCAAGGACGGACTTAAGGTATGTCTTTCGATAGCGCTTGTGGCATATCTGGTGCTGGGCTCTGTAATGGTATTTATGCCGGAGTTCCTTGCAAGGATACTGCTTAAGGGCGATGAGGCGGTAAGGCTTGCGTGCAGCTTTATTCCGGTTTGCGGAGTTTCAATAATAGCAGTTGATTTCCTGTTTGTATTCAGAAGCGGTGTTCAGGGAATGGGGTACCCTGTAATACCGATGTGGTCAGGTGCGCTGGAAATGGTGCTTAGGATAGCAGTTATCACACTTTTTATGGATAAGATAGGAATAACTGCAGCGGCTTTTGCAGAGACGAGTGCATGGATCGGAGCTCTGATAATGAACTCAACCGCATTTTTCAAGATACTTTTACCGAAACTGCGTGAAGACGAAAATATATTTTTTAAAAGAAAGAGGAGGGCTAGTGTATGAAGGCGTTATTTATCGGAGGAACAGGAACTATAAGTACGGCGATCGTTAAGAGGCTGGCTGAGGAGCTTGGATGGGAGGTCTGGCTTCTTAATCGCGGCAATCGCAGCGAGGTCGTTCCGGAGGGTGTACATCAGATAAAGGCTGATATCAATAATGAAGAAGAAGTTGCAAAGCTTCTGGACGGAATGTATTTTGATACGGTCAGTGAGTTTATCGGCTTTACTGTAGAGCAGGTGGAGCGCGATTACAGACTCTTTAAAGGAAAGACAAATCAGTATATCTATATAAGCTCTGCATCGGCTTATCATAAGCCTGCAGCAAGCTATGTTATCACAGAAGGAACGACTCTGGCCAATCCACACTGGGAGTATTCCAGAAATAAGATCGCCAGCGAGGAGTTTCTTATGAAGAAATACAGGGAGGAAGGTTTCCCTGTTACGATAGTAAGGCCAAGCCATACTTATGATGAGAGAAATGTGCCTCTCGGAGTTCATGGCAAGAAGGGCTTCTTCCAGGTTATCAAGAGAATGCAGGAGGGTAAGCCTGTCATCATTCAGGGCGACGGTTCTTCTCTCTGGACAGTAACCTTCAATAAGGACTTTGCAATCGGTTATACAGGGCTTATGGGCAACCGCCATGCAATAGGCGAGGCTTTCCAGATAACAGGTGACGAAGTGCTTACCTGGGATCAGATATATCAGACCATAGCAGATGCTCTCGGCGTTAAGCTGAGCGCATATCATATTTCTTCTGAATATCTCAGTGCAGTAGGGGATAAATACGGCTTTGATTTCGAAGGAAGCCTGATCGGCGACAAGGCGGTTTCGGTTGTATTTGATAACAGGAAGCTGAAGAGAGCGGTGCCTGATATGAAGACGACCGTAAGATTCGACCAGGGTGTAAGGATTGCTCTTGATCATGTACTGTCCCATCCGGAGTGCCAGGTAGAAGATCCTGAATTCGATGAGTGGTGCGACAGAGTGATTGCCGCAGTCGAAGAATCGAAGAAGCTTGTTTAAACAAAGCTTTAACAAATGCAGGAAAGTATTTTTTATATATAAATCTCAGCTCTGATAGGATGCGTTTTAAAATTCACAAAATTTTTAAAATTAGTGATTGACACTCTTGATATTTAATGTTATCATTATCATCTGTCATTATGGGTTATTATGGGTTTATAGCCTATTAAGCCTGTGAGACACAAAAATAATTCAAGGGGTGAATGCGTCGATGAATAAGTACAGAATGCATCCTATCAAGTCGGGAAGAAGCCAGAGAATGGGATATTCCAGCAAGAAGGAAGTTATTGACATGCCTAACCTTATAGAGGTTCAGGTCAGCTCGTACGAATGGTTCCTTACCGAAGGGCTAAGAGAAGCTTTTGACGATATTTCTCCTATAACTGATTTCACCGGACAGCTCAGTCTGGAGTTCGTTGATTTCCAGTTATGCAGAGATGATATCAAGTACACTATTGAAGAATGCAAGGAGAGAGATGCTACATATGCAGCTCCGCTCAAGGTAAAAGTCCGCCTCAATAATCAGGAGACAGAAGAGATCAGCCAGCATGAGATATTCATGGGTGACCTTCCGCTTATGACTGAGACAGGTACATTTGTCATCAATGGAGCTGAGCGTGTTATCGTAAGCCAGTTAGTTCGTTCTCCTGGTATATATTTCGCAATCGGTCACGATAAGATCGGTAAAACACTTTATTCCAGCCAGGTAATTCCTAACAGAGGTGCATGGCTTGAGTATGAAACAGATTCTAATGATGTATTCTATGTACGTGTGGACAGGACCAGAAAGGTTCCTATCACAGTATTCATTCGTTCGCTTGGCATAGGAACAAATGAAGAAATACTTGAGCTTTTCGGCGAAGAGCCAAAGCTCCTTGCTTCATTTGAGAAGGATCCATCAAGAAGCTACGAGGAAGGTCTCCTTGAGCTCTATAAGAAGATCAGACCGGGTGAACCTCTCGCTGTTGAAAGTGCAGAAAGCCTTATCAACAGTATGTTCTTCGATGTAAGAAGATATGATCTGGCTAAGGTCGGAAGATATAAGTTTAATAAGAAGCTTGCACTTGCTAACCGTATTGACGGATTTATCCTCGCAGAGGATGTAATCGATCCGACAACAGGTGAGCTGCTTTTCTCTGCCGGTGAGATCGTAAGCCGCGAGGCAGCTAAGGCTATCCAGAATGCAGCAGTACCATATGTAGTTGTACAGACAGAGGAGAAGAACGTTAAGGTTCTTTCAAATATGGCTGTAGATCTTCGTGAGTACGTTGATTTTGATCCTGCTGAGGTTGGTATCAGTGAGTATGTATACTATCCTGCACTTAAGAGACTTCTTGAGGAATATGACGACGCAGATGAACTTAAGGAAGCTATCAGGGCAGCAGTAAACGATCTTGTTCCAAAGCATATTACAAAGGAAGATATACTTGCTTCTATTAATTATAATATGCACCTTGAGTACGGTGTTGGTAGTGATGATGATATCGACCACCTCGGAAACAGACGTATCAGATCTGTTGGAGAACTTCTCCAGAATCAGTATCGTATAGGTCTTTCAAGACTTGAGAGAGTTGTCAGAGAGCGTATGACAACTCAGGATATTGAAACTATTTCACCTCAATCACTTATAAATATTAAGCCGGTTACAGCTGCAGTTAAGGAGTTCTTCGGTTCATCACAGCTTTCACAGTTCATGGATCAGAATAACCCGCTTTCTGAGCTTACACATAAGAGACGTCTTTCAGCACTTGGTCCTGGTGGTCTTTCACGAGACAGAGCCGGATTCGAGGTTCGAGACGTACACTATACACATTACGGAAGAATGTGTCCTATCGAGACACCTGAAGGTCCTAACATCGGTCTTATCAACTCACTTGCAACATTTGCAAGGATCAATGAGTATGGTTTCATCGAGGCTCCTTATCGTGTAGTAGATAAGACAGATCCTGAGAACCCTGTTGTTACAGAAGAAGTTGTTTACCTTACAGCTGATGAGGAAGATAACTACCATGTTGCACAGGCTTCCGAGCAGCTTGATGCTGACGGACATTTCGTAAGAAATAACGTAGCAGGACGTTTCAGAGAAGAGACTGCAGAGTTTGCTAAGAGTGAGATCGACCTCATGGACGTATCACCTCGTATGGTTTTCTCTGTTGCTACATCAATGGTACCTTTCCTTCAGAACGATGATGCTAACCGTGCCCTCATGGGATCGAACATGCAGCGTCAGGCGGTTCCGCTTCTTAGAACGGATTCACCTGTCATCGGTACAGGCATGGAGGCTAAGGCGGCTGTTGACTCAGGTGTCTGCATCGTATGTAAGCGTGACGGTGTTGTTGAGCTTTCTTCAAGCGAGAAGATCATCGTTAAGGCTGACGAGGATGGAACACTTGATGAATACAATGTAATTAAGTTTGCAAGAAGTAACCAGGGTAACTGCATGAACCAGCATCCGATCGTTGTAACAGGCGAGAAGGTTAAGAAGGGTGAGGTTATCGCAGACGGTGCTTCAACATATAATGGAGAGCTTGCTCTTGGTAAGAACCCGCTTATCGGTTTCATGACCTGGGAAGGTTATAACTACGAGGATGCGGTACTTCTTTCAGAGAGACTCGTTAAGGAAGATGTTTACACCTCAGTTCATATTGAAGAGTATGAAGCAGAGGCTCGTGATACAAAGCTTGGTGCCGAGGAGATCACAAGAGACCTTGCAGGTCTTTCTCAGGATGCTCTTAAGGATCTTGATGAGAACGGTATCATCCGTATCGGTGCTGAGGTTCGTGCCGGTGACATCCTTGTAGGTAAGGTTACTCCTAAGGGAGAGACAGAGCTTACAGCAGAGGAGAGACTTCTCAGAGCTATCTTTGGTGAGAAGGCAAGAGAGGTTAGGGATACATCCCTCAGAGTTCCTCACGGTGCATACGGCGTTGTTATGGATACAAAGGTATTTACAAGGGAGAACGGCGATGAGCTTCCTCCTGGAGTAAATAAATCAGTCAGAGTATATATCGCTCAGAAGAGAAAGATTTCAGTCGGCGATAAGATGGCCGGCCGTCATGGTAACAAGGGTGTCGTTTCAAGAGTGCTTCCTGTAGAGGATATGCCATTCCTTCCAAACGGACGTCCACTTGATATCGTGCTTAATCCTCTCGGCGTTCCTTCACGTATGAATATCGGTCAGGTGCTCGAGCTTCACTTCGGTCTTGCTGCACAGGTACTTGGCTTCAAGGTATCTACACCTATATTTGACGGTGCTAACGAGAAGGACATCAGAGCAACACTCGTGATGGCTAACGATTACGTAAATACAGAATGGGAAGATTTCGAGGCTAAATATAAGGACGCTGTTGATCCTGAGGTTATGCAGTATCTCTATGATAACAGAGATCACAGAGAAGAGTGGAAGGGCGTTCCTATCGATGAGACCGGTAAGGTAACACTTCGTGACGGACGTACAGGTGAGGAGTTCCCTGCACCTATTTCAATCGGATACATGCATTATCTTAAACTTCATCACCTTGTTGATGATAAGATCCATGCTCGTTCAACCGGTCCTTACTCACTCGTTACACAGCAGCCTCTCGGTGGTAAAGCGCAGTTCGGTGGACAGCGTTTCGGAGAGATGGAAGTTTGGGCTCTTGAGGCTTATGGTGCTTCTTATACACTGCAGGAGATCCTTACTGTTAAGTCCGATGACGTAACAGGACGTGTTAAGACATACGAAGCTATCATCAAGGGCGACAATATTCCTGAGCCTGGTATCCCTGAATCATTCAAGGTACTCCTTAAGGAATTCCAGTCACTCGGTCTGGATGTAAGAGTACTTACAGATGATGATGTAGAGGTTGAGCTTGGTGAATCTGTTGATTACGATCAGAATACAAGAAAGTTCCTTGAAGGCGATGAGAAGTTCGGCGAGGATCTTGAGTCACAGGGCTACAGCGGAGTAGACGAAGAAGGAGAGCTTACATCACTTTCGGATGATTACACCGATGATTATAGCGATGACTATGAAGGCGATTATTCTGATGATTTTTCAGATGACAGCGATTTTTAATGAGAGGAGAATGGTAAGATGGCAGCGAATGAAAATATTATAGAGCAGGAACAGCCTATAAATTTTGACAAAATTAGAATTGGACTTGCATCTCCTGAGAAGATCAGAGAATGGTCTCATGGCGAGGTTAAGAAGCCTGAAACCATTAACTATAGAACTCTCAAGCCTGAAAAGGACGGTCTCTTCTGCGAGAGAATATTCGGACCTAGCAAGGATTGGGAATGCCACTGCGGTAAGTATAAGAAGATCCGTTTCAAGGGTATCGTCTGCGACCGCTGCGGCGTTGAAGTAACAAAATCATCAGTAAGACGTGAGCGTATGGGTCATATCGAACTCGCAGCTCCTGTATCACATATCTGGTATTTCAAGGGTATTCCAAGCAGAATGGGACTCCTTCTTGACCTTTCACCAAGGATCCTCGAGAGAGTTCTCTACTTTGCTTCATATATCGTACTTGATCCGGGAAATACAGACCTTCACGTTAAGGACGTACTTACAGAGACAGAATACAAGGCTAAGGTTGAGCAGTATGGCGTTGGCTCATTCAAGGTAGGAATGGGTGCTGAGGCTATCAAAATACTTCTTGAGTCAATAGATCTTGATGCTGAGGGCGAGGCTCTTCAGGAAGAGCTTGAGACTTCAACAGGCCAGAAGAAGGCTAAGATCATCAAGAAGCTTGAGGTTATCGAGGCATTCAAGAACTCAAAGAATAAGCCATCATGGATGATCATGGACGTTGTTCCTGTAATCCCACCTGATATCAGACCTATGGTACAGCTTGATGGTGGCAGATTTGCAACCTCTGACCTTAATGATCTTTACAGAAGGATCATCAACAGAAACAACAGACTTAAGAGACTTCTTGAGCTCTCAGCTCCTGACATCATTGTCAGAAACGAGAAGAGAATGCTTCAGGAAGCAGTAGATGCACTTATAGATAACGGACGTCGTGGAAGACCTGTAACAGGTCCTGGTAACAGAGCACTTAAGTCTCTGTCAGATATGCTTAAAGGTAAGCAGGGACGTTTCCGTCAGAACCTTCTCGGTAAGCGTGTTGACTATTCCGGTCGTTCGGTTATCGTCGTTGGTCCTGAACTTAAGATCTATCAGTGCGGTCTCCCTAAGGAGATGGCTATCGAGCTCTTCAAGCCTTTCGTTATGAAGGAGCTTACAGCAAAGGGCATCGCTAACAATATCAAGGCAGCCAAGAAGATGGTTGAGAGACTCGAGCCACAGGTTTGGGACATCCTTGAGGATGTCATTAAGGAGCATCCGGTTATGCTTAACCGTGCCCCGACACTTCACAGACTTGGTATTCAGGCATTTGAGCCTATCCTTGTAGAAGGTAAGGCTATCAAGCTTCATCCACTCGTATGTACAGCGTTCAACGCCGACTTCGATGGAGACCAGATGGCTGTTCACCTTCCTCTGTCGGTTGAGGCACAGGCTGAGTGCAGATTCCTTCTGCTTTCACCTAACAACCTCCTTAAGCCTTCAGACGGTGGTGTTGTTTCCGTTCCTTCACAGGATATGGTACTTGGTATTTACTACCTTACAAACGATAGATTTAAGGAAACTAAGGCTGACGAGAGTGAGATCAAGGGAGAGTTCCTTCTTGATGATGAGAATGCAAACGTTGAAGCAGTTATCGAGGCAGTTAAGCTTCCTGACAGAGAGAAGAGACTTCGTCTTACAGATATTGTAAGAATAAGAGTTATCAAGAAGCAGACTAAGGATAATACAAGATTCTTCAAGGATATCACTTGTAGAGTACATGACGTTGTAGGTCATTACTTTAAGGATATGAACGCAGCACTTCTTGCATTTGAGAACAAGGAGATCACTCTTCAGCAGAAGATATTTGTTCAGAGAAAGGCAACACTTGCTGACGGAACAGAGGTTAAGAGTATGGTTCGCACCACACTCGGAAAGCTTCTCTTCAACGAGATCATTCCTCAGGATCTTGGATTTGTTGACAGATCTATCCCTGAGAATGCAAATCTTCCTGAAGTTAACTTCCACGTTGGTAAGAAGCAGCTCAAGAAGATCCTTGATAAATGTATCAATACTCATGGTGCGACCATGACAGCTGAGGTTCTTGATAAGGTTAAGGCAATCGGTTACAAGTATTCTACACTCAGTGGTATCACTGTTTCCGTAGCAGACATGACCGTTCCTGAATCTAAGCCTGATATCCTTAACAAGGCACAGGATGTCGTTGATAACATCGCTGAAATGTTCAACAAGGGCTTCCTCACAGAAGAGGAGAGATACAATGCTACCATCAGAGTGTGGGATAAGGCAGATAACGATCTTAAGAAAGCCCTTCTTGATGGACTTGACAAATACAATAATATTTACATGATGGCTGATTCCGGAGCCCGTGGTTCTGATCAGCAGATCAAGCAGCTTACAGGTATGCGTGGTCTTATGGCTGATACAACAGGTAAGGCTATCGAACTTCCTATTAAGTCAAACTTCCGTGAAGGTCTTGACGTACTCGAGTATTTCATCTCTGCACACGGTGCTCGTAAGGGTCTTTCAGATACAGCTCTTCGTACAGCCGACTCTGGTTACCTCACAAGACGTCTTGTAGACGTTTCACAGGATCTTATCATCCGTGAGACAGACTGCTGCGCAGACAAGGATGAGAAGCCGGGCATCTATGTTCAGGCATTCGTTGAAGGCGTAGACGAAATAGTAGAGAGCTTCCAGGACAGAATCACAGGTCGTTACACAGCTGTTTCAGTATTTACTAAGGATGGCGAGATGATCGTTAAGAAGAATCATATGATCACTCCTAAGCGTGCTGAAAGGATCATCAAGGAAGGTGTTGAGCCTGAAGGAGATCTTGATCCTAAGGATTGTCGTCCATACACAGATCCTGAGACAGGACTTGTAAGAAGAGATGCTAAGCTGAAGATCAGATCTATCCTTACATGTAAATCACATCTTGGTATCTGTGCTAAGTGCTACGGCGCTAACATGGCTACAGGACAGGCAGTTCAGGTTGGTGAGGCTGTTGGTATCATCGCAGCTCAGTCAATCGGTGAGCCTGGTACACAGCTTACAATGAGAACCTTCCATACTGGTGGTGTTGCCGGTGGCGATATCACACAGGGTCTTCCTAGAGTAGAAGAGCTTTTCGAGGCTCGTAAGCCAAAGGGACTTGCAATCATTGCAGAGTTCGGCGGTAAGGTTACTTATAAGGAAGGCAAGAAGAAGGAAGTTATCATTACAAATGATGAAACAGGCGAGTCTAAGGCATACCTCATCCCTTACGGTTCACGTATCAAGGTTCGTGACGGACAGGTTCTTGAGGCCGGTGACGAGCTTACAGAAGGTTCTGTAAATCCACATGATATCCTTAAGATCAAGGGTGTTGATGCGGTTCAGAATTATATGATCAGAGAAGTTCAGAAGGTTTATCGTCTCCAGGGTGTTGATATCAACGATAAGCATATCGAGATCATCGTTCGTCAGATGCTGAAGAAGGTAAGAGTAGAGGATAACGGAGATTCTGATTTCCTTCCTGGCTCACTTGTTGATGTCCTTGATGTTAATGAGAGGAATGAAAAGCTCATTGAAGAAGGAAAGAGACCGGTTGAGGCTAAGCAGGTACTCCTCGGTATCACAAAGGCTTCTCTTGCAACAAGCAGCTTCCTTTCTGCAGCTTCATTCCAGGAGACAACAAGAGTTCTTACTGATGCAGCTATCAAGGGTAAGGAAGATCCACTTATCGGACTTAAGGAGAACGTTCTTCTTGGTAAGCTCATCCCTGCTGGTACAGGCATGAAGCGTTACCGTTCAGTTAGTCTTGATACAGAATATCTGAATGATGTTCAGGGCGTTCAGGAATCTGATCTGGATGAGGCTGAAGAACTTCTCAATGCTTCAGAGGATCAGGATGCGGTAACAGAGGACGCTGTTGATACTGCTGCAGATGAAGAAGCTGTAACCGACGTAACTGATGATACGGAGGAATAGGCTGAGGATGAAGCTGATACTTCTGACGAGGAGTGATAAGGCTTACCGGAGCTTAAAAGACCGGTCGTTATATTAGTTATATAAAAGTAATATAAGAGTAATTTCTGGCTGTGCGGTTGTAAGACCGCACAGCTTTTATAAAGGATTAATTATGGGATGCATATCGCTGATATTTTTATTCATATTTTACTCCTTCGCATCTATGACTGATTCTGTCAGCGAAGAGTTTTTTGCCGGGAACAATGCAGGCTTTCCGGTCTCTGCGGCTGTGTTCTGTGATTACTTTGAAACTGATGATGATGCATGTACGGCAGAACTTCTGAGCCGTAACGGTTCGGCATCTGCTATGCTCCGGATCGCTGCCGGAACATCAAAAAACAGAAGTGTTTCCAATAATAAAAGAACCTGTAAAAATCTGTTCAATGTAAAAATCTCCGATACAGCGGATATAACTATGTCAGAATATGATTCTGATAAAGTTTACGCAAATTTGTCTGTATTTCATTGCGGAAGTATTATCGTCGGATTTATAGAAGATTCCGATGGTAAAAAGGCTGCTCAGTTTACATAATCCTGATTTAAAGATAATTAAATAAACAGCTGATACTAAATTACTTTATCGGCTTTTTTCTGTGTCATGTATATTCTGATACATGGCTTTTTGAAGTGCTGCAATTTTTGAGATTCAGTAAAAAAGAAGCCGATATCATGTCATTTGGTCGTTATATGAACAAAATAAATTCTAGCAGAAAAGAGGATATGTAAATGTCAGATCTGATAATCAGTATTATAGGTGTGGGAATAGCAGTAGCTTTGTTTGTGATCGGTATAGTTGTGGATCACGGCATCAGCGATGATGAAGATAAAGAAGATAAAGAGCAAAATGAAAAGAACAGTGAAACTGACGGGAATGACAGGAAACGCCATCAGTGATCAAAGGAGAAAATGAAATGAATATATTACTTGATATAATGATACTTGCAGCCGGGTTTTTACTTCTTATTAAAGGAGCTGATATCTTTGTAGACGGAAGTGCCGGAATTGCAAAAAATTACAAGGTGCCGGGAGGTATAATAGGACTTACGATCGTTGCGCTGGGGACAAGCGCACCTGAGCTTGCGGTCAGTACTGTCGCTGCGATCAAGGGCTCGAATGAAATAGCTCTAAGTAACGTTGTCGGGTCAAATATATTTAACCTGCTAATGGTTCTCGGCGTTTGTGCGGTCATTCACAATGTACCTGTGGAAAAGTCGATATTAAAAAGAGATTTTCCGGTTTCGATAGTTACGACCGTATTTGTCCTGGTCGCATCGGGATTTAAGACACTGACATCCGGAAAAATATTTCATCCGTATGAAAAAAAGGCATCCGGTACTACCGGCGCAGAAAACGTAAAAAATACTGTTTCACCAATGCTGGATGATGCAGGCACTGTTACACGTCTTATAGGTGCGGCGCTTATTATAGTCTTTATAGTTTACATAATTGCCCTGATAAAGGATGCAAGGAAGAATCCGGATACCGGTGATGAGTCAAAGCCAATGTCAACCGGAAAATGCGTTATTATAATCATCATCGGAATAGCTATGATAATAGGCGGAGGAGAATGCGTTGTCGGAGGCGCAAAGGCGATAGCAAAAGCGGCGGGAATGTCCGAAACACTTATCGGTCTTACTATAGTAGCAGTCGGAACATCACTTCCTGAGCTAGTAACATCCATCGTTGCGGCCGGAAAGGGAGAGACAGCAATGGCGGTCGGAAATGTTGTCGGTTCCAATATATTTAACCTGATGTTCATCCTCGGTATCTCATCTGTGATAAGTCCTGTCACCGTAAATCTTGCGTCAATATATGATATGATCATACTTATTCTTTTAAGTATATTTGTATACCTTATCGTTATAAAGAAGAAGATGATCGGAAGGGTGTCCGGTATAATAATGATACTTCTGTATGTGGCGGATGTGGGTTTTGCGGCAGTAAGATGATGCGAGCTATGCAAGCCATGCAGGTTGTAAAATTAACTCTTGACACACAGCAGGCGAAAATATATAATATCAAAGCATGCGTATTTGACTTTCAAATACTGCATCTGTAATCATCATTTAAGAGATAAGGAGGTGAAAACATGCCTACATTTAACCAGTTAGTAAGAAAAGGAAGACAGACAGCTGTTAAGAAGTCTACTGCACCAGCTCTTCAGAGAAGCTTTAACTCACTCAAGAAGAAGCCAATAGATGCAAGCTCTCCACAGAAGAGAGGTGTTTGTACAGCAGTTAAGACAGCTACACCTAAGAAGCCTAACTCAGCTCTTCGTAAGATCGCGAGAGTACGTCTCTCAAACGGTATCGAAGTAACCAGCTACATCCCGGGTGAAGGTCACAACCTTCAGGAGCACAGCGTTGTTCTTATCCGTGGTGGTAGAGTAAAGGACCTTCCTGGTACAAGATATCACATTATTCGTGGTACTCTTGATACAGCAGGTGTTGCTAAGAGACGTCAGGCACGTTCAAAGTATGGTGCTAAGCGTCCTAAGGATGCTAAGTAATCCATATTTACAGTTTTTCTGTTAAGTGCTGGTTAGGCATGATTTTCATTTATCTTTGCCATATACAGCACGAACACGTTCAGAGTCATCGCACGAAAAGGACTATAGCCCATAAGGTACAGGCAGCTATGGTCAGGATGCAGAATGAATGTGAGTACCTAAGAATTAATTATTATTAAGGAGGGAAGAACCGTGCCACGTAAGGGACATGTCGTAAAGAGGGACGTTTTAGCGGATCCTATTTACAATAACAAGGTAGTAACACGCCTTATCAACAACATCATGTTAGATGGCAAGAAGGGTGTTGCTCAGAAGATAGTTTACGGCGCATTTGACCGTATCAAAGAGCAGACAGGCAAGGAGCCTGTTGAAGTATTCGAAGCAGCAATGAACAACGTTATGCCTCTTCTCGAAGTTAAGGCTAGACGTATCGGTGGTGCTACATATCAGGTACCTATCGACGTTAGACCTGACAGAAGACAGGCTCTCGGACTTCGTTGGATAACAAATTTCTCACGTAACAGAACTGAGAAGACAATGGAAGAGAGACTTGCTGCAGAGCTTATCGATGCATCAAACAACACAGGTGCATCAGTTAAGAGAAAAGAAGAAATGCACAGAATGGCAGAGGCAAACAAGGCATTTGCTCATTACAGATTCTAATCTCGATTTTAGTCATCGGGCAGGAAACTGCCCGGATATATTGTTTATAATATTAACAAGGAGGAAAAAGCCTTGGCTGGAAGAGAATATCCACTCGATAGAACTCGTAACATCGGTATTATGGCACATATTGATGCCGGTAAGACAACTCTTACAGAGAGAATTCTTTACTACACCGGTGTAAATCATAAGATCGGTGAGACCTACGAAGGTACTGCTACCATGGACTGGATGGAACAGGAGCAGGAAAGAGGTATCACTATCACATCAGCCGCTACAACCTGCCATTGGACACTTCAGGAGCAGACTAAGCCGAAGGCCGGAGCTCTTGAGCATCGTATCAATATCATCGATACTCCGGGTCACGTTGACTTCACAGTAGAAGTTGAGCGTTCACTCCGCGTACTTGATGGTGCTGTTGGTGTATTTGATGCAAAGGGCGGAGTTGAGCCACAGTCTGAGAACGTATGGCGTCAGGCTGATACATATCACGTACCAAGAATGGCATTCGTTAACAAGATGGATATCCTTGGTGCAAACTTCTACAATACAGTAGAAGAGATCAAAACAAGACTTGGCAAGAAGCCAATCGTTATAAACCTTCCGATCGGAAAAGAGGATTATTTCGAAGGAATCATCGACCTCTTTGAGATGAAGGAGTACCTCTATAATGATCATGAGGGTAAGGACATTTCTATAGTAGATATCCGTGATGATTACAAGGATCTCGCTGAGGAATGGCATGAGAAGCTTGTTGAATCATGCTGCGAGCTTGATGATGACCTCATGATGGCTTATCTTGAGGGTGAGACACCTTCAGTTGATGAGCTTAAAGCTGCTCTCCGTAAGGGTACATGTGCAGCTATCGATACAGCAGAGGGTGAGAAGTCAAGAGTTGTTCCTGTATGCTGCGGTTCCGCACATCAGAACAAGGGTATCCAGAAGCTTATCGATGCCGTTATAGAGTATATGCCATCTCCAGTTGACATCCCTGATATCAAGGGTGTTGACCTTGACGGAAATGAAGTAATCAAGAAGTCTTCTGACACTGAGCCATTCGCAGCACTTGCATTCAAGATCGTTGCTGACCCATTCGTTGGAAAGCTTGCATTCATCAGAGTTTACTCTGGTAAGTTAAATAAGGGTTCTTATGTACTTAACGCTACAAAGAATCACAAAGAGCGTGTTGGACGTATCGTTCAGATGCACGCTAATGACCGTACAGATATCGAGACTGTTTACTCAGGAGATATCGCAGCAGTTGTTGGTCTTAAGAATACAACTACAGGTGATACAATCTGTGATGATCAGCATCCGGTTATCCTTGAGTCAATGGTATTCCCTGAGCCTGTTATCGAGCTCGCTATCGAGCCTAAGACAAAGGATGGTCAGGATAAGCTTGCTACAGCACTTTCAAAGCTTGCTGAAGAGGATCCTACATTCAGAACACATACAGATCAGGAAACAGGTCAGACAATCATCGCCGGAATGGGCGAGCTCCATCTTGAGATCATCGTGGATAGACTCTTGAGGGAGTTCAAGGTAGAGGCTAACGTTGGTGCACCTCAGGTTGCTTACAAGGAGACATTTACAAAGCCTGTTGATGTTGATTCTAAGTATGCTAAGCAGTCAGGTGGACGTGGTCAGTACGGACATTGTAAGGTTAAGTTCGAGCCAATGGATCCAAACGGCGAAGAAACATTCAAGTTTGAGTCTACCGTTGTTGGTGGTAGTATCCCTAAGGAATACATCCCAGCTATCGGTGAAGGTATCGAAGAAGCTGCTCAGGCAGGTATCCTTGCTGGATTCCCTGTACTCGGTGTTTCTGCAACAGTTTATGATGGTTCATACCATGAAGTAGACTCATCTGAAATGGCATTCCACATTGCCGGTTCTATGGCATTCAAGGAAGCTATGCAGAAGGGTAATGCTGTTCTTCTTGAGCCTATCATGAAGGTGGAAGTAACTATGCCGGCTGATTACATGGGTGATGTTATCGGTGACCTTAACTCACGTCGTGGACAGATCGAGGGTATGGAAGATGTTGGTAATGGTAAGCTTGTAAAGGCTTATGTACCACTTTCTGAGATGTTCGGTTATTCTACAGACCTTCGTTCTAGAACACAGGGTCGTGGTAACTACTCAATGTTCTTTGAGAAGTATGAGCAGGCTCCTAAGTCAGTACAGGAGAAGGTTCTCAACGCAAAGAAGTAATATACTAGAAATATATAGAAACATTTATAAAAAATCTTGAAACTTTTTCGGATTTCTAATATAATATGTTTCAGACTGTAAAGAATGTCCCGAGGGGGGCAGATTTAAGGAGGAATTTAAAAAATGGCAAAAGCAAAATTCGAAAGAACAAAGCCACATTGTAACATTGGTACTATCGGACACGTAGACCATGGTAAAACAACTCTTACAGCTGCTATTACAAAGGTACTTTCTGAGAGAGTAGCTGGAAACGCAGCCGTTGATTTCGCTAACATTGATAAGGCTCCAGAAGAGAGAGAAAGAGGTATCACAATCTCTACAGCTCACGTTGAGTATGAGACAGACAACAGACACTATGCACACGTTGACTGCCCAGGCCATGCTGACTATGTAAAGAACATGATCACTGGTGCTGCTCAGATGGACGGCGCTATCCTCGTTGTAGCTGCTACAGACGGTGTTATGGCTCAGACAAAGGAGCACATTCTTCTTGCACGTCAGGTTAACGTTCCATATATCGTAGTATTCCTTAACAAGTGCGACATGGTTGACGATCCGGAGCTTATCGAGCTCGTTGAGATGGAAGTTACAGAAGTTCTTGAGGAGTATGGTTTCGAAGGTTGCCCAATCATCCAGGGTTCAGCTCTTAAGGCTCTTGAGGATCCAAACGGCGAGTGGGGCGATAAGGTAATGGAACTCATGAAGACAGTTGATGAGTACATCCCAACTCCAGAAAGAGATACAGATAAGCCTTTCCTTATGCCTGTTGAGGACGTATTCACAATCACAGGTCGTGGTACAGTTGCTACAGGTAGAGTAGAGCGTGGTACACTTCACCTTAATGAGGAACTTGAGATCCTTGGTATCAAGGAAGATGTTAAGAAGACAGTTGTAACTGGTATCGAGATGTTCAGAAAGATGCTTGATGAGGCACGTGCTGGTGATAACATCGGTGCTCTTCTTCGTGGTGTTAACCGTGACGAAGTTGAAAAGGGACAGGTTCTTGCTAAGCCAGGTTCAGTAACATGCCACAAGAAGTTCACAGCTCAGGTTTACGTTCTTACAAAGGACGAGGGTGGACGTCATACACCTTTCTTCAACAACTATCGTCCACAGTTCTACTTCAGAACAACAGACGTAACTGGTGTTTGTAACCTTCCTGCAGGTACAGAAATGTGCATGCCTGGTGATAACGTAGAGATGACTATCGAACTTATCCATCCAGTAGCTATGGAGCAGGGACTTAGATTCGCTATCCGTGAGGGTGGTAGAACAGTTGGTTCTGGATCAGTTGTTTCAATCATCGAGTAATTATCAATAGATTACGAGACACACAATAAATAAAACAGAGATCGCACTGCAGGCTTGCTTGCACAGTGCGGTCTCTTTTTTTGTGTTTATGAACATATAAAGCAAAATATAGTGGTCTCTTCATAAAGTTTTAACAAAATATGCAAATTTCCACTTTTATTTTTTGCAGTTTTGCTATATGATATAAGAAGGTATTTTGGCACATATGTTAGGAGGTTACGATGGATAATCAGTATTCTTTCAATACAAATGATGAAACCGGTGTAGAAACGACCGATATAAATCAAGAGATCAAGGCTAAGAGGGGCGGAAAAAAGCCTGCAAAGAACAGAGGACTGGACAGCCTTAGGGGTATAGCTGTCATTGTTGCTCTGATCGCGCTGCTTTTCTGGAACGTATTTAAAGGTGGAACACTTATTTTCAATATGTTCTACGTGGTTCTTGGATATATAACTACTGTTACGGCAGTAAGTCTGATGCGCAAGGATCGATACAATGTTCCTGAATTCTATATTAAGAGGATCAAGACCTATTACCTTGAGGTTATTGTTCTTCTCTTTGCTTTCTGTGGTCTGTCGACTATATTTGCGCATGCCTGCACAAAACATATAGGCCGCGAGATCATGGATTTTGTTCTTGGTTTCACCGTATTTTTCCTCGTATTTCCACTTTTGTTTTTCATATGGAACAAAATAGCTGATAAGAGCGGACCGATGGCATCAAATATCTTCCTTGCCATTGTTATCGCGGTTGATGCGATCGCATCTATATTTATAAATGAATCGATCATTAATATCTACCCATACCTTATCGGTATGCTGGCAGCACTTATTTATAAAAAGAAGCTTAAATATTCCGGACTTCCTCAGGATTATAAGAGGAACAGAATGTTTATCTTCATTGTTGCTTCGGTTCTTGTGCTGGTAGGAGAGATATTCTATACGGGCAGCACAGCGCTTTCAAGACTGGGAGTTGTAGAAGTAACAGTAGCCATGGGTGTGATGGTATGGTATGCTACGGCAACATATCTTAAGATCGGTTCAGTTCTTGACCGGGGCTTCCTCAAAGCACTTGGCAAGATGTGGCTTGAGTTCAACATAAGCTTTATCGCATGTACATATATATTTATTTATAAGGACTGGGTAAACGTTCCTGGAAGGATAATCCTTGCTATAGTTATTCTGGCTCTGACATATATCCTTTATAAGGTCGTTCACTTTATCAGTGTTGCAAGCATCAAGGAGAGCGTTGCCAGATCAAATATAGGCGGCGACGTTACCAAGACAGTTCTTAAACTCCTTCCACTCATAGTACTTGGCGTACTTATGATCGTTGGATTTATCGGACTCATCGTAAGTGCATCTTCTTCAGATGATAAGGAGAAGAAGGAAAAGAAGGAGACACCAACAGAGGCAACAACGGAAGCAACTACAACAGAGGCTCCTACAACACAGGCTACAACAGAAGCTACCACAGAGGCGCCAAAGGCTGTTGATTCATCTAAGGTTACCATCATCGGAGATTTCATTCTTGAGGGTGCTCAGGATCATATCCTTGAGGAGATGCCGGAAATATACATCGACTCAAATCAGAACCGTCAGGTTTATGATGGCTCATACGTAGCTAAGGATCTTGCTGAGGCAGGAAACCTCAGAGATGTAGTCGTTATCGAGCTTGGTACAAACGGTCCGTTTGAGCAGGAGACCGGCCAGGAATTCATCGATGCGATCGGTAAGAATAAGAGGATCTATTGGATAAATATTTATGCAAGCAATCGTGACTACGAGCAGTCAGTAAACGAAACGATCCAGAAGCTTGCAGATGCAAATGAAAATGTAAATGTCATCGACTGGAACAAGGCAGTTAAGGATAATCCGGATTACGTTCATGACGGATTCTACCTTACCGAGGAAGGTCTTGAGGCACTTGCAAAGCTTATAAATACTTCTGCTAAATAATTAGAAGAATGACCGGGCGGTGCAGAAATGCACCGCCTTTATTTGAAGGAACACATTATGGCAGGTTCGGAAAAGAAAAGTGAAAAAGATATAAAGATCGAAGAGCTTGCGAAGAAGGTTATGGATATAGCGAGAGACCGTATAGCCGTAAGTCTTCGTTTTCTTGATATTGCCCTTGCGGAGGCTAAGATCATTCCGAAGAAAGATATTAAGAATAAGAACGAGACATCCGGCGGCGGAATGGCAACGGACGGGCAGTATATTTACTATGATCCGGTGTGGGTGCTTCAGACCTACAAGACCGAGCCGGCTCTTGTGACAAGGACCTACCTGCATCTTCTTCTGCATCTGCTGTTTTTCCATCCTTTCAGCTATGACAAGCTGGATAAGGTGCTCTGGGATTTTGCAGCAGACATAGCGGTTGAAGCATCGATAATCTCGCTGGACAATCCGGCCTTTAAGGTAGAGAAAGATGCTGAGGCGGTTGAGGAGCTTAGGACGATCAAGAGGCTCTGCCATGGCATTACTGCTGAGAAGGTTTATAAATACCTTCGTACCTATGATATATCAGAAGCCGGCAAGATAAGATGGTTTGTACTCTTTCATAAGGACGAGCATATATATTGGAGAAAGAAGCAGGAGATAAGCATACAGCTTGAAAAGTGGCAGAGGATAAGCCAGAGAGTCAAGACGGACCTTAAGAATTTCTCTAAGGGCGGAATAGCCAATGAAGAGATGGAAGCAAGTCTTTCGGATGCCACAAGAGAAAAATACGACTATACCGAGCTTCTCCAGAGATTCATGACCAGTGGAGAGGATATCAGGCAGAGTGATGATGAATTCGATTATATTTATTATACCTATGGTCTGCAGCAGTACGGAAATATGCCGTTGATCGAGCCGCTGGAGTACAGGGATTCGAGAAAGGTCAGAGAGTTTATCATAGCACTGGATACCTCGGCTTCGTGTAAAGGGGCGGTCGTTCAGACCTTCCTGAAGAAGACCTACAGTATACTTAAGAGCAAGGATAACTTCTTTACAGAGGTAAATATACATATCATTCAGTGTGACAGCCAGATAAGGCAGGACACCAAGATAACAAATAATGATGAGTTTGAAGAATTCTGCAGAAGCTTCAAGCTTAAGGGCTTTGGAACAACAGACTTCAGACCGGTTTTCAAATACGTTGATGAGCTGATAGAGAAGGACGAGTTTGAAAATCTGAAGGGACTTATATATTTTACGGATGGTTATGGTGATTATCCCGAGAAGATGCCAGACTATGATGTGATGTTTGCATTCCTTTCTGAGGATGATTATGCACCGAAACCGCCTGTGTGGGCTTACAAGATAGTGCTTCAGCCGGAGGAACTTGAGGCAGAGATGCTTCGACTTGAAGAGAAGCAGCGTCAGGCTGAGGCTATGAAGCAGGCAGAAGAACAGAGTCAGAACGAAACAACGTAACAGGCTGAGGATTGATCAAAAGAGGCGAATAGACGGATAGTGAGAATGATTACGGAGGCATAACAGAATGAATATAAATCAGGCAAAGAATTATATAAAGAATGACGTGGGCTTATATCTTATGAAGGATGAGTGGGGCGAATACAGGATACCTGTCGTAAGACAGAGACCTATATTTCTCCTGGGTGCGCCTGGAATAGGTAAGACGGCCATCATGGAGCAGATCGCAGCAGAGCTTGGAATAGCTCTTGTGTCATATTCCATGACTCATCATACCAGACAGTCTGCGCTGGGACTTCCTTTCATCAAGCATGAGAGTTACGAGGGCATGGAGTATGATGTTTCCGAATATACTATGAGTGAGATCATCGCATCGATTTATTCGGTAATGCGTGAATCAGGTGTTAAGGAGGGAATACTCTTCCTTGATGAGATCAACTGCGTATCTGAGACACTGGCTCCGTCGATGCTCCAGTTCCTGCAGTATAAGGTGTTTGGCAAGCACAGGGTGCCTGACGGCTGGGTAATAGTTACTGCCGGAAATCCGCCTGAATATAATAAGAGCGTGCGCGAATTTGACGTTGTAACTATGGACAGACTTAAGATACTTACGGTTGAGGCTGACTACGATACCTGGAAGCGTTATGCCAAGGAGAATAATGTCCGCAGCGAGGTAACAAGCTTCCTGGAGATACATAAGGATTATTTCTACCATATGGAAATGACCACGAAGGGCCGCTCATACGTAACAGCCAGAGGCTGGGAGGATCTTTCCACCATACTCGGTCTCTACAATGAGAAGGATCTTGCAGTTGATGAGACCCTTGTGGGCCAGTATATAAGAAACGACAAGATCGTTAAGGAATTTACAGCCTACTACGACCTCTATAATAAATACAAGAGAGACTACAGGCTGGATGATATACTTGGAGGCAATCCGCCGGAAAGTGCATTTGCCAGAAGTAAGAGGGCAGGCTTTGATGAGAGGCTTTCTGTCCTCGGTATGCTCATGGATAAGATCGAGGCTGAGATCAGCGATGTCATGGAGAAGACTGATTATCTTTCAGAGCTTCTTAAGCTCCTGAAGCAGCTTAAGGAAAATACAGTAAAATACACTGCAGCTTCCGATGTTATTTCTTTCCTGGAAAAATGCGCTGAGGCAGAGAAAAACAGAATGGATAAGCTGGCAAAGGCCAATTCGCTTTCCGATAAGGATAAGAGAAAGCTTAGAAGGATCAGTGACCAGCTAAATAAGATGGTGAAGGAGATCGTTGCCGCAGGTTCGGATGTAAAGGAACCTGGAGAGGCATTTGACATCGTTAAGAAGAGCTATGATGCTGAAGTTGGCGAAATGAGAGCGGATGTCCAGAATACAAAGAACAGGATGCATAACCTCTTTGATTATGTTGAGAAGGCCTTTGAAGAGGGCAATGAGATGCTCCTCCTTGTAACTGAGTTTACAGTTAATGAGAACTCTTCAAGATTTATCGCTCAGTTCGGTTCGGAGGATTATACCAAGGCCAGCGAAACATTGATGCTTACAGAGAGACAGGATGCGATTAAGAGAGAAATACTTGAGCTGGATATCTGATCGTGAGTGTATTATGATAAGAGTATATTTTACCGGAGAGAGTTCGGTGGATGATACACAGCTGACAAGAATAAAGAAGAATAGAGGGATCATATGTCAGATAAAATGATCAAGACATCACAGGGTGAACTTTATTATGTGATAAAGGAAGATCGGGTTAACATAACATCATATGCAGGCGAGGATGAGCAGGTTATAATTCCTGAGATGATCGCAGGACTGCCGGTAAGGAAGATTGATAAAAAAGCCTTCATGAATGCAAAGAGGCTGAAGTCGGTGATACTGCCGGACAGCATAAGAAAGCTTGCGGACTGGGCATTTTCATACTGCAGGATGCTCACAACAGTTGAACTTCCGAGAAAGAAGATCGCTATGGGGCATTCACCTTTCCTTGGTGATGACAGGCTTCAGAAGATCATGCTGAGGAGCAGAAAGAAGAATCCGGATGAGCTGTGGCTCTCTATGTCTGAGAGTGACAGGGATGATACCGGAGTTCTCCTGGCTTCACTGTACAATATGAAAAACACAGAGCATCTCCTTAACTGCAGCACTGCAGGTACAGAGGAGTGGTTTGAAGGCCTCGACAGAAGGCTGCTTGAGTTCGTCGATGAACCGGATGAAGAAGGTCATGCAGAGATGATCCTTTGCGGAGAAGAGGACCTTGAATGTACACTGGATGTATTTATCACAAACAAGAGAAAGAAGAAGTCGAGAGCTGCATTTCTTAGACTGCTGCATCCGGCAGGGCTTACAGAGGCGGTTGAAGAGAGATATAAAGGGTATCTGCTGAGTCATGTTGTGGGCTGTGAGTCTGATGAGGCATGGCAGGTGATGAAGGAGGAGTTCGGACATCTGAAGGAGTATTACGAATACTATGTCGAGATTGGATGCCTGAACGATGATAACTTCACTGATACTATAGTAGATCTCGGAGATAAGCAGGCGGAGATGAAGGCTTACTTCCTCAGATGGAAGGAGGCAAATAAGCCTTCGGAGGAGGATTTCTTCGACAGCTTTGAATTGTAAACAGAAGATGATCAATGATAACACCACCGGTTTATTCGGTGGTGTTTATATTTCAAGCATGTAGTGTAATAATGGTGTATTTTTGCGGGTATGATGGAAGGAACAGGGCTGATAAGATAGGTTTATAAACAATAAACATGGATGGAAGATAAAAGTATTTATCAAAAGGAGTTATGCTGACATGTTAAAGAAAAGATTTATCAAACCTATTGCGACTTATGCGCTGATAACAGCGCTTGCACTTTCTGCCTGCGGAAAGAGCGGAGAGAGGAACACAGGTGATACCGGAACAGATAATACAACTGAATCTGGCGGAAACAACACCGGAAACGAAGAGAAGATTCCCTACACTTCAGGCGTATTGACCTTCTCAGCTGCATCGGGAGTATATAAAAATGAGTTTAAGCTGGAGATCACTTCAGATGACAAGGATTATAAAGAAATATGGTATACCACGGACGGAAGTGATCCGGCAAGCAGTGATACAGCTGTGAAATACGAAGAGGCTGTACAGATACGTGACAGGAAGGATGATCCGAATGTTGTTTCTGCAGTTTCTCCAGATCTTTTCTGTGCAAACTACAGCAATGCCAAGAAGGCTGAGAAGACATTTGAATGTTACATACAGCCACCTGCAGATGAAGATGTTGATAAATGCATGACCGTCAGAGCAGTGGCTAAGAATGCTGAAGGAGAAATATCCGAGGAAGCAAATGCAGTATATTTCATAGGAACCATGGAAGAGCATATACAGGGACTTGCAGAAAGCTGCAAGGCCTCCGGACAGCCTCTTGCAGTCATATCGCTCTCTATGGACTATGATGATCTTTTCGCATCCGACAAGGGAATCTATGTTAAAGGTGATGTATTTGCAAAATCGGTGGAAGGTTATTACAGGACTGCAAATAAGGCAGACCCGGAGGACAGCAGAAAGCTGCCTGCAAATTATAATCAGAAGGGCAGAGACTGGGAGCGTCTGGCAGGTATAACCATGCTTGAGATAGGTGGGGATGGAAGCGTAAGCACTGCATTTTCGCAGAACTGTGGCGTAAGGATACAGGGCAATTATTCAAGATCAGATCTGCAGAAGGGCTTCCGCCTCTATGCGAGAAAGGACTACGGACAGAAGAATTTCGAATACCCTGTCTTCGGAGAGGAACGTCCATGTATCTTATATCTGAACGGAGAATACTGGGGCCTCTATATACTTCAGGAGGATTACAGCGACGATTATTTTGAAGAGCTTCACGGCGTAGACAAGGATAATGTTGTGCTCTACAAGGGTGATGCCGAGGCTCTCAAACTGGGCTATAAGCTTGATGAGGGTGAGCTTCCTGAGGGTGAACCGGAGGACTATTATTTTAGAGAACTTCTGGATTTCTTTGATACTCATTCGGACCTTAAGGATCAGGAGTCTTATGATGAATTCGTGAGGCTTGTGGATCCGCAGTCTGTACTGGAGTATTTTGCAGTGGAAACCTGGATAGATAATAAATGGGACTGGCCGGGCAAGAACTGGTCAATGTGGAAATCAACTGAACCGGACGGAACGGATGGCTATGGCGACGGACGCTGGAGATTTGTATTTTACGATCTGGATTTCGGCGGCTGGAGCGGAAGATCCGATGCAGGCCATAATACTATCAAGGAAGATAACTATAAGCCAAAGGGACTTCTGGATATGGATACAAGCAATCCGGCAGTTCTCTGCTTTGCATATCTCATGACGAATGATGGTTTCCGTAAGGAGTTTGAAGAAAAGCTGCTGAGCCTCTCTGAAAATGAGTTTGAGCAGAAAGTGGCGGTAGAGACACTGGATAAGTTTATGAGTATTTATTCGCCGCTTTATCCGCAGTTCTTTGACCGTTACAAGGATCCGGCGATTCCGAATGATCCATCATGGAGCATTAAGAGCATAGAGGATTTCCTTGGGGCAAGGAAGGACAATATACAGAAGATGATAGACTTCATCGAGAAGATATATAATTAATATTCCGGAAAATAATTGATATTCCGGAAAAATGATTGATTCGGACAAAAAATAGATATTACACATCACGATCATAGCATAAAGGAGAAGATATGTTGGATATAAAGAAATATGCACCTATGGGTTGGAACAGCTGGGACTGTTACGGAGCAGGTGTGACAGAGGAAACAGTAAGAAAGAATGCCGAATTCATGTCAAAAAATCTTCTGAAATACGGCTGGGAATATATTGTTGTGGATATTCAGTGGGCAGGTCCCGAAGCAAAAACTCATGAGTATATTCCTTTTCAGGAACTTACCATGGATGAGTACGGAAGGCTTCTTCCGGCAGAAAACAGGTTTCCTTCTGCTGCGGGCGGAAAGGGCTTTAAGGAACTGGCAGACTATGTGCATTCCCTGGGACTTAAATTTGGAATCCACATCATGCGCGGTATTCCAAGAAGGGCAGTTAATCTGAATCTGCCTGTATTTGGAACAAGCTATACTGCAAAAGAAATAGCTGAGCCGAATAATGTCTGCGAGTGGAATCCGGATATGTACGGCCTGAATCCGAAGCATGAGGGGGCAAAGGCATATTACGACAGTATTTTTGCACTCTATAAATCCTGGGGAGTTGACTTTATCAAGCTTGATGATATCTGCCGCGAAATGCCAAGACTTGCTGATGAGCTGGAGCTTATAAGTGACAGCCTCCATTCCTGTGGAAGGGATATGGTATTTTCAATCAGCCCGGGACCGGCAGTGCTGGAGTATTCTGAATTCTATAAGAAAAATGCAGATATGTGGAGGATCACGGATGATTTCTGGGATAAGTGGGAGCTCCTCTATGCCATGTTTGAAAGGGCTGAAAAATGGTCGATCCACACAGGCGCAGGTAACTGGCCGGATGCGGATATGCTTCCTATAGGACCGATCCTTCAGGACTATGACAAGGCTAACAGAACAAAATTCACTGAGGATGAGCAGATCACGATGATGTCCCTCTGGTCCATATTCCGTTCACCGCTGATGATCGGCGGTGAAATGACAGGCTTTGATGATTTTACGATGAAGCTTATCACAAATAAAGAGATACTGAAGATGCATAAGAATGCCAGACATGCACATCAGGTGTGGCGCAGAAAAGAAGACGGAGGTGAACATATACTCTGGGCGGCGGCAAATGCTGAAGGAGGATATTATGCTGCGCTGTTCAATGCGGGCGAGTTGGAGAGCGAAATATGCCTGATGCTGTCTGAAATGGAAATATATTCCTCAGATGTAAGAGTGACTGAACTCTGGAATAATGAGATAAAGGGAATAGATATGATCGAGGGTGATCCTGCGGTTTATCTGAAACTGAAGCCTCACGGAGCAGCTGTTTTAGACCTGCGGGAGCTGTAGACTATATCGGATAGAAAAAGACAAAATTGAAATAACAAGTGTACCTGGCCCGGATAGATCAATAAGCGATGAAAATATAAAAACATATAACATGAGAACGAGAAGATATCGTAATCGTAGAATAGGAGATTTTTTAAAGGAACTCCATTTAGTAGAAGGACGAAATACAGGAATTCCTACAGCAATCAATGCAATAAAGAAAAATGGTTCTCCGCTTCCAACTTTATTAACGGATGAGGATAGATCATTCTTTTCGGTTATTATTCCAATACATGATGTATTTGCGGAAAAGGGAATAGAACATGTAAAGGTAAAAACAAAACGTCGTTCAAAAAATGAATTAAAGGAATTGATTTTGGAAGCGTTGGATGAAATAAACCTGCTTGTCAAAGAGGCTAGGAAGAATGTTAAAATATGCGAAAGGATTCAGAAAAGAACGGAGGATATGGCGAGGAGAGAGACTGTTGTCAGCTCGATAAATGAATCTGAAGAAAGAAATCGGCTTCTTGATAATATAGAACAGAGCTTTGAGTAATCTGGAAAACATATGTGACAATCAATGTCGGCTTATGCTATATTAGCATAGTAAGAATATCTTTCAGTATTCAGGACTAAAAAAGATATGAACGGTAAAAAAAAGAAGTCAGTAAAGAATATAAATCCTTCCAAGAATAATAGTAAAGCTCAAATAAAAGAGGGGGAAAAACTATTTGGAAGAAGAAGCAAAGTATTGGTCGAAAGATTATACCAATGAACATATACGTGAGCAAATAAAGGAAAACAGCCAGATGTTTAGTTTGATAATAGGGATACTGGCATTTGCACTATTTGTAATATTGCTGAGTTTTTTCATAGCGTATATAAAAAAAAACACCGGATAACCGAGTATGGGGGTTGGTTATAGGAATACCTTTAATGGCTTTTGCGACCGCCGAGGCTCTGATTGGAATTTATAAAGGTATAACGGTAGTAGAATATGAAGATATAGCTCGCATGGGTATAAAGGTAAGGCATCATATGAAAAAAACCACAAACGGCTCTTTGCGTGGAAGAATGAGTGCTGGCCGGGCAATGTATTATGCACTGACAGATCATTATGACGAATGGGATACTTATTATATTGTTGTTTGGACGAAAAATCACCGAAGATTCATACTGACGGAAGTACAAAGAAATGACTGTGAATCATTGATACCGATTATTAAAGAAAGGTGCAGCAATGCAGAGTCAATATGGGAGGAATATAAAATATGTCATTTTTAGCAAATTGTTTAATGGAGATAAAGAAGAAAGTCCTGCTTTAACAAAAGAGCAGAAACAGATTGAAAAGAAACTAAAAAGATTAAATTATTTGAAATATGATAATAAGAAAATATTATCTGCTGTTTGGATTGAAAATCCGTATTTTGGAAATGGGTTTTTAGTTAAGGATACAAGTTCGAAAGATGCATGCTACATAGATATACTGGGTGGATTTGGTAATCATTCTTTCGGCGATAAACCGGATGCTTCCTATAATTTGTACGAATTAAATGTGCGAGAAGATAATATAGATTATGTCCTTGCTTCCATGGAGAGTATTTATAAAAAGTCCGATCCGATAATGGAAGAATGTTATGACGAAATTTATAAACAGATTACTACGTTTTTTGAGGATAATACTGACAGTGATTGGGATATTCGTTTAAAGAATGAATTTAGTTTAGAGTATTTAAAAGAGAATTGGTATGTCGAGGGGCTGTCTATTAATGATGATTGTATAGAAATATCTATTGGTATAAAGGCTGCAGAAAATCCGGAACATGATGGTTTTTATAATGTAAGTATATTTGTTGACTATAGTACACAGGAACCGGATGTTTCGTTTAATGTTGTATGGTAAAATCGGAAGAAATAGTTATAAGGGGTGATGAATTCATGAATATTATAGATATCCAGTCGCACAATATCACGTTGGGAGACAGGTGCTTATATGCCTGATATCTCTATGCTGGATGATATTGCTGAACTGTACAATGTGGATATCCGCGAGATTATTGAAGGAGAAAGAGTTTTATGAATTTTGCGTATTTAGCAGTTTTATTTTTTGGATTGATTGGCCTGTGGGCATTATTATATGACATTCCGGGACTTCTGTTTTACCATAGGAAGGTGCAGGCAAGAGTAAAGCCCGGAAAAAGATATGTCGGTCATCACAATCACCAAAAGAGGATTGAAAATGAATGGAAAGGTCAGTATGGAAAACCTGATGGAAATGTTCGAGTTAAATCAGCTGTTTTCACATATGAGGAAAATGGAAAAGGTGTCAGGGCGACGGCAGTTAATCTTCTGGGGGATGATAATCTTTATCTGGATGATAGTAAGCTATATACGATAAAAGTATCGCCATTTAACCCTCATAAATGTTATTTTCCTCCCATACAGCTTTATCAGGGCTGCAGCATTCCGGCAAAGGTATTCATCTTTGTGAAAAGAATAATACCAAAGATTACCGGTATTCTGTTTATTGCAATTGCGTGGTTTGCTTATACCAACTTTATACTTCATTAGTAGTGAGTTAATATACAAATTCTGACAGATTCAATGTGTCGTTTATACTAAATTAAGGAGATAGTATCATGGGATTATTTGACAATTTATTAGGTGCTGTAAAGGAAATAACAGATGGAACAAAGAAAGCGGTTAAAAACATACAAAGGGAAATGGATCAGGAGGTGAATAATAAAAAATCAGTGGATTATGAAGGCTATAAGAATCCATCAGATCCACTTCCTGCTGTGCCAGTACAGACAAAACTGCATGGTAACATTGCAAGATTTATGATTTCAGGTGATTTTACTGAGAATGAAGGATATGCTAATTCGGCAGTTTCTCTAAGATACAATCCGGAACATCTTGGCGTATTGGAATTAGATGATGAGAATGCGATAACCATATCGCTGTATGAGGGCATAGGTGAACTTGATGAGATTGCCGAATGTATTGATGAATATATTTCCAGCGGAACATTATCGGGTGTAAAACAATTTGAAGATTTATCAGATGGGAAATATTTGTTTAAGGCTAAAATAGAAGTGTCCGAATATATAGAGTATTTTTATGTGTTAAAAAGTGATGCCGATGATTCCTACGACTACAATATTTTATTGTTACTTTACTCTTCTGAAGTTGAAGGCACTGATTTAGAGAAAAAGCTGATAACATGCTTTGATGATACAGCAAAAACACTAACTATCTCAGCGTAATTTATCTTGGTATCGTAAATAATATCGGAAGTTATCTAAACAGGTGTTAAAGGAGTTTTATGAGTTTCTTTTTGATTGTTCCTAAAGTTGTTTCAGCAATCGTAACGGTGACCACAAGGTTGCTGCAAATATAGGAGTTGATAATATGATACTATTGGTTGTAGATACACAAAAGGGTTGTTTTAATGAAAATTTGTATTTGTTTGAAACAATAAAGAAGAATATAAAACAACTAATTTCTTTAGCAAGAGAGAATAATGTTGAAGTCGTATATGTTCAGCATGATGATGGACCGGGAACTGATCTTGATAAATCTGCTGATAACTATGAAATATATGAGGAATTCGCTCCAAGAGATGGAGAAAAGCGTTTTGAGAAAAATGTAAACAGCGCCTTTCACCCTATGACCGGACTTACAGAATACCTGCAGTCTAAAGGAGAGAAAGATATTATGGCAATAGGTGTATCAACAGACTATTGTATGGATGCGACGGTCAAAAGCGGATTTGAGAAAGGTTTTAACATAATTATTCCTGAGTATACAAATTCAACTTATGATAATCCGTACTTTGATAAAGAAGCTGCTTATCATTATTTTAATGATTTCATGTGGAATAAGCGATACGCAAAGGTTATTTCATTTGAGCAGGCAACTGAGCTTTTGCAATCTAAAGATAATGAAAAGTCAGTTTGAAGATTATCCTGTTGATACAGTAATGATCCTGGGTATTGCCGGTGGTAATGGTTTGGAGCATATTGACATTAAGAAATACAAAAAAGTATATGGAGTCGATATAAACGAGTTATATCTTCAGGAAACCCAAATGCGTTATTCTAGTCTTGCTGATATTTTGCAGTGTTTACATCTTGATATAGTTTGTGAAACTGAAAAGTTGCCTCAGTCACAATTACTGGTTGCAAATCTGTTAATAGAATATATTGGATATGATACTTTTGTTAGGGCGGTTAATATAATCAATCCAGAGTATATTTCCTGCGTGATTCAGATTAATACAGATGAAGAAATGTGGGTTTCAGACTCGCCGTATATTCATGCGTTTGATGGCCTGGATGAAATACATCATCAGATGGAATCTGATGTTCTTAATGAGAAAATGAATTCGATTGGTTTTAAATTGATATTACAGGACATGACAGAACTTCCAAATAGTAAAGCTCTCGTAAGGCAGGATTACCAAAAAATGATATGATTTCAAAATTGTTTATTCCAGTTTTATCGACTAAGGATAATGAAAAATAGTGAAAAAATAGTGAAATTTTAATGGAAGTTCCAGAGACGTTCTGCTATAATATCACCGAGGTGATTGGAAGATGATCAAAGTAGCTTTGACAAACGAGATTTTAAAATACATAACCGAGATTGATAAAAACAGATACAAGGTTTCCTCTGTGAAA
>JAFRNE010000036.1 GCA_017430325.1 Eubacterium sp.
ACCGATAGATATGTTCAGCATCAAATTCTCCCGCAGCTTTCTGCTTTGATTTTATGTACGCACTTGGTTCTGGAATATCTGCTCCTTCCAAATCTGATGCCTCGGGCAAATCAATGACCTTCAGCTTTCGTCCACCGGGGTTACCCTCTGCAATCTTCTCAGCGAGACCCTTGGACTTTCTCCCGGCATTAACCTTGATGTTACTGCCTCGGGCTGTTCCATCTCTTGCCATTCTGATCATCTCCTATAAACTTTTTAACGATAAGGGGTTTTATACCCCGTTCAAAAACGCAAGGGGTACGCACGAAGGGGCGGCACCGTTGCCCTGTGGCTTTGTATTTTACGATTCTGACCGCCCCTACCCTCTCCGACATATAATTCCTTACCTCGATATCAAAAATCGATTCTCGGTGATATAACGATTGGGGGTGCATCTTATAACGATATAGTTTCATCATTCATAAGACTCATCCTTATGTCCATGCCACCTGTCTCCTCGCTCTGCATGAATCCTTGCGTGACAACTTTTACAAAGAGCCACCAGGTTATCCCTGTCATGTGTACCACCTTCGGCAAGGGGTAGCTTGTGGTGTACCTCTTCAACGGGTACCAACACTCCCTTCCTGTAACACTCCTCACAGAAGGGGTGGGTCTTAACATAGCTGTCACGGATGCGTTTCCACGCTCTTCCGTACCGTCTCCTCGTAGCGGGGTCACGGTCGTACTTCTCGTAACGCTTGTTCTCTTCCTTCTGGTGTTGCTCACAGAACCTACCCTCTGTAAGGTTCGGGCATCCGGGGTGGTGGCAGGGGTGCTTTGCTTTTCTTGGCATTTCCTCACCAACCTTTCCTTGCAATAGAAAAGCCCTCACAGTGGGGTTACCACCATAAGGGCTCTCGTGTTATCGTCTATTTTCACACTATCATAATAACACATATCAAGTTGGGCATCTTTGGGCATTTACGGCTTTTTTATTTTTCTGTAGGAATTTTTATTTGTGCCAAAGCCTTATTATGCCATCTGCGAACTGTACTCTCATCAACATTCATTTCAATGCCGATTTTGTACCATGACCTGTTCTCCACATATCTGTAATGCAGCACAAGTCTCTGGTCCACATTCGCAACTCTCGAAATCACATCAGAGATTTCCTTTTTGATCTCCAATAAGGCCACAACCTTATCAGCTATCTCCTTTTCCCTCTCTTCGATTTTCTCAAGTGCGTGTACAAAAGGCGCATCCGTATTTCTTGTTGCACTATAATGCTCCTCAAATCCAGGGCTCGAAATACTCATTGATAATTCTCTAAGTTCCGATAACTCCTGCGTAAGCACCTTTATTTTCTGTTCAAGCCGATAGGCTCTTGATAAAAACTCTTTAGCCGTCATTCTGCCACCTCCGATTGTAATTTGTTGAGGAGCATATTCCCGTCAAGTTCAGTAAAGGTATTGAAGTAAGAACTTTTGAAAAATCTCTCACATTCTTCTTTCGTAGCCTCGGCTGCAATATTCCGTTTGCCCTTATTCAGTTTTTGAACTGAATCTCTCCAGTCCTTTACAGCTTGAAGCACTACTGCATTTGCAAGTGCCTCATATGGATCAATGTTCATATGCTTATCCTCCGAAATAATGGTTATTCCCTCGGATTGACTATGATTGTCTTAGATTGTCGCTTTAACTGCATCTATCAAAGATGCCTGAGTGCTGTCCTTTTCGGACAACGCTTTCATAATTCTTTCATCAATGGTGTCCTTGGTTATGATATGAATTATCGTAACTGTTCCCTCGGTCTGCCCTTGTCTGTAGAGTCTGCATACACATTGCTGATATAACTCCAAAGACCAGGAAAGTCCGAACCACACCATCGTGTTTCCACCCTGTTGGAGATTAAGTCCGTGACCCGCTGATGCAGGATGGATAAGTCCAACAGGTATCTCCCTGTTATTCCATTTGGTTATGCTTTCATCGGAGTCAATTTTCATATACTCTACGTCTAATTTTTTTAACCTCTCCACGATACGGCTGTAATCATGCTTGTACCAGTAAGCCACGAGTATCGGCTTTCCGTTTGCTGATTCAATGATGTCCTCCAAGGCATCCAGCTTTTTATCGTGTATCTCTACAACCTCTCCATCATCTGAATAAACTGCTCCATTAGCCATCTGCGACAGCTTGTTGGAAAGGGATGCAGCATTTGCCGCAGTCACCTCATGCTCATCCGACTCCATAACGAGTTCCTTCTTTAAGTTCTGATACCTCTCCGTTTCTTTCTCATCAAGATACACGGGATACTCTGTGCTGATAAGTTCCGGCATATCGAGATAGTCGACTGCCTTCATGGATATTGTGATATCAGAAATCCTATCGTAGATTGCCTCTTCCGCTCCCGGGAGTAGCTTGTACGAATACACAATAGGTCCGTTGAATCTGTCCGGCTTGAAATACTGAAGTCTGTACTTACCGATAAACCTCCCAAGCCTCTGTCCCATATCGAGAGCCTTGAACTCGGCAAACATATCCATCAGTCCGTTGGGTGCCGGAGTACCTGTTAAACCGACAACTCTGCTGATTCTTGGTCTCACTTTCATGAAAGCCTTGTGCCTTGCTGTCATATGATTCTTGAAAGAAGATAATTCATCCAGAACCACCATATCGAAGTCGAATGGCAGACCGCTTTTTTCTATAAGCCACTGAAGGTTGTCTCTGTTTATGATGTAAATATCTGCATCCTTACTCAGTGCTTTCTTCCTTTGTGCTGCTGTCCCGGTTACGATTGAATATGTAAGACCTCTTAACTGATCCCACTTTTCAATCTCATCCCTCCAAGTCCTCGTCACCCTTAAGGGGCAGACCACAAGAACCTTTGAAACCTCAAAGACCTCATATATCAGATACTGTATTGCCATCAAAGTTATAACGGTCTTGCCGTTAACCCAAGCCCATATCAAGCAGGATTGCAGCTATGGGATTCTGTTCAATGAACTTAGTCACATACTTCTGATAATCATGTGGTATGAACTTCATCGGGCGTCACCTCCTTCTATCTTATCAAGAATTGTTTTGATATCTTCTATGGCATCAAGGACATAAACCTTAAAGCCAAGTCTCTGAAAAAGTCTGTGGCGTGAAACCTGTAGTGGTCTTGGTTTCTCCCCTGGTGCTTTTACTTCCACCATGCCAAAATGCCGACCCGGTAAAAACACCAAGCGGTCGGGAACTCCATCAAATGATGGGCTGACCCACTTAGGACAGATGCCACCACGCTTTTTAACTTCAGCGACTAACTTCGTTTCGATGTACTTCTCTCGCATATTCTTCCGCACACTCGTCAAAAGCTTTGATACATTCATCCGAAGGGTTACAGTATTCAAGCATAAATCTTCGCTGAGTCGATATGGCTCTGTAGCTTGGAAACTTATCCTTGTCTGCTTTGAAACTTCTGGCGAGAACTCCTTTCATAGAATCATCGTTTTCATATTTTTTAATTACCCATCTGAAAAATCTCATTTGCGTATCCTCCGTCAAAAATTAAAGTGTGATGCTCGAGAACCTCTCTGGAGAAACCTCTCTATAGGGCTTTTTTTAACCCTATTTTTCTTATATAAGGCTACTTTATTCAGAGAGGTTCTCGACTGTCACAAATGGCTTAAAATAAGGATTTGTAGAAAGTCAAAAGAGTTATAGTTTTAATCTTCACAGACCATCACTCCACTCATTTTGACTTTCACAACCTCCACCATTAAATAAAATCAGTTCCTGTTTTGAGCTTCACTCCATGCACCATTACACCCTTATTGGTCTTATGCCTGAAGAACCCTGCTTTGTCTGTAGCCGCATAAAAGTCTGTGGTACTACGCACATACTCATTGTTCTGAATTGAGTAAGCACGATACTGCTGATAAAACTCGCCTGACTTCTCTGTATAAGAAGGGTCTACATCACAGCAGTCTTCCAGGAAATGCCCAAGCCAGTCATTCTCATCACGATAAGCTGCCACCGCATCACTCACACACTTAGGGTCTGTGACTTTATGGTCTGACTGCGTAACCTTCATGGCACCCTCAATGATCCATTTCATAATGGCAGGGGCAGCATTCTCATACAGATAATCTGCATAGTTCTTAATGTCACCACTACCCTGTATCTTGGCATTGAAGGGGATCACCTTAAGTCTTCTCCAGATGCCGTCATCATTGGCACCGACCTTCGGCAAGTGATTTGTATAAAGCACTACCTGGTGGCTCGGAACGAAGTGGAACGGATCCTTGTACTTCTTGCAAGCCTGTATCTCATCAGTAGAACAGAGCTGCTTTACCACCGAAGTGTTAAGCCTTACACCCTCCTGCATCTCAGATGCAATTATGAGTCTCTTGCCCTTAAGTTCTGCCATCTCCGGCTGTGCATTTACTCTGTTGCCCATAGTTAAAATATCTGACGATATCTTCCCGGAATAAGTACCGAGAACCCTTGCGATGGTATTCCAAAATGTACTTTTGCCGTTTGCCCCATCACCGTAGGCTATGATGAGAAACTCCTCATAAACCTTACCGATGGCTGCGAGTCCGATAACTTCCTGCACGTACTCGATAAGTTCAGCATCACCACAGAAGAATGTGTCGAGTGCCTCTTTCCATATGTCATCACCATCATCTCCCGGCGAGCATTCCGTTATCTTTGTGATAAGGTCAGCCGGGTCATGTTCCTTTATGCCCTGCATCCCTTTTTCAAGATCATATGTACCGTCCGGGGTATTGAGCAGATTAGGGTCTTTATCAAGGTCCGATACGCTCATAAGCACCATTGACTTTGATACGTTGAGTGCCGAAGTAATGTACTTATAGTCTCTGCGTTTCATAGCAAATCCCAGATACTTCTCTGCGCCTACAAGCATATAAAAGATAGGTAAGTCATCCGGCTTTATGTTGTCTGCGATTGCTTTTGAACCCTTATTAACATCAGCCTCCGGGTACCCTTTACTGATAAGTGCCTTCTTGGTTGCCTCAAGGTAGTCCTTTGCATCCTGTAACTGTAAGTCAAGGAACTCTACACAAGCACCGACAGCTAACTGCTTATTCTCTTCCCACACCTGACCCGTGAATCTTAAAAAGTCAGTTGCGGCCGTGAATTTCAGTTCGTTACCATAGGTAGCTGTGAAAATCTTCGCCTGTCCGATATCTGAATAGTCCTCCGGCTTTAAAGAGCCGGGCTCGCCACCGAAATCGTTATTGTACAGATCTGGCGGTACATACCCACCGTTCCCGGATATCTTATTTCTGAAGAACTTAACAGCGGAAAACCATATGGTTCCAAGTTCCGAAGCATCAAGAGGCGGGTCACACTTCGCAGCCTGTTCTAAGAAAATCTCGTGTGCCTTGTCGCACTCTCCGTATCTCTTGAGAACCCTTCCGGCAAACCTTGATAAAGTATTATTGCGACTACCCTGTGTGATAGTTCCGCTGATAGTGTCACCATCAAACTCGTCATCATCGTCCGGGGTATCCTGGGTATCGATATCATCCACAATGCTCATCCATCCCTCGTTCCATACAATCTCACTCTCATCAACCGTTGCCCCGAAAAGGAATCTCGCTGCATCAAGAGCATTTGCATCAAAGAACGGATATACCTTCTGAAGTAATGCCTTAATCTTCTTGTAGGTTTCAGCATCCTTAATGGCATCAACCGGGAAGTACACATGATACTTAGGTCTTGCAGCCTTACCATCCTTTGCCACCATATGATGTCTGCTTGGTACAAGGACGAAGTTGATACTTCCGAACATCTTCTTCATCTTTTCTTCTGTTATCCAATCCTTAGGATCCTCGCTATGGTCATTATCAATATCCATAGGGATAACATCCGACTCGATAAAGTTCTGCTCGTTACGATAATTGTTGGTATATGTTGCGCATACATGATCATGTGAGACTACAGCCTCCATGTCCTTTGCGTTCTGCACTACCACCTCATGTGGATAGGAGCAGTTCGCTGCAACCCCAACACAGTCTGAATGAAAAAACTTCATCTGCATTTAGGTATCCTCCTTAAAATATTTAATTGTCATCTGCTTACGCTCCGCATAAGCAATCTCCTTCTGCATCCCGGCAGTCGGCTCTCCGAACACCCACAGTTCCTTACAATGAGAAAGAACAGCTATATCCATAAACATTGCCAGTTCCCTCTCTGTCTCTTCAGACATGAATTGTGGAAACAATAAATGAGGTGCTATCGGGATTGCTCCCTGGTCGACAGCTAACCTGCTGTAACCTCTCGCACGTGCTACGTTGTTTTCCACGTCCCCGCTGTAAGGAGAGCAGATATACACAAGAGGCATATACTTCTTACCTTTATCAGCAAGTGCGTGATATGGTGTTGGATCTGAGTACCCTTCCGGGTTCTTATAATCGAGCATCCTGTCCGCTCCTTTCATATGTGATAGGGATACATATCCCTCCACCTTCCCACGGACATCTTTTTTTAATTTGGGCGGAGTTTTTTTCGGAAATAAAAAAAAGACCTCGAGGAGAACCCTCAAGGCCGTCTGTAAATTTAACAATCCTATATATATTGTAAGGGTAAACTTTTGAGAGCATTTTGTGTCATTTTCATAATCGCTTCCTTTTTATATAGAAAAATCGAGTCCACATACCGGCTCGATTTTTTTGCGCCCAAATATGAAATCCCTGTCCATAGGAAAGTAGAAAGGGAAGAACCACAAAAACTTTTCTAAAAAACATCCGCCCAAAATCAGAAAGGGTGTCCATAGGAAAGTGAAAGGAAAAATAAACACCTTTCGGAAAGGCGGTGTGAATCATGGCAGATATCGAAAGAGATGCTTATGAAGAACGTGATGCTGAACTTGATGAAGAGTTAGCAGATGTGCTGATAGCCATAAGCGTCATATCAAAAAGGTTAGCCAAGAAAATCACAGCAAAAAATATGACAAAGGAGGCAAAGCAGGATGAATGAATTACCAAAGTTACTCGATGACCTCATCACTTGTGGTAACAAGCTGACTGAAACAGCGCAGGCTTTGAAGGACTACTACTCCGCAACTACTGATGTTAAGGAAGAGAAACCTAAGAAGTCTGCAAAGAAAGAGGCTCCAAAAGAAGAGCCGAAGGCAGAGGAACCTAAAGCCTATACAGATGTTGAGGTAAGGGCTGCACTCGCAGAAAAGAACAAGCTTGATGGTAAGAAGTACAGTCCACAGGTTAAGGCTCTGGTTGTTAAGTATTCCGCAGACGGAACCTTCTCAGGTATCCCGGAAGAAAAGTACACAGAACTTATGACGGAACTGGAGGGGATAGGAAATGGCTAAACACGCATTACTCTCCGCCTCATCAAGTAAGCAGTGGCTTAACTGTCCACCATCAGCAAAGTTATGTGCTGAAGAGTCTGATAGGGCGAGTCCTTATGCACAGCAGGGTACGGATGCTCATTCATTATGTGAGGCAAAAGTTCTCGCAGCACTTGGGAGAAGTCCGAATGACCCGACAGAGAACCTTGAATACTACGATTCCGAGATGGAGGAATGCGCCACAGAGTATTGCAACTTTGTAATGGAGCAGTACGAAGAGGCAAAGACCTACTGCAAGGATCCACAGTTAATGGTTGAAGAGAGACTCGATTTCAGCAAATGGGTACCAGAGGGATTTGGTACCGGGGACTGTGTCATCGTAGCTGATGAGGTGTTACAGATAATCGATTTTAAATATGGTCTCGGTGTCTTAGTAGAGGCTGAATGGAATCCGCAGATGATGTGTTACGCACTCGGAGCCCTTGATCTCTACGATGGCATTTATGACATAAATACCGTGAAGATGACAATCTTCCAGCCACGAAGGGATAATGTTTCGACCTTTACCTTGGATAAGGAAGAACTCCTCAAGTGGGCGGACACCATGCTTGCTCCTACTGCTCAGTTAGCATTTAAGGGCGAAGGAGAATTCAAAGCCGGGGATCATTGTCAATTCTGTAAGGTAAAGGCTACCTGTAGGAAACGTGCCGAGTATAACTTGGAACTTGCAAAGTACGATTTTGAAATGCCTGCTAACCTATCTGATACAGAGATTGCTGTCATTCTTGCAAAGGCAGATGAACTCGTATCATGGGTAAATGACATCAAGGACTATGCACTCACGCAGGCTTTGAGCGGTACAAAGTATGACGGCTATAAAGTAGTCGAGGGTAAATCCAATCGTAAGTATACAGACGAAGGTACGGTCGCCTCGGTTGTTACTTCAGCAGGATATGACCCATACGAGAAGAAGCTTCTCGGTATCACAGCAATGACTTCTCTTCTTGGTAAGCAGAAGTTCGCAGAACTACTCGGGGACTATATCACAAAGCCCCAGGGTAAACCGACACTTGTGCCGGACACAGATAAGCGTCCTGCACTTAACACGGCAAAAGATGATTTTAAAGAAAAGGAGTAAAAATTATGCCAAAGTTCATGAATCTTACAAAGGTTATAACGGGACCTGAAACCCGTTGGTCTTACGCAAATGTGTGGGACCCTAAGGCTATCGATGGTGGTAAGCCTAAGTACTCAATCTCTCTTATCGTTTCCAAGGATGATACAGAGACAGTTGAGGCTATCAAGAAAGCTATACAGGCTGCATACGAGGAAGGCGCAGCTAAACTTAAGGGTAATGGTAAGACCGTACCTCCCCTTTCAGCTATTAAGAATCCTCTCCGTGACGGAGATATCGAGAAGCCGGATGATGAGGCATATGCAAATGCATATTTCATCAATGCCAATAGTGCTTCACAGCCTGGTATCGTTGATGCAAATGTACAGCCTATCATTAACAGAAGTGAAGTGTACTCTGGAGTATATGGCAGAGCATCAATTAACTTCTATGCATTTAATGTAAATGGTAATCGTGGCATTGCCTGTGGTCTTAATAATCTTCAGAAGATTAGAGACGGAGAGCCTCTTGGTGGTAAGGCAAGTGCAGCATCTGATTTCGCTACTGATGACGATGATGATTTCCTTTCATAAAGTGTAACCCATTAACCATAGGTGGCAGGGGCTTAAAAACCTCTGTCACCTAATTTCTTATAAGGAGATATGACAAATGTGGCGAATTCCAGAAGTTATCAAAGATATACATATCGACCTTGAGACTTTCTCAAGCGTACCGATAAAGTATGGTGGTTATATTTACTCGGAGTCCCCGGATGCAGAAGTGCTGTACTTCAGCTACTCCATCAACGGTGGTCCCGTAATAAAAATTGATGTAGCAAACGGGGAGCAGATACCCGATTATATTCTGTCTGCAATTGCTGATGATAAAATAATCAAATGGGCTCACAACGCAGCCTTCGAAAGAATATTCTTATCATACTGGCTTAAAAGGAACTACCCGGAATACTTCAAGTCTTACAGTATCCCGGAAGACTCAGTATCAAATTACCTTAACCCTCGCTCATGGAAATGCACCATGATCTGGGCAGCCTACCTCGGACTTCCGTTATCACTTGAAGGAGCAGGTGCCGTTCTCGGTCTTGATAAACAGAAACTACAGGAAGGCAAAGACCTCATCAAGTACTTCTGCGTACCTTGTAAACCTACCAAGTCCAATGGTGGCAGAACTCGTAATATGCCGTCAGATGCGCCCGAGAAGTGGGAGGCTTTTGGTAACTATAACATAAGGGATGTTGAGGTTGAGATGGGCATTCATGATAAACTCTCTCGCTTTCCTGTCCCTGATGAGGTGTGGGAGCAGTATTGGCAGGACCAGGAGATAAATGACAGAGGCATTCTCCTCGATATGGATGTTGTAAATAATGCCATTAAGTTTGATGCCTTCAGCAAGGCAAGGCTTATGGGTACACTTAAAGACAAGACTGACCTTGAGAATCCGAACTCTGTAGCACAGCTTAAAGAATGGCTTGAGTCCAAGGGCATTGAAACAGATTCACTTGATAAAAAAGCTATCGTCAGTCTGCTTAAGACTGTACCTACCGATGTGGCAGATGTTCTTAAACTCCGTCAGCAGCTTGCAAAATCATCTGTTAAAAAGTACCAGGCAATGGCAAACTCGGTATGTGCCGATGGCCGTGCAAGAGGTATGTTCCAGTTTTACGGAGCGAATCGTACCGGGAGATGGGCTGGACGGATAGTGCAGTTACAGAACCTGCCTCAGAACCACATGGAGGATTTGGAGGTTGCAAGAGATATCGTTAAGTCTGGGGACTATGAATTTATGACCATGATGTATGATGATGTACCCGATGCACTCTCACAGCTTATCAGAACGGCTTTTATTCCAAAACCGGGATATAAGTTCTGTGTATCGGACTTTAGTGCTATTGAGGCTCGTGTGTTAAGTTTCCTTGCCAAAGAGAAATGGCGTATGGATGTTTTCAAGAAGAACGGAGATATCTACTGTGCATCAGCGAGTGCCATGTTCGGTGTTCCTGTTGAAAAACATGGACAGAATGCACACTTAAGGCAGAAAGGGAAGATCGCGGAGCTCGCTCTTGGGTACGGTGGATCGGACGGTGCATTGAAATCTATGGGTGCCCTTGAAATGGGACTTACCGAAGAAGAGTTAAAACCCCTTGTAAACTCATGGAGGAACGCTAACCCTAATATCGTACAGTTCTGGTGGGATGTGGATTTACAGGTCAAGAATGCAATAAAAAAGAGAACTGCTACCGAAACTCATGGTATCAAGTTTGTATATCAGAGTGGTATGTTATTTATTACTCTTCCTTCTGGCAGACGGCTTACATACATTAAGCCTAAGATTGGCGAGAATAAGTTCGGTGGAGAGTCCGTCACATATGAAGGTGTCGGTACCAATAAAAAATGGGAACGCATCGAGTCCTACGGTCCTAAGTTCGTTGAAAACATCGTGCAGGCTATAAGCAGAGACATTCTGTGTTATGCAATGAAAACACTCTCCCACTGCTTTATCGTAGGTCACGTTCATGACGAACTTATCATTGAGGCATCAAAGGATGTTGATATCAATGCTATCTGTGAGCAGATGGGCAGAACCCCGGATTGGATTGAAGGTCTTGCTTTAAATGCCGATGGATATTGTACAGAATTTTACAAAAAAGATTAAAAGAATGCCCCGATGGTATCGTGCTACCACCGGGGCTGTTTCTTATCTGTAATCTTTCATCTTCTTTGCGAGACCGTCTAAGGTTTCATCTTTCTTGTCTCTGTAGGTTCTACGAGGCATTCCGAGTTCCTCTGCTGCCACTCTCTGAGTCTTGCTATCTTTGATGGCATCACAGATACGCTTTTTCTCATCAGTAAGTTCTTTATACTCTTTTGCAAGCGCATCCATAACTACCTTGTAGCATACGATCTCTTCCGGGTTGTCACCTTCTTTAGGAGCATCATATCCGTTCTCAACCATAACATCATAAGACTCAGTCTCATGTTCTTTGATGGCTGCATCGGCACGTTCCTTCTTCTTAACCTCCGCATTTCTCATTCTGTTATATCCTTTAGCCTGTCCTTCAGACTTGCCTTCGAATATAGCATAGTAGTGTCTGGATTTCTGCCCCTTGAATGCAAAGTAAGCAATCGGCACACCGTTTCTCTTGTAGAACTGTATCTGCTCTTCAAGGAACCACGGATTGTTAGGATCCTCTTCAAGTCCCTCAAATATCGGGTTCTCATAATCGAGCTTTGCCGGGTCAACAGTATCACATAATAAATCTTCTTTTTTCATAAGATTGTCCTTTCCCCGACTGGGCGAGGACAATCTCTGTTGGCACGACAACAAGACGAGATTTCATAGTTACCGAGGGGTTTACCATCAAAGGTAAATCTTCTGAACTATGTATCCTCGCCCAATGTCGGCCGCCATTTGGCTTAAATATTTTTTGTTACATAAGCATTTTTACATATTTTCGCGCCCACTTGAATTAAGTCGGACTTTATGATTAAGCACAAAAAAAGAGCCTTTGCGACTCCCTGTTAAAACAGATAATCACAAAAGCCCTTTATATTATTGGCTTTATAAGCATTAAGTCCGACTTAATGATATTTATAAAAAATCTTCTATTTTTCCTTGTTTTTCAGCTTCAATCACCTTTTTGACCATAGGATTTCTTTCCGGGATCCAGTCTTTAGCCATTTTAAACATTTTCAGTTTAATAATCCACTGTTCCCACGTATCATCCATATGATTCGTAATAAGGTCTCTTATATATACATTGGCAGGTGTTGCGAAATTTATTGGACACCCTGCTCTCTCAAGAAATATATCTGCCTCATAATCTAACAGATTTAGCCCCTTACATAAAGCAAGTGCTGTTCCCTTTTCGATATTCGGCTCAAGATTGTTTCTGTACTTGCTGATGCTGACAGTACTTACACCGGTTCTTCCTTGTAGTTCTTCTGCCGTAACCTCTCTAATATCCATGAAATAATTTAGTGCCCCTGCAAACCCACCTTTCATCTCATCATTCATCTTTATCAACGCCGCAGTAATTGTGTTTTCTATTATCCCGATCTCGTCCTGCATTTCTTCCTTGGTCTGGTTGATTTTATGCTGCGAGTCATATTCGACGGGAACAAACTCTTCTGATTCAATCTCCCGACACAGGAAACATCTTCTATAATATGTATCAGAGTAATTGTCACTTGCGCTGTACTTCCTCTTGAAAATAAAGCAGCACTCATCAACATGTTCAAGAGCATAGTCCGTAAGTATGTACTGCTCATTTTCGTTTAGCATCACATATTTGGGATCATTAAAGCAGAGCATACAGTTTGCATACACTATAATACCTTTCGCATATAGTTCCATCAGTTTATTGTTCATGAACAGACTTCGAATAAAGTTCTCCTCATCGACAACAAAGCTGTGGTTCTTATCAAGCACATCCTTATGAAAAGCATATGGCGGTAGCATCATCCCATCGCAATATACAAAGACACCCTCTACTTCCTTAAAACCAAGTTCGAACAGACGGAGTTTTGCCGCAAGAAGAGATACCTGAAAATAGTTAGCAACTCTGCCTACTGTTTCTTGAAGGGTCTCAGCATACCTCCGATGTGGGTTTGATGTATGTTCCTCGGCAAGGTACTTATTAAAAAGCCACTTGGTAGTTTTTGCTGGCATCAGAATTCTCGGCGCAAGCTGGTTTGCCTGCCACTCCATCCACTTCAGAGCGGACTCGTTAGGACCTATGCCGTTATACTCGCCCTCAACAATCTCACAGGATATATGTTTTGCCCCGCCTTCAAGAATGCTCTGTAACTCAAATGCTCTTTTATGCCTATCCCAGTGAACGCACTCGTGTATTATCGTATTATTGGCTGTTCCGATATTGCGCATAAAATATACATCGGGATTGATGAGTATCGTTCCGGGAGTGGTAGTTATCTGAACTTCTTTTTTATGAATGAAGTCATTGTTTTCATATACCGTTACGGTTTCTTCCCCAAAGTATGTCTTACCGAAAATCTTATCTCCGAGGGGAGCATAATACATTTTCAGTTTCATTGCATCGACAACTTCAAGTGGGTCAATGGCCATATACTGTAGGAGTGCTTTGGGATAGTTCCTGCGAAGAAAATCCTCAGCATACTCGTCCATCCTATCTTCGTACAGATAGTTAAGCCAGCTCTGGCTCATAGACTTGTCTTTATTATAATCAGCCACGCTATATTCCGTGACATTAGTCACCTTTACATCCTTAAGTCCTTCATCAATTCTGGCTTTGAAGAAAACATTATAATGCTTGGTGTCATAATCAGAGTCTGCTCCGCCTCTCGTATACCCTTGAAAATGAACATCTGCATCAACGGTAGTTCTAATTTCAATCCAGTCATCACCCAAATCTTTGAAGGTAACACCGCTTACTGTATATTCTATTTCATCCTGTTCAATCCATGTAATCTTATAGAAATCATCATTCTCAAAGGAATCCTTATTTTTGACGATAAAAGACCCGAGCCGATTTTTTATATCGTCAAAATAATTATCTTCCATATATTCTTTGAAGTCCTTATAATTTCCCGTAACAAACACCTCCAACTTTTACCCCTATTTGTGCTTTCTTATGCTCCGCTCTTTCTGGATTCAGCCTTTCAGCCTCCACAGGCTCGACTTGTCCGATTGCTGTTCTATGATCACGATCCCATCCTTTATACGGTTAACCGTGGTCATTGAAAACTCCGACTCATTTACACGCCTCTTGACCTCGTTGCTGTCCAATGGTCCGTCAGCAAGAATTTCTCTTATAAAATCTGCTGTGCGCTCTCCTTTGGATAATCTTCTGCCACCTGATCTATCCTGATCTTCCACAGGCGCATCTTCGCTCTCCATAGAATAGTCATCGTACACATATGATATTTTATATTTTTCGTCCTGCCTGAACACCACCGGAGTGACCTCTTTTCCAAGGAAACTCATCTTTGTGACGGTAAGTTGCCGTTCTGATGGGTCATTTCCATCCTTTACGGTAAGAATACTTCGAAGTGTATTGTTAAGCTCCGCTCCACCTAACCCCTTCGTAAGATCAGAACGAACAATGGCTTTGGTGTAGTTCCCGGCAAGCACCACGGCCGCACCTGTCTCTTCAGCCGCATTCTGTACTTCCCGTATCATGTTACGAAGGGCGTTGTTATCTGTTGACGAAGCATTATCAAGAAATTGCTGCCAAGGATCCACAACAATAAGTCTTGCTCCGGTCATCTTTACGCACTCCCGTATCTCGTCTCCCGTCAAAACAAAGTGCCCATTTCTCTCTTCCTGGTACTGCACATACTCCCTATTTCCTCCAAGCAGGTCAAACAGTGGAACTATCGTGTCATCTATACCGTTTTCTATGGAAATGTAATAAGTTGTGAGAGGTTTTCCTTTCTCCTGTGGCTGTAGGCATTCACGAAACATGGTCGGCGGATACACCCCATTAGAAAGATCCGCTATTACCTTTATCAGCAGGCTGGTCTTACCTATACCTGTATCACCTTGTATCAGAGTCACTTTGCCAAATGCGATGTATGGTTTCCATAGCCATGAGACCTTTTTTGCTTTTACATCCTTTAAATATCCACGGGCTATCATAAAGTACTACTCCTATTTTGTCATTTTGTCGTTTTGCCATGATAAAATGAGTATAGCACCCTATACCGGGTTTTACAATAATATTATTAAAATCTACAGAAATCACTTGCAAAAGTTCCTCATAAGGAATAAACTATTATTATCTTGATAATGAGGAGGTCTTCTATGGACTTTATGACTACATCACAGGCTGCCATAGAGTGGGATGTCAGCCGTAGACGGGTATCCCGGCTATGCGCAGATGGACGTATAAAAGGAGCAACTCAAATAGGCAACCGATGGCTTGTTCCCATCGACACCTTAAAGCCCGATGATCAGAGAGGAAAAGTAACTAATGAAACGGTAGTTACACCAAAGACAGAAGAAAATAATACAGACTGGATATCTTTTATCAACAGCACACTAACTCTTCCTAAAGAGAGCAAATACACCGCTGTTGATTTATTTGCCGGATGCGGCGGCTTATCCCTTGGATTTGAAGCCGCAGGAATTAAAACTATCGGATATGAAATGGTCGGTGACTGTTGTGACACTTACATGCAAAATCTCAAGACAAAGTGCCATAAAGAAATGATAGACGAAAGCACTGAATATCCATCCACCAAAATTCTGATCGGCGGCCCCCCATGTCAGCCGTTCAGCCGTTTTGGAAAACAGCTTGGACAGGCCGACAGTCGAAATGGTTTTCCTGCTTTCATTTCTGCTGTACGACGATACAATCCCGAGATATGGGTTTTTGAAAATGTAAAAGGCCTTCCTGAATCTATGCCGGATTACTTTGAAAGTGTGCTTAGTGAATTGAAATCCCTTGGCTATGAAGTGGAATCACATGTAGTAAAGATGGTAAAATATGGTGTCCCTCAAACCCGTGAACGTATGGTCGTTGTAGGACATCATGGTGGCTTTGTTTTCCCAAAAGGAGATTCAAGAAAAGTTACAGCCGGGGAAGCGTTAGGAAACCTTGCTTATGAAATACCAAAAGATGCAATGTTCCTTACCAAATCACAGGATGAATACATTGCCAGATATGAAGCAGCATCAAAATGTGTTAATCCGAGAGATTTACATTTAGACAAACCCGCAAGAACTCTTACATGTCGTAACCTTGCCGGTGCCACAAGCGACATGCACCGCATACGCCTATCCGATGGGCGAAGACGCAGAATTACCGTCAGAGAGGCGGCGAGGTTACAGAGTTTTCCTGACTGGTATGAGTTCTCTGGTACAATGGAAAGTCAGTTTACTCAGATCGGAAATGCCGTACCGCCACTATTTGCATACCAGCTTGCCAATTCCATTATAGATTACATGGATAAGAGGAGGGATAAATAACATGAAACACAATGATGATGAGCTTCCAATAATCGAATACCGAACCTTTAAATCGAAGTCCGAACAGGTGCAAAGATTGATTCGCCAGGCACTTCATATCATGCAAGCTTTAGGTCTTCCGATAGATGAATATACAGACAGAAAAAAGGAAAAAGCTGCGATGGCTCTTCTTGCTGTAGCTGATGTGAAAAAATCCTCCGAATGGAAGAAAATGAAGAGCGCAAACGATGACTACTCTGTCACCACAAAAGAAATCATCGAGTTCGATAACAAGTATCTCGAGGATAATATAAGTCCCGGTTCTTATGACTATGTCCTTCGGGATGATTTGAAGCAGTTACTTATCTCAGAAATTGTTGTAAAATCCAAGCCGGGAGCAAACATAAGTAATCCCACCAGAGGATACAAGATTGCTGTTGAATATGCTAAATTGATAAGAAACTATGGACAGCCTGACTGGGATGAACAGGTAGCCACGTTCAATCGGATGCACCCTACTTATCAGGAGCGTCTTACTCCGAGCCGTAACATTCCGTTAATTCCTGTTCGAACTCCTGACGGGAAAGTCTTCAATCTTAAAGAAGGTGAGCATAATATCATCCAAAAACTCGTCATAGAAGATTTCCTTACTCGTTTTGGCTATGGTGCTACTCTTCTTTATGTGGGTGATTCCGATAATAAATTCGGAGTATGCTTTGAAAAAGACAAGTTAATTGAGCTTGGTTTTTCTGATTTGAAACAGGGCAAGCTCCCGGATATTGTCGCTTATTCAGAAGAGAAAGATTGGATATATATGATCGAGGCATATCATACCTCAAATCCTATCACCCCGGAGAGAAAGAAGGAACTGATAAAAATCATGGGTACATGTTCAAACAAGGGGATTTTTGTAACAGCCTTCGAGAATGTTACTTCTTATAGATCATGTCCTGAAGCTCTTGCGTGGGAAACTGAAGTCTGGATTGCCACAGACCCCGAGCACATGATACACCGTGACGGAAGCCGATTCCTCGGTCCTTATAACGAATAACTGTATACTGACTGGCTGGCGATTATTTGTCAGCCAGTTTTTTTTCAAAAAAATAAGACCAATTTCGGTCTCTCCATCAAAAATCCATGTGATTTTGCCCCTTAGCACGATTTCTTAGTTGTAACCAATGTTTCAACTCTGCTCGTTGCAAACACATCTACATTATTTACCCCTTTTCCCTCGTTTTCTTGCTTTATTAGTACCTTTTTTGAAAAAATGAATTCTGAAAAATCATCTTTGCGCCGTAGCGTGTTGTGATTTACGTTCCGGCGTCGGTGGCTGTAGGGATGTCTGTTTTATAAAGTGATTGATCCGTCGGAGCAGTGTTCTCGGTGGTCACAGCGTAATACAGTATTCCGTCATTTGTAGAACCGGTATTAACAAGTTTCTGCGCAGAACTGGTGTAGACAAGTCCCGTTTTCGCAGTCGGAGCGGTAACGGTTGGGGCAGCTTTATTCACCGTCACATCACAGCTTGCGGTCTTGGTGTTGTCCGTATTACTGGTGCAGGTGATGGTTGCACTGCCGGCTGACTCACCCTTTACGTAGACGGTCAGAGTTTCGGTGGCATCCGCGCCTACCTCGGTGATGCAGTCAGCATCGGTATACAGCTTTACAGCGCCCGAATTCGTCCCGCCAACGCTCCACTTCACAGTCTTGTACGTGGCGTTGTCGGGTAGAACGGTAGCGGTCAGCGTCTCCGTTTTCCCTGCGGTGAGGGTAGTGGAGGATTTGTTAAGTGACACGCTATTTACTGAGACAGGAGCAATATAATAATACTTATAGCCGGCATTCATGCTATCTCTAATTTTAATACTACCATTGTTAAGCGATACATTAGTACCAGCATTAACAATAGTACCGTTATTATAAATGTTTATACGTACATAATCCGGATCGTTACTGATTCCTATAATCAGACGAACATAGCTATCAGATGAAGGTGCCGGTAAACTCTTATAGTCTGGATAAGAATAGCTTACGAGACCTCCAAGGGCATTAAATACCTCGTTAAAGTCCGATTTTCCCTCTAAATCAGCCAAGGTCAATTCTTTGAAATTGTAACTGTTTTCAGCATTCACTGTTACTCTCATCCCCGGCATCATCCTCGGCATCAGCCCCAGCACCAGCGCCAGCGCGAGCAAAAAGCTCAGCAGTTTCCTTCCTAATTTTTTTCGTTTTTTCTTCATTTAAAATTCCTCCTTGAAATTATTTTTGTATTAATAAAAACCGCCTTACATGACAGGGCATAATACCCCGTCAAGTAAGGCGGTTATCCATCTCTAATATATGCTGTTTTATACGAAAAAGGGACGCAGTTAGCCCCTGCTCTGCTCTGCTAAAATTGTTTCACGTTTATAAAAACCTGTCAATACATACTCCATGAAACCTGCTCTCCATTCGAATCCCACAATACATCTATTTTATATCTGTATTATAGCGCAACAAACAGCAACAAAAGCGCAACAAATCTCTTACCTGTTACTGTTACCGTTACCTGTTATTTTACAACCTCTTCTATACTGCATGTATGTATCTTTGTCTTTTTATCATAGGCGATACCGACTAAAAGTATCTTTCAAAAGAATCCACATGACGTTATTCTTCGGTTTAAATACTGTCTTTACTTATCATACCCATCCATCGTAGCTGATCCGTCCGGAAGTGGAATATCATAATCCGGCTTCTCTACATTCGTTTCACTCTGCTCTATGAGATCATCCAAAGAAGCCTGTCCCATATTTGAAGTAGTACCGTTTAAGGCATCCTGCTGATCCTGAAGAGCCTTGTCCGTGAACTGAAGGCTTGTTACGCATTGTATAAGCGTCTCCAGCACATCCTGTCTGTCCTGAGGACATTCAACGTAGTAGAGACATACTATACTTCGCGGAGAATTGTCATATCCGACTGCGAAGAGGTCCATAGGCGCGCCGCCGATAGATGCCTTGCAGACTGACACAACCGCTGTACCGTTTTCCGAAACCGCATTTGCATAGCCCTGGCTGTCGGTGAAATTCGTATTGATAGTATGCATAGCATCGTTGGTTATCTGATAATCCTGCACTGCAATATTTGTCAGCTTAGGGAAAAGCGAGAAGCCCTGATATTTCATCTGGAACTGATATATATTCTCGTACTGCTGATAGAATGCACCTACGGATTCCTCGTAGAAGACCGGCGCGTCGATATATATCTGTCCGCCTTCTCCAAGATTATAGTAAGGTGTTTTCTGCTGCTCACTTGTAAATATTGGAAAAAGCTCTCCGGCATAAATAATGGTCATCGAAGGATCCTGCGGGTTGGTGCATCTGAAGCAGAAGCTTGAGAACGCTCCCCATTCCTCCCAGGTCCATCCGTCGGGAACTGTCACTGAATAATACTCATTCTCGATCTTCTTAGTTGCAAGAGCACCGCTTGAGGTCTGCTGGGTTGTCGCCTCAGTCGTAACCTGCTGCTGTGTAGCCTGCGTGGTTGCCTGCTGCTGAGTTGTCGCCTCAGTGGTCGCAGGTGCCTGGGTAGCCTGGGTAGTTGCCTGACCCTGTGTGGTCGCCTGTGTTGTGTCCCCACCCCAAATATCAGTGGTTGTTGCCTGTCCTCCGCCGCCGGAACCGTTGTTTCTTCCGTTCAGTCCGCCCACATCGGAATCATCTGAGCTGCCGCAGCCACTGGCCAGCAGTAAGCACATGCATAAAAACGATGCTGTCAAAGTTTTAACCTTTTTCCTCATAATATCCCCTCCGATCTATATTTCTCAAATATATTTCACAATCTTACCGTAACGTTGCGAGACTGAATGTCTCACCTCATTATTGTAATGTTCCCAGATCCAGTGTCTGACCTTCTGTAACAGTAAGCATCACCGCGCTGTTCCGGTCAGCAAAGAAATTGCCGGTCGAATCAAGTGCCGTTATGCTCGGGTTCTCATTCAGATTCGTCCTCCACAGAAGAAGGACATTTATCGCACCTGCAGGAACTATAGCATCAACCACATTATTGGTCTCATCAGGAAGAGCCATGATCTGAAGGCCACCCTGTGTAATGATGTAAACTGCTATTGCATAATCCTTATAAGCATCAGAAACCTGAATCCTTATCCTGCCGCAACCCGGCTTTGTCGCCGCTGCTGCATTTGCGATACGATCTCCTGTAAGTCCAAGCTCATCAAATATAGTCTTAACAGCCTGCTCGTACTGTGTAAGGTTGTACACTCTCAGTGAGAATATAAGCGCCGCATAAAGATCGTCATAGTCTGCACGAGGCGTCATCGTCTCAATAACATTGTACCAGATTTGCAGCTGCTCATCGACTGTCATGCCATACAGACTCAGCTTATAACAAATAGAATTCATAAGCGACGAGTTGACATGAACACCACCGTGATCATTAACCAGAACATCATCAACTCTTACAGGTGCCACATAGTAGAGATCACCAACATAGTTAGGCTGGTTATAATTATTCGGATTGCTCATGCTTCGATATACGTGATCGTTATGTTCGCCCAGTAACCACTGTGAGGTTTCTGTGGTTGCGCCCAGCTTCAGTTCGATCAACTGACCCATAACATCGCTGAAGGACTCATGCATAGCTCCCAGTTCATTAAGATAGATAGCACTTCCCATAGAACCGTCTCTGATTCCGTGGGTAAACTCATGTCCGATAACATCTACGCACTGATTGCAGTGGTTTGCTTTACTTGTAACAAATACTGCCCATCCTACATAACGGCCCATATAACATGCGTTATCTTCCGGATTGTGGTTGCTGTCGCAGTAGTCCATCGCAAGCAGTATCGGCATACCAAAACCGTCTATAGACTTTATGCCTATACTCGCATAATAATCATAAACTCTGATGTAGTTATAAAAAGCTATCAGGTGCTCATTATCCCAGCCCTTATTATCCGGCGTTGTTTCAAACTGAAGAGAAAAACCGTTGAACGCAAAATTCCAGAAATCAACGCACATTATCTTTCTTTCCTTGTCTGCCATGTAATACTTACCGTCCTTAGGATTGTAAGCTATCGGTACAGTTATCTGCTCCGTACTGCCATCCAGCCACTGTATCGTTCCCGTATACGACTGCATCTCAAAATCTTCAAAATACTGGTCGGTATTGTATTCATCAATATTTCCGTTGCCATTATCAAAGCTTGAGGTCGGGATGCCTACCAGATAAGAACTATTCTCTATATTGACATAGTTCGCAAGGAATGGCATATCGAAAGATGCCCCCATTTCAGGGTTATCGGTATAAACTACCATACAGTTTTCTATGTGATCATAGTTGTAGTAATAAACCTGTTTTGTGTATTCGGAATAAATCTTCGGATTGACATTATTGTAATTGAGGAACTGCTGAACTATCGTCTCAGCATCCTGATTGCTCATGGTCTTCGGATCCGCGATACCAAGCTCCGGTACGAAGGAGTTCTGGAGGCCGCAAACATAGCCCTGCGGATCAACAAATATTCTGAGTGTCGAATACTGAACCGTTATATCGCCGTATCTCTGCTGATAGGTATAATGCGTGTACCCCTCTTTATTTGTCTCCCAGTACAGTCCAAAAAACTGCTGGCCCTTTGTGAAGCCCAGAAGTGTGGCAATCCCGAACAGAGACTCAATAGCGTTCTCCATATCCGTAACCTGCTTATCATAGAACTTGCCTATGATAGAAGTTACGTACCGATGACTGTCATCATAAACGATAATAGCATTACCGTTATTCATATTCTGAATATCCTGCTCGGTCAGCTGCCTCGAAGTATTGCCATCTTCACCATTGTAGACATAGTCGCCGTTTTCAGCGATACCGAAGGCTTCCGTAGCCAGTCTTTTTGTAGAATAATCCTCTGTTTTTCCTTTTCCACAGGACACTGTCGATAAAATAACCGCTATCGAGAGAAGAACTGCGGAAAGTTTCTTGAGGAAGAGCTTTTGCCTTTTCTTCACCATAATACCTTTCTCCTTTTTTCTGTATTATTACCCCTCTGTGAAATAGCTTAGTCACATACCTGTATTATACTATATTTGCACTGATTTTTAAAGAAAAAAAGACCGGATCAAAAGCTGGTCCGGTCTCTTAAATTGTCATCTAAAACTGCCTCTTCGTTTCTGATCTTCCGCAGCTTTATTTCTGTCCTTCTATCAGGTTTTATTAGTATCCCTGTGCCTCCTGGATGGCCTTCTCTGTAAACTTGAGACTCTGTACGCAATCCATCATAAGCTGTACATTCTCTGACTTATCCTGCGGACACTCTACGAAGTACATAGCGTATATATTTCTCGGGCTGTTATCGTAACCAACTGCGAAGAGATCCATCGGATCGCCGCCTATAGAAGCCTTGCATACTGAAACTACTGATGTTCCGTTTTCTGAAATCGCATATGCAGAGCCTAAGCTGTCTGTATAGTTTGCATTCATTGTATGCATGCTGTCATTTGTTATCTGGCTGCCCTGATCGACAACATTTGTCATTACAGGGAATAAGCTGAAGCCCTGGTATTTGATCTGGTACTGAACGATGTATTCCCAGTTAGCGTAGATCGAAGATACTGTCTGATCTGCAAATACAGGTGCATCCGTGTAGAGCGGCTGACCTAATCCGTAATACGGCTGCTTCTGCTGCTCGCTTGTAAATATAGGTGAAAGTGCTCCTGCGTAGAAGATCACCATTGAAGGATCTTCCGGGTTTACACATCTGAAGCAGAAGCCTGCTCCAACTCCCCATTCCTCCCAGGTCCATCCGTATGGAACTGTTACTGAATAGTAATCATTTTCTATCTTGATGGTCTTGATCTCGCCGGTCGGTGTCGGCTGAGGTGTTGCCTCTGTTGTCCATTGGGTGGTACCTCCATCCTTAGTCCAGTCCTCTATTAATCCGCCGCCTGAAGTATCCCTATCTCCTGTCAGTCCTCCCAGACCCGGTCCGCCTGAGCTGCCGCATCCGGTTGTCATGAGTAAACATATGCATAAAATTGTAGCTGTTAAAGTTCTGATCCTTCTCTTCATAATAGCCTCCTATCCCCACGTTATACATTGCGCGTATCATATTCTCTTCTATCTATGAACCGCCCTGCGAATGGTGGTCTGTTGTTTTTGATGTTCATATGATATATACGTAGAGACAGTTGTTTTTTATGGATTATTGTGACATAAAATCTTGATATTTCCGGCTATAATTTTGCAGCTATGTAAATGAATTATGTAGTATGCATCTACGACGCAAACAGGCCGGATCATCTCTGATCCAGCCTGTAAAATACTCTCTGTTATTTAATCAAGATAAATATTATTCATCAATGCATTAAAGGCGTCGATGAAAGTCTGTAAATGAGCGTCATCTGTTAAGAAGTAGATCGCATAAACCTTTCCTGATGCACTCTTTACTGCTACTGCTACCAAACCGATCGAACCCTGATTATTCGAGATCGTACCCATTGAATAGTAGAAGGTGTAGGTCACACCCTGTGTTGTCTGCATTTCGCCCATATTTGCCGTACCGCCGGCGTTTTGTGCGAAGAAATCAAATACATACTTTACAACTTCCTGCTCATCCGTACCGCCCTGTATATATGTTATGGCCATATAAGTATCTTTTGTGTCCGGAAGAACATAGAGATTAAGAGTACCCTGTACCTCCTCCCATCCGTTTGGAAGCATACTTTCCGGAAGAATAACCGTTACGCCACCACCCTGGGCTGTTACAGTACCGTTTCCGCTTGTTGTAGTAGTTACTTCCGTGGTTGCCTGAGTTGTATACTCGGTCGTGTACTGTGTTGTATATTCGGTTGTTGCCTGAGTCGTAGGTGCCTGGGTCGTAGGTGTCTCTGTTGTCGGATACTCAGTCGTTGGATAATCCGTAGCCTGAGTAGTAGGATAGTCTGTGGACTCAGTTGTCTGATATTCGCCCGTATTATTTTCATCATAAGGATCGAAGCCGTTTGCTCTTGTGTAGAAGCTTGAAAGCACTCTGTAGACAACCTCATCTCCTGCCTTTGGAGAATAAACATAAACAGTTGCTTCTACATAATGTTCCTTATATACCATAAGGTATCTGTCGAGATAAAGTGTTCTTCCGTTATCATCCACTTCACAGGATACAGCGTAGCCATTCTTATGAACACCGGTTTCCTCGTTATTGATAAAGTTAACCTCCATGATGTCGCTCATCTGCGAATCAGCTCCGTACTGCTTTGTCACCTTGCTCTTGAAGCTCTTGAAATACTTCTTAGGAGTAGTCTTGCCACTCTTATAACTAAGCTCTATATATTCCGAATTATCTGCTGACAGATTGATATAAACCGTTTTCTTATCATCTGAAATAGTGCAGTAATCGTTGTAAAGGAAGGATATCTTCTTTGCATCACTTGAATACATCAAAAAGCCCGGTGGAATGATACTGTTAGTCTTTGATGAATAGCTGTTCAGCATAAATGTATCATCATCACGAGTCATATATGTAATTCCATCTTCGCCCTTCTTGGTCGACTCAGTACTTCTAAGGAAGAAGAACCATACAGCTGCTCCTGCAAGGAGAACTGCAGCGATTATCGAAATGATAAGAATCTTCTTCTTTCCACCCTTCTTTCCCTTCGGCGGAACTCCAGGTGCACCGTATGGCTGAGCTTCCGGCTGAGTTGGCTGCTGATATGCAGGCGCTGCAGACTGAGCTGGCTGCTGATATGCAGGCGCTGCAGACTGAGCTGGCTGCTGGTATGCAGGTGCCGCTGGCTGAGCTGGTGCTGCTGGCTGAGCAGGCTGCTGATACGTTGTAGCTGCCGCCTGGGCAGGTGCCTGATACTGCTGCTGTGCCGGCTGCTGATATGCAGGCGCCGCCGGTTGTGCTGGTGCTGCAGGCGGATAATAATTACCGCTCACATCATAATAGCCGCCGGCCTCATCATAGAAACCGCCCTGAGGCGCAGGAATGTATTTATTTCCTGCTGCATCTATGTAGTTACCTTCTGTATCATAGTATCCACCATTTTCATCCCTCACTACGTCCTGGGAAGCTCCGGAAGAAGCACCGGTCAGTCCCTGTGCGTAGCAGATAGGACAGGTAGCAAACTGTGTCTCGTCATAGCTATGTCCATTTTCGCATATTTTCATAGTTTATCCTCCCTTACATCTCTATAGTTAACCTTCTTTAACCTATTGTATCGTGCCGAGGTCAATCGTTTGTCCTTCAGTGATAGTGATCTCCGCAGCGTCGTATTCGCTGGCGAAGAAGTTTCCGTTTGCATCAAGTGCCGCAAGCTTTGGCTCTTCATTAAGATCAGCTCTGTAATACAAATATATATAATGCACTCCTGCAGGAATAAGTACATCTATGACATCATCCCTCTCATCAGGCATAGCCAGAATATACTTATTATTCTGAAGAGGAATATAAAGCGATATCGAATAATCACGATAAGCCTCTGAAACCTTAGCTCTGATCCTGCCGCAGCCCGGCTTCGTTGCATTCGCTGCATTTGCGATTCGGTCGCCTGTAAGTCCAAGCTCATCAAAGATTGTATTTATAGCCAGCTCGTACTGTGTCAGATCATAAACTCTGAGAGCGAACATAAGTGACGCGTACAGATCATCGTAATCTCCTCTAGGTGTCAAGGTCTCAAGAACATTATACCAAACATTGATCTGTTCATCAATCGTCATGCCGTACACACTGAGCTTATAGGCTATCTCATTCATGAGTGATGAATTGATATGAACTCCGCCATGATCGTTAACGTTAACGTCATCCACTCTGGTCGGCGTTGCATAATACAGATCTCCTACATAATTCGGCTGCGAATACAGATTCGGGTTGCTCATGCTTCGGACAACTCTTCCGCTGACCTCGCCATGCAACCACTCGGTATCAGTTGTTGCTCCATATTTATATTCGATCAGCTGGCCCATAACATCACTGAAGGCCTCATGGATAGCTCCCTGCTCGTTCATATATACAGCGCTTCCCATTGAACCGTCTCTTACACCATGAGTGTATTCATGCCCTATAACATCAACGGCCTGGTTACTGTAATTGGCCTTGCTTGAACAGAAGGTCGCCCAGCCTACGAAACGTCCCATGTAGCAGGCGTTATCTACCGGAGTCTTATTAGCGTCACAATAATTCACACATATCAACACCGGCATACCAAAGCCATCTATCGACCGTACGCCCATACTTGCGTAAAAATCAAAAACCCTGATGTAATTATAATACGTTATCAGGTATTCATTATCCCAGTCCTGATTATTTGAAGATGTAATACAGTCCAGTGTAAAGTAGTTATAAATAAAGTTCCAGCAATCAGCAACCATTATCTTTCTGTCCTTATCAGCAAGATAATACAGCCCATCTTTAGGATTGTAGCTAACCGGCACGCTAATCTGCTCCGTATGGCCGTCCTGATATTTGACAGTTCCTGTCCACGTCTGCATCTCCAGATTTGCAAAATACTGGTCGGTGTTGTATTCATCTATGTTTCCGTTACCTTCATTCAGGTTTGAAGTCGGTATATTCAGGAAATAACAATTTTCATCAATATCAACATAATGCGCCAGATAAGGCATATCGAAGGAAAGATCCATATAAGGATTATCCGAATAAACAACCATGCAGTTTACTATATGATCGTATTCATAATAAAATACCTGTTTTGTATATTCCGAATATATCTTTGCGCTAACGTTGTTATAATTCAGAACATCCTGAACTATCGCCTCTGCATCAGTGTTGCTCATTGTTTTCGGATCAGCTACGCCAAGATCCGGAACGAAGGAATTCGATACTCCGCACACATAGCCCTGCGGGTCGATGAATATCCTGAGCGTTGAATACTGAATGGTTATACCACCATATCTCTGCTGGAATGTATAGTGGGTATAGCCCTGTGCATTCTTCTCTCCGTACATACCGAAGAACTGCACGCCCTTTTCAAAACCGAGAAGCGATGCGATCCCGTCAAGCGAATCGAGAGCGCTTTCCATATCGGTAACCTGTTTTTCGTAAAACTTACCGATGATCGTCGTAACGTATTTATGATCATCGTCATAAACTATTATGGCGTTTCCGCCATTCATATTCTGTATATCCTGTTCGGTCAGCTGCTTCAGATCATTACCGTTATACTGATAATCTCCATTTTCAGCTACACCGAATGCTTCCGTTGCAAGTCTCTTCGATGAATAGTCCTCCGCCTTACCCTTGCCGCAGGATACGGTTGATAAAACAACTGCTATCGAAAGAAGAACTGCAGATAGCTTTTTCCCAAACATAATACCACTCCCCTTTGTTCTTATAGCTTAGCCCCCTCTATGTAAAATATATTTATAATTCCGTATTTTTATTCTATTGTTCCGAGGTCGAGTGTCTGTCCCTCTGTGATCGTGATAGCCGCTGCATCTTCCTGAGCAGCAAAGAAGCTGCCGTCCGGTCCAAGTGCCGTTCTATAATATCCTTCGCTTGGATCATATCTGATTATTACAGCTACCTGATCTATCCTTCCTGCAGGGAGAAGGCACTCAATAACGCTGTCTCTCTCATCCGGATAAGCCTTTACATGAAGGCCGGCATTTGTAAAGAAATGAACTGCTATAGCATAATCCTTATATTTGTCGGAAACATGTATCCTTACTCTTCCACAGCCTGCCTTCGTGGCATTTGACGCATTTGCTATACGGTCTCCTGAAAGTCCCAGCTCATCAAATATAGTGGTTACAGCCGGTGCATATTGAGAAAGTCCGTATACACCAAGTGAGAAGACGATAGATGCATACAGGTCATCATAATCTCCACGCGGAGTCATAACTTCCAGAACATTGTACCAGACATTAAGCTGATCCGCATTTGACATACCATAAAGACTCAGCTTATAACATACTGCACTCATAAGTGAAGCGTTGACATGAACACCGCCATGATCATTTACGGTATCATCATCAACCTTTGTAGGCGCTACGTAATAGAGATCGCCAACGTAACCCGGCTGATTATACATATTCGGGTTAGCCATATTTCTCCAGATATCTCCTGAATTCTCACCGAGATTCCACTGCGTATCTGTTGTGGCTCCAAGCTCATACTCAACAAGCTGGCCGATAACATCACTGAAGGCCTCATGGATGGCGCCCAGTTCGTTCATGTATATAGAGCTGCCCATAGAGCAGTCTCTTATTCCGTGTGTATATTCATGGCATATCAGATCGATAGTCTGATTCTTATAATTTGCATATGATTGTGCCGCAAAGAAAGCCCAGCCTGTCAGACGTCCCATGTATGCACAGTTGTCGATCGGATTACCTTCCTTGTCACAGTAATCCACGCCAAGAAGTATAGGCATGCCAAAGCCGTCTATTGACTTAAGACCTCTGCCGGCAAAATAGTCATATACTCTGATATAGTTGTAATAAGCGAGCAGGAATTCATTATCCCAGTCCTGATTATTTTCAGAAGTTACAAAAAGGACCTTACGGTTTTTATAAACAAAACTCCAATAATCAGAACAAGCTATATTTCTGTCCTTGTCAGCCAGATAATAAAGTCCGTCGTTAGGGTTATAGCCTACAGGAACGGTTATCTGCTCGGTCTGTCCATTGTACAGCTTAACTGTGCCCGACCAGGTCTTAGGCTCCAGCTGCTCAAAATACTGTGCAGTATTGTATTCGTCGATATTACCGTTGCCCACTTCAAAATTCGAGGTCGGTATATGGGCTATATTCTGCTGATTGTCTATATCAACATAAAATGCCATATAAGGCATATCAAAGGATGCCGTCATGAAAGGATTGTCTGTATAAACAACCATACAGTTAACTATATGATCGTAATCATAGTAAAATACCTGTTTTGTATATTCCGAATAAATATTCACGCTGAGTTCATTATTATCAAGGATCTGCTTGATTATCGCTTCTGCCTCTGCATTGGTCATGCTCTTCGGATTCTCTATACCAAGTTCAGGTACAAAGGAGTTTTGAAGCGCACAAACATAACCCTCCGGATCAACAAATATCCTGAGCGTTGAGTAAGCGATCGTTATTCCGCCGTATCTCTGCTGATAAGTGTAATGAGTGTAGCCTTCTGAGTTTGTTTCGCGATACACAGCGAAGAACTCCTGACCCTTTGTAAAGCCAAGAAGACTTGCCACGCCATTAAGTGAAAGGAGAGCGTTCTCATTATCTGTAACTTTCTCCTCGTAGAATTTACCGATGATCGTGGTAACATATTGATGGTTGTCATCATAGACTATGATGGCATTGCCATTGTTCATATTCTGGATGTCCTGTTCGGTAAGCTGCTTTGCGGTATTTCCGGTATATCTGTAGTCACCGCTGTCTGCTATATCGAAGGCCTCTGTTGCCAGCTGTTTAGATGAATAATCCTCTGCTTTCCCCTTGCCGCAGGATACTGATGAAATGACCATAGCCATCACAAGCAGTACTGCAGAAAGCTTCTTCAGAAGGAGCTTTTGTCTCTTTCTTATCATATGCCCTTCTCCTTTTCTGTTTCATAACCCCATGTATCTTTCAACATGAAAATCCCCATTTTCATGTATAAATGCCGGATAAAGATCAACCCCATTTTTTATCCTCGTCCGATATATCCATTATACTTTATTTTCACTCAGAAATAAAGCAAAAACACCCCGTTTCGCAATATAGAAACGGGGTGAAATATTATTTCGTAAGCGGCTTTCTCGCAAGGCATCCGAAGCCAAGCGCATTCGGGCCTGTATGGGCTCCGATAGTGTTGTTTATCTCGTTTATGAATGCCGGCTCTATTCCGAGTTCTTCCTTGATGCGGGCTCTGAGTTCGATGGCCGACTGCTCGTTATTCGTATGAACAACGCAGGTATATCTCGGATCCGGATCCATCTCCTTGAACATCCTAATGATCTCACTTATAGCTCTCTTCCTGGTACGAACCTTCTTCAGGGCTATTATCTTACCCTCTGTGGAGGTGTTGATATAGAGGATAGGCTTGATATCCAGCATCGTTCCGATGGTTCCGCTGAAGGCACTGAGCCTTCCACCTCTTACCAGATATTTCAGATCATCCACCACGAACATGCCGTGGAAATTCTCACGCTGTTTAAGGACTTCTGCCTCGATCTCTTCCATGGTATTTCCGGCAAGCTGCATATCTCTTGCCATGTGGAGCATAAGGCCGGCGCCCTCGGATTCATTCAGCGAATCGATGACGATGATCTTGCACTCCGGTCTCTCCTCCATAAGCTCCTTTCCCACATTGCAGCAGGTATTGTAGCTCATTGAGAGGCCTGATGAGCAGATGATGGCAAGGATATCTTTGCCCTTATCCAGCTCCGCCTCAAACATCTCCCTGACTCTTGCAGGATTGCAGCCGCTGGACTTTGCCACCTCTCCGGCATCCAGTCGCTTATAGAATGTATCAGGATCAAGTTTTATCTCATCACCGTAAATAACACCGTCACCGAAGTGATAATACTGCGGCATGATAATGATGCCTTCCTGTGCAGCATAATCCTCTTCAACGTCTGTATTTACATCAGTCATTAACGTGAATTCTCTCATAAACTATTTCCCCTGTTTCCTTGGAAAACAAATACTTTACTACCTATTTTTCAGTATAACTAATGGTATATGATTTGTCACATATTATTTTTTACCCATTTAAGGCAATGTGTAACCATAAATAAAGCCCCGCAGACCGGTTATTCGGCCCGCGCGAGGCTTTATCTGTTATTTATTCATTTTAACTTACAGTTCTTCTTCTCTCATATCCTTCTCACGGTTGAATGCATCGTAAATACATGGAACCACGATAAGTGTAAGCAGTGTACCGTAGATAAGACCGCCGACTACAACGATAGCCATCGGCTGACCCATCTCAGAACCCTGTCCGAGACCTGCAGCCATTGTAGACATTGAGATGATAGTTGTAAGGGCTGTCATAAGAACCGGTCTCATACGAGTCTTGGCTGACTCTACGATAGCCTCCTTCTTGCTCATACCCTGGCGTCTCAGCTGGTTGATGTAATCAACGAGCACGATACCGTTATTAACTATGATACCTGAAAGCATTACGAAGCCGACCATTGAGATAACGCTTACCTCCTGACCTGTGAGGTAAAGTGCAAGGAAGCCTCCTGTAAATGCAAGCGGAATAGTGAACATGATAATGAATGGTGAAAGCAGTGACTGGAACTGTGCAACCATTACAAGGTAGATGAAGATAACTGCAAGAAGGAGCATGAGTGCAAGCTGACTCAGTGCATCATTGATAGTCTCATCCTCACCGGCCATCTCGATGGAATAGCCTTCAGGAACCTCGTAATCATCAAGTCTGTCTCTTACTTCATTTCCCACAAGACCAACGTTGTGGTCATCATCGATATTTGCCTTAACAGTGATGAAACGGTTCTGCGAATCTCTCTGGATAACGCTGAGCTCTGCAGTCTCACGGAACTCTGCGATCTCTGTAAGTGGTATCTCGGAAACCTGACCTGTTGTTCTGTCTGTGTATGTAAATGTAAGCGCCTTAAGATCATCAAGAGAAAGCTCTGACTGCTCCATGGTTCTTACAAATACGTCATAATCCTTAACATCTGTCTGGATAACTGTTGATGCTGTTGTGGCTGCCATCTTGCCGTAAACGATCTGGAATACCTGCGCAACGGTCATACCGTATTTAGCAGCCTTGTCCTTATCAACGGTGATGTGAAGCTCATCAGAAAGTGTATTCAGTCCGTCGTCGATATCAACTGTACCGTCAACATCCTCAAGTATAGCAGCGACATCTGCCGCGATAGCCTGCATCTTTTCCATATCACGTCCCTTGATATTTATGGAAATACCGGTACCTGAAAGTGCAGACATGGAATCCATCATATTTGCGCTGACCTTAACCTGGCAATGCAGACCTTCGGCAGCCTTATTTATCTTCTCTTCAAGCTCGTCATTGCTTACCTTTGCTTTTTCGTCAACGATTACATAGATAGTGATCTTAACATCATTTCCGTTTGCGCCCGAGAACATGCTGAGTCCCGAACCGCCGCCTGACATGGCGCCGACTGTTGTTACCTCATCTAACTCCATCAGCTTCTCAACAAGCGTATCTGAATATGCTGTCATCTCTTCAAGAGAAGGATTCTCGCCCTCGAATGGCTCGAGAGTTACTGTAGCCTGTGTACTTGACATCTCAGGCATGAAAGCTGTTCCTCTTGAAACCGCAAGGAAGATACTGAGTGCAAGGATAACGATCATTGCGATAAATACAAGTGGTTTGAATCTGAGACACTTCTTCAGGAAGCCTGTATACCAGTCCATAACCTTGTCGAATACACTCTTCTTCTCCTTTTTCTTCTTCTCTTTACCAAGCATGCCGCCTGCCATTGCAGGAACAAGTGTAAGAGCAACAAGAAGGCTGGCGCCAAGTGTATAGAGGATCGTGAGACCCATATCAACGAAGAGCTGTCTTGTGATACCTTCCGTAAATACGATAGGTGCAAATACGCAGACAGTTGTAAGTGTTGAAGCTGTGATAGCTCCGGCAACCTGGCTTGCGCCGTAAACAGCTGCCTTCTTGATAGACATGCCTTCGTTTCTTAGTCGATAAATATTTTCGATAACAACTATCGAGTTATCCACAAGCATACCTATACCCAGAGTAAGTCCGGACATTGAGATAATGTTGAGTGTTACATTTGAGAAATACATCAGCACGACTGCGAAGATAACACTGAGCGGGATCGCGCAGGCAATGATGAGTGTAGGTCTTCCGTCTCTCAGGAATATGATGAGGATGATGATGGCAAGTGCCGCACCGATGATCATATTCTGGAAGATAGAGGTTGTTATGATATCGATATAAAGTCCCTGATCCATAAGAGTTGAGAACTTGATATCCTCATCCTCGCTCTTCTCAAGAGACTTGAATTTTTCATTGATAGCGTCGGTAACATCACCGGTTGAGTAGCCTGTCTGCTTCTCGAAGGAAAGTATGATACCGGGTCTTCCGTCTACATTTGCATAAACCTCAGCCGAATCATCGATCAGCTCAACATCCGCAACATCGGAAACCTTGATAGGGTCGATACCCTCAAGTCCGAGATCTATAAGTACGAGATCAGCAAGAGCATCAATACTCTCAACTCTGTCACCGATCTTTACGAGGAACTGACCTCTTGCATCATTTACATAGCCTGCAGGCATCTCAAAGTTCTGTGCTGTAAGAAGCTTCTCAAGAAGATCCATATCAAGGATGCTCTCGATATCAGCTGACTCTGCAGCCTTTGCCTTTGCCTCATCAAGCTGAGCTCTTGTCTCATCAATAGTAAGACCTGTATCAAGCTTAAAGGTCTCCACATCAGGGATTATCGCACTGAGTGTCTCGTTATTCTTGATCTCTGCAAGTGCTTCTGCTTCTGTAAGCTCACCTGCATCAACTCTTGAGATAGCTGCATCAATTGCGGCTATACCCATATCAAAGCCTGCTGTCATCTGAGCAACCGCACCGATAGCTGCAGGAAGGTCATCAAGTGATGCTATATTTATTCCAAGCTGTGCAAAGCTTTCACTCTGCTCTGTAAGGCTCTTCTCTATTCCCTCAAGCTGTGCAGCCAGTTCATCTCTCTGTGCACGAGCTGTTGCAATATCAAAGCCGTTGGCAGCTGTAAACTGCTCATCATTTAAGGTTCCGTCATCATAGAGAGCGATGACCTGATCAAGTCCTGCTATAGCATTCTGAAGCTCAGCTGCTCCGGCAGAAGCCTGAGAAAGCTGTTCTGAAAGTGCTTCGAGAGTCTTCTTATTTGTCTCAAGGAAGGCCTTCTTGTCTGCAAGAGTGCGGCCGCCCATCAGCTTCTCAGCATCATCAAGCTGCTTCTCGATAGTATCAAACTGACTGTTTATCGCGCTCTGAACATTCTCGTTCAGTTCCTTTATCTTTGCGTCATCCAGTGTTACGCGGATCTGCTCTGTAACTCCGCCCATTGCTGTTACGGATGCAACACCCTCGATACTTTCAAGCTGAGGCTTGATCTCTGTATCAACATAGGTTGTAAGGGTTGCGATATCCATTCCCTCAACACCTACTGCAGCGATATAAACCGGGATCATATCCGGATTGATCTGCATAACGATCGGTGATCCGACTGCATCGTCGAAGGTACTCTTTACCTGATCGAGCGACTGCTGGATCTCGATGAGAACAGAGTCCATATTTGCGCTCTGCTCATATTCCAGGATGACCATGGAATAGCTGAAATACGACCTTGACTGTATTTTCTTCAAGTTCGAGGTCGTGGCAAGCGCCGCTTCGATCGGAGCCGTTACATCAGACTCCACAGCCTCCGGGCTTGCTCCCATATCCGTTGTGATTACTACCGCATAAGGGAAGGTCATGTTTGGAAGCAGGTCTGCTGTCATGCTGCGCAGCGCAACAACACCGAGTACAATGACAAGAACCACTCCGACCAGAACTGTATACGGTCTCTTAACACTGAATTTCGATAACATTTTCTTATCCCTCTCATTTTTAAATCTTGCCGATACGTCACTTCCCCACTTTGTGTCCATTACGGCAGATTATATTGTATTACATTATTTTTCTATACACCATAGCACTTTTGTGATATTTCTGTGAATTTTGCGTTCCTTCTTCATATAACAAAAGGTCCTTGATTTTTCATACCAAAAACATTAACATTATATCGACACCGTGTTGAATTAACAATACGCAGTTTATTTTTATATGTTGTATAATCAACATATTTTTCAAATATGTCTATATTTTATGATCGTTTTTTTATTCCGGAGGTATGATCATGTCTGATTCAAGAAGAAAACAAATGACAAGACTGCTATTTAAAACCGCACTCATCGAGCTCATGCAGGTAAAGCCTTTCCATAAGATAACAATAAAGGAAATATGTGATCAGGCCGATCTCAACAGAACAACCTTCTATCTTCATTACTGCGACCAGCAGCAGCTTCTGGATGATATCATAAATGAATTAAAAGATAAGACAGCAGAATTCATTTCAACCTGTACACACAAAGGACTTGAAAGCAAGATGCTGTCGGAGTTTCTTGATTTTGTCAAGGAGAACGGCGTCCAGTTTCGCACGCTCATTTTCAACTACACTAACGAAGATGTCGGAGCAATGATCCTTTCGGATCTTCTGAATGATGTGTATGATAAATGGCCTGTATTTGGAGACAGCCAGAAAAATGAATATGTATATGCATATATGATCGACGGTGTAAAAAGCATGATCTACAAATGGCTTAAAAATGATTTCAACATATCAAGCCATGATCTTGCAGAGCTCATCTACACTCTCTGCTTAAATACATCACAGACTTATCCTCAATATCCGGCAGAGGGAAATCATTCCTAAGAAAACTATAATAATCCACAGATTGTTTTTGTTTATAAATTATGTTAGATTAAGGGATGGATTCAAAAAACGGAGAGATTAACAGATGGACGAAAATATTAGATCAACCGACAATCTCATAGATGATAAAAAAGAAACCGCCGCTGCAGATACTGAAAAGCTTACTTCCCCGACAAAGAAAAAGTCCGGAGGGATATTTGCTGCGATACTGTATCTGATAGGAAACTTCTTCCTCTTCAATATAGTTTTTGTATTACTGCTGCTGCCGGTTGTTACGATCGGAACGGCGCTGACAGCGTATTTCGATATCGTATTTACTGCAAAATACGATAAGAAGCACCGCGACTACTCAGTAGGTATGCTGCTCAAGCGATTCCGCGAGCACCTGAAGCTTTCGATGTCGTATTTCATAGGCTATCTTCTGGTGATGGGCTTCTTTATCGCAGTCGCACTGGTATTTAGCCCGATCGGCCCGATACCGAATAAGATAATGAGCGTCATCTTCATACTGATGGCCGGACTGCTTTTCGCAGTACTTATCTACACCTTCCCGGTACTTGCAATAAATGCAGTCACCTCAGATTACAGAGCGGCTGTATATGCGATCCAGGACAGAGACAGACTTGAGGCAAGGAAAGCTCGCGAGGCAGAAGAAGCCGCTTCTGCTGTTGCCGAAACATCAGGTGTTGAAGCTTCCGAACCGAAGGTTGATGAGGTTCCTAACGATCCCGGTCATAATACCGAAGTTCTTACGGCTTACATGAAGCGTTTCTCGAAGGTCACACGTACTGAAACTCCATCCCGTGAGATCATGAAGAAGGCCGATACTTCTTCATCTATAAAATATTTTGCTGACGAGGATAAACCGGAAGACGTAAAGGCTGAGGGTCTTAAGGCTGATGATACAAATGCAGCCGAGCAGAAAGCAGCTGATGTACCGAATGCAACAGCCAACGAGACTAACACATTAAATAAAGACGAGTTCATAACAAATGTCATTTCCGCTGATGAGCTTAAGGACCGCGAAGACAGAAACAGTCTGGGCAACGTACTTCTCGATTCGATATATTTTGCAGCAAAGCATTTTGTAGGACTGATGTTTACTGTATGTCTTTACATCCTTCCTGCACTTATCATTTACATCTTCTACGAAGATACGGTGGCACTCGTTGCCGGCCTTATAATCATCGGAGCAAGGATCATCATGGGCATCAACGCCCGCATCTACTACGGCTCATTCTTCGAATACGATGACGACCTGTTTGAGGATGACTTAGACAAAGCTGCAGATGCAGCAACTGACGAAGCAGGTTATGATAATGCAGATGATGAGATAGTTGTTTATGATGCTGAACCGACAGGTGAAGTTGAGGCTACAGATAATACAGAAACATCTGTCAACGCAGCTGATAGGATCAAGGATCTTCTGAGTTCAGATTCCGATGAGGATCAGGATGAAGATATCGACGAGGAACTTTCCGACGAAGAAATCGATGATGAAGAAACTTCTGACGAAACTCCTGACAACAAAGAGATCGATGATGAAAAAGAATAAAACAAGGGAAGCAAATACTGCTTCAACCGACAAAGCAAATAATAACGAAACAAAAAAAGGACTGTATGTCAATGACTACAGCCCGAAGTTTTCTGAATCATATAATATATATGATAAAGCCAGAGAACATATGAAAAAGATCCGCAAAGAGAAATCGGAAGAATGAACACATAATGATCCATAACGGTGATCAGGCAGACAACAACCGGCGGCATGTCTTAGAGCATGCCGCCGGTTGTTTTTAAGTTATATTATCAATGGTCGATCCTTACACTCTATTCAGCTCTCTGCCCTCAAGGAAGGCTCTGAGGTTTTCGGCAAGGGTATTTATAAGGCGCTTACGTGCTTCGAGACCGGCCCAGCCTATGTGAGGTGTGATGACGATATTCGGAGCTGTAAGAAGCGGAGTATTCTCGTTCATCGGCTCTTCGCATACAACATCAACTGCAGCGCTTGAAACCTTACCGCTCTTAAGTGCCTCTGCAAGATCAGCTTCGACCACGAGGCCGCCTCTTGAAACATTTATGATGATCACGCCATCCTTCATCTTAGCTATGTTTTCAGCACAGATCATACCCTCTGTATCTTTCGTCATCGGGCAGTGAAGTGTAACAATATCCGACTCTCTGAAAAGTTCATCAAGACTTACGAAGCTTACGCCGCACTGCTCAGTCTTTGCCTCTGCAGCCGTATTCTCAGCCGTGTATTTCTCCGGATGCGCTGTATTTACCAGCACCCTCAGATTGAAGGCCTTTGCGATCTCAGCCACTCTTCTTCCGATATTTCCGTAACCGACGATACCGATGGTCTTACCTGCAAGCTCCATGATAGGCTTAAGCCAGTAGCAGAAAACCTCTGATCTGATCCAGTCGCCCCTATGAACACTGTCGTTATGAAGACCTATATGGCACGCACAGTCAAGGATGAAGCCCCAGGCCAGCTGAGCAACCGATTCGGTACTGTAGGCCGGAACATTTGTCACGGCAACGTTGTGCCTTCTCGCCGCTTCAACATCGATAACATTATAGCCGGTAGCGCAGACGCCGATGTATTTCAGATTCGGACATCTCTTGAAGGTCTCTTCATCAATAGTCACCTTATTGGAAAATATGATCTCCGCATCACCGATATGCTCGAATTTATTTTCCTCGGTGGTATTATCATAAAATATAGTTTCTATCTGCGAGGTGATGGGCTCAAAGGACAGAGTACCGTCATCAACCGCATTTCTCTCTAAATATACAGCTTTCATATCATCATCCTTTTCTTTCTAAATAATGTATCTCCCGACACAGATTATATTATAACAAAACAAAGCGATTTTATCACCGGTAAAATCAGTCCGGTATGACCTCATATGATGACTAAGGTCACTTGAAATGCATTTTTTATTATGTTACAGTAAATTTTACATGATACTAATGAACTTTATATACAGCTCATGACAATATATTAATAAACAAAGTTAAAAGGAGAAAAAACATGAAATCTACTTCAAAGCTATTCAGGGGGTTGAGTCTTATTTTATGTCTTGTGCTTGTATTTTCGCTTGCAGCGTGCGGCAAGGACAAGGATAAGGATTCAGACAGTAGTACATCCGCAGCAGACACCGAACTCAGTATCGGCAATTTCAAGCTCACCATCGACAAGAGCTTCGAGCAGACCAGCGGAAAATACGACGGAGAGGATACAAAATACTTCGGAAAGAACGGCGGAAGAACCGGCCTCGTTATCAACGACGTTTTCGTAAATCACGCAAGCCATGATATGGCTGTTGGATTCATCTGCGAAAATATGATCGATGTCTATGAAGTAACGACAGCCGATATAAAGCAGGAGAAGGTAGACGATGATCACTACTATCTCACATGGGTCGGAAAATACGAGGGCAAGAATATCAACGGCGTTGCTTATCTTATATTTGAGCAGGGCTCTGAGCTTGCAATATATTTAATCGATGAGGAAGCCAGCCCAGAAGAAATCCGCGCAGAGCTCCAGAAAGTAGCCGATACTGTTACTTATACAGGTGAAGAGCTTATCGTAAAAGATAATTACACCATCATGAACAACGACTTCAAGATCAAGATCAACGATGGTTATGAGACTCCACAGCTTCAGGAGGCACAGTCCATCGATCCATCATCCGATGCAGTGCTTGTTGATACTGATACAATAGCTATCTACTTCAAGAATGCCGATACCTATGACCGCGGCGATTCGTATTTTAAGATCGCACCTATGAAGGACCAGACGAAGGATATCGCTGAGGCAGCTAATGAAAAGGCTAAGCCAAGCGATTCTGATAAGAGTGGTCTTGAAAAGACTCTGACAGAAACAACCATGGGTGAGATATGGCCGGATCTTACAGACGACAGCCTTAAAGAGGTTAAGCTTTATAAGCTCGCAATAGTTATCGATGACAATCCTTTCACTGCAGAAACCTACTACTTCAATTACAACAACAAAAACTACACTGCTGCAGTTCTTTATCCATACGGCGATACAGAGGCTCACGACAAGCTTCTCAACCAGTTCTACCAGGTAGAGTTCATTAAAGCAGAATAATAAAAACAAATATTATTACAGCTTCGGATTTCTGTTTGCTGTCTTGTCCTTCTTAGGTGTAGTCTTGGTTACCTTAGCAGCTTCCTGCTGTCTCTCAATATTTACCATAGTCTTCCTGGTAAATGAGCCATCCTCAAGCTCACGACCGAGTTTCTCGCTGCTGAAGCCTTTGCTCTCAAGAACCTTTGTCTCCTTAAGATATTTTTCGATTTTCTCGCGGAGCTCGTTCATAACATCATGAGCTGTAACCTCTCTCTGGACTGCTTCAACTGCCACACCCTTTGCAAATTCCGGATTTCTGGCTACTATCTGTGAAGAAACGATCTGTGCAAGCTTTCTGTAAGAACTATCAGCATCTTCTATCTTTCTGTTCTTACTATTCTTATCGCCCTTTCCAGGAATGATATATTCTACATAAGCTTCTGCAGCATCAAGCTGTCCATCCTGGCTATAAACACCGAACATCTCCTTAATTCCTTCAAGGAACTCTGAGCTTGTGAACTCAAGATCCTTTCCTGCCTTCTGGACATTATTCCATATCTTGAAGTAATTCTTAGGATTCTTTTTAACAAGCTTGTCAAATACCTTGCTCTTATTAAGCTGAGTCACTTCCTTAGAGAAATTATTATCTATATTCTCTATGATCTCCTGGAGTTCCTTAGCCTCAATGCCATCCTTCATAGCCATCTGGAAATACTGCTTGGCTACGCAGTCTGCTGCAAACTGTTCCTTTGTTACTCCCTTAAGGTTCTTCTCCTCAAAGGTTGTCTTATCGAGTCTTCCATCCGTAAGTGCATAAAGCTTCTCTATAACAGCTGCCTGCTGCTTTGCAACAGCATTCTGCTGCCTGAATTCCTTCTCAAGTTCATCTCTTGACATTCTCGCAAACATATTTTCATCAGTTGAGTAGAATATCTTTCCACCTGTAAAGGCAACCTTCTTATCGGACATCTCGCTAAGCTTGATCTCTTCTCTGTTCTCCTTGGCAGCTTCTCTGACTTCCTTAAGAACATTTTTGAAGGTGATGATAACCTCAGACATACGTGGTCCTGACCACTTTTCAGATACATCAAGTCTCTTCTTGCCGTCGCCTCTCTTACCAAATACGCTGGTATGCTCCTTCTTATACTCCTCAGATGCCTTCTCAAAAGCCTTCAGTGTATTTACGATATCCTTTGGATTTGCATCCGGATTGCCCAGGATCTCTAAACAATCAGCAAGCGCAAGTGCCATGTTCTTATAGCTTGGCGAACCTGTTCCGTCCTCACCCAGCTTCTTGCCCTTCTGCTTGGCTGTCTGCTGAAGCTTTTCAGCCGCAAGACAAAGCTCACCGAAGATACCGAGTTTAGTATATTTGAACTTATTATATGCAACCGCGTATCTCTTATTTTCAGGCGTCATGAAGTCGATATCCTGTTCTTCTCTCTGATTCTCCACGCCGTCATTCTTATATACGCGCTTAGGTGCACCTTCTTTCTTAAAGAAATCCTCATGAGGATCCATGTATTTGAAATCCTCTTCCTTGATATCTTCGTTCATGGTAACCGCAAAGCCATTTACATTCTGTATTTCATTATTCTCTTCTGTTGTAACCTTCTTCTCACTGAAATTCTTTCTGAAATACTGTCCTGTGGCAACGCTGCCAGCCTCAGTAGCTCCGGCTTCAGCTTCCTTCTGAGCCGCCGCCTCTCTGCCAAGCAGGAAAATATAATTATCCAGCTCTTCAGCAAATTCATCATTACGGTTGTATGGCTTAAGAGTAGTGCTCATCCAGTTGTAAAGGTTTATCATCTCATCTACTGTTATATTAGCCGGCAGATTTGTGAGAGCATTATGTATATCACGCAGAGCATTTGCAGAAGGATAATTCTCATCATAAGCGTTGTAGATCTTATTAACCAGTGTGTTAAGACGTACATCAAGCTCCCAGCCGTTCTGATTCATACGCTGAGTCATTTCAATAACGTCCATATTGTTGATCCGCTTATACACATCATCAGCATGAACGCCCATTCCTGCCGCAATGACCTGATCACGAAGCTCAGGATACTTAGTCCTGTTTATATCCTCAAGGAGATAATCACAGAGACTCTCTACCATCATACTATCTTTCTTATGTTCTCTGAGTTCATTATAAATGGTTCTGAGAACATTATTTCTGTCATAGTAATTTTGTACCGGTGTCTCCATCATTATACCGATACATTTCTCTATCTGTGCGTAGTGATTACTCATCGGATCATAAGCATTGAAGAGCATGATGAGGTAATTCTCGTCAGTAGGATTTGCGGCAAAATTCCAGCCCTTATCCATAAGCTCTTCTCTTACATAATTATAAGGAACGCCCATTACCTGCTGCTTATTTTCATGGAGACGGATCACCTGATTACCATTTAGCGCGCCCATAACATAATCGTTATAATGCTGCTCAAAAAGCATACCCTTATCCTCACCGTAATACTCAAGGATATTCTTGTCATGCTGAACCTTATCAGCATCAAGATCGGATATCTTTACGATCCTTGGATGATTGATATCGAGGTAGTCTGCAACAGGCTCATTTCTGTCAAACTGTGCATCAGCCCAGTATGGCTCATAGATGATATTTGTCTTCTTATTCATCATCTCGTGAAGAACATAGAGCTTTGCGAGAGTTGTCATATTCCTCTCGTTAACTGCCTGTCTCGCAAATTTTTCCTCCGGAAGGATACCCTCTTCGTTCTCATCCAGATATTTTTCAGCACGGATAAGTCTATCCTTAACAGCCTTCTTAAGATCCATAGGCTCCTTAGCGCCTTCCTTCATGATCTTAAATGTACTTGTGACACGATCAAGCTCTGACATGCCTGCAAACTTTCCGGAAACCTTCTTCTGCTCCTTGAAAAGCTTGCCGAAGATCTGATCAAATACACCACTGGCTTTTCCGTAATCAACCTCATTTACAAAGTGAGTATTGTAGAAGGATGCATCCGTTTCCTCATAGCCCATGAGCATTGTGATCTTGCTGCGGTTCTGTGTCGTATTTCCGATCTCTGTGATTATAGTATGGAGATCAGTTACCTGAGCTGTTCTCTTAGCCTTAGCCTCAACCTCTCTCTTATTTTCATTTCTGACGCCCTCAATGTAATTCCTAAGATCCGCTGTAGTCTCATACTGGTCAAGCTTGGTCTCGATCAGGTAATCCTGAATGAACTTATACATATTGTCCTTATCAACAACATTGTAAATCTTTGTATTAAGGGCCTTATCTCTGAAGTTATCAAATATTTCCCTGCCAATATTATTGTTGTCTGTATCTCTCAGGATAAAGAGAGTACGAAGCAGCTCTTCATCGTTATCATCGAAAACCCAGCCGTTCTCTGTAAGCTGCTGCTTAAACTCAGTATATTCTGCAGCTACTCTGTTTATGTTCTGCTCCATGGCAATCTTCTGCTCAAAGCTTGGACCGTAGGTATATCCCGGTGAACTCTTCTGGACCTCACTTGTATTTGCATTGATGGCGAAATCGGCATAGTTAAGCAGAGCATGAACCTTTTCATTATAAGGCGCATATCTCTGAAGCGTTTCTGTCATATATCCAAGAAGCTGATTCTGCATAATACGCTCCTGGACAGGATCATCACTGTGCGGAGGATTCTGACTGAGTTCATTCAGTATGCCTCCTATCGCGAAATCAAGATATTTATCACTGCCCGCACACGAATAAAGCATCATAAGCAGTGTGTGATTCTGCATATTATAAGTCCATCTTCCATCATCAAACAGCTGATGATGGATCTCCCTGTACGGAATGCCACTTAGTGTCTTAAGTCTTCCAACCGATGTATTGTACGGTTTTATCATGTCCTGAAGTCCCTTCTGGCTCATGATATAATTTATAAACTGCTGCTCATCATTTTCATGTTTAAATGTTGCATCCGGCATTGTTCCACCTCTCCTTTACATTATATTTTTATGAACAAAATACTTCACATATCCACATAATAAATGACAGGTGATAACAAAAACGCAACACACCGAAAAAAGCAAAAAAACGATCCGGGGCATCGGATATTTCATCCATCAGCCCCGGACCGGTGTGATCTTTTATTTAATCTTTTTATTTGATCTTTCTATTTAATTGTTTATTTGGTTTTTCTACTGTATTTCCTTACGGTGCATCAGATGAATACCGATATGTCCGATGCCCAGGATGACGGTTGCTGCCACAAGGATGATATTTTTGCCATATATTCCCAGCAGGAGAAATGCCAATACAGGAAGCGTCGCTCCGGCAACAGGGACGCCGAGGATGCTGCTGTAGAAGTCCTCCATGGTCTTCTCACTCATAAAATACCTTATCCAGAATATCTCGTAGAGCACCATAAGAACGGCAGCTGCCACAATCCACCATGACCAGTTTGTCCACGCTCTCAGGTTGAAATCCTTAAACAACAGCGCGATTCCGGAAACCAGTACTTCTCCGATCCTTTCCAGGGCCAGAAGCACTTTATTTTCGTTTTTGACGTACTTTTCATAATCCTTTGGCAGATTCTTCGTCCATATCAGATTCGGTACCATGAGCAATGCCAGAAAGATCATTCCCACATATGAAAATCCAAATTCCATGAGCTTTCCTCCAAAACTATCTATTAAAATATGTTTATATGTTCAGTCCATAGCTTTTATATATCGCTATGATATATCTGTTTGATATATCATAGCATTATATATATGGATTTTCAAGTGTTATTTTTTAATCCAGCAGATTCTTAAATACCTTGGTTATCATGGATCCGCCTTCCACCTTGTGGTTCCATGCAAACTGCACATCACTTCCCACAACCGGTGTCTCCTTCAGATTTTCCGACAGCTTTGCAGATATCACGAGCTCCCAGTAACGAACCATATATATACCGTCTTCTATAGCTTCAACAACGCCCAGATGCTGCTCAAATATCTGCATGAAGCCTTCCTGGACCTTAACCTTACGATACTCGGGAAACTCTTTGTTTATCTCTGCGAGTCGCTCCTGATCCTCCAGCTTTTCGAAATCCGGACTTTCAAAATATTTTCCCTTGATATCTGAAAAATCATTATTAAGGGGCAGACACATAAGTGCGTCGAAGGTATTTCCCTCAGGATCCGTAAGTCCGAACTCTGCACCACGCCTGAAACCAAATCTAGGATAATAATACGGCTCTCCCATAAGTACTATACCTGAAAAGCCTGCTTCCTTGGCCAGCCTTATCGTCTCACGCATCAGCATTCCACCGATATCGTGCCCCTCTAATGTCGGCTCAACAGCAAGCGGTCCGAAGGTTATAACATCGTGGCTTACGTCTCCGTCAACTATACGTGCCCTCGTATAATAAACCGCTCCTACTATACGCCCGTTCCACTCTGCAACTCTGCTTATCTCAGGAATATAATCCTTAGATTCCCTGATTATCCTGATCATAAAATGCTCCGTCGCAGCCGGAAAATACTTGTTCCAGAAGCTGCGCATAGCCATAAGCTCTGTATTTTTGTAATCTGATGGTTTCTCTGCTCTTATAATAAGATTATTTAACATTTTTAAATTCTCCTTTTCATTAAAAAAACCATGATATCTACGCAAAGATATCATGGTCTGGCCAATTCATATTCGAATAATATTATAACAATACCTCTTCCGGATAGTATTATAATACTAATCTCTCCCTGAATAATACTTATCTTTCCCTGAATACCGGGATTTGTCCATGATGCTAAGCGTAGCTAAATCAGGCCGGCAGCATTCGCTTCCAACCCATAGCTAAAACTGATTTAATAGTTTCGGTTAATTATCTAACCACGCTTAACATAAACGACCTCGTTATTAATAAATAATGTGCGCCATCTGCACATGTCAAATATATATTAAATATGCGGAATTGTCAAATAGTACACATTCAAAAATGCTCAAAATAGTTGCTTGTATATAGGGAATGGCTGTGATAAAGTTTCTATCCACAAGAAACATGATCCGTTATAACAATGTTCATGACACACTATATTTCACGAACACACACTAGGAGGGAAAAAGTATGAGAGAAAGATTTAAGAAACTGCGCGTATTCACCAGTATTTTATTAATACTGGCGCTTGCCGCATGCGGGAAAAAGGATTCAGACAATAAGGATAATACCGCCAGCCAAAATGATTCGTCTTCAAATACGGTGAATGGCACCGAGCTTGCTATAGGGGATTTCAAGCTCACCATCGACGGAAGCTTCTTGCAGACAAGTGGCAAGTACGACGGAGATGACACAAAGTATTTGGGAAAGAACGGTGGGAGAACTTCCCTCATCGTAAATATCCCTATCGAAAATCACGCAAGCCATGAAGCCACTATCGCCTTCCTTTGCGAAAATATATCAGCAGGCTATGAAGTAGCCGTTTCTGATATCAGCCAGGAGAAGATCGACGACGACCATTATTACCTTGCTCGGAAGGGCAAAAAAGATGGTAAGAATCTTAACTGTGCACTTTATCAGATATTTACACAGGGTTCACAGCTCTCTCTATATGAGCTTGACGAAGAGGTGAGCGCTGAGGATATCCGTGCTGAGCTTACAGGGATGGCACAGACTGTCGAATACACCGGCAAGGCGTTTATCGAGAAGGATAATTACTACATCTCAAATGAGGATTTCAAGATCAAGGTCAACGAAGGCTTTGAGAGCCCACAGCTTCAGGAGGCTTCATCGATCGATCCTTCTTCCGACACAATTGTGATCGACTCCAATCTGATCAGCATAACCTACAAGAATGCAGATACCTTCAACCGCGGTGACTTTTATTTCAAGATCAATGTTCTGAAGGATCAGGACGGCGACATTGCAGAGATCGCACGCGAGAAGGGCAAGTATTTTTTATCGTGAAAGAGCCCTTGAAAAACGTGGTAATTACGTCATATTATAAATTGGGGTTCACTCACAATTACCCCTTGTCACATCAACTATCATCAGTCCCGAAAGGAGTACCGCGGCATATGAAACTGAAAAAGCTAAATGCAGTCCTCGGACTACTTCTTGCGGCCGTATGTCTGACGCACATCACCCTCGAAGTCTACTACGGGACAACTCTCGAAGATATACTTAAGATCCTAACACTCACCGCACATATCTGCGCCGGCATCTGCTTTACCCACGCTCTGATCAGTGCCTATATGGTATTTTTCGTGCACGAAAGGACAAAACGTGGCACAGCCTATCCAAAGGAAAATATACGAACCGTGATCCAGCGTTTGAGTGCTGCGGCGATGTTCATACTCCTGTTCTTTCACACGATGCTTTCCAAGATGCTGACAACTCACCGAGAAAACGGATTATAGTTCTTCATCATATGCATTGCAGTTGCAATACTGTTCTTCGGAACTGTATTTCTACATATTTCGTTATCCTTCACAAGGGCCCTCATAACACTGGGACTCATAACAAACAGAGAGACGCAGCGAAAGATTGACCGAGTTGTCTGGGTGCTCATGATACTCGGCTTCCTGGCAGCAACGATCCTGCTTACGCGCGCATACTACCATCTGTTCAATCTGCCAAATACTGGAGGTGTTGCATGAAAAAGGTTTTAGTGATCGGAAGCGGTATCTCCGGCCTGACCACGGCCATCGAATGCGCTTCCCGCAATATACATGTTACTATGGTTTCTCCTTTCCCGTCCGAGCGTGCCCAGTCCGTTCTTGCGGCCGGCGGCATAAATGCGGCTCTTGACCATAAGGGCGAAGGCGACAGCATCGAATCACATATCGAAGACACTCTGAAGGGCGGCTGCTTCATCGCAGGACGTGAAGCTGTGACCGGCCTCTGTAAAACCGCGCCGGAAATACTGGCGTGGCTCGAGCATCTCGGAACTGTATTTTCAAGGACTGCGGATGGCAAGATCGATCAGCGCGCTTTCGGTGGGCAGTCCCACAGACGCACCTGCTACTGCGGCGCTTCTACCGGCAAGCAGATCGTGACTGCACTGGTTATGGAAGCAAGAAGATACGAAGGGCTGGGGCTTATAGAGCGCCTTCTCTGGACCGATTTTCACAGTGGTCTTATCAGGGACGGCGTGTGCTACGGGGCAAGGCTTTTCAATGAAGGAAACCGCAGGCTGGAGGACGTGACGGCTGACGCAGTTGTTATTGCGACCGGCGGGCAAAATGCGCTTTTCGGCAAGACCACAGGTTCTACCCAGTGCGATGGCTACACCGCCGGTAAGCTCTTTATGCAGGGCGCGGAGCTGAAGAATCTCGAATTCATCCAGTACCATCCGACTACCATTCTCACCGGCCAGAAGAAAATGCTTATCTCCGAGGCGGCCCGTGGCGAAGGCGGAAGGCTGTATTATGAAGAAGGCGGCAAACGTGTCTACTTCATGGAAGAAAAATACGGTGAAAAGGGCAACCTCATGCCGCGAGACGTGGTTTCAAGAACCATGAACGAGCTGGGGAGGCCTGTATTTCTCGATGTTTCCTTTCTGGGAAAGAAAAAGATCCTCGAAAGGATCCCTGAAATATATGATATATGCATGAAATACCGCGGCATCGATATCTCAAGGGAAAGCATCCCTGTTGAGCCGTCTGTTCACTTTTTCATGGGCGGACTGGCTGTAAACCTTAACCACGAAACAAATATAAAGAATCTCTACGCAGTCGGCGAATGCGCTTCCATCTATCACGGCGCAAACCGTCTCGGCGGTAATTCACTTCTCGCCGCTATCTACAGCGGGCGCACCGCCGCTAAATCGATCGTCGACAGGCTTAGCGACAATACTGCTTCAAGCAATGATAAGCTTGGCGATCATACTACCACAAAATCGGACAATGACAGATATAGCAATCAATCCGCCTCAAAAATATCTGATAACAGGTACAACAATTACACTGACAAAAAACTGATTGATGATAATAACAATATATCAATGACAAACGACTTTGCTGAGAGTTTAGCAGACGACCAAGGGAAGCTACTCTGGTCGCTGCAGAAAGCCGCAAGGAAACCCGCGGCGCACATGTTCGCACGGATTACCCTCTGACCGATGACAGCCTCCGCGCCGGAACGATCATCTCATACGACGGCGGAGCATTCACTACACGATTGGACACAGATCATGATTATGAATCCTGACTTACAGTAACAGTTATATAACCACACTATTGAATATTTAAGGAAATTACGAAAGATAATATCTCTTATAACGTAAATATAGGAGCACGCATATGAGAATTAAGATACTCCGTCAGCAGTCCCCGTTTTCAAAGCCGTACTGGCAGACCTTCTCCTACGAGGGTTCAAGAGAAATATCGGTTGCTGCCCTTCTTGATGAACTGAATTATAAGGACGATCTTGTCGATATCGACGGAAACAGAGCTGAAGTTATCTCCTGGGAGTGTTCATGTCTGCAGGGGATGTGCGGCGGCTGTGCCATGGTCATCTACGGCCACCCGGCTCTTGCCTGTGAAACCTTCCTGAAGGATCTTCCTGATGACGAGATAACTCTTGAACCACTGCGTAAGTTTCCGACGGTAAGCGACCTTCTTGTAGACCGCAGCATCATTCAGGAAAATCTTAAAAAGGCAAATACATATATCGAATCATATCAGCTGACCGACGAGGCCGGTCACGAGCATCAATACCTCGCCGCAAAATGTCTCAAATGCGGTCTATGTCTTGAAGTCTGCCCGAACTATGCCCAGGGCGACAAGTTCTACGGCGCGGAATTCGCCAATGATGCTTATCTTGTCGCATCCCGCAGCGCAAACCATAAGAAGGACATCCGGAAGGAATACGAAGCGCATTTTTCCGCAGGCTGCTCCAAGTCTCTCGCCTGCGAAGATATTTGTCCTATGAAGATTCCTACCCTCGCCTCCATGGGAAAGCTTAACAATAAGAAACATTTTTGATACTGCATCATAATGATCACGTGAATCCCCGGATAACTTCTGATAACAGCAATATTACAGCTCATCCGCATCTTATCTAAAAAACCTTGAAAATCCTCTTCGGATTCCGGAAACGATCAGTCCTGTAAGCCCATGAACCAGTATTCCCGAAATAAAGGCCAGGAGAAATACCGCCAGCGTCATTAATAACCCCACCGTTGGATATTGAGTCATACTGTATTTACCATAAGCCCGCGGATATATATTTGAATCGACTATGTAGGATATAAGATACATCTCCAGGGAAACCCGGGAGATCAGCTCCGCAGCACGCGAAAGTCCGCACGAACCGGATTCCAGCCTGTATACCATAAGGAAAAGGACAACTGCAATAAGACAGATCAGCAGATTACTATAACTTGCACTGTATCCCGAATAATAATTCTTCGGATCTGTACGTGAATTTATGTTCCATAGCCCCTGAATAGCAGCGACCAGTAGAGCAGCGGGTATGCCTATTCTTTTTTTCAGAGCCGGCCTGTATGTCCGGATATAACATCCGATAAGATAGTAAGTGACATACCAAAGCCCTGTAAAATACGTCGGAAGGATCGTTCCGTCCATACCCTCCGGAACGTAAAGACTGTTCACTGTCGAAGGGACAAATGTAACCGATGCCATGGTGATTACAGCCATCAGGTGAAGCTTCCTCGTCCCCAGACTGTTCCAGAGCTGATTGAGAAGCGGACTGATAAGAAAAAGACCGATGTACATTCCTATATACCAGCTGTAATCAGCAAGATGAAAATTCAAAAAATCCCATAACCATTCCCCTGCAGATTTAACCTCATCCACCCTGATAAGCTTATAGATCAGATGGATCGCCGAAATAAGAAAGAAGGATACAATTATAGGCGCAAGCGATAAATAATACCTTATCGTCCATTCCTTTTTACACTTCAGATATCCTGTAAGCATCAAAAAGAGCGGGATGCAGCACATAAATACAGGTCGCATCGAAACTGCCAGAAAACCTCCGAAGCCGGTTGCTTCAGAGTGGTAGAAGCCATTTCTCAGGAAGAAATGCAACCATAAGAGTAAACATATTGCAAGAATCCTGACAATATCAAGTCCGAAATACCTTTTCATAAAGAAACCTCCGTATATACCTGAGTATTTTATTTATCCGGTATTATACGAAGGTTTTCTTACATTTCTGTCGATGTAAATCTTACAGATTCCTTTCAAGGTGTACTGTCGCACTATACTGGTCTCCATCGATACCTACTTCAAACCTCCCACCGACAGACTCTGTGTAGGTTTTTGCAATAGTCAGTCCCAGTCCGCTTCCCTTTGTGGTCCTCGCCTTATCTCCCCGGGCAAAGCGCTGCATGATCTCCTCAGGGGTAAAATCCATCTCATATGATGATGTATTTGTCATACGGACCGTCACCTCATCATCATTCAAGGATACAGTTATATAAAGTCTGGTTTGGGGCAGGGCGTATTTTATCGCATTTCCCAGCAGATTTGTAAATACCTGATGAAGCCTGTCTCCATCGGATACAATCATACACATATCCCCCGGGTAGTTACGCCGTACCGCCAGTCCTGACCTGTCCAGTTCATCCTGCAAAAGCCCGATTGTCTGCTCAATAAGTCCGATCAGATTGATGGATTCCTTTTTTGCTTCTACCACTCCGCTTGAAACCTTTGTAAGCTCAAACAGAGATTCCACAAGATCACTCATATATCCTGCCTTAAGGTTAAGCTGCGTCAGCTGTCCTCTGCCCTCCTCCGAGAGACGCTCTCTCTCAAGGAGTTCGGCATATCCAAGGATGGATGTCAGCGGCGTACGCAGATCATGGGATACATTCGAGATCAGTTCAACCTTAAATCTTTCATTGGCGACCGCTTCCCTTATGGCTTCCCTCTGGCTCTCCTGAAGCTCCCTTAACATCTGCTCTGCAGTTGAAAACAAGCCCTCGCGAACCTCGACCTCACCTTCTTTACTTGCTGCCAGTATTTGCGCCGAAAAGTGTTTAAGATCCCTGCTTAACCGGATGCAGCTTATACTATGCAGCAGTAAAAATACAGTCACCGGAATGAACGGAGCCCATCCTGAATACCGGATACAGAATACTGTAATACCTGCCGCAGCAAGAACAAATCCTGCCGTATACAGAAATACAGCCACACCAAAATGTTCACGACTCATTCTGGATACCCACATGTCCGGCATTTTTAGTCCTCTTCTGACCCACCCGAACAATTCTCTCGTCGAAAGCATCAGGATATATATGCATAGGACCTTTTCCATAAAGGTCATTTCATCAAACTGTATCACGCATAATATATATATTATTACGGTTCCCAGCACCAGTGCTCCATCCGGACCGAAAAAAGCCTGCTTCTGCCGGAGGATCACAGAGCATATCAATGCCCCGATACCTGAGATTATCATGATGATAAGACCGGCGGTACCGTGCCCCTTTTTCTGTCCCTTTGTATCATCAGGCTCATAATAGCTCTTATTATAGCCTTCTCGCTCCCATACCGTTGAAGATGTATCCTCAAACCTTATCGTGACAGATGTCGATTCTGGTGTTCCCCCTGAAGTTGTCTCTTCCGTCCCTGCATTAGGATATGCCGATGTCGTCTCCTCAGTCGCCATCTCAATTTCAGAAGTTGTGACTGTAGCCTCGGTTGTCAGTTCTCTTTCTGTAGCAGTAATAAGAGCTTCCGTCGTTGCTTCTATTTCGGTAGTTGCGGCAATAACTTCCATCGTTGTTTCTATTTCGGTAGTTGCGGCAATAACTTCCGTAGTTGTTTCTGTTCCGGTCGTATCATATATTACAGATGTGGTTTTTTCCTCTTGATGATCATTCTGATTTTCAATCTGCGTTTGTGAAGTGTGATAGAGATCATATCCCACAACAATTCCGACCGACAGTATTGCAAGAATAAGCCAGATGACCAGTTCTCTTTTATTCAAAAACATAACCAATCCCCCAGACAACCTTCAGATGCTCCGGCTTTTTCGGATTGATCTCGATCTTTTCCCGTAATCTGCGAATATGTACCATTACCGTATTTTCTACTGCATAGCTTTCCTCCTGCCACGCACGTTCATAAAGCTCCTCAGCAGAAAATACCCGTCCCGGCCGACCCATAAGTACAGAAAGCATCCTGTATTCCGTTGGTGTAAGATGTACATCCTTCCCCCTGACGACCAGCTTTTTTCCTGAAATATCCAAAGTAATATCACCCACCTTTATACAATCTGAGGCTGCAGTCTCTCTTATAGATCCCAGGCGGTCATATCTGCGCAGAAGTGCTGCCACCCGTGCAAGTAACTCCTGCTGGTAAAAAGGTTTTACCAGATAGTCATCCGCTCCGGCTTCCAGCCCGAGTACCCTGTCACTTCCTTCTGCCTTCGCTGACAGGATCAGTATCGGCACATTGCTGCTCTCCCTGATCCTAACGGTTGCAAGAATCCCTGAAAGCCCGGGCATCATAATATCCATAATGATGAGATCCGGTTTATTCTCTTCTGCCACACTACATGCCGCTCTGCCATCACTCGCCGTAATAACCGAGTACCCCTCCTGTTCCAACGCTGTCTGTATGATATTCACAATTGAAGGATCATCATCTACCACCAGTATTCTGTATTCCCTTAACATCTTTCACTCCGTTTAACTTTTTCCTTTATTTCGTATGTTTCCGTACGTAATAAACAGCTTATAACCGTATTTTATCGGAATGACAATAACCTTGACAAGGGAAGTTTCTTACATTTTTCTTTCATTTTAATAAACCGCTCCGGGACTTAATCACACGGAGCGGTTTTCTACAGTATCACAGCAATGGATATGTTTTATATATTTGTTCTTATAATTTCTGAAAATCTTGGAAGTGTTAATGTCATATAGCCAAACTGCTCAGTTAAAATAAGACCTTTCCTCTTTAATCTGTCACGATAAGATGCCATATCGTTTGAAGATATGTTTAACTCATTTCTGATATCCGAAACCTTTCTTGCCTCATTCTCGGAAAGAAGTGAAATTATATTCTTTTCACTAAGCGGAAGCTCCGACCATATTTTCTCATATGAATATGTGTCCAGATAATCATCATACTCAGGCAGCAGCTCATCTATTGATACTTCTTTCTTCTGCGCTGCAGACTGTTCAAAATACAGATATCCCATCACTTGATATGCAAATGCATATCCCTTAGTAAGTTCAGCCATTTCCCTGGCTTTGTCAGGCTCAAGCTGAAATGTTGCGGCATAACTCCTAGCGATGGAGTTCAGATTTAAAGGCTCCAGTATTTCCATCGGAGCTCTGTATAAAAAGGTTAGTGTCTTCTCATTTTTTAATCTGCGAATATTTTCATATAGCCCTGTCATAATCAGGAATACAGGCAGCTTCTGACGCAGCAGTAATTGAAATGTACTTGAAAATACTTTTACATATGAATTGTTTATTATCTCATCAATAGATATGAGTATCCTTTTCCCATTCTCTGATAATATTTTTATCATAGATTCCAGAAGCGCCCCCGAATCCATCTGTGGCTGTTCCTTGTCTATCTTAACACTCAACCCGAGAAAAGAAAGGTTTATCCCCGCTTTAACGAAGAGCTTCTTCAATTCTTTTTGCTGGTATAGTCTTGAAATTATCGCAACTAAAATATCCACGTCCGGTGTCACGTTAATAACGATCCAATCCCTCATCTTACTTAATTGTTCTGAGATGCCCGTGAGTAATACCGTTTTCCCCGAACCACGAACTCCGGATATCATAAACAAATGTGATGAAGGTTTTTCGGATGTGAATGTATCTATTATCTTTTCTGTAGGAGAAAACCTTTTGATCATCTGATCAGGAGCAACTCCAAAGGTTATCGAAAAAGGATTTACTGTGGTATTCATACATTTTCTCCTTATATCTCTATATTTATGCATTTATTATACCTCAATGCAGCACACCCGTCCAGTCACAACTTGTCACAACTTTATATTTTTGTCACAACTTGTCACAACTTGTCACAACTTTATATTTTTGTCACAACTTTTTATGAACATTAACAAAGCTCAAATCCTTTATTATGCAAAGAATCTGAGCCAAATACAGTAGTGCCGGCGACCGGGATCGAACCGGTACGGGTATCGCTACCCACGGGATTTTAAGTCCCGGGCGTCTGCCAGTTCCGCCACGCCGGCTTATTTACTTATTTATTTAAGAAAAAAAGCAGAAACGACT
>JAFRNE010000009.1 GCA_017430325.1 Eubacterium sp.
ATAATAAGAGTTATCATCACCTTTATAGATGATGGATTCTTTTTTGTCACGCTTCATTTTTCCTTGTTTTATCAGTTCTATTTTTTCTTTACGAATTCGCTCCAGAAGAATAGAAGCAGGCTCATCATTTGGATTCTGTGGTACAAGTTTACCGCGAATAGCAAGGTCTAAAATCTTTGCCTTAGTAATATTTGTGATATCTGATAATGAATCCTTGTCATGTTCAATCTTATCAACCTCACTAATCATTTCCTGAAATTTTAAAATAATTCTCTCTTGTTCAGCTATTGGTGGAACAGGAATAATAAGTGGAAGGATTCCTTTCCCGGACACTACTGGCTGTGCTGTTGAAACAGATGTCTTTCCTAAATCTAAAAATCGTAGTATTTCTGCAAAGAAATCTTGAATAAATACAGGTGTTTTTACTGAAACTATTAAAGCATTATCTGTTATCCACGATTTCTCAGATGTAAGATGTATACTTCCACAATAGAAACCAACACGCCCAATAATTATAGTGTTAGAATATACATTATAATCATCATAATATCCATTTATACCATTTCCACCATATACAGGATATTTACCCTCTTCTTCTAATTGTCTGACTTTAATCGATTTCCCAGAATTTAATGAAATGATGGTTTGAAGTCTAGAGAATTCCCATCCTTCCGGCACATCAAACGGTATCTCATCCTCAATACATTTCACCGTTCCATCTTGGAACTTCTCATAATGTAAATTATCCTCACCTTTGAAGATAATGGTATCGTTCTTTATATCCTTTGCTTTCAGCTTTCCATCCTTAACCATCTGCTGTTTCTCAGCTCTGATTCTCTCTAAGAGAACTGAAGCCGGTTCATCATTTGGATCCTGTGGAACAAGCTTTCCTCTGATAGCCAGATCTAATATTTTTTGTCTTAGTTTCTTTGTATCCATACGGTTTTATTCCTCTATATCTCCAATAAGCCTCTTTAACTCTTCGACTGCATTAGTAATATTATTCGCTTTCTCTTCTATTTCACCAAGAAGTTCAGCAAGAGACCTGTCATCTACTGCTTCACCGGATCTGATCCAGGTAATATCCAAACTCGTCTTATCTCTATCATGGATTTCATCATATGTATACTTTCTCCAACGACCATCAGGATTATCTTCAGACCATGTTTCTTTACGATCTTTCATATGTCCTGCACAATAACAATCTATAAATTCATCAAAGTGTGCCTTTGTAAGAGGATTTGTCTTACCAAAGGATGGCATATTTGAACGAAGATCATATATCCATATTTCCTTTGTATTATCCTTATCTTTCTTTCCTCTATCAAAGAAAAGAACATTTGTCTTTACTCCCTGAGCATAGAATATTCCCGTAGGTAAACGGAGAATCGTATGAAGATTACACTTCTCCATCAAATCTTTACGTATCTTCTCTCCATCATTATCCGCAAATAGGACATTATCCGGAAGAACAACTGCTGCTCTCGCTTTTCCATCTGTATTCAGAGAACGATAGATATGCTGTAGGAAATTAAGCTGCTTATTACTTGTCATGAATGTCAGATCATCTCGGCTTGCACGCTCACCACCCTTTTTTGTACCAAATGGTGGATTTGTGAGAACTACATCATAATTCTTTAATACTTTTCCCTGATTTGAAAGCGTATCACAAAGATATATTTCGCCTTCAATGTCATGAAGCATTGCATTCATAAGTGCAAGTCTATGTGTTTCATGAACCAGTTCTGCTCCAGTGAAGGCTTCATATTTTTGAAAATGCTGCTCCGACTCAGAAAGATCAAATAGATCATCAGTATGATCTTTAACATATCTGTCAGCAGCTATCATAAAACCAAATGTTCCACAAGCCGGATCGTTACATCTTTCCCCCGGCTGTGGAGCTACAAGTTCTGTCATAACATCAATAAGAACACGTGGTGTAAAATATTGACCTGCACCGGATTTCTTCTCATTAGCATTCTTCTCAAGAAGTCCCTCATAAAGATTTCCAAGGCCTTCCTCCTTAGCACTGTACCAGTCAAGATCATCAATACTTGTAATTATTTTTTTAAGGTTAGCAGGTTCATCAATTTTGCTGCTCGCACCGGAATATATATGCTGTATCTTTCCGCTACCATTCTCTCCAAGTTCCTTAAGCAGTTCGGCATAGTATTTCTTAAGTTCTATTCCGTCCTTGCTGCTGAGCTGATCCCATCTATATTCTTCCGGAATATTTTTCTCAGCTCCAGTTTCTTTAGCCATCTTAAGAAATAAGATATATGTTAGTTCCGTAACATAATCCTGATATGTAATACCATCATCACGAAGAACATTACATAGATTCCAAAGTTTTGCTACTATCTCATTATTTGTCATTGGTTAATACTCCTACTTATCATTTTACGCGTACATCGCATCATTTATTTCTGTTATAAAATCATCAAGCTTGTTTCCGAATGCTTTATTTACTGCATTGAATCCACCCTTATTTGCAAATGCAGCAGATTCAAATGTCTCTCTGTTAAGAACTGTCTCTTTAAGAAGCTGTGCTTCTATCCTGTCAAGCCATCCAAGCTGTACTTTAGTCAAATCAGGATGTGTTTTTTTAACTTTGTTTATGGCGTTAGTAATTCTTTCTTCTTTACTGATCAGAGCATCACCTAAACTCTTCTGTCTGATGAAACTTATAATATCAGCTGCAATGTCCTCATTTGTCATATTTTTCCATGCCGTATTAAGCATAGTTTCACTAAAACCATTACGATCAAGTATCAGTTTAAGCTCTTTCAAGGATTTTCTTGTAAGATCACGCGGTCTAGTGGCTATAATATTCAATGCAGCTATTTCATTTAGATTATTATCAATAAATGCTCTGAACTCCTGAAGATAATCCTCCGGTTTTACAGCATCTCCATAACCTCTTTCGTGTGATACAAGTTCATCAGGATCGCTGCTGATGGCTTTACCATGTTCTCTTGGCTGACGTTTAATAAACGCAAATGCAGACTTATTATCCTTAATCATTTCCGTAGCTTTATTGGTATCTGTCTCATTGATTTTTTTGATAAACTCATCTACGGTGAAACCTGTCATCTGTTCGAACTGGTCATTATTTTCATCACTCATGCCAGATTTATTACGACGTATCTTTGCAATAATGACATCTATCTGATTTTTCTTCTGTGCCTCGTTTTCGAGCATATCAAAACCATCAACCATTTCTTCAAACGAGGTTGAATTGTTCACTACAACCGGTTTCATATTCGTTACCGGTTCCAATGCATTATATACGCCAACTGCATCATATATTTCAAAATGAGTTTTTCCAATATCCTCACAAAGTCTTGTTGCTCTACCAAGCATCTGTTCAAATAGGATTCTTGACCTTATTCTTCTTAAAAATACAAGATTTACTATTTCTTCAACATCAATACCTGTAGTTAAAAGATCAACAGTAACAACTATATTGGGATAAGTGTCATTTTTGAACTTTCTGATTACTTCATTGATTCTCTTTGCATTACCGTTTTCAATAGAACCTGTAATCTTCATAATTGCTTCTGAACTAACGCCCTGTTCAGAATAGATTTCCTGAAGCAATCTTGTAACCATATCTGCATGAACATCATCAACAGCAAATACCAAGGTCTTGCCTTTCTCGTTCGGATCTATATCATTTGCAATTTCTGTAAGCACAGTCCTATTGAAATTCTCAGTAACAACCTCTTTATTGAACTTATCAACTTCAAATGTAAGATCATCATCCAATTCCTCAGAATTAAGAATCTGTTTTGTAACAGGATCATAAATAGGAATTGTTGAACCCGCCGCAAAGGTAATGCCTTCTTCACTTAGTTTTGTTTTTATAATATGTGGAGCATCATGGTCTACAAGATAACCATCTATAACAGCTGTCCTGTAATCATATGTATATACAGGTGCTCCAAATATCTCTGTGGTCTGAAGCGCCGGAGTCGCCGTTAAAGCAATCTTAATAGCATCAAAATAATCAATAACTGCACGATACTTACTTCTATAATCATCCTGATCGCGGTACAACAGCTCTTCATCTGCCATTTCCTTGTCAAGGATGTATCCGCGGTGTGCCTCATCGACGATAAGGAGATCGTAATCCGTCGACCCCATTCTAACGTCTGAATCATCGTATAGTATTCTTTTAACAAGACTTTGAACTGTACAAATGTGAACCTTAGTATCCTTATCAAATTCCCTATCTTTGAGCTCTTTCACATCATAAATCTGGTTCAGGGTGAGAAGATCCTTTAATTTGACCTCTTTAAATGTATCCATCGTCTGTTCACCAAGAGCATTTCTGTCAACAAGATAAAGAATTCTTTTAAACCTTTTTGCCATAAGGAACCTATAAACCATTCCAAGAACAGTTCTGGTTTTACCGGTACCTGTAGCCATAGCTAAAAGAACATTTCTCTTGTGATCATTGATGATCGCATTTTCAGCAGCTTTGATAGCATCAATCTGATAATAACGCAGATTTAATCCATCCGGATTTTCAAGATCTTCATATCCCGTTTCAGTAAGTTTTTTATTTGCTTCATCAATATCCTTCTTAAGATCCTGTATCATTTCCTCCGGACGCGGCCATGCAGCTACAGCTGTTGGCACGTTGAATTCACTTCTTGTATCCAGTCCCCAGATTCCTGACTTTTCCTTATACTGTTCCAGATATGGTCTTCCATTTGTTGCAAAGACAAACGGCACAAGGTAGTCATAGTATTTTTTCAGTACATATTTATGATCCTTCTTTTTTATATTCTTTGCATAATCCTTAGCCTGAACGTTGAGTGCTCCAAATACATCCGTGTCAATCTTTTTTGCTTCTATAACAGCAACCATTGTTTCACCAATAAATAATATATAGTCAGCATATCCGCCATTTCCAAGACTGCTGTCTGTTGGCCATTCAGCAATAGCTCTATATGTGTTTTTTTCAGGCCTCGTTCCTTTAGAATACCTGAGTTTTTGTGAATCAGCCTCCCATCCGGCTCTCCTGAGCTGTTCGTCTATCAGTTCTCTTGTCTGGGCCTCGGAAAGATGTACATTAAGTGATTTTTCAAATGCTTTTTTCTTACGATTAGCATCAGGTTTTCCTACCATCCTGATATTATCAAGTTCGACCTCCAAAAGCCTGTATTTTTCTTCAAGATCCGTATTTTCCTTTTTTAATTCTTCCATCGATACCCTGTAATCAATTGGTTCGATATAAGTCTGCGGTTCAAAAGAATAATCACCATACGTCTGCATAAACCATACAGCCAACGTATAGGTCAAATACAGATTATCCTTTGCTCTTCTCAGATCGTCATCCCCGGAATGTGCTGCATCATTACGCATTATTCTGATAACATATAACGAATCATTTATATCATTTGGAAGAAGATCATTTTGTCGCAATAGTTTTATACGATTAGCGTGTGTATTATCAAATCTCGGTTCTTCTATACCATCATAAGCAAGCATATATTTAACAAGTCTTTCAGCCAGCATACCCTGCTTTATCATTGATGTATTAGGGTCGCTATAAACATAGTTTTCCGCAAGTTCACCGGTATTGGCCAAATCTTCCCATCTGGATTTTAAAAACTCAAAATTGCCCACCGTATCACTCCTTCCATATAATAAGTATTATGAGAAGTTCCATTCAACAATATATCATAAATTCTTACATTCATAAAGCAATTATACATTAAAAAAAGCCATGTCATTCACATACATGGCTCATTTTATGGTATTCAAATACAGCTATTTATTCTCTTCGTTAGCGTCATTTTTTTTACTATGTCTCAGTCTGGCAAAAAAGCTGCTCAGCATCTTCGAGCATTCCTCTTCGCATACACCTCTCGTTACATCCACCTGATGATTGAACTGCTTCATATCCAGAAGATTGATGATTGAGCCGGCACATCCGGCCTTCGGATTCATACAGCCGATCACGACCTCCGGTATCCTGGCCTGAACTATAGCTCCGGCACACATCTGGCATGGCTCCAGTGTGACATACATCCTGCAGCCCTCAAGCCGCCAGTCGCCGATAACCTTTCCGGCCCTCTTCATCGCAAGAAGCTCAGCGTGGGCAAGGGTGGACTTATCCTTATTTCTCCTGTTATAGCCTCGTCCGATAACCTTCCCTTCAAATACGATCACGCATCCTATGGGAACATCACCGTTCTCCTCGGCCTTCCTCGCGAGCCTCATGGCCTCGTGCATATATTTTTCATCATCCGTTAATTTCTTCATATCAATTTAACCATGCATACATCCAATGCATAATATTTTTTACCCATCATTCACATGCATCATACAATATATCCGCCAGCTGTGCGAATTCCGCAAGGCTGAGTCTCTCACCACGGATATTTTCATCAAGCCCCATCGATATAAGAGCCTCTCCGACAGCTTCTTTCGTGATGCCCGGAAGACCTGCATTTGAAATACCATTCTTCAGAGTCTTTCTTCTCTGCTCAAAGGAAGCGTGGATCAGGCGGAACATCAGAGCTTCATCCTTAACCTCAACCGGTGCTTTGTCATGCTTTGTAAGTCTTATGACCGCAGAGCCTACACCCGGTCTCGGGATAAAACAGTTTGGCGGAACATTTGCGGCTATATAGGTTTCAGAATAATACTGAACCGCCAGCGAAAGCGCACCGTAATCCTTGCCGCCCGGAGCCGCATTCATTCTGTCGGCAACCTCCTTCTGAACCATGACCGTTATGCTTTCAGCCGGAACATGCTTCTCGAAAAGTCCCATGATGATCGGCGTAGTTATATAATACGGCAGGTTTGCAACAACCTTTACCGCCTTATAGTCAAAGCCTTTCTTCTCCTTTACCTCGTTGACCAGCTCTTCAATATCACACTTCAGGATATCATTATTTATCACAGTCACATTGTCATAAGGCGCAAGAGTTTCTGCCAGGATCGGCAGAAGCTTCGTATCTATCTCCACTGCGATCACCTGTCCTGCGCTCTCGGCAAGATACTGCGTGAGGGTTCCCATGCCGGGACCTATCTCGACAACAATATCATCCTTGGTGATATCCGCTGCCTTGATTATCTTATTTATCACGTGATCGTCTATCAGGAAATTCTGTCCGAATTTCTTCTGAAAACTGAAGCCGTATTTTTTTATCGCAGCTATCGTAACCTGCGGGTTACTGAGCTTTTCATTATCTGGGATCATTTTCTTTTCTCTTTCTTATAGTTTGTACATCTTCACCGCGTTCTCATAGGTGATCTCGGCAGCCTCCTCCGGCGTAATACCCTTTATCTCGGCAAGCTTCGCCACAACGTATCTGAGGTTTGCAGAATTATTTCTCTTTCCTCTGTTTGGCTCAGGCGAAAGATATGGGCTGTCGGTCTCGATAACTATCCTGTCAAGAGGCACTGCCTCAACCGTCTCCACAAGCTTCCTGCCGTTCTTAAAGGTTATCACACCACCGACCCCAATGTAAAATCCAAGTTTCAAAACTCTTTCTGCAAGCTCCTTCGAATACGAATAGCAGTGCATGACGCCACCGATCTCACCGGCCTTCTCTTCTTCAAGTATGGTCATGGTATCATTTGCCGCATCTCTTGAATGTATTACCACCGGGAGTCCAAGCTCTCTGGCAAGTCCCAACTGGCGTCTGAACCATTTCTGCTGTACATCCTTACCCGGCTCAGGCCAGTGATAATCGAGTCCTATCTCGCCTATCGCAACGATTTTTTTATTTGCTGCTGCAAGGCCTCTCAGCTCCTCGATATCAGCCTCTGTCATATCCCCCGAATCACTCGGGTGCACGCCCACTGCCCCATAAAAAAAGTCATACTCACGGGTCAGCTTATCCGTCGTCCGTGAGGTAGACATATTTGAGCCTATATTTACTACCCTATCAATACCAAAGGACTGCAGTCTTTCAATAACGGCAGTCCTGTCAGCATCAAATGCTTCATCATCATAATGCGCATGTGTTTCAAATATTTTCATCTTTCTCTCCATCGCAGCCTTCTTTTTGTCATTCAGCGGTTTCGTCCTCAGTCTTCATCTTCAGCTGCTTACGGTTCTTCTTAACCTGATACATGTCGCGGTCAGCATCCTTGATACTCTCGCGAACATTTTCAGCCGTGAAGCCGTCCTTAACAACCTTACCGACAGAAAGCTCGATAAGGTATTTCTTTTCGCTGCGGTTGTTCAGTCTGTCAACAGCATCCTGCAGTGTCTCCACATACAGGTCGGAAATATCACTGTCTGCAGCACCCGCGATAACGAACTCGTCACCACCGATACGTCCGGCCGCAAAATTGCTGAACCTGCCGGCAACCTCATTTATAACTCCGGCGACATCCTTCAGGGCCTCATCACCCTCATCATGTCCCCACATATCATTTATCATCTTAAAGCCATCGATGTCAATATAGCTGTAGATAAGAACCTTCTTATCAGCACCTTCCTTCTCGCACATCTCATCCAGCACCTGCGTAAGTCCGCGGCGGTTGAGAAGACCGGTGAGCTGGTCGTGAATTGATATTTCCTGCAGAGCACTGTAGGAATTCTTCAGCACTGACATCAGCTTGTCAGAGGTCTCTCTGTCTCTGACAACACGAAGTATCGTTGCGATATTCTGGCACAGGAGTGACGAATAATAAGCTCCCTTCAGTGAATTAACACTTGTGTCCTTATCACAGAAGGCAAAGTAGCCTATAACCTCATTCTGGAAATTGATAGGCACAAATATTACTACGCCCTTCTTCTCAAATACTTCCTCAAAATGAGGGAGCAGGTCGTTTCTGTTGAAATGTATGCCGTATTCGCAGTGATCCTCATAGTTTTCCTGATCTCTGAATTCTCTATCTCCGTCAGATTCAGGCTTATATATCTCAGCAATGAGATTCTCATCGAAATGATTCATATCATGTTCGTAATCAAAGTCTTCGACAGTACCCTGAACGTTATCCCAGAAGGAAGAATTGACTACAACCCAGGTATGATCCGAAAGATATGTTGCAAGGGACTTGAAAAGCTCCTTCCTGCTTACGCTGAGCATCTTGTTTTTCATTCTGGTAAGGTGGGCGTCATTTCCCACAACCTTGCCGATACCATCCTCAAGCTCGATCATCCTCTTGCTGATATCCGGCGATGTATCCATATTACAGCCGCAGCTCGCATGAACGCAGAGACGCATCGGAACCCTCGTAAGACGCGGTTCACAGATCGCATTTCCCTCGATCAGCTTAACTATCTTAGCCGCGGCATCCTTGCAGAGCCTGTCCGAATCTGTATCAACAGTCGTAAGTCTCGGCTTATTATATATGCCGATATCGATTCCGTCCATACCGGTAACTATCATGTCCTCCGGCACTCTGATGCCGTGAAGGGAAAGCTGCTCTATTACTGCAACCGCCATTGTATCATTTGCGGCGCAGATAGCCTCCGGAAGCGGAACTCCCGAAGCAAACATTTCCTCTATACATTCCTTGGCAGCAGGTCCCCAGAATCTTCCGTAATAAACCAGAGAATCCTCGTCGGAAATATTATTCTCCTTACAGATCCTCTTGAATACATTGATCCTGTCATCGGAATAAGGATTATCCTTAAGACCTGCGATCATATATACTCTTCTGCATTTATGATATTCAATAACATGGCTGACCACCTGACCAAAGCCATTCTTATAATCAAAATTAACACTCGGAATACCGGTCAGATCATAATCGAGACATATGGTCGGAATGCCGCGCATCTTGGCATTCTTGATGATATTATTGGCCTTGGATGTATCCTGGAAGGTTCCGTACATGATAATAAGTCCCGAGAGCCTGTCGTATGGTATAAGCTCCAGAACACTTCTTTCACCATAATCGTTCATATCTTTAAAGGTCAGATCGGTAAACGAGCCAAATACCATAAGGCCGTAGCCCTTGTCATACAGCTCATCCCTGAGGCGGTTGATTATATCCAGATTGTAATCCCTTTGTGGTCTTAACACCACGAGTGCTATTATTTTCCTCATATCTGATACTTCCTATGGTATGATAAAAAATACAAAAAAACTCCCGATAAAGCTATCACTATAAACTATGATATTATTTTATCAGATTGCCCTCTATAATTCTACTATAAATATGTAAATAAAATACCCAAAAAAACTGATAAATATAGATTTTTCATTGTTTTTTAGCCGGTTATATATTATTATGACATAAGTGCGATTTTTTATATAAAATACTATTATCCCTGCATGAAAGGAAAACAAAAATGATAAATGAATTCTACAAAGAGATGACCGGCAAAACCTCAGTCATCAGACAGTTTTTTGCATATGGAATGGAAAGAGCAAAGGAACTCGGACCGGATTCGGTTTACAACTTTTCCATCGGCAATCCGTCTGTTCCTGCACCACAGTGTTTTACAGATGCTATGGAGGATCTGCTGAAGAACTGTGATCCTGTTGCCCTTCACGGCTACAGCCCTTCTCTCGGTATCGATTCAACAAGAGAGGCTATTGCTGATTCTCTCAATCGTCGTTTCGGAATGGATTACAAAAAGGAGCATATCTTCCCTACAACAGGTGCTGCAGGTGCAATTGCCCATGCTGTCAGATGTATCGCAGGTGAAGGTGATGAGGTTATAACCTTTGCACCGTATTTCCCTGAGTATATCCCTTATGTTACAGGCTGCAGTGCATCACTCAAGGTTGTTCCTGCTGACGTATCATCTTTCCAGATCAACTTTGATAAATTCGAAGAGATGCTGAACCCATCTGTTGCGGCAGTTCTCATTAATTCACCAAACAACCCATCGGGTATCGTTTATACAACAGAGACTATCGATAAGCTGGCCGGAATACTCCGCGACAAGCAGAAGGAATACGGTCACGACATCTATCTTATTACAGACGAGCCATACAGAGAGATCGTATTTGCGGGTACTGATTCGCCTTTCATCTCTAAGCACTACGACAATTCGATCTGCTGCTATTCCTTCAGCAAGTCACTTTCCCTTCCGGGAGAGCGTCTCGGCTATGTTGCAGTAAATCCAAAGGCAGCAGGCAGCGAGCTTATCGTTCCTATGTGCGGACAGATCTCAAGATTTACAGGTCACAACTGCCCACCTTCCATCATCCAGCTGGCTGTTGAAAGAGTTATCGATGAGACAAGCGACCTTTCTATCTACGAAAGAAATGCAACACTTCTCTACGATGCACTTACAGATATCGGTTATTCATGCGTAAAGCCTGGCGGAACCTTCTATATGTTCCCTAAGTCTCCTATCGAGGACGCAAATACCTTCTGCTGGACAGGTGCTAAGGAGTTCGGTCTTATGACCGTTCCTGGAGATTCTTTCGAGTGTCCGGGACACTTCCGCATATCATATTGTGTACCTACTGAGCGTATTGAAAAAGCTATTCCTCTCTTCCGCGAGCTTTACAACAAATTCGTGTAAGATTTATTGAATTATCGGGTATTTTTTGATAAAATAGTATGTCGAATACATCAAAGAAGGGGACTGTAGATTATGGATAGCGTTCATTTAGATATTGCGCCAAAGAGATACGCAGGAATACTCATCCACCCGACCTCATTTCCGAGTCCGTACGGAATCGGCGATCTGGGCAAGGGTGCGTATGATTTTATAGACTTTATGGAGAAGTCAGGTATGACAGCCTGGCAGGTGCTTCCTCTCGGACACACCGGCTTCGGCGATTCGCCTTATCAGCCGTTTTCATCTTTCGCAGGCCAGCCGCTTATCATAAGCCCTGACCACTTAAGAAAGCTTGGACTTCTCTGGGACGAAGATTTTTACGATATGCCTCAGTGGAATCCTGAGGATATCAGCTACGGCGATGTTATAGCCTTCAAAGGAGGCCTTCTGAAGAAGGCTTATGAACGCTTCCTTGATAAGGAAATTAACGACGGCTTCTCTACAGATGAAGAGCTGATGGCCGAATACAACGAATTCCTCGAAAAGTCTGAATGGCTTTCAGACTATGCACTTTTCATGGCAGGCAAGGATTTCCACGAAGGCGCTCCTTGGTATATGTGGGAGGATTCCCTCAAGAACCCTAAGAAAGCTGAAAGAGCCGAGTGGGAGAAAAAGCTCGAGAAAGAGACCGGATATTACAAATTCATCCAGTTCCTTTTCGCCATCGAGTGGAAAGAGCTCAAGGATTACGCAAACGAAAAGGGTATATCAATAATCGGTGATATTCCTATATTTGTTGCCTGGGACAGCGTTGATGTGTGGAGAAACAAGAAGCTCTTCATGCTCGACTCAAAGGGCTATCCGACAGATATAGCAGGTGTACCGCCTGATTATTTCTCAGCAACCGGTCAGCTCTGGGGCAATCCGCTCTACAACTGGCCTGAGCATACAAAGACAGCCTACGACTGGTGGATCAAGAGGATCAGACATCAGCTTGAACTCGTTGATTTCCTTCGTATAGATCATTTCCGCGGCTTCGATAAGTTCTGGGCCGTACCTTACGGAGATGAAACTGCTATTCACGGAAAGTGGGTTAAGGCTCCGGGTGAGAACTTCTTCACCATGCTTGAAGCAAATCTCGGATACCATATGCCTATCATAGCCGAGGACCTCGGTGAGATCGATGAGTCTGTTATCGAGCTCAGAGATAAGTTCGGCTTCCCCGGAATGAAGATACTTCAGTTCGCATTTGAGAATCCGAACGATAACCACTTCCTTCCTCATCATCATATCAGAAACTGCGTATGCTACACCGGTACGCATGATAATGATACTACTCTCGGCTGGTACAAGCATGCCTACGAGGCATCCCGCGACAAGCTGAGAAGATATTACAGCACAGATGCAAGCGACATCTGCTGGGTAATGATAAGAGCCTGCTTCGGCTCAGTTGCAAATATGGCCATAGTTCCTATGCAGGATGTTCTCGAACTGGATTCATGGGCACGTTTCAATACACCGGGTGTCGGACACGGCAACTGGTCATGGAGATACAAGCAGGAGGTTCTTACCGATCAGCTTGCTTCAAGACTTTTTGAGACCGCTAAGATGTTTGGCCGTTAAACCAGATCTACACTGCAGTTTATCAACATAAACGAGGTAGCAAATATGATAAGATTCATTCTCTGTGCATTATGGGCCTTCTTCGGAATGGTCTTCTCGCTTCCGCTTCATTTTCGTTATAAGCGTATGATCAAGAAGGATCCGATGAAGGGCTGGACGAAAGCATTCCCACTTGTACAAGGTTTTTTCAGAAAGCTTCTCTTTTTTGCCGGAACCAAGGTTACTGTAAAGGGACTGGAAAATATTCCCGAGGATCAGGCCGTACTCTTTGTCGGCAACCATAGAAGCTATTTTGACATAATCATACTTCATACTCTGGTGAAGAAACCTCTGGCCTTCATATCCAAGAAGGAATTCGAGCATACACCTCTTCTCTCTCCATATCAAAGAGATATCGGATGTGTATTTCTCGACAGGGAGAATCCAAGAGAAGCCATCAAAACGATCAACGAAGCTACTGAACGTATCAAGCTGGGACTTTCGATGGGACTCTATCCTGAGGGTACAAGAAACCATAGCGACACGCTCCTTCCTTTCAAGGAGGGCGGCTACAAGATGGCAGAAAGAGCCAAAGCGCCTATCGTTCTTGTTGCAATGACCGGCCAGGATGATATATTTGAAAATAACAAGTTTCACCTTATAAAGAAATCTCATGTCCAGGTGGAATTCAGCGAACCTGTCAATCCATCAGAGATGACTGTTCCGGACAAAAAGGCTTACTACGCCGATATTCCAAACCGCATCACCAAGATGCTGGAGGCCCAGAAGAACAATAAGGATGCTTGACATTTAAAATAATAACTAATAAAAAAGAATCGGAGGATTTATTTAAGATGTTTTGGATTATTTTAGCTATCGTGCTTGTTGTATTGATCGGCGCGATAATCGCACTTTATCTGGTTGGAAACAAGATGCAGAAAAAGCAGCTTGCCCAGAAGGAAGAAATGCTGGCACAGGCACAGCCTGCAAACATGCTCATAATTGACAAAAAATACATGCCACTCAGAGACGCAAAGCTTCCAAAGGTAGTTATGGAGCAGACTCCTAAGAAATACCAGAAGGCTAAGGTTCCGGTTGTTAAGGCTAAGGTAGGTCCTCAGATTGTTACACTTTTATGTGACGATGCGATCTATGATGACGTTCCGACCAGAGGCGAGGTTAAGGCTATGGTCAGCGGTATTTATCTTGTAAGCGTTAAGAGCGTTCGTAAATCAAAGAATGCTCCTGCTCCTGAAGAAGAGACAGGCAAGAAGAAAAAGAAGATGTCCTTCAGAGAGAAGATGCGTAAGCAGCAGGCTCAGTATCAGCAGCAGCTTAAGGCTGATATAGAGAACAAAAAGACTAAGGAACAGCTTAAGGCTGAGAAGGAAAAGGCTAAACGTGAAAGAGAAAGAGCCAAGAAGATCACAGACTGATAACAATCCAAGCAAAAAAACACAGTCCGTAAAAAAATCTGAACATATATCAGCGCCGGCTGCGGCACCTGAATACAGATACATAATACCGGGGCTACTGCTCGCAGTAGCCCCTTTTCTTGTTACATACATTTTGGAGATAATCGCTTACTTTGCCGACTTCGCCATCGTAACAGCCCTGAATACTTACCTGGGCTTTTCCATCGAATTCGACGAAGGCTCCTACATCGGCGGAAATATGCCGACAAATACCACCGTCACCAACCTCATCTACGCACTCCTGTGCCTGATAATCTTCGGCTGGTGGTATCTGATGGTCTGCGAGCAGAAACGCATGGACTCGACAACTGCAGATAAAGCAGATACAGAAAAAACTGATAATAATCTGCTTAAGATCATCGCACTGCTTGCGGCAGGTGGTATTGCGTTCCAGCTCTTTGTCGACAGCATCCTCTCACTCGTAAGACGTATCGCTCCAAAGCTTTTTACCTCTTATGACGAGATGATCGACAGCATGACTGAGCGCACCTTCTGGCTTATGCTTACAGTTATCATACTGGGACCGATCGCCGAGGAACTTATCTTCCGCGGACTGACGCTTCATTTTGCAAGAAAAGTTCTTCCGATCAGGATATCGGTCCTGCTTTCGTCACTGCTCTTCGGCATCTATCACGGAAGCATCATCCAGGGTATCTATGCATTTGCTGCAGGTATCATCCTCTGCCAGATAGCTATTAAGTTTGAAAGCCTATTACCGGCTGTATTTCTGCATATCATGATAAATACCGGTGCATATCTGATCCCGGATGATCTTTTATCAGCTGTGATCCCATCAGTACTGATACTTATCATGTCCGGTGCGATCATCTATCTTACATTAATGAAGCTTGTGGTGAAACATGATAAAAAGACCAGTTTGTAATAAGCTATGACACACAACAAAAAAAGCCTCTATGCTTCGATCAGCATAGGGGCTTTTAAATTATTAATCTCACATATATCTTGCCACAAGCTTAAGGCTGTTTTTCGCTTCATTTCCCGGCCCGAAGCTTATTGTATATTCCAGTTCAACATCGGCACCGTCCTCGTGGAGCTTCGTAAATACCTTATCCGTCGTCATCTTCATCGGAATCCTGCCCGCACCGGTATCATAAAGCACCTCATGGCTCTTTCCGTGCGAAAATACCATCGCCGCCTTTACACCGCCGGACTTTTCCAGATATACCTCTCCGCCCTTGATGGTCAGGATACTCTTGGTCGCAACACTGTCGCCTTCAAACTTCTCATAATAGGTGATGACAACACTGCCCTCATCCTCTGTGAGAGTTCCCTTGGCTTCTGTCACGGTCTCCCCCAGCTCTGAGCTGCCGGTTATTTTTACATTTATCTTTTTCAACCCATTAATCATACTATCTTCTCACCGTTCCGCATAACTCAGACTGCCCAATCAATGATCAGCCTGATCAATTATTTTGACTGCTTCTTCTTTGTATAATCATGCCTCTCATAAGCCATCTCGATAAGCTGGTTTACGTATTCACTCATAGGATGTCCGGCTCTCTCCATCAGCATTGGATACATACTGATCGATGTGTGGCCCGGAATCGCATTTATCTCATTAAATACAACTCTGTCAGTTTCCTTCTCAAGGAAGAAATCAACCCTCGACAGACCGAAGCAGTCACAGGCTCTGTAGATCTTAACTGCAGCCTCGCGTATTTCCTCGACCTTTTCTGCCGGGATGTCAGGATCGATGATTGTCTTTGATGCAGCATTGTTGTATTTTGCATCATAATCATAGAACTCAGCCGCCGCAACGATCTCGCCAACGCCTGATGCGAAAGCATTGCCCATATAACCAAATACAGCACACTCGATCTCTCGTCCGTTTATTGACTCCTCAACAAGAATCTTGCTGTCATGCTTAGCTGCAAGCTTCAGACCCTCGATCAGCTCAGCTCTGTTGTGAGCCTTGGTGATACCAACTGAAGAACCTGCATTTGAAGGCTTGATAAATACAGGATATTCCTTCTCCTTTTCAACCTTCTCGACAACCTTGTCCATCTCAGCCAGCTCAAAGGAACGAACAGGAACATAAGCAGCCTGCTGAACATTCACCGAATCAGCGATGATCTTGGTGAAGAACTTGTCCATAGTAACAGCTGATGAAAGATGTCCACAGCCAACGTAAGGGATATGCGCCAGTTCAATAAGCCCCTGAATGGTTCCGTCCTCGCCGAAAAGTCCGTGAAGCACCGGAAATACAACGTCGATCTTTATACTCTCAGTGCCTTCCTCACTTGTCACAAGCAGCACACCCTCAGTATCAGGAGAGATCACCGCTCTCTTCTTGCTCTTTCTCCAGCTTCCGTCTCTGATACTGTCAACACTATCGGTTAAAAGCCACTTTCCGTCCTTTGTGATACCCACAAGGATAGGCTCGTATTTTTCCTTATCGATCGCACCGATCACAGTTGCACCGGAGATGCATGAAACCTCATGCTCCGAAGACATTCCACCAAATATAACAACAACTTTTTTCTTATCCATTTTTGTGTCCTTCTTTATATTTATTCTGTTTAATTAACTTAATCCGTAACAGCACCTATAGCAACACTTGTATAATATACCTTCTTTACGCCGGCCGCAAGTAATACCTTAGTGCATCCCTCACAGGTTGACCCGGTAGTATATATGTCATCTACCAGAAGAACCGTCTCCGGAATAATATTGCAGTCCTTCTGAATAGAGAAAGCCATAGCAAGATTCTTCTCTCTGTCAGCGTCATTCAGTTCCTTCTGAGGCGCTGTCTTTTTATCTCTCACCAGCAGCTTTTCATTCACAGGTATTCCGGTCTCCGCGGCTATCTCCTTTGCGATAAGAGCCGCCTGATTATATCCTCTCTTCTTAAGTCTCTCCTTGTGAAGAGGCACCGGTACCAGGCATTCCACCTTAAGCCTCTTAAACCGCTCTCCGAAGGCTTCTGCGATCTCCCTGCCATATACTTCGGCATATTCCTGCCTGCCGTGGTATTTCAGCCTTGTTATCGCATCCGAAAGCGGAGGAATATAATTGAAAAGTGGAAATCCGGCCTCAAAGCTTCTCTTGGTCTTCGCGCAGTCGCCGCAATACTCCTCATCCGGATCCTCTATCTCCTTGCCGCATTTAAGGCATCTCGGCTCACTCACATAAGATAGCCTCGGCCTGCAGGACGCACAGATTCCCTTACTGCCCGGTGCGAGAACATCATCGCACACCGCACACCTTCTCGGAAATATTATGTCAACCAGATTATCAAACATTCCTCACCTTTCATATATCAAACATGATCAAACCATTTATAACACAACCGGCTCACGGCATTCACCGGTCATCAATTATCATTCGTCAACAAACATCTCATCCAGTCTGTTTCTGAATCTTGTATATCTTCTAAGTTCCGAAGCATTGTCTATCATTTTATTGATCAGAGCAAGATTTCCGACGATGACAACCATCTGCTTTGCCCTTGTAACCGCAGTATAGATCAGATTTCTCGACATCAGTCTCGGCGGACCGCTGTACAGTGGAACAACAACCGCAGGATACTCGCTGCCCTGAGACTTATGAACCGTGATGGCAAAAGCATGTTCAAGCTCGTCCAGCAGCGTATAAGGATACATTACCTCTCTTCTGTCATCGAACTTAACACAGATCACTTCATTAAAATCATCGATCTCGGTTATAACGCCGGTATCACCGTTAAATACACCTATTCCACTCTCGTCCACGCTTCCATCATTATTATAGATGGTCCACTCCAGCTTGTAATTATTATGTATCTGCATGACCTTGTCGCCGACTCTGAAGATGATATTGTTCTTCACCTTCTCAGCCTTGCCCTTCGCAGGCGGATTCAGCGTCTCCTGAAGACGTTTGTTCAGATTCTCAACGCCGAGCTCGTATTTTCTCATAGGTGAAAGCACCTCGATATCGGTCGGCTCGATCTTCAGGTATTTCGGCAGATCCTTTGTCAGCAGTGTATTTATCTCATCGATTATCTCCGCAGGAGTCATCCTCGGGATAAAGAAGAAATCCGAATTCTTATTGTCTATCGTGATATGCTCGCCGTCCTTGATCTTGTGGGCATTTCTGACGATCATACTCTGCTCGTCCTGCCTGAATATCTTCACAAGCTCAGTCACAGGGAAATGCCTGCTGTCGATCATATCCCGGAGTATATTTCCGGCTCCTACCGGTGGAAGCTGGTCCGTATCACCAACAAGGATAAGCCTTGTACCGTATTGAACTGCCAGAAGCAGTGCATGGAAAAGCATACTGTCAAGCATCGATGCCTCATCAACGATGATCGCGTCCGCCTCCACAGGATTCGCTCTATTGTGGTTAAACTTAAGGCCTCTCTCCTCCTGAGAGCCCGGCTCACCGACAAACTCAAGAAGCCTGTGAACCGTCACAGCCTTGAAGCCCGTGGACTCGGTTATACGCTTCGCCGCCCTGCCCGTAGGCGCAGCAAGCTTAACCTCCATGCCGTTATTCAGGAAATACTCTATTATCGCATTTATTATCGTAGTCTTACCGGTTCCGGGACCACCTGTGATTATGGCAACGCCGCTGCTGACTGCATTTCTTACGGCCTCGATCTGCTCCGGCGCCAGGTTCATTCCCATGTCCTTCTCGATCTTATTTATATATTCATCTATCTCCTCGTCATCAGTCTCATGACGAAGTATCAGGTTCGCAAGCAGCTTCGCACTGCTCATCTCTATCCTGTAATTATATGCCGAAAATACAGCCTCGCCCTCTTCGGTATCCTCTACAACTATTGCATGTTCAACCAGCAAGGCCGCCAGCTGATCCTCGATAACCTCATCAGTCTGGTCAAATCCCAGCGAAAGCAGCTCCCTCACCGAACCGATAAGCTGCTCCTTCGGCAGATACATATGCCCGAAGCTCATGGACTGGCTGAGAAGATAAAGTATCGCAGACCTCACCCTATATTCCGAATCCTCAGGTATTCCGACCTTTCTCGCAATATCATCCGCTGTCTTAAAGCCGACTCCCGGGATATCCTCCGCGATCTGATATGGATTGTTGCTGACTATACCATAGACCGTATCACCGTATTCGTTATAGATCTTCATAGCGAGATTTATGCTGATACCATACTGTGCAAGGAAGATGATAACGTCCTGGAACTCGCGGTTCTCCATATAAGACTGGGCGATCGCCCTTGCCTTATTCATGGAAATACCCTTGATCTCGGCAAGTCTCTCCGGCTCCTCATCGATTATCCTGAGGGTATCAGAACCAAAGGCCCTGACTATCCTTTTAGCCAGCACCTCGCCTATTCCCTTGATGATACCGGAACCAAGATACCTCTCGATACCGTTCGCATCATCCGGAAACTTGATCTCGTATTCGGTGAATTTGAACTGGATATCATACTGTGGGTGATGAACATATTCTCCGGTGGCGATGATATACATACCCTCGCTGCCGGAAGGCATGGTACCGACAAATATTTCCTCACCCTCTGTCGTCTCCACCGAAAAAACAGAGTAGCCGTTCTCTTCATTTCTGTATATGATCTTCTCTATGTAGCCTTCGCAAACCATATTTCTTCCTTTATCTACAAAAACATCCGTAACGTCTCAACAAAACAGTCTCTTGCAATCATACATCCTCATGACGCAGACAATCGCATACATACATCTCTGTCCCATTAGAAAAGCAACATTTTGTTGCATTAATTTCTCGAAAAACACCTGCACCGCCTCTGAAGAAGAACTCCATGGCGGTGCTGACTGTGCACACTGCAGCCTCAGTGCCGCAGCAATTATCTATACTTTATCATTGAAATACTCAACATATTTTCCTGTACCGATAGCTACAGCTGACATAGGATCCTCTGCCGTCATCGTAGTGATGCCGGTCTTCTCCTCGATCAGCTCCTCAAGGCCGTGGAGCATAGCTCCGCCTCCGGTCAGGACTATACCTCTGTTGGAAATATCAGCCGCAAGCTCAGGCGGTGTCCTCTCAAGTACGCTTCTTATGGCCTCAACTATCTGGCTTGTCGGCTCTCTGAGAGCCTCCTCGATATCATCCGATGCAACGGTAACGGTCTTAGGAAGTCCTGAAACCATATTTCTTCCGCGTACGTCCATAGAGATATTTTCCGGTCTCTTATAGCAGGTACCTATATTTATCTTGATCTCCTCAGCTGTTCTGTCGCCGATAAGGAGATTGTGATTCTTCTTGATGTATCTGATAATAGCATCGTCAAAATCGTCGCCTGCCACCTTGATAGATGAGCTGACAACTGTTCCACCGAGGGAGATAACAGCTATATCTGTCGTTCCTCCACCGATATCAACTATCAGGTTTCCGCACGGACGCATAATATCGATCCCGGCTCCTATGGCCGCTGCCACAGGCTCCTCGATGATGGTAACGTCTCTTGCTCCGGCATTGTAGGTTGCGGACTCAACAGCCCTCTTCTCAACCTCTGTAACGCCTGAAGGAACACATACACTTATACACGGTCTTCTGCCGAAGAGATTTCTTCCTACAGCCTTCCTGATAAAATATTTAAGCATCTTCTCGGTAGTGGTATAGTCTGAGATAACTCCGTGCTGGAGCGGCTTGATCGCAACTATATTTCCCGGAGTTCTTCCGAGCATAAGTCTTGCCTCGTCGCCTATCTCAACTATCTTGTCAGTATCCCTGTCATAGGCAACTACCGAAGGCTCGTTCAGCACGACCCCCTTGCCCTTAACATACACAAGTATGCTTGAGGTTCCCAGATCTATTCCTATATCTGTACTTGCCATAATTGTCTCCTGTAATTTATTCTCGCAGTCAGTCTCCGCCCGGACTCTCATCCCACGGAGCCTTCGCCGGTCTCCCGGCCTATTCTTCCACCGGTCTCACAATGTAAACCGATGCCGGCTCACCGTTCAGCCATTTGATCCTGATCTCGGTGATATCAACTATCTTAACGAGTGATTCGATATATTTACGCCAGTTTGTGACCTTATTCCTGTCATCATTATCACCAAAGCCCATGGCATTGCCCGAATGCGCTATGATCACCGAGCTGTCGCCGCCCGTGAAATCATAACCCAGCATATTGTTCATGGTCCTGTTGGAAAATACAACCCTGCCGCTCTGATCGTCCTTGATAAATATACCAACAGACAGATAGTTGTAAATATCAAGCAGTGTCTTATTTGCCTCGTCAGCATTCTCCTCGCCGTTGGTGTATCTGAGGATACGTCCCACGGTCTCGCTGACCTCCTTGGCAAATGCAATATCATTCTCGGTCCAGGTTCTTTCAGCCTGATTCTCGCAGAATACGATATAAGCCGATTCCTTCTCATCGATAACTGCCGGGTAGATCATAACTGCCCTGACATTTCCGCGGAAGATTCCTACTCTGACGCGATTTGTCATATTTTTATTGTCTATGATAAGGCAGCCCTTTTTCCTGATGGTGTCATATTCCTCAGGATATCTTCCTGTCTTCCAGGTAGAATCAATGACTGTCTTGTTGCGGCCGTGCGAGAACCACGCCCTCTTATACTCATAGGTATCCGACTCCGGTGATGTTAGTCCGAACATGGCAATATAGTCCACCTTCATCTCTGTGCCTGCAGCCTCAAAAAGGTTGCTTATGCACGCCATACCACCGGAAATATTCATTATGGCATCGGAGATTATCTCCTTCTGCCTTATATGCTTCTCCGTATCCTCTTCCAGCTTCTTCAGCTTCTCAGCCTTCTGGACAGAGGTATTTATCTTGACCATATAGGTCGATACATTGTCAGCGATAGCCCACTGCTTCTTGTATATGGCCTTCAGGTCCTCAGCCTGCTTCCTGTCATACGCGCAGAGAAGCCAGGTTGCAACATATTTATCTTCAACATAGATAGGTGCAGCCGATATAAGATTGTCCGGATTACCGTTGCCCATATCAGTGATGAAAGGCTCGCCCTCATCCTGCACTCTCTTCCTAAGCCTTCTGTAAAGCTCTCTGTAATGAGGCCTCTCGAAAAGGTCATAGAAATCTCCGAGGAAGCTCTCAGGTCCGACAGGTCTTGTAAGTATCCTGCCCTTTACATCAACTATACTTGAATAGAGATTGAATGCGCAGGATATGTTCTGGAAGAACTCTGCCAGATTATTCTCTGCGAGCACATTAAGAACATGTTCGGTATCAGCTGCCGCAGCCTCCGACCCCGGCTCCTTTTCCTTAACCTCTATCTCTTTTTCAACCTTGCTTTCAGTATTTACGGTCTTGGTCTCGGCATCATGGATGATATACTCGATATCAGTCTCGCTCTCACCTATCGAAAGGAAGATGATCCTGAAATCAACAGTATGAAGCATCCCGTTGTCGCCAACCAGTCTTGCTCTGTAACTATAATTGGTTCCCGCTTCCCTTGCCGCCATAAGTGCACTGACAAAATCCTCTCTGTCCTCCGGATGCAGGTAATCGATAGGAAGCCTGAAGCCGTTCATGATAGCCGACTTATTCATACCGTATCTGTCAGCATTGTTCGATATGTATTTGATGGATCTTCTGAGAAGCTGTCCCGCAAAGGTCACTGTCTGCACTATAACGACCGTCTGCTGCTCCTCAAGAGCCCTTATGATATATTCCAATTCGGTATTCACGTCCGGCACACCCCCGTTATGCTTAAAAACTCCACCACTATCCTTCCCATAGTGGCGGAGTGTATTTTAAGTCTTCATGTAAAATACTCAGCCGCGCGACCTTACATATTCGCGTCCCGACGAAATAATATTACTGACCGCTGACATCCCCAAATGCGCCATCAGCAAAAGCCTTAGTCTCTTCGCAGGCATCAGAAACCTTCTTAACTGATACCATAAGCTGAGATATAAACTCACTGATGCTCTCGCACTCACGCTTAACAGTTGTTCTTGTCTGAAGAACTTCCTCACGTGTTGCAGCCTTCTTCTCGTCGCACTGCTTTGTTGTCTCCTCAAGGAGATTTGCACAGTTAACCTCAGTTACATTCTTGAGGTTAGCAGCCTCCTCCTCAGATGTTCTCTTAAGCTCTGCTGCAGCTTCCTCAGTCTTTCTTGTGAGGTCGTCGCAATAAGCTTCTGTAGCATATTTCTTATTTGCACATTCATTATCTGTATCTGTTGTAAGCTTCTCGCAGGCAGCCTGTGTCTCATACTTCATTGTCTCGCACTGAGCTGTTGTCTCCTCGATCATCTGCTGGCACTGAGCTGTAGTCTCTGAAAGCTTAGCCTCGCACTCTGCATTTGTCTGAGCCATCTGCTTAGCTGCTGACTCCTGAGCAGAAAGAAGAGTTTTAGAAATAGACTCATACTTTAAAGCAGACTCCTTTTCCTTCTCTCTGTAGCTGCTGAGCTCTGCCTTAAGATTTTCGATCTCAGCCTGAAGATTATCATTGGTTGATTTAAGATTATCAATAGTCTCCTTAGACTCATTAACGTTAACATCTCTCATTGTCTGGAGAGTCTTAACTGTCTCTGCAAGCTTCTCGAGCTTTTCCTTCTGCTCTGCGATCTGCTTCTCATAATTAGCCTGTGACTCTTCAATATAGCTGTCAACGGCCTTCTTATCATATCCACCAAATGATACTGATTTAAACTCTACTTTTTCTCTTTCGTTTTCCACTTTTTTCTCTGCCCCTTTCGCTTGATCTATATTATTATTCCTTTAAAATACGGCTCAGTCGGCCCTATTTTTTATATATCAGACTATGAACCGTGTCTATTAAATAGCGCCAAAAATAGTATAACACAAAGAGTTTTTACGGTCAATTTACTTATCGTCAGTCTGCTCGGTTTCAGTACCTCTGTACTGTGCTATCATGACGTCATCGATCTTGATAAAATCCTCGTTGCTGATGTAGAAGGTATCACCCTCAACATATATTGTCGTGGTAACCGTAACCGGCTCCGCGTACTGAAGATTCTTCACTGCATTCTGAAGTATTTCAACGATACCCTCAGCAAATTCATGCTCATAAGCCTCACGCTCATAGCTGTTAAACTCGCCTGCTGATACTCTCTTGTTGAAATCCTCTACATATGCCTTAACATCACCGTCTGTCTGGTTCAGGATATCGATAGGATATATCTCAACGTCAACAGTGTAGCTTCCGCCCTTCTTCTCCGGAGACTTGGTGCTGTATTTAATACTGCTGTAAATAGTTCCGGCAAGCTTCTTTAAGTCCTCAAAAAGCTCATCATCCTCAAGGATGTTCAGTCCGTAATATGACTTAAGCGCTTCTGCAAGTCTGGTGATATTGTTTTCATACATAGCCTCTGCATCGCTCTTGTTTGCACCGGTCGCCTCGATGTAATCATCTGTGGCGCCGATGTAATTGGCGGTTATGAGGTCGTTTACGTATTTCTGATACTTCTTTGTCTTTTCCTTGCCGCAGGCTGCCATAGACAGGCACATCACAGCCAGGAGTAATATTGATACTATTCTTTTTGCTTTCATTTGGTCTTTCCTTAATTATCTGTATTATTCAACCGTAACTGATTTAGCCAGATTTCTTGGCTTATCAACATCAAGGCCCTTTGCATCTGAGGTATAATATGCGATCAGCTGAAGTACTACCGCTGTTGCAAATACCGAGAAGGTGCTGTCAGCCTCAGGCAGTCTGATCTGCATATCGCAGATTGACGAATCATTAAGCGGTTCATCATGGCTCACAAGAACAACATAGGCGCCGCGTGACTTAACCTCTTTTACATTTGAGATAAGCTTTGCGTGAACATTTTCCTCTGTTGCGATCGCGATAACAGGTACGTTCTCAGAGATCAGAGCTATGGTTCCGTGCTTCAGCTCGCCGGCTGCATAAGCCTCAGAGTGGATGTAAGATATCTCCTTAAGCTTAAGAGATGCCTCAAGGCTGAGCGTATAATCGATACCTCTGCCGATATAAAATACATCCGGTGCGATCATTATACGATTAGCTACCATCTTGATCCTGTTTGCGTTCTTCAGAGTCTCTTCAATGAGACCTCTCACATTTTCAAGCTTTGTGATGAACTCCTTTGCATCATCCTCACTCATAATGCCCTTAACAAGTCCGTAACGGCAGGCAAGCAGATACATAGCAGCTATCTGAACTGTATAAGCCTTGGTACTTGCTACTGCAATCTCAGGACCTGCATGAGTATAGAGCACATAGTCACTTTCACGTGCTATTGTGGAGCCCTTAACGTTTACGATCGAAAGTACAGGGCTGCCTTTTCTCTTGGCAAGTCTGAGTGCCTCAAGTGTATCAATGGTCTCGCCTGACTGTGAAAGAACGATCGTCAGTGTCTCGCTGTCCACAATTGGGTCTTTATATCTGAATTCCGATGCTATCTCAACATTTACAGGAATTCTGAGCTTTGTTTCAAATACATATTTTCCTACCATTCCGGCATGCATAGCAGTACCGCAGGCAATAACGTTGATCCTCTTGATCTTGTCGAAGAGGCTGTCACTGATTCCGTCCTCAAGGAGGAATGGAAGGCCGTCCTTAACTCTCGGTCTGATAGTCCTGTCGAGAGCGTCCGGCTGCTCGTAGATCTCCTTAAGCATGAAGTAAGGATATCCGCCCTTCTGAGCAGATGAGATATCCCAGTTTACTGTGAGTATCTCAGGCTTAACCTCATTACCGTTCATATCCTCGACCTTGATGCTGCCCTTGCCGATAGTAAGGATATGATATTCAGGAACTACGAAATAATCCTTTGTATAAGGGATTATAGCTGTAATATCAGAAGCGATGATCGAATTGTCATCAAAGGTTGCAGCTACCATCGGACTGACGTTTCTTACGGCGTAGATCTCGCCCGGATGATCCTCAAACATGATGCAGAGCGCGAAAGAACCGATCATTCTGTCAACTGCCTTTCTGATAGCCTTGATCGGATCACCTGTGTAAAGTGTATCAAGAAGCGCTGCAACAACCTCTGTATCTGTCTCAGAAACAAGCTTATTCTTCAGACCATAATCGGAAATAAGCTCACGATAGTTCTCGATGATACCATTGTGGATAAGTACTACCTTGCCACACTTGTGTGGGTGAGCATTTGTATCGGTCACTCCGCCATGAGTTGCCCATCTGGTATGTCCGATTCCACAGAATGCTTCCTCTGTAAGGTCCATAGCAGCCTCTCGAAGCTGAGCCACCTTACCTGTTCTTTTTCTGATATTTATTCCGGTATCAGTAAGTACTGCGATACCGGCACTGTCATAACCTCTGTATTCAAGCTGTTCAAGCCCGTTAATCAAAATATTTTTTACAGGCTTCGCCCCTGTAAATCCAATAATTCCGCACATACTAAACTCTGCAGGACATAGTATTCCTGCTTTCTCCTTATTATTTATTAGTACACCGCTCTGATTTTTGTTCCGGAGTCACCCCCGATTTTGTTACAGAGCTAACGTTTGTGCGGTCCGGTAGGGCACCCGCCGAATTTCTTTCGATAACCCTACACCTCGTCAGCTGGTCAGATCATACCGTGCAGCACTGCTGCCACTCATAACACGCCCAATAGCTAAGTACGCTATTCATCCTTCCAGCCTGGCGCTAAAGTTTTTAACTTTTCGAAAGCTGTTTCCTCCTCTGATTTTAGCCAACAGCCGTTAATATAATACCATAACTCACAATCTTTGTGAATATATAAAAACTTAAGGGTTTCTTTAGCTTGAGCCGCAAATATATTAACAAGAGCTGTTCCTTCAGCAGGATGTTTTTTGCAACATAAAAACCGGGTAGTGATATCACTACCCGGCTTTATAATCCCCAATACCGAAAACTACTAATTAATCATCAAGCTCGTTGATCATGTCTGATATCTCATCCATGTCGTAGCCCTTATCATCGATCTCTCTAGCAAATCCGATAACACCATATTTAAGGCTTGGTGCAACCTCTTCAACTATTGTCATTCCCTGCTTTCTGGCTCTTTCTTCAATATTATTTGCAAGTCCGAAAAATACAAATGCAAGAACAACTCCCATGATTATTGCAGCGATACCTGAAACGATACCGGCTGAACCGCCTTCGCCTTTCTTCTTCTTAAGACATCCAAGAACGATAGCAAGAATTCCAAGACATACACCGGCGATGCCACCGATTATACCAAAAAGAATACCACCAACAAGTGCAACGATAATTCCGATAATACCAACAACAACTGCCATAATAACCCTCCTATTTCATACATGTGTTTATCTTATGGCAAAATAGTACGCCATGCTGTCCAACAAATGTCCAACATGGCGTGAAATTTTTTATTATTTTTTTATATTATTTTTTATTTGGTAATTTCTGGCTCATTCTGACCAGCTCCGTAGGTCGTCTGAGCATGTCATAATCATCGCTTGCAGAAGATCTTCCTCTGCTGTTTGAACTTGAAGAGTTCCTGTTTTCACTGCCTATTGTCGCCTGTCTGCTTTCGTTTGCAACCGATGGCTCTCGGCTCTCCTTAGCCACTGACTGCTTCCTGCTCACTTGTGACGGACGACGTGAACCGTCGTCTACCACCATAGACATTCTTCTATGCTCAGCATTCTTACCGGTGAACTCCTTGGCAATATTTACCTCAAAATCTTCAGCGAGGAACTTGATCGTATTATCCCTGATATCGCCCTTCTTCATGAACTGCTTAAGAGAATTCTTGAATTCCTTGGTCTCCATGAGTTTTCCTGCCAGTTCATCAAACTTCTCTCTGTTGAAATCATTTCTGATCTGATCCCAGTATGATGAAGGTCCGTCAATCTTCTTGGTCATTTCATCGTTGATTACCTTGCAGAGAACAATAGCTGCGATTTTCTTCTTGATATCATTCTCATCCGCCTTCTTGATCGGATCAGGACTCTTAATCCGAGCCAGAAGGAGTGCCGCATCCTCAACAGCCCAGTCGCAGACGCTCTGCATGATATCTCCGTTTCCGGCAGCCATACGTTTCATTCTCTTCAGCTTAGACCATGCCTTAACCTCGTTCTCGACCTTCTTATTTCTCTTCTTTATGGTCATAACGCCTTCCTTAGGAAGTCTTTCATAGATGTACCACATCTCCATCTTCTCACGGAGTTCGTTATTCTTCTGCATTACACTGTCACGCTCAAGCTGCTGTGATATCGGAAATACAAACTCAAGAGCAAGCGAAAACATCTTAGCCGAAGCGGTTGGATCATTTCCCTCCTGGACATCCTTCAGCATCTGAGCATTTTTCTTGTCTCTGTAGGTTCCGATCTTGTCCAGGACTTTCTTTTCTTTTTCGATAAGCTCTTTTGTATAGCCGTTTCCGTTAATGAAATTACTTCTGCCGATAAGAAACTCATTCTGAAGATCCCTTGTTTCTATGGCAAGATCATCGATATCAGTAAGAAGCTCCTCAAAGAATTTTTTATCCTCCTCGGTACCATACTGCTCGAGATCCTTGGTATAGGTCTTCCTCTTACCTGCATAGTATGAGGCATCTTTGGCGCTGTCGTCAAACCTCGGATCGTCCTTCAGGAGCTTATACGCTCTCTCATATCCGTTGACAACAGACATGAACTTCTTGAACTTCTCCTCATTCTCCGCGAAGTCGTCACCGATCTCTTCATTGATATAATTAAGAGCTCTTATGATCGTATTTTCATATTCCTGCTGAACATCCTTCTCATCACGCTTCAGCTTGTAAGGGTCCTCAGCGGCCATCTTCTTGAACTCTTCATTCTTCAGTATCTGATCCACCTTGGTCTCATCAACATATCTAAACTTTTTCCTGGTAAATATAGTACGTGCTCTCTCATGGACAACAGCATGGAAATCTCGGACAATATCAACCTCTTCATCCATCGCCTTCTCTTTTTCGGCGATGATGCGCTTATTCTCGTTGTATGCACCAACAAGCATAACGCCTTTCATGACATTCTCGATCTTCTTCTGTTCTTCCTTGTCCTTCACCTTTTTAAGCTGAAGTTCACAGTTCTCGATCGCGCCCTTGACATAGTCCAACTGAACCTGAACGGTTCCCATCTCCTTCTCCAGATGCTTCTTCTCTTCCGGATCGGTTTCAAACTCATGAAGGCTCTTATACTTCTCGTATTTTACCTCAAGATCCTTCCTTGCGTCATTCATCATCTCGATGACTTTAAGCTGTTCTTCCTTTTTACCCATAGCTGCTACCCCTTGATCTTCCCCAAAAGCTCTTATGCGAGAGCCCCGGTCTGCCAGGCTTTACTCTCGTAGAAATCCTTTAGTATTTCTCCGTCTATCTTCCCCTCATCCCTCATACTTTCAAGTATGCTGAACGCCTTCTCCGGAGGCATAGGCGGTTTATACGGCCTGTCCTCTGCAGTCAGCGCATCGTAAATATCTATTATCGTAAGGAGCCTTGACTCCCATGTTATCTCATCACCCTTAAGACCATTCGGATATCCCGAACCATCAAGATATTCATGATGTCTTCCGGCCCACTCCGGAACATCCTTATGAGTTCCCTCAAAGTTCATCTCCTTAAGCATCTCATAGGTCTGGCTGACATGAGATTCGATGATCTTTCTTTCTGAAGCCGTAAGGGTTCCCTTACGTATCATCAGTGCTTCCTTCTCATAATCATCCAGAAGCGGCACAGTCTCTCCCTCCGGCGTGAGACACTTTATATCTGCCAGAGTTTCAACCTTCGCAAACGACTCATCATCCAAAAAGCCTCTCAGATTGATCGATCTGATGAATTCCGCCGCCTCTTCAAGCTCCTTTATCTTTTCGTCAGACTCTGTGACGAACTGCGGATCTTCAAGTCCCTTAATCTTATAGCAGAGCTTTGAAACCTCTATCCTGTTCATGACATCCTTCTCTTTATCTCCGAGACGGGAAGGCTTATCCATAACCCAGAGCGGTATAACAAGCTTTCCGATATCATGAAGCCATACACTGGATAAGAAAGGCTTCTTTTTCATCGGGTCTATTCCCCTGCCTTCTCTGTCCAGATAATCCAGATAATTCTCGGCATATCTGGCCATCTTCTTGGTATGATTGGCATTGTAAGGTGATCTTTTATCGATCGAATTGACCATTACCTTGACGAACCTGTCTATAAACTCCGCCAGCTTCTCACTGAGTATACGGTTTCTCTCCGCAAGCTCCACCAGCTCGGTAACATCACTGAACATTACCATTACCGAAGAACCCTCACCCTCATTCGCAAGTGGAAACACAGCAATTCTCAGGTATTTTACCTCGCTCCCTCTTCTAAACGGAACTGAATCGTATAACTTGTTCTTCTGAAATATGGCGTCAATTATACACTGATAAAACTCATCATTAACGTCTCCCTCGGTCATAAGCCTGATGAGACGCTCGCCGTGAAGCTCCCTGTTGAGGAGGTTCACCGCCACAGAGTTTTCAAGTATGACCCTGCCATCATGTCCGACAAGAAATACGCCATCGGTCATATTTTCGATTATATTTTTATAGGCTTCCGAGAAAACCTCTTCCATACTCTGATCCTTTCACTTTTTCAAAACAACCGGAGCCAGTTTATACATGCGGTCCTGCCGCCTGAGGATTCTCAAGCTCACGCCTTCTCTCCTGTTCAGGATTATTCCGTGCGACCGGTCTGATGTTAGCGTCACGGTTTCTCTGATTGATGATCGGCTGTGCCTGATTCCTGATCTCCTGCTTCTCGGCAGCTTCCATATCCTGCATGGTAAGTGCACTGCCTTTCTTTGTCTTCTCAACGCCTTCGTCAACAAGCGACTTCACAAGCGGTGTATTCTTTATATCTCTGAGGTCCTTAGGTCTTGGAACAAGATATGAATCAAGTCTTCCAAGCGCCTGACCAAGTGACTCACCCGGCCTTACACAAAGATCCTCCGGCTTCAGACTCTTCATTCTGTGAGAGAAGAACTCTGTTCTTGCGACGTTGTTCTCCATTGTATCTCTCAGCTGTTTATCATCAAGATTCTGGGTTGAAAGATGATTCCTTTCATCCTCCGCCTTTGCAACCTCAAGGTCGCATTTTTCCTGCATCTCTTTGATCTTATCTGCGATAACGTCCTTATACATCTTCTGACGTATCTGCTCTACGCCATCCTGAACATCCTCGACGATCCTGATCCTTTTCTCTTCATAAGTGGATTTTCTTTCCTTCTTACCATTCTCAAGTCTGTCTTCCTTCTCTTTATCCTTTCGGTCAAGATGAGTCTGGCAGGAATTGTATACCTTCATAGAGAGTCTGTCGAAGGTCTGCATCTCCTCAGGAGAAAGCCTTGTCCTTCCCTTGATCTCCTGCATGAATTTATCAAGCTCGTTAAGATCCTTCTGAACAAGTTTAAAGCTCTTGGAAGATTTCTTGAAAAGCGGCGTTGCATCAGCCATCTTCTTGATCTTCGTCGACTCGCTTGAAGCATCTCTTATGGTGTCCTCTGCATAATACACTTCAGTGAAGATGCCCAGCCTTGCAGTCACCTTTTTGTTCTTTCTTATGCGCTGCTTTGTTATAGGTATCTCCGGTTCTTCCTTCTTCGGCTCCTTATTCTCTTTCTGTTTATTCTTTTCTTCTCCCTGCTTCTTAAGAGCTTCCAGCCTCTCTCTTTCTAAGCGGAGCTTCTCCTGCTCTATCTTGAGCTTTTCCATCTCAAGTTGAAGCAGCTCTCTCTGCTTTTTAATCTCCGCAAGTTCATCCGGCTTAGCCTCAGCAACCTCTTCTTCAGGATTCTTCAGTACGAGATAATGCTTTCTCGGATCCTGCTGAAGCTGCTGTTCAGCCTGTTCTACCGCTTCATTTACGTTATTCTCACGGTTTTCGTTAACAACAGCATCTCTTACATCCTGAGCATTTGCAGCGCCAAGTTTTTCCTTCATGCTGTCAACAAACTCTTTGGCTGCAAAGAGTCCATCCTGCTCCATCCTTGCTTCAAGCTCAGCGCCCCAGCCACCGTCGAATTCAGGACATACTCCCGGATTCTGATTTACAAGAGTCTGCAGCTTATCAAGAGCACCGTACACCTTGGCGCCCTGCGCGAGAAGCGGATCCTCTGCATTTGGTTCCGGCGGCTCATCAAGTGCTTTTTCAACTTCAAGAAGGGCGTTCTTGATCTCCTGACGCTTTGCTTCCTTCTCTCTCTCCTGCTGCTGGCGAAGCTCCTCAGCTGCATTTGGATCCACCTGCACTTCCGGATTCGGCTGCTGATTCTGTGGATTATTTATTTCCTGATCGATATTCAGATTCTCATCAATATTCGGCCCCTGCTGGTTCTGTGGTTCCTCATTATGAGGACCTTCCTGCTCCGGCTGCTCGTTCTGCGGAGCTTCTTCCTGTGGACCTTCATTCTGTGGTCCGTCGTTCTGTGGTTCCTCAATCTGCACACCCTGATAGAAATACTGCTGCGGATCAACCTCAGGCATTTTCATCTTTTCCTTCATATCCCTGACGAACTCATCCGCTGCCATTCCGGCATCATTAAAGTCGTTCATTCTCTGAACAAGCTCTTCATACCACCCATCCTGGAATTCAACGGCCGCATCTTTATTTGACTCTACCAGACCCTTCAGTATGCCGATAGCTTCCTGAATATTGCGTTCCCTGGCTTCCTGTGGATCTAACTCAGCCGGATCCATCGGGCCATGAACGGCATTATCCAATTCCTGAACGGCTGCCATGATCTCCGCTCTTGCATTTAAGTTTATTTCATTTCCTTCTCCACCTCTAGGCATATCATGTACCTCCTAACCGGCAGTCCGTCCAAATACTATCATTCCGCCTGTTTTTTACTTCTCTTTTTTCTGATCCCCATAATATGTGAAGCCCATCATTGTGATGTCATCAAACTGCGGTTCAGTTCCTGCAAACTCATCAACCGCCTTCTTCATCGTATTTATCAGCTCCTCATTACCGGACTCCTTATTGTCATTAAGTATCTCAAGCATCCTCTCGATACCGAAACGATCACCTGTCGGGCTCTTAGCTTCCGCAAGTCCGTCAGTATAGAGGAATATCCTCTCACCCGGTTTCAGCTGATAATCATATTCTATAAATTCCATACCCGGTATGAAACCGACAGGCGGACCGTGCTGAACCTTTTCAACACTGTATCCTTCTCCAAGCTTCATGATAGCCGGATAATCATGTCCTGCATTACATGCATTTACATAGCCTGTTTCAAGGTTTATGATGCCGAGCCATACGGTTACAAACATTCCCGCAGGATTCTTCTCTGCGATAAGCCTGTCCGCGTAGGTTATTATCTCCGAAGCACTTCCGCCAAGCTTTGCACGGGACTTGATAAGTGTTTTTGAAATAGCCATGAAGAAGGCTGCGCCAACTCCCTTATCCGAAACATCCGCCACAAGTATCGCAATATGCTTATCGTCTATCATAAAGAAATCGAAGAAATCTCCGCCGACCTGCTTTGCCGGATGCATAAGTGCATGGATATCAAAACGTGAATCGTCTACGAATTCCTTATCCTTCTTAGGAAGCATACCCTGCTGTATTTCCGATGCAAGGGAAACTTCGTAGCTTATTCTCTCCTTATCCCTGGTCATATTTGTAATATCGTCGATATTCTTCAGAGTATCCTCCTCCATCTTCTCGATGGATACGGCGAGGGATTTTATTTCATTAACATCTCCGACATTTTCGGAGATCTTATTTTCTTTATTCTTAGTATTATCGTGGGCAAATCTCTTTGCTTCTTCCTCGATCAGCTTAACCGGTCTGATGATCTTCTTCTTGATGATCTTGTAGGAAACGATATTTATAATGATGATCACGAAAACAGCTATTCCGAAAAGGCCCTGGAGGAAGGTTCCCGTAGCACTCTTAAGATCGGTCATATCCCTCTGTACACAGAGTATGCCGATTATATTCTCCTTTTTATACTGCTCATTGCTTATTCTTTTACCGTTTTCATCATAGTATTCAGAACGTTCCTTATACACCGGAACAAGTGCTGTAACATGAGGTTCTGCTCCGTTCAGATCCTTATTTCTTAAAATGATCTCCTTGGTAGAGCCCTCTTCATATATCCTTCGGTACGCCTCTGCGTACTCCTCTGTTGATGTATTCTTTTTGGTTCCGTAGCCCCATGCTGTATAGCCGCTGCTCTTACTAGGACAGTTTACGAGGCATGTGTAGGTTTCATAGCCCGGATCAGGAACTATATAATACATTACCGCAAGATTCATTGATTCTACCATCTGCGTGAGCTCATCCCTGACAGTGAAATATGCATATGCACATGATGTCATAGTGAACAGCCCATCATAATAATATCCTGCACATCCCGGTTCCAGCTCCGGCCATCCCAACTTTCCGAAATCAACAGCTTCAAATTCCTCGTCACTTATCCCAATTGCCTGCATAAGGAGCTTCGCTGAGCGATCCAGTTCTTCATCAGTTTCGCCAAAAACTAAGTCTGCCACGAGCTTTTCCTGATTGAGATAATATCCATAATAAAGCTTATCCAGAAGCTCCGGACCGATAGCATCAAGGTAGGCTCTCGAATAATCAATATCCAGATATAACTCCTCGGTAGCAACCAGAGCTGATTTGTAAACCGAATCCTTGTATTCCTTGGTCAGAGTGCTTGAAAATGCAAAATAACCAACCCCGCCTACGATAATGGCAAAGACGCCAAGTGAAAGTACAAATATGCCAATGAGGATAACGTAGATATTTGATGTTAATTTTTTTCTAAATCTGCGAAATATCTTCACCTTTATCCTCCATTATCACACGGAATTCTCACTCTTTGTTCTCAGCAGTCCCATCACTGAAGGTCTTTTTTATACTCAGGATGTTCTTACCATCCTTATATTCATAATCAACTGAGTCCATAGTCTTCTTGACGAGAAGGATACCGAATCCTCCCGGTCTCTCCATGAACATCTTTCCTGAAGTATCTGCATCAGGGCGCGCAAGCGGATCAAAAGGCTTACCCGAATCCATAAACTGTATCATAACAGAAAGAGGCACTTCATTAACCTCTACATAGATCTCGGCCTTTCCTACATCAGGTCTGTATGCGTAGGAAATAATATTTACAAATATTTCCTCAACCGCAAGCCTGATCTGCATCATAGCCTTCTTCTCACAACCATATGACATGAGCTTTCTCTTAATAAAATCCTGAATAAAATCGATGGATTCGTCCACCGCATCGATTATTATTGATGTTCCGTCTTCACTGATCCTCATCACGATATCAGAAATATTTGCATCACCCAGTTCATATCCGTTTGATAGATTCTCTGCCATACTGTCACCCCTTTTATTTTCCTCGTTATTCTGCTGCTATCAAAGCCGACTCAAGTCCGGTTACTTATCAATCTTCGTCGTCATCGTATTCCTTTTTCTTACGAATGACCCAGTTACTGCCGTCCCATACTTCCTCTTCGTCCTCTGCAAGCTCCGGCTCATCATCCTGATCTCCGGAATTCCCTGCATCCGCGCTGAAATCATAAGGTTCATATATCTGTTTATCACGTTTAAGAAGGCCCTTCTTCTTTTTGCCCTTCTTACGCTCTATACCGTTCTCGTCTGTTTCCTCTTCCTTCTCCGGTTCAGCCTGCTCTTTATACGACCTCCTCGATTCAAGCTCAAGATAGTCTCTCATCTCCTTCTCGAATCTTTTTCTGGCGAAACGGACCGCCAGTCCCGAGGAAATAGTCCTTGCAGTATAGATTGAAAGCTGAAGTTCATTATCTTCATTTTCAAAAAAAAGAAGAACTGTCGGGTAGAAAATATACAGCTTAACGAGGCTTGCGACAGAATCCTTCTTTGTTTGAAAATCAACACCATGGCCCACACTGTTCATAAGCTTTCCAGCCTCATAAACCACCTTGGTATTGTTTACATCTGAAGCGTTATATAAATAATGTCTGGCTTTGACGCCCAAGACTCTGATCTTGTGGGAGCCGTCAGCGGCTCCCCAAGCCTGGATACGCATATCCATATCTGCGATCAGATGTCCGTTTTCTGCCGATCTCACATGTCCCAGCAGAACCTGTCTGGCTTCCATCAAAACCTGATTTCTCTTAGTCTTCTTAGTTAACAATGGTTTTCACCTCGTAATGATCATTTATCCTTCGGAGCTTCTGTCAGTGAAAGCTGTATGCCACCCTTCTCACTAACTTTAACCTTGATATACTCCGTACGGCCACGTTTTTCGCTTGTCATCGTTATGACTGCTTCATATGCTGTAATATTCACAGCATCACTGTTTGTAGCCATGTAGTCCATCTGTGAAACAGCATCATAATCGAAGAATGAAAACGTCTCTTTTCCGTCAGATGAATAACCTATTGAATACCCTATCTTCTCAGAAGGGTCATTAACCAGCCAGTCTGACGACCCCTCCGGAAATACAATGTATGAATTGCCGGATGAACTGTTTACTATCAGGAAAGGACTATCGGTATCTCCGGCAACCTTGGTCACCATCTCAGACTCAACAGACGCCTCCTCAGATACTACTATTTCATAATTCTCGTCATCCTTCATAAGTGCAAATAGTGTAAGTGTTACACTTGCGGCGTCATAGTTATAACCTGCAAACTCATCCTTTCTCTTAAAGGTGATATCTGTAGAGCCTCCTCTTAAGACCTTGATATTATATGTAACTTTGCCCTTATTCTCCTCACTCTTTGTCGTGATCTCAAAGATCCCGTCACGCTTCATCTCGTACTCCCACTTAAGATCAGGAGTCTTACTTCCGTCAAGAGTAAGCTCAACGCCAGACTTTGTAACCTTGTATTCACAAGGGTAGTCCGAATCACTAAAGAGCTTCGTCTTGCTGCTGCCTCCCTTCTTCCCCAGTAAGAGGAAGAAGGCAAGGCCTGCTGCAAGTAGCAGCGCTACTATAATAATTACAACTATGATCACTTTTTTCTTATTCATGTCATGACCTCATTAGTTTGATTCAACCGGATCAACTGAAGGGAATCCATCGGAATCGTTCTTGTTTGTGTCATCCGCGGTGCCTGATTCAGTATTTGAATCAGTGTTCTGATCCGTGCTCTGATCATTATTCTGATCTGTATTCTGATTTGTATCGGTTTCTGTGCTGTCACCCTGCTGTGATTCCGTATTTTCCTCAGTTGACTTCTCCGTCGTACCCTCGGTAGTTGACTCTGTTGTATTTTCCGTAGTAGCTTCTTCGCGCTCCTTCGTCTTCTCAACAGTTATATATACTATATCCTGGGTATCAGGATCATCATTTGGATAAATAACCAGTTCATAAACTGTATTATTATAAGGATCCTTGCTTTCCGGTACAACAAACCAGAACTTATTTGCTGCATTATCTACTACAATATTATCCTGTGTGATATCCTCACGTGCGTCGCCGACCTTTCTGTAAACCTTTACGCCAAAGCCATTCAGCGAGTTGATAACTGTAACCTTACCTGTAAAGATATCATCCTTCTTCGCCAGGAAGTTAGGAGGTACAGCTGTGATGGTGTAATCTCCGGAACCGTTCTGGCTAATAGAGCTTATGAGTGATGCACTGTTAAATATGATCTCTCCGCCCTGCTGGAGTCCTGAGAATGTCTTGCCAACCTTTCTCTCAAGTGGTGTTATCTGTCCGTCAGCTATAGTTACCTTAACGGAATGAATAGTCCAGCTTGCATTCTGGTTTTCAATAGTTTTCTCAAGTATGGTCTCGGCACTCGGATTGTCCGGATTATCAACCTTTGCATCAGGTGTTTCACCGTTCTTTTCAGCCTCTACCTTCTTTGCGTCCTCTTCTTCCTTCTCATTTGCTGCATCCTCTACAACCTCTGAGATGTCCTTCTCCGTTACGATCGTGTCGAAGTAAGGAAGAAGATCTACAGACATAAGATCGAATTCGCTTCCCATCTCTTCAAGGAATATCTTGACTGTCTGGGTCTCATTTGTAAGGAATTCCTTATTCTTGCCTACTATATACTGACTCAGGTCATCATAAGTCTTTGATCTTTCAACCTTCCTGTAATCGATATAATGGAAGACCGCCTTGATCTTGGCTCTTGTTCCGCCCTCACCTTTAGTTGTCGCTGAAGCCGTTGTAAAGTCAAGGAATACCGGAGTAACCGTATCAGGTCCGTAGTACTCGTTCACCTGTGACTTATGCTTCTTCAGATTATCTGTAAGCTCATAAGTCTCCATAACCGGAGCATAGCTCTTGAAGGTTAATTCAAGTGCTTCCTCCTCAAGCGTTACCAGACTCTGCGAATCGTTCTCATCTAAAATATCATAAGCATATATTGCCGATTCATCGATCGTACCGGTGAGGTTGCCATATGCTGCTATGCTGTAGCCTGTAACCTTTTCAACATTATTTACCTTGAAAGGTATCTCTGCCCAAAGACCTTCGGAAATACTCTTGTATCCCACATCAGTCAGATATACGTAAGGTGATGTATATTCGTAACCTGTAGGGTCGATCGTTGAGGTGTAATGTACAGCAACTGCTATATCATTTGTCTCAGCTACAAGATTCTGCTCCGGTGTACCCTTACCAAATGCAAGGATAACCTTTTCTTCTGTTCTGTCCGTGTATTGTCTCCTTGATGACGGTGATGCTTCAATACCGAGTATAGCCGACGAATCGAAGAAGTAATACTCATAAGTATCGATTATTACTCCATTCCTCTCATGTTGTACCACCGCATAATCGAAGGCCATATAGGTATTCGTACATTGTACTTCGAGCTTGCCCGGACTCACAAAGTTCGCCGCTTTAAGACCTCTCACGTAGAATATCGCATCCTCGGTTCCGCTTCCCGCTGTATACATATTATCATAGCTTACCTGCATGTATTTCGAGAACGGGATGCCGTACTGGAATGAAATATCAACATCTATATCATCTACGTTATATGAACCAGGTGATGGGTGTAAGTAAACATTAACCGTATCACTATTTGATTCCGGTATTCTTGACACAGGTGTTGCCCACGCGTCAGATACCCATACTATCTGGTTGTCTGTAAAGTTAAATACCGAGGTTCTCTGTGCCTTACCTATAGGAAGTGTTGTTGATACAACCTTGCTATTTGTACTTCTGCAGAGCTCCTGTGCATCAATATCTCTCAAAAACTCTTCATTTGTGGTAAGCTGTATAGAACCACTGTCTGAGATTATCTGAGATATCGTTACCTGTCCGATATTCCATATAGCCGGATAACCATTTCTGGTCTGTGCCGTAAACTGGATACTCTTGATAGTTCCAAGATCCGGTATTGCCGGGAATATAAGTCTGTCTGTATGATTAGGTCTGAACATCCATTCCGGATCGGATATAGTATTCAGTCCCGCCGCCTTAACAACCTGTGAATTCGGATCCGTCGAGGTTTCAACCGATTTCGCCGTCTTGTTCATATATTCAGCCATATACTGAACAACGTCGAAGGACATGGTCTGTATCGTTTTTGTTTCCGAACTAACATATACAACCTCTGCCATTACTGAGCCCTGGAACTGCAGATAATCATTGTCCCAAGGAAGTGTAACTATCTCGCAGAGAAGTCTTACTGACTTCTGCTTGTCGGTTATATTGAAGTAACGTGATATTTCCTTCTGTGTTCTTGCCTTCATACCGCCCGGAGTTACTGCTTCGAGCTCATCACGGTAGTCGATCTCTATCCAGCCCACGTTGTCGATAACGTAGTTCATGAAGGAGCCACCGTTTGTATTTTCAGTGATCGTTATCTTCTCGATATTAAGCTTATCGAAAACATCTGTTTCGGATGAAAGATCTTCAGGTATGATACGTACTCCGAGAAGATCTCCGTAATCCCTGTTTGTCTTGATCGAGAAAGTCTCTGACTTGCCCGATCTGAAACCATCTGCTGTCAGCTGCTGGTTTGCAAGAACGTATGCACTGTTTCCGTTGCTAAAGTCAAGCTGGAAATAGAAGTAGTTCTTTGAACCCGAATCACCGTCTCCGTTGTCGTAGTCCGGATCTTCAGCAACCTTTACGGTCACATCAAAGGTCTTGGCATCCGTGAAGAAGCCCCAGTCTACTGCCGTATCCTCATAGCTCATGACGTAAAGCACATCTTTATACTGTCGTCTGTCAACATCTTCAATTGTTGTATTATTTGTGAAATTGAAGCTGTAGCCTGTTCCTCCTGCGAAGAACTGTTCATCGCCAACTGCTCTTCCTTCAACAACATCATCGGCGTCAATATATATCGGATTGCCATCCTTATCGGTTACCACTTTACCATCCTTGTCTGTAAGCGGCTTTTTATTATTCTGTATCTTACTTCCGTTTCCGTATACGGCATCTCCTGCCTTATCAAGAACTGTTACAGCCGATCCGCCCATGTTAAATATCTGTGCGGATACCATCGATCTGTCGATCCAGAAATGCGTCGTTACTCCCGAAACCGTTTTGTCAACGAGGTAGGCTCTTCTCTTTTCAAACCTCTCTACATAATCGATAGTGAGGTTGTTCAGCTGCCATTCATCATCGCCGAGAAGATTGATATCAACACCTGTAAACTGCTTAAGGTTAATAGCATCAACCAAGAATGAGAAGGTGCTTCCCTCTGTAAGAGCTATCGAGCTTATGAAGTCCTTGCCGTTCGTTGCCGGCCAGGTTCCCATGTACTCAACCGCTGCATTTCTGACATTATAGAGCGTTGTTTTGTTATGCTGTCCGTCACGTGTGTCATATTTGAATCTCATCGTAACATCATTTGTTGTTCCACATCTCTTAATGTTACTTGTGGAAACCGTTACGAGAAACTTATTTCTTGCAGAGCTTGAAGCTGTAAGTGCAGCTCCGCTCTTATAGGATGTAAGCTTAAACTGTTCCTTACCACCCGGCTTAACCAGCCTTCCTCTTTCGTCGGTGGTTGTGAAATATGTGAAAGGTGACCCTTCAAATGCATATTCAATCGTTGCACCCTTGACCTTTTTACCGTCACTGTCGATACCATCCTGGATATATGGCATACATGCGCCCTTGTAGAACGAGATGCCTGCTATCTGGATATCATCCGTAGTGGTAGCATTCATAGACTGTTTCATACTGCCGGTGCCGTTTGAAACATTGATACCGGACTCTGCAAGTCTGTCTCTTGCTGCCTTTCCGACATTCACGGTCACATTTCCGGCTATGTAATCCATCTCCGGGAAAAGACCCATGAAAGCTATCGTATCACCTCTCTGACCGAAGCCAAAGATCGTTCCGTTCTTTTCTTTTTCCAGAACACATCCGTAACTGCTGAGTATGACCGGAAGAGCAACCTTTCTTGTCCATCCGCTCTTATCCTTATACTGGAATTCAATAACTATATCTTCAACTATATTTGCCTTGAAGGAATCAACGTTCTGACCGTTTGAATTCGCAAAGGTTTCAATACCCGCATCTATCTGATCCACGAAATCCATCCTGAAGGAATATATATAATTCTCAACTGCGTATTTCTTCTCAACCTCACCCTTATTAAAATTCTTGAGTGTACAATACTGGTTTGCGTCCTCTGTCTCACTGATGACGATAACAGCATCGGCTCCAGATGTTGAGAAGGTAACCTGTCCGTTTGTCTTAACAACCTCAGATACCTTGTAGCCTTCAAAGTCAAGGAACTGCTTTCCGGAAACTATGCCATACTCCTCAAAGCCCTTATAAGAATCAACCTTATAAATCTCAAGTCCCTGGATATTCCAGCTTCCCTGCGCGAGATAAAGCTTTATGTTGTCTACATTCTTGACCTCAGCCTCTGTCTGGAATACGTAATCCTGAACACTCCATGCCTCAAGCGGATCCTCACCCTTCACGTCCTCGGAATAGTTGAACTTGCTGAGCATGTCACTTCCGTAGGTCTGATCAAGTGCTTTGCCGTTTGCTCCATACTTAAGAAGTGCTTCCGATCTTTCCTTGCCATCAACAGAAGGAAATACAAACTGTGTTCTTGAAACATCATTTACATCCGTGTATTCGATCGCATAGTAGAGAACCGTATCACCCTTGGATGCGCCGGTTCCGACATGCATACAGTAGGTATTCTCCGGAGCCTTGATGGTCTGCCTGTCCTTCCATGCTGTAACCGCACCATAGTCTGCATACTTTTCCTCATCGTCCGGATCAGGCTTTATGGAATAAGCCTTAACAATAGTCTTATCCTCGTACACCTCGCCTGCTCCCTCGGTTGTTTTCTCAGTTGTCCCTTCGGTTGTCGGATCCTTCAGGATGTAATTACCATCCGCTCCCAGCTCGGCAACATAATATGATGACCCCTTATCCTCCGAAATCTCTGCGGCCTGTACTTCCTCTGTCGGAAATACAGGGAGCTCCGTAAGAATAAGCGAGAGAGCTGTTACAGCCGCTATTCTTTTGATAAAACCTCTCTTCTTCATAGTCATCCCTCTTGAATAAAATCTACCTGATGTTAAGTAATCCTGCGAGTCCTGTCATTTCGAAAACCTCCATGACATTTTCGTTAACGTTTGTAAGCTCCAGTCTTCCGCCGTTCTGTGTAACCTTGATGTAAAGATTGCGGATGCTTCGGAGTCCCGAGCTGGATATATAATCAAGCTCCGCCATATTAAGTGTCAGATTCTTGAATCTGTCAGCCATCTGTGAAAAAACCATATCAGCATCTCTTGATGTTCTTGTATCCAGATCTCCTGACATTATTAATTCTCCTACATCTCCTCTGTTTACAAGCTTTATATCCATCTCTTTATCCTCCCAAAATCATAAAACATGTTTTTTAGTTATTTCTTTTTACGCTGTTTTTTTATGTATGCCATGAGTTCCTCGAGAGTAATCTCCATAACCTCTTCGCCCATCTCTTCCATACGTTCTTCTATATCCATATCAGCATATTCCTCCGCTGCCTCTGCAAGCAGTTCTGAGAACAGGAACGGTGCAGGTTCGTACTCTTCCGAATCCTCATCTGAGTATTCTAACTTGTCCTCGATGCTGACAAAGAAGACGCTGCTTCCTGGGTCGCCTTGACGACCGGAACGTCCGCGAAGCTGACGGTCCACGCGACGGCTCTCATGACGTTCTGTGCCGACG
>JAFRNE010000037.1 GCA_017430325.1 Eubacterium sp.
CTTGCTTGCTTGCTTGCTTGCTTAAGCGTAGCTTTTACCTGCATTACCTGTCAACCCCTTTCTCATCAATATATCATATGAAAATTCGTTTAAATTATAGCAAACAAGCATGTTTTTTACAATAACATGTTATGAAAAGTTATCGGTTCAGAATATGTATAGAATGTATTATCATCATTAAAAAGCCTCTGCACTGTGTGACGGTCATATAAGGTGTAACATTATTTTAAAGATGTGGGACTCCATTATATAAAATCTTAACAAGGTAATATCAACCAAAATGATAGCCAAGCTTCTTGGAGATGATGATAAGATGGTTATTGAAGTATACTCCCATTTGATTGAGGAAAAAGCCTTGAAAACCACGAACTCACGTGATTTCAAGGCTTTGAAAGTCTGAGCTTCTGATCGGACTCGAACCGACGACCTATTGATTACGAAGCAATTATAGATGACGCATTTACGCCATTTATAAGCATTTTTGATAATATTTTGATAACATTTTGATAAATTTTTGATAAAATTATGATTTTAATTTATCAAGTGTCGCATAGTATAGCTGGATAGTATAACCTCGGTAATAATACCTGTAATGTATCCATTAACTCGTCAATCACTCTTAGAACAGCCACTGTATCCATTCCTCTTATCATCTCTGAGAACTATGAGCCGCTATCATAACTTACTTGTCCGGTAGGCTCGGAGGCGAAGGAGCAACCACCGCTCATGTGATTAAGGATCGTGTAATACGCCGCAAGCTTAATGCAGGTGTTGGCGTTTGGGTTCTTTTCTCCTTGGCATTCCGCAATAGCCTCGTGTAAGTCCTGCTCCTTAATCATAGGCATGCCGGGATATTTCCATCCTCTCCTGTGTGCTTCTTGATAATTGATCCAAAATCTGCCATCTTCTCATTCTCCTTCGCAGTTTTACGGGGGTGCTACCCTAAAATAAGCCATGAAGAACAAAAAGAGCCGATAGCTATACATCGAACACTTGATTCGGTGTATAATTATCGGCTCTGGCTCATAGGCTCTGGCTCTGTTCTTCAATTCTCTTTTAAATTAACGCAAATATGTTCGATTGTCAATGCACAACGAATAAATGTTTTGATTTGATTTTAATTTGCGTTTATGTTGATCTGTGATATAATCTGCATGGGTGCTACCTAAACGGTAGACGGTTAGTCCTTCACGAAGAAGGGCACATCGTTCGCCCTTCGGAAAGGAGGGCGTATGAGTGATATAGTCAAGGTTATTTATTACATAACAAAACTGCTTATTGATCTCGTATCTGAACATAAGAAAAACCGCCCACGGTCCAAGTAGAGCGGTTTTATCTTTTAAAACTATCAACTAAGGACTAACCGTCTATCGGTAGCACCTTCTTTGTATCTTCAATATACACCTGACTGCATATTGCTGTCAAATCATTGTATGCAATCAATCATCTATTGCTTCTTTAACGCAAGCTTTAAGTATTCGCTCATATTCATCCATGTGCTCCGTAGCTGCAGGCTTAAGATATGGCTGCGCTTTGGTGCGCTGTGTACCAAGTTCAACATAGGCTGCATACTCGACATTTGTACCGATGTATTCTGCTTTCTCGGACATCCTCGTATCATGTGTAATGCTGTTACGGAGTAAGCCTGTATCAACCGGGCATTTTCTTTTGGCATAGCCTTCTGCCTTAAGTCCTATCATTTCAAGACCTTTCTCGATACCTTTTTCGATGGCGGCTTTGACTTCCGGGGAATGATCGTTTATACGGATGTTATTTGCCATAACTTCCTCCTAAAAGAAAAATGAACTCAGCTTATTAGTTGCTACCCCAAGAAGAGTATGTCTAATTGCTTCCATAGCTTTTTTTAGAGGTTTATTCTCTTCAATAAATGTCATACCTTTTATTGTGATCCTTGGAGCTGAACGATTCCATACAACATATGGATACTGCTGATTGTCTATATCGTCAATGACAAAGAACCCCTCAACATATCCATCCTTTTGCAGTTTTGCAACTATGGAATCTCTGGTTGTTTCGTCTGTTTTCAGGACTTCAAGATCAAAATATGATATATTCATCTGCCTATCATGTTCACATTGTCTCACAGCTGCAAGAATGTTAGCCATGACTTTGAAATCATTCATATTGCTCTCCTTTCGGATTGTTAGCTGATATTATATTGTACTTTATCATTCATCATTCTCAGATTCTTGTTTATCTTGAGGTGGATATGCAGGTGTCTCCACTTCGCTATCATCTAAAATCCATCCTCCGTCTTTTGTCATCGGCATATTATTCACCTCCTGAATTCGCTATAATAACTTCCGGGGAGTGATCGTTTATTTTGATGTTATTTGCCATTATAACAGCCCATCCTCTCTTAATTCCTCATTAAATCCCATTTTTTTTAATGAGTTTATTAAAAACACATTAAGATCGCCTTTATTATACTTCTGTTGATAAAAAAAATCTGTCAATTCACTTTTGGCATTCTCGTATCTTAGTCTATCTTGCCTTTTTTCTTCGTCCTTATTATGTGGATATCCGAACATTATACACTTACCTCCCTAACGCCTTGTTAATTATATTGCCAAATATAGTAGCAGCCTGTCTTGGGTTTTCACTCATTAGATATTCTGCGAAGCACTCAGCAAAAAATTCATTATCGTTTTTTGTAGCATACCCACTTATATGATCTTCTATAAACATATTCTCTTCTTTTTTAAGTATATCATTTATTTGTCTATGTGTGTAGCCTTTGTTCTTTAATTCTTCTCTACGTTTTATTTTGTAATCTAATCCGTAGCCCATATCGTCTAACACTTGTTTTTTAACATCAGCAGAACTCCATATAATTCCATATTGATTGTATAATGCATTGCACATATTTTTCTTGGTCATATATCCATCTAAGGCGTGTCCTAATTCATGAACTACAACAGCGTTATAATCAGTTCCTTCCGGATGATGTTTCTTTGATACATCAAATTCATACAACTTCTTAAATTCTTCCAAGTTTGCGTAATTGCCATGCACCCATACTTGACCTGTCAGCAAATGACTTTTTGCGTATCCATCGTTATACACTTTGTTAAATTCTATCCCGGCCAATTCGCCTCGTAATTCAGGGTATTTATCAATAACCTTAACGTACGATTTATAAATCGAATCAGCCGACTCGTACGGCAACCCTGTTAATTTAACCTTTTCTATAGGAATACCTGCGTAATTTGACAAGTTCTTTTCAATATGTCTAACCGCTTTAGCTTCTGCTCCAGATAGGTTCGCTTTCATATCCTTTACAATTTGGCTAAAGCTTTCAACTTGATTGTATTTTTTATTATAGATTTCCTCGAGTTGTTTAGCCATAATCGGATCATCAATATGATCCATATATCTATCAAGCAAATCTTCTCTTTCTTGAATTAGTTTATCAAGTTGTCTCTCCTTTTCCTCAACTTCTGCTCTTTGTTTATTATATTCATTAATATAATCATTTTTGTTTCTTTCGGCTATTTCATCCTGCTTGGTTATCGGATCAGATGTAGATTCCTTCTCTGCTTTCCACTCTTCATAGGACATATCACCGAGCTTGTTGGTGTTCCGCAGTGACAGGTCGGACAGATCATTCTCGAAGCCTTCTATATCGGCAATAAGCGTGCATCGGCAGTTGTATATGTTCGCACCATCTGCCGATGGGTCTCCCGGATACATGATCTTTCCAAAGTCATTCTCAAACGGCTTATCATTATCCACAGATACTCCGTCAAGTTCTCTGTGCCAATGCCTGGTTCTGCTGTCCAGAGCTGCAAGCCACTGTTTCTTGACCTTGATTCCCATCTTCTTGGCTCTGTCATAGCTGTCTACACGTCCGGCATTCTGCACACCGGTTGCCATTGTCCTGACATTCCTTATAGCTGCCTTGCGGTTCTGTTCTCCTACGCTGTTAGCAAGCCTTGTAGCCATCTTCCCTATGCTTTCACCCTGCAATATCCCTTGGAGCATACATGACTGCACGTTCTTCTTATTCCATGCCGTATCAAGTCCTCTATTGATTCTGTCGGTGATCTTGCGTCCGGGACCGTGATAGAAGGTGTTGTTATCATCAAAAAGTCTCTGTACTGTGTGGCGGTCATAAAGGGTGTAGGATGTATCAACCAATGCACCATGCTCAACTTGATACGTGCCATAGTTATGATTTAAGGCATTTCAGCTCTTAATTTGATAACAAAATGATAACATTATGGTCAAAATGGAGCCTTGATAACATGATGATAACATCTATTTTGGCAATATTTGGCAGTATTTGGCAATACTCATAAAACAAGAAAAAGCCTTGAAACCTACGGATTTACGTGATTTCAAGGCTTTTAAAGTCTGAGCTTCTGATCGGACTCGAACCGACGACCTATTGATTACGAATCAATTGCTCTACCAACTGAGCCACAGAAGCTTGTATTTAAAGACAATCAGGATTATTTTCCTGACTGTCTGTAAATAATATCGTGTCTGCTTGGACCGTTAGAGATCATAGTGATCGGGAAGCCGATCTGCTCCTCGATAAACTCGATGTATTTACGGCAGTTCTCAGGAAGGTCTTCGTACTTCTTGATACCTCTTATCTCCTGCTTCCAGCCCGGAAGAACGGTATATACCGGCTTTGCCTTCTTCAGGTTAACAGTTGCAGGGAAATCGGTTGTAACCTTTCCGTCTATCTCATAACCTGTACATACAGGAATCTCATCAAGATATCCAAGTACATCAAGAACTGTAAATGCAACATCTGTTGCGCCCTGGATACGGCAGCCGTATTTTGAAGCAACACAGTCGAACCAGCCCATTCTACGTGGACGACCTGTTGTTGCACCGTACTCACCGCCATCACCACCGCGGCGTCTGAGCTCATCTGCTTCGTCTCCAAAGATCTCGCTGACAAACTCGCCTGCACCAACTGCGCTTGAGTATGCCTTACATACTACAACGATCTTCTTAATCTCATATGGAGGAATACCTGCACCGATCGCACCGTATGCAGCAAGTGTTGATGAAGAAGTAACCATAGGATAAATACCATGATCAGGATCCTTCATTGAACCAAGCTGACCCTCGAGAAGGATATCCTTTCCTTCCTTGATAGCTTCGTAAAGGAATGCAGAAGTGTCGCAAACATATGGCTCAACCATCTTCTTGTATTCCATAAGAGTTGCATAGATCTCATCTACTGTAAGAAGAGGCTGATGATAGAGATGCTCAAGAAGTACATTCTTCTGAGCGATGACTCTCTCAATCTTGTCCTTGAGAGAAGCCTCATCATCGAAAAGCTCACTTACCTGGAAACCGATCTTCGCGTATTTATCTGAATAGAAAGGTGCTATACCAGACTTGGTAGAACCGAAAGACTTACCTGCAAGTCTTGCTTCCTCATATGTATCGAAAAGAACATGATATGGCATAACCATCTGAGCTCTGTCTGAAACAAGAAGCTTAGGTGCCGGAACACCCTTAGAGACCACATCATTATATTCCTTAAAGAGCTTAGGGATATCAAGTGCAACACCATTTCCGATGATACTCACTGTATGATCATAAAATACACCTGATGGAAGTGTGTGAAGTGCAAACTTTCCATAGTCATTTACTATGGTATGTCCTGCATTTGCTCCTCCCTGGAATCTTATGATGATATCAGAAGTTTCGGCAAGCATATCTGTGATCTTGCCCTTACCTTCATCTCCCCAATTGGCTCCGACTATCGCTGTTACCATTATATAATAACCACCTTTCCTGATTATAACTCCCAAATATTGCCGTATTTTATTTACGGATCCCCTTGCTGTCAAAACACAAAAGTCGTATCCACAAATCCCTCTTCTTGGCACAAAGTGTAGTATATCCTAATATTCTGTAAATGTAAACATATATTTTTCTATCATTTTGCAGGGAAAATACACTACTTATAGTACTCTGAGGGTACTAATAAGTCCTCTTGAAAGATGCTATATCTTCCTCGATCGAGCTTATGGCATCACAATACTCAAAAAACTTATCATCATTCAATACGCCTGCTTTACGTTTATCAGCCAGTATTCCCTTCAGTCTTTTGAGAACAACTACTGCACTGTCCTTGTAATTGTTGCTGAGATCGACCTTGATGCTCTCGATAAGTCCTTCGACCTCACTATCACCGGCCGCTTTCTTTTTTCTACCAAATAAACCCATAGGTAGCCTCCTATCTGTCCATTCCCATCTTCTCTTTAATATCTCTGATTATCCTGGTTATGGAATCAAGCGTTGTATTGATCTCCTGAAGGCGGATAAGCTCTTCATCATCAATCTTACCGTCCATAGCTATTGTCACAAGTTCCTCGGATATCTGATTCATCTGTCTGGCTGATGCCATGAATTTGATGATAGCTCTATCCATATTATCATCCGGCTGTATTTCCGAAACACTCTCCTTTTCCTTAAGAAGATAGTCCATAGATACACCGAAGAAGTCACTTATCAGCATCACCTTATCAATATCCGGCAGTGATTCTCCGGTCTCCCATTTTGATATAGCCTGACGGCTTACCATCAGCTTTTCAGCAAGCTGTTCCTGGGAATATCTGTTATTTGTTCTTAAATCTCTTAATCTATCTGCAAAGCTCATTTTATACTGTCCTCATCAATACTCTATCTATTGTTACCTACGGAGTATCTCATCTCCGACATGCATAAACTTTATTACTCAAGGGCCTCAAACTCCGGATTCATGAGTATCTTCGTCATATCCTCAAAATCAACAGGCTTTCCGTAATAGTAACCCTGTGCATTTCCGCAGCCGAGTTCCATCAGCATCCTGCCCTCTTCTGTATTTTCCACGCCTTCGGCGATTATCCTCATATTAAGTCTGTTTGCGATACTTACGATGCTTTCGATAAGGATGAGGGACTTATCATCTCGGCCGAGCTTTCTTACAAAGCTCTGATCGATCTTAACCTCATCGGCATTGATGTTATGGATCAGTGAAAGTGATGAATAGCCTGTTCCAAAATCATCTATGCTTATCTTGAAGCCATTCTCCTTGAGGATACGTACAAAGTCGATCAGTCTTCCGATCTCGGATTCCTTCGCAGTCTCTGTGATCTCGATCTCCAGCATGGATGTGCTTATATCATTATCCCTGATAGCGGTTATTATCTTCTTCTCTATGTCAGGGATAAATATATTTTTCTTTGAGAAATTGACTGAAACTACAGGAACCTTAAGCCCCATCTCCTGCCATTCATGAATACATCTACAGGTCTCGATAAGGATAGTCATATCAAGATCATGTATCATACCCTTTCTGTCAAGAAGCGGTATGAATTCGGCCGGAGCGATTATGCTGTCATTGTGCTGCCATCTGCAAAGTGCTTCAAGTCCGAGAAGCACACCGGTACGCATATTTACCTTTGGCTGGAAGTAAGGAACAAACTCACCTGCCGCAAGTGCATCCGGAAATGCTGCAACGATCTGGTTATTATGGCTGATTATCTCAGAAAGCTCCATATTAAATACCACCAGATCCTTCTTAAGGATAGTCTTAGCAACAACGCAGGCAGTACTTGCTTCCTCAAGCTTGGTTCCGAATTCACGGATATCTGTATCGGATACACCAACTCTGAAGGAGAACCTGTGACTGTTATTTCTGAGGCCCATCAGGCCGTCAACCTGAACTATCTTCAATCTATTGAGCATGACGTCAAGATTATCTCTCCTGACAAACATGGCGAAATTGTCACCGCCGACACGGCATACTCCTTCATCTTCTCTCATATATTCCTGAAGCTTCTGAGCGATCTTAGCGATCGCAAGATCACCAAGATGAACACCGCCTCTGTCATTTATGAACTTAAAGTTTTTAACATTTGCGTAGAGCACAACATATTCAACTTCCGGATAACGCGCGATGCTCTGCATGTATTTGGCACCCAGTGATTTCAGGTTCATGATGCCTGTCTGGGAATCGTGGGTTTCTGAAAAATCAAGCATGGCTCTCATATTCTGGCGGCTCACAAGAAGATATACCACATCAGCAAGGAAGCCGCAGATATCTTCATCAATATCCTCTTCCGTAATGCCTTTCTTAAACTCTATCCAAGCATGCACATATTCGTTCGCGTCAAAATAGAAAGTATATTTCTTCTTTATATCGCTTTCTGTATCTTCGGAATAAAGCTCAAATATACGGTATTTGGAAGTATCCTCTTCACCTTCACCGAGTCCTCTGTAGCCTTCCGAGTCAAACTCAAGGTCATAATACATCTTAACGACATTCATTTCTCTGCAGAGTAACTCAAAATCTTCAGATGTCAGCGGACTGTTAACCGCTTTATGAACGATTCTATGTAATTCATTTTCAATCTCTTTTTTCATTTTTGCCGCCCCATTCAAGTATTATTCAACCTTTGTAAGTATATCGACTGTGTGTGATGAAGCTCCGATAAGATCCTGCCTCTCGCAGGTTGCCATATGATACTTAATAAACTCCTCAAAGGTTTCGTCATCCATTTTGTTAAGTATAGGTCTCATATAATCAGACGCACCGTCCGCAGCAATAAGCTTCAGCCTCTTAAGTCCGGCCAGCTCATTCAGCCTTTCGATATTCTCCGTCCTCATATAGTGATAGAGATCCTTTTCATCCGTCAGAGTCTGATAATCAGGAGAAAGACTGTTCTTCTCGATACACTCCTTAATATGATTCTCCTTAAATGCATAGGTGATCACAGCATATTCATTCATTACATATGCAACCATGATGATGCCGTCTTTTTTCGTTACTCTTGCAGCCTCACTGAGTGCTTTAAGCTGGTCCTCTTCGGTATAAAGATGATACATCGGGCCGAAAAGAAGTGTCAGGTCAAAGGTATCATCAGCAAATCGTGAAAGCTTTGTCGCATTCCCCTGATAAGCTTCAACAAGGCTGCTCTTCTTCTTAAGTATGCCAAGGTTGTATTTCACCAGTTCAACTGCAGTAACACTGTAACCCTCTTCCGCAAGTGGTATGCTGTATGCACCCGTACCGGCACCGATATCAAGGATCTTTATATCCCTTCGGACGAGCTTATCCAGGCACTCATGTATGTAATGCATCGTGGTCCTGAATTCGACCTGCCCATGTCTCGAGAGGAGTCTTTTATCCTCATTGAATTTGTTATAATATTTTTCAAGCTCTGTCTGAGTTTTCATTATACGTTGATCTCTGCTGTAAGTCCGAGTGCATCCTTATTTGCGTCAAGGATAGGCTGGATAACCTCGGCTATAAACTCCTCTGTCTGCTGTGGTGCACGGCCTACATATCTCTCAGGCTGCATAAGTGCCTTAAGCTCATCGAGAGTCATATTAAATGCAGGATCAGCTGCGATAAGCTCAAGGAGGTTGTTCTCCTTACCCTCACGCTTAACATTTGCACCAGCTTCCATTGAATAGGTTCTGATCTTCTCATGAAGCTCCTGTCTGTTTCCACCTGCCTTAACAGCGTCCATCATAATATTTTCTGTTGCCATGAAAGGAATCTCTTCCATGAACTTCTTGTAAATAACCTTTTCGTAAACTACAAGTCCATCAACAACATTCAGGCAGAGATCAAGGATTCCGTCAACTGCAAGGAAGCCTTCAGGAACAGAAAGCCTCTTGTTTGCTGAATCGTCAAGTGTTCTCTCAAACCACTGAGTTGATGCAACGATTGCAGGATTGAGTGCATCACACATAACATAATCTGCAAGTGATGCGATTCTCTCACTTCTCATAGGATTTCTCTTATATGCCATAGCTGATGAACCGATCTGATTCTTCTCAAACGGCTCCTCAACCTGCTTTAAGTGCTGGAGAAGTCTTATATCATTTGAGAACTTGTGTGCTGTCTGAGCGATGCCTGAAAGCACATTAAGTACTCTTGAATCAACCTTACGTGTGTAGGTCTGACCTGATACAGGGAAGCAGTCTGCGAAGCCCATCTTCTCAGCGATCATCTTGTCAGCCTTGCGGCATGCCTCGTGGTCTCCGTCAAAGAGCTCGAAGAAGCTTGCCTGAGTACCTGTTGTACCCTTTGAACCAAGAAGCTTAAGCTGGCTTATCATGTAGTCAACATCCTCAAGGTCCATATAGAAATCATGCAGCCAGAGAGTTGCTCTCTTACCTACAGTTGTAGGCTGAGCCGGCTGGAAATGTGTAAATGCGATAGTTGGAAGATCCTTATACTGAAGCGCAAACTTTGTAAGTTCATTGATAACATTGAGGAGCTTCTTTCTTACAAGATAAAGAGCTTCTCTCATGATGATGATATCTGTATTATCACCTACATAGCAGCTGGTAGCACCAAGATGGATGATACCTGCAGCCTTTGGACACTGCTGTCCATATGCATAAACATGGCTCATAACATCATGTCTTACAAGCTTTTCACGTTCCTTTGCAACCTCGTAATTAATATCGTCTACGTGGCTCTTCAGTTCCTCTATCATTTCATCCGTAATACGCGGATTACCTTCTGTATCCTTAAGTCCGAGCTCCTTCTCTGTCTCAGCAAGAGCTATCCAGAGCTTTCTCCAGGTTGTGAATTTCATATCCGGCGAGAAAATAAACTGCATCTCCTTTGATGCATATCTCTCCGAAAGTGGGCTGACGTACTTGTCGTTGTTCATTATTTTATCCTCTTCTCTATTTTATTATTTCTTAGTTATTGTATTTGTAAAGCCGCTCACCTTATATCAAGGCATACTCTGCGACATACACAATCATTTTACTACATAAAAAAAACATACGCAAATATATTTAATGTATCTGCGTATGTTTTTTTGTGATTTGTATATTATGATTTTGAACTGCTTGAAAATGCTCTCATTTAATCATCATAGAATCTCTTATCTGTATCGGGATAAATCCTGTAGAATGGCAAAACAGTATTTGTTCCATAACCGTCAGCGCTGTTTCGTTTATATCCTATCCAAACCTCTACAGCATAATCGTCTCCCTTTTTGTTTCTACCATCCGCTACTCTTCTAAAGATCATCCATGAATCAGCGTATTGAGAAACTCTTCCGTATGGATCCTTTGTTTTCCTGTATTTAAACGGGAGCACCTCATATTCTGTATCCCAGGTTTTTCCGCCCAGCTGAACAAGATTCGCTTTTAATTCCAGAACCCAATTCCATTGGGAATCAAGACCATCCCAGCCATGCTTAAACTCTCCGTTCTGACTTCTGTAATCAAAGGAACCTCTTGCCCAGGCAATGATCTCCATCTGATAAGTCTCTCCATTGGCTGTTACGGTGTATTTAGTTCTTCCGGTATTCTGCTCCCATGCCTCCTTAACACTATCATCCGCTGATGCAATCGCAAGCTCTGCAGCCTTGTAAATTGTTTCGGCTGTTGCTACATCAACCTGCTTCCTGGCTTTATTTATGTATCTGATGATAGCCATTCCGATAACTGCAGCAAGAATAACCATAATAGTAATTACGATTATAAGCTCCACTAGAGAAAAGCCCTTATTCCGTTTGTTCAAAACCTTCCTGTCTTCTACCATATTCCCTACCCCAACAATTCTATTAAAACATCAAAAGGATGCCACTTACATGACATCCTTATCACAGTCTCATATACTATATTAAATAACTCTTATAATATATTGCAGCTGGCTGTCATGTTAAAGACCCTTTAGCTTTGCGTCACAGGATTTCCCCTGCTTTGCCACTAAAACAGATAATACTACCTATTCATGATTATTATATATCAAAATAATATAGAATACAACAAGAATTTACAGTTTGTTCATATTTTTTGTAAGAAACCTACAAATCAAGCAAAAATTTTTATGGATTACAGCAAAATCACTCATTATCCTCGCCATAAGTGCTCTTATCATTGATCCTGAGAGTGATTGCCTTATGGATATTCTTAGCAGTAACCTCCTTGAAGACACCGCCATCCTCTCCGTCAACAGTCCATGATATCGGCTTCTCACCGATTATCTTGATGTCCTTAGCCTTTGTGTGATAAACAAGCTTTGGATCCATCTTATTTGTTGCGATAGACTTCAATATCTTAGCCAGTTCAAGCGGGCTCTTCGGCTTCTTGATGAAGAGGCATTCAAACTCACCGTCACAAAATGACACATCTCTCGGTCCGATCAGCTTGAAGCCGCCAACCGAAAGCGAATTGGTTATCTGTCCGTAAAGGAATTCTCCCTTTACCATCTTATCATCAAGTCTTGCAACTATCTTAACAGGATCTATCCTTGAAAGCTCCTTAAATGCTTCAATGATATATGCAGTATGTCCCAGCATATTCTTCAGCTTCTGAGGTGTTGAATAAGAAATCTCCGTGAAGATACCAAAAGCTGCAACATAAATAAAGTTCTGTCCGCCAAGCACTCCGACATCTATAGGGCAGTCAGTTCCCTTTACGATGTCTCTTGATGCCTTGACCGGATTCATACTGAGTCTGAGACTCTTGCCGAAATCATTTGTAGATCCGCATGGTATATAACCAAGCGGGACATCTATCCCCTGCTCTTTAAGCTTCATCATTCCTGATATAGTATTGTCGAGAGTACCATCACCGCCGGCGCAAACGATAAGGTCGTATTTTGCGCCTAATCTTTCAGCACAGAGAGCGGCATCATTTGCATCCAGAGTCGGATGAAATTCCACATGATAACCGGCCTTTGTAAATATGGTTATCATTTCAAATATCTTATTCTTTACTACCTTCTTACCGGCCTTCGGATTGACCAGAAAAAGCATCTTCTTCATACTCTTATCTCCCTAAACCAATCACAGTATTTTCTGAACCATTAAATAACCTTCATTAATTCGCGTCCACTTGTAAAGCTCATTCAGTCTCTCTGCGTTCCATATATCTGTCGTAGCCCCTCTTACGCAGCTTGCACGCAGGACAGTGTCCGCATCCTTCACCCATTATACCATTATAACAGGTCAGTGTCATGTCCCTAATTACAGAAAGTCCGCCGAGCTTATCGGCCATCTCCCAGGTCTCTTCCTTATCGATCCACATAAGAGGAGTGATTATCTCGAATTCGTAATCCATCGCAAGGTTAAGAGTTGCGTTAAGCGACTTGATAAATACATTTCTGCAATCCGGATAGCCTGAAAAATCGCTCTGTGAAACACCTGTGATGATATCATTTATTCCAAGTCCCTTTGCATAGATCGCTGCGTAGGTAAGAAACAGAAGGTTTCTTCCTTCAACAAAGGAATTCGGTGTTCCGCTCTCCGGAGCCTCCTCATCCACCTTGATCTCTGCTCTGGTAAGTGAATTCGGTGCAAGTTCAGAAAGAAGTGACATATCCATGATCTTCTGTCTGACTCCGAACTTCTCACATATTTTTGCAGCGCATTCAAGCTCCTTCTTATGTCTCTGATTATAATCAAAAGAAACTGCCTCTACTGTTTTATATTTTTTAAGTGCCCAAAGCAGGCAGGTCGTACTGTCCTGTCCACCGCTGAGTACCACTAATGCCGCCTCTTTATTCTTCATATCCGTTCCTCCTAATCTGCATTAACCATCAGTTTTTTACGTCCTCTATCTCATCATCATGATAAGTCTGTCTCTGACCTCAGGATCATCATTAAACACGCCTCTCATGGTTGTGGTATATGTGCTTGATGCCCTGTTCTTTATACCTCTTGCAGTAACGCAGCTGTGCTTTGCCTCGATGATCACCGCAACGTCCGGCGATCCTGTAGCTTTCTCCATAACCTCAGCGATATCCGAACCGATCTTCTCCTGAAGCTGAAGGCGCTTTGTAACCATATCAACTATTCTTACGATCTTACTGAGACCGATCACTCTGTTGCGAGGGATGTATGCAACCGAGATCTTCATATCATACATCAAAGCGATATGATGCTCGCAGTAGCTGAAAGCCTCTATGTCCTTCAATAATACGATATCATTTCTGCTTCTTGTTTTTGGAGCCTCGAAGGTCTTGCTGAACATTTCCGCGATCTCGTCATTAGTATACGATATGCCTTCAAATATTTCCTCATACATTCTTGCGACTCTGTCCGGTGTTTCACGAAGTCCTTCTCTTTCAGGATCCTCTCCTATCGCAAGAAGTAATCCTCTGATATGCTCTTTTACCTTTTCCTTATCTACAGCCATTTTATTATCTCCTGATCATCTATAATATATTTCACACACCCCTGGCCTGCGGATCCCATACATATTTGTGGATCTGCAGCTGGAGCCTGACATCATTCATTTTCTTTTCAACCATATGATCAACTATCTCGCGAGGCTCTATCCTTCCAAATACAGCACTCACATAAACAGTACATTTTTCCGTGAGCGAATATCTTTCGACGATCTCACTCATCTTATCAAGATCATTTCTGTCCGACACAACGAATTTAACCGTATCGCAGTTCCTGATATTCTCAAAATTCTGAAGCTTCATCGCGTGCTCCATACCGCTTCCCGGACATTTATAATCAACCGTAAAACTTATATTCTCCGGTGCCGTTCTATAATATTCCTCAAGAGAAACCGCACCGTTCGTTTCAATCTCTGTCCGAAGGTTCCTGTCCTCTCCCAGCTTTTCAAGGAGCAGCTTTATATCCTTCTGAAGCATCGGCTCGCCACCGGTCAGAGTGATATTTTTCACATCTGAAGCCTTAATATACTGATATATCTCCTCGGCAGACATAAGTTCCGTTGCCGCCGCCTCATCGCAGGCCCAGAGCGTATCACAGTAATTACATCTCAGATTACAGCCTGCAAACCTTATAAATACACTCAGCTCTCCGGCACGTTTTGCCTCGCCGTTAATACTTATAAACTTTTCCGCAACTACAAACTTTTGCATGATCAAACCTTATCCTAATCTTCTATCCACTTTAATACTTTTTATCATCAGTTATTAAAGCATATATGTTGCAGCATTGTTTGGTGTTTCATATACCGTGGTCTTTACCACACTGTAGCCTTCCATGGTCATATTATCGTAAAAATACTTTGCAAGATTTTCCGCTGTCGGTCTGAATGGAAACTCAAGTATTCTGAAGCCCTCTTCCCTCATAGCTTCCATAGTTGCTGCCTTAAGGCTTCCCTCTTCGATAAGAAGGCTGTGGTCAAGCATCTTTGTAAGCTTCTTCAGGCTTTTCTTGAGTGCTGAGAAATCAGTTACCATTCCCTTTTCAGAACCCTTTTCCTGAAGCTTTTCGCCCTTAACCTCTATAACAACATTCCATCTGTGTCCATGTATATTTGCGCATTTTCCGTCATAGTCCTTAAGAAAATGTGCACTATCGAAATCCGATTGTGTTGAAAGTATGTACATAGTTTCTCCTTTCATAATAAAAATAAGGGGGTGCAAAATTTGCACCCCAAATCAGTCTCATATTACCATATCAGAAAAATATGATCGATTCAGCCCTAGTTTTGATAAAGCAGGATGGTGCAAATGAACTGCTTATTATTTTATTAAACTCCGAGGAAGCCTCTTACGACCTTCTCCATATCTTCCTTATCACAAACTGTCTTATGGAGTATCTCGGCATTTCTGATCTCTTCTACTGCATTTGGAACCTTAACGCCTGAAAGCTTCTCAAGCTCGTCAACAAGCTCGAAATCACCTTTCTCATCGTAGGCAGGATCGATAGCAGTAAGTACGCTTCTTGTAAACTTGTATGGGCTTGCTGTTGAAGCGATGAGAGTTACGGTATCATCACCGGTCTCCTCTCTGTATTTATCATAGACTTTTGAAGCAACTGCTGTATGAGTATCCATGATATATCCGTCTTCTTTATATACAAGTCTGATCTGGTCAGCAACCTCATCCTCAGTTGCATAGCCGCCGTAAAACTTATCAAGCTTCTTCTTCATATCATCGGTAATATCATATTTACCTGTCTCATTAAGCGACTTCATAAGCTCAGCATTCTTTGCAGAATCATCACCAGCGATATGATAGATAAGTCTCTCAAGGTTGCTTGAGATGAGGATATCCATTGAAGGTGAGCTTGTAAGTATGAAATCTCTGTTCTTATCATAGGTTCCTGTTGTGAAGAAATCATAGAGAACCTTGTTATCGTTTGAAGCACAGATGAATCTGTTTACAGGAAGTCCCATAAGGCTTGCATAATAAGCTGCAAGGATATTTCCGAAGTTACCTGTAGGAACAACGATATTTACCTTGTCGCCGACCGCGATCACGCCATCCTTAACAAGTCTTGTATATGAATATACGTAGTAAACGATCTGTGGAACCAGACGTCCGATATTGATCGAGTTTGCTGATGAGAACTGGAAGCCCTTCTCATCAAGATAAGCAGCAAGCTCCTTATCCTGGAAAATATTCTTAACGCCTGTCTGAGCATCATCAAAGTTGCCTGTGATACCTGCAACAAATGTATTCTTGCCCTTCTCGGTTACCATCTGCTTCTCCTGAACAGGGCTTACACCGTTCTTAGGATAAAATACAGCTATTCTTGTTCCCGGTACATCTGCGAAGCCTGCAAGAGCAGCCTTTCCTGTATCTCCTGAAGTTGCAGTAAGTATTACTATATCATTCTTGATATTGCTCTTTCTTGCTGAGGTTGTAAGAAGATATGGAAGTATTGAAAGAGCCATATCCTTAAAAGCGATAGTCTTTCCATGGAAAAGCTCAATATAGTGTGCATCATGATGCTTAACTACAGGTGCGATATCAGCTGTATCGAACTTGCTGTCATATGCACTGTTGATGCAGTATTTAAGCTCTTCTTCCGTAAAATCAGTAAGCATAAGCTTCATTACGCTGTAAGCAACCTCGCGGTAGTCCATCTTAGCAAGCTCTTCAAAGCTTACATCAAGTGCAGGGATCGCGTCAGGAACGAAAAGTCCTCCGTTTTCTGCAAGACCTCTGAGTATTGCCTGTGATGCTTCTGCTGTCTCTTCTCTGTTTCTTGTACTTCTGTATATCATAACATCAGTCCTTTCATGTTACTATTTTTTGTTCTTCTTACCACCGGAATTCTTCTTATCCGACTTGTCTTTATCTGTGCTATCTAATATAGCGTCTTTTTCAGATTTTTCAATCTTATCTTTTTCTGATTTTTTCTTGGCTGATTTTTCTTTATCGCCTTTTTCCTTTGAAGCCTTATCTTTTGAGGTCTTTTCTGACTTATCTTTTTCTTTATCAGCCTTTTCCTTGGCAGCCTTTTCAGACTTCTCCTTCTTATTCTTTACAGCCTTAGCAGTCTTCTCTGCTTTCTCGTCGATCTCGATCTCAACTGGCTCAGACTCTTCGTCTTTCTTCCTGAGAGCATTGTCTCTCTCCTCGCTCTCTCTGAGCAGTCTTTCTCTCTCCTCAGCTGAAAGCGGAACAAGTATCGGATCGATATATCTCGACTCGTAATATCTGTATAGTGCCTTATATTCTTCACTGAAGCTGTCATTTGCATGACCGTGCATCTCATCGAAGTCGCGGTCATTTCTGAGCCTCTTGATAACGTGAAGTGAAATATTTGATGAATGAGAAGCTATTCTTTCAAAGCAGTTAAGCAGGTCGAAGAGATATACACCACCCTCGATACTGCAGTTGCCGTCCTGAAGTCTGTCAACATGATGAGATTTGATGATCTCAACAAGCTTCTTTACAGCCTCTGAAAGCGGCTCAACTCTGACAGCCTTGCTCATATCATTATTAAGGAATGACTCATATGTCATCTCAAGTGCATACTGAACCGAAGCGATCATGGTGTCGACCTCTCTATGTCCTTCAGGAGAAAAATGGAAGCCTCCTTCATTCTTATCCCTTGCAACATAGGCAATATTCATACAATAGTCGCCCATTCTCTCAAAGTCACTTATCGAATTAAGTATTTCCGTAACAACAAGCTTGTCATCATTTGTCAGCCTCTTACGGTCGATCTTGATAACATATGTTGAAAGTGCAGTCTCACACTTATCTATAAAGTCCTCATTCTGCTCAAGCAGCGTGAACTTTTCTGCATCGTAATTATAGATCATGCTTGTTGCAGTTTTATAATTCCAGGTAATCGCCTCACCCATTTTGATCATGAGATTCTTGCACTGCTCAAGCGCGATAGTCGGAGTTTTGAGGAGCATATTGTCAAGCTTCGCAAGCTCTTTATCCTGCTCAGGAACCTCTTCTGCACCGATAACCTTATCAGCAACACGTCCAACCCACTCTGTAAGGAAGAGAAGGATCACACTTGTAAATACGTTGAATGCAAGATGAAGTGTAGCTATATCACCTCTGTTAACCGTATATTCGAAGAACGGAAGTCCTGCGGTATAATACAGCAGATAGGTGAGTCCCATCAACACAACAGCACCAAATATATTAAAGAAGATATAACCGAAGGCAACCTTCTTTGCTTTCTTATTTGCGCCGAGCATACTAATCGCAACCGGCATACACTTTCCTATATTAATACCGATGATAAGAGGTATTGAAACAGAAAAGGTTATGGTACCTGTAGCCGAAAGGGCCTGAAGGATACCGACAGAAGCATTTGAGCTCTGGATGATCGCTGTAATAAGAAGTCCGGCCAGAAGACCGAGCATCGGATTGCTGAAGCTTGAGAAGAAGCTCTGGAACTTCGCTGATTCACGAAGCGGTTCAAAGACCTCCTCCATAAGCAGCATACCGTAGAAAAGCATACCAAGTCCCACAAGGATGCTTGCTATCTGCTTTGGCTTTTTCTTCTTTCCAAAGAGCATGATAAATGCTCCGACACCAACAAGGAGCGGTGCGAAAGACGCCGGCTGGATAAACTTCAGAAAAATATTTTTCGTGCTTACATCACCGAGTCGGAGGATCTGCGCGGTAGCCGTACTACCGACATTTGAACCAAATACAACAGGCAGAGCCTGTGTCAGTCTCATGATACCGGCATTTACAAAACCGCTCAGCATAATAGTGACCGCTGCCGAGCTCTGGATAACAGCTGTAACTCCTGTACCGAAGGTCCAGCCCTTGATCCTTCCGCCCGCCTTGCTTCTTCCGGTTGTTATCTTCTCAAGCACTCTCTCGAGCCCTGAACCGGCAAGCTTTTCAAGGGACGTACACATAAGACTCATTCCATAAAGGAAAAGCCCCAGTCCACCTAACAATTGTAATACCGACATTATGTTCATAAATTGTTTCCTTCTTTATAATAGTAACCTGCATTTATGCGCAATCAGATGTACTATAACATACTTATTCTCGAAAAACAACACCCCTTCAAAATGAAGGGGTGTTTGATGATTCTCTCTATTTATTATTTTGAATATACCTGAACTGTTCTTCTACCGTAGTTAAGAGCTTCCTGATGTGAATCAAAATAGATATCGATCCTATGTCCGCCGATGGCACCACCAACGTCCTCAACAACGTATGTATGTCCATCTATAACGAGCTCTGTACCAAATGGGAAGATGCTTGTATCAGCAGCAATAGTTCTACCGGCTGTACACTGTGTTCCACTTGCTGTAATACCATCTGTCTTACCGCAGCAGTAAGCACATGCACAATAAGCTGTTGCAACAAACTCTCCAAGGTAAGTTCCTGAAGGCTCATCAGACTCAACCGCTACAGTTTCAGTGGTTGTATCCTCAGCTTTAACTTCTGCCTTGCTGTCATCCTTCTCGACCTCAGTCTGCTGCTTTGCTCTTTCCTCAGCCTCTGCCCTAGCCTTAGCTTCTGCATCGGCCTTAGCCTTTGCTTCCTGCTCCTTACGAGCTTCCTCTTCCTTCTCTGCTTTCAGCTTCTGAAGAGCAATCTTGTTCTTCTCATCATTATCCTTAGCAAGAAGTACTGCCTCGTAATTCTTTTCGGAAACCTCGATCTTGGCATACTGATCAGATTCAAATCTCTGAGCTACCATTTCATCGTAGGAAATCCTGTCCGTTATATTTTCTGTTGAAGCCTCTGCCCTGATATCAGATATTGAAAGCATCCTGCCGTCTGAAGGAACATCATTTGTCTTAGCTGCTGTTACTGAGCTGAAGCAGATAATACCAAGTGCTGATATGACCGCTACGCTCTGAAGCTTCTTAGAACATTTTCTGACAACCCTTTTAACATCATGCTTCTCCGCAAAGCTCTTTACAGATCTTACGGCTTTAATATCGCTGATATCAAAATCCTTATCAAACTTCATATATATCTCCTTTTTGAGTCTAATTGTTTAACCAACATTAATAAAATGTTACAAAACAATTAATTTTTAGGTAATGCCCATTATATTCTCAAAAGGGGATTTGGTCAAGTGTTTTCGGCTCTTTTTGTTAAATTTGCCCAAATAAGTTCCTGTTTTTGTACTCATTCCAGCCTTTTTTCAGTCTATTTTGGGGTATTTTTGCTCAAACTCCTCCACCGTAACAGGTTTTGTAAAATAATAACCCTGGAAAAGCCGGCAGCCCATTTCTGATAAAGCCTTGTATTGAGCATCTGATTCAACGCCCTCTGTAAGCGATTCTATATTCAGATCTTTAGTCATATGAATGATATTTTCAACTATTTTGAGTGCCCTGCTGCTTGTTTCCTCACTATCTCCCGACTGTCTGAGGAACATCATATCGATCTTAAGTACATCTACCGGTATTTCCTTCAGCATATTAAGTGAGGAATAACCGCTTCCGAAGTCGTCCATTTCTACGATAAAGCCAGCTTCCTTAAGCTCTTCAATAGTCTTCTTACGTTTTTCGGTATCATTTATAAAAACACTCTCTGTAATCTCAACCCTGAGCCTTGTCGGATTGATACCGTAATCCTTGACGTATTTCTTAAGAGTACCCAGAACATCCATGAAATAGAAGTCTTTAGGAGAGATATTAACAGATAAAAATGTATCTCTGCCGCTTCTCCTCCATCTTGAAAGGATCTCACAGGCCGAACGCCACATATATTTATCAACCTCGGCTATAAGTCCGTTCCTTTCAAATACAGGAACAAATCTTTCAGGGGAGAGCAGGCCATACTCCGGATGGTTCCACCTTACGAGCGCCTCAGCACCAACTGCCCTGCCTTCCCTGTTAACTATAGGCTGAAGATAAGGTACGATCTGCTTTTCATCTATGGCAGCTAGCGCCTGCTGGGAGATCTTCTGATCCCAGATGACCATCTCTCTCATTTCATCATCATAAAATGCTATATGCTTGCGCACATCATCCTTGATGGTCGCGATAGGCATCCTGGCTCTGTCGAACATAGTAGAAACATCCAGCTCAATATCATTTACCTCATAGATACCAACATGTATCATCAGCTTATATGATTTATCCTTATCCTTGACAATAAAGTTTGAAAGTTCATTTTCCATCCTCTTCTTATCAAGTTCATTAGCCGGTATAAGAATACCAAAGGTATCTCCCGCGAGACGACCATGGATACATTTTCCGGTAAAGTTGGTCCTCAGCCATCTTGCGATAGTCTTGATCGCAACATCTCCAAACTCTGTTCCGAAGACGTCATTTACCATCTTGAAGCCTTTTACATCAAGAAAAGCCACAATGAACTTTTCCTTTTTATGCTCTTCAAGTTGCTTTTTGATCCTCTCATATAAATATTCGCGATTGTACAGGCCGGTCAGCGCATCATGAGTAGCATTAAATATTTCTGCTCTAAGATTTCTCTGCTCTTCCGTATTATCCCTGATACTGATGAAGGAACCCGATATTCTGTCCTTTTCATCGTAAACAGTTCTCTTTTCAATCGCATAATATCTTACACCCTCTTCGCTGACTAGGGCTTTATTCATATTCCAGTCAGCGTCACGATCTTTAACCTCTCCGAACTTCTCGATAAGCCCCTTCGAAGCCATCTCAAAATGATTGCCCTCTATACCTGTAAGCTTCTTGCCCGGTTCATTCGCCCAGATACATCTGTGGGACCCGTCATAGAAGAACATGGCGTCCGGCATCTCCGAAACGATACCGCTCAGCATACGGTCAAGCAGTCTCCTCGGCTTGTAGAAAAGCGAGAAGTAAAATACAAGTATCGCAAATATTCCGAAGCCTATCATAGATCTGTCGATAGGCGTCCTTGAAAATATCATTATGGTCTGCCAGAGTATTCCGATAATAAAGGAAATAAATATTACCACATATTTTTCAGCATATATTCTCGGGGTACGTCGGATCTTCATGAAGTATGCCACAACAAGACTGAAAATGACTCCGTAGCATACAACTCTGTGATAAACCTGTCCCATATAAGGGACAAGTCTGTAATAAGGCATCCCTGCAACAGTTATCTTCTCTGTTTCGAAGGCCTGCCTGAAGAAAGGATTGAAGCCATACTGGATAATATCAATCGCCAGAAGTGCATAGGTGAAATACTTTGCCAGCTTTGAATTCCAGGTCATATCACAGTATTCAAAGGTGAAGCGGATCAGCCCGTACATCAGGATATCCATTCCTATGTAATATATGTAGCAGCCCACTTCAGAGAGGATCTTGTTATCAGACACAACAAGAATAAGATTACCGGTTATCGGGAATAAAAATGTGCATATTAAAACACATACCGTCTTACCGATACTCTTAGAAGAATGTCTTGCAAATATAGCAGCGACAGTAAGTATTAAGATTAAAACCAGAAATACAATTCCAAAAAAAACTCTCATCAGTAACCCCTCTTAATTACCAATAGAATGGTATTTCAATTAATTAATACTTATGCTCAACACTACTTACCGGATAGTTTAATATCATCCGGATGTTATTTCAGATCATATTTGATGACAAGGCTGTTATCCTCTGCCACAACCTCTGCCAAAGCACCGCTTATTATCGGCATCTGCGGTGGAAGGTGGCCTATGTCAGTATCCATGATTATCGGAACTCCCAGCTCGCCGAGAATACCGGTCACGGCATTGTACTGGTCAACGCCGAACATCTCCTCGCCGTAATGAAGCGGTCTTCCGATAAAAAAGCCCTTAACGTATTTGAACCAGCCTGCTTCTCTCAGATGGAAGAAGGCTCTTCTCATATCCATAGGATTGTGGTCACAGCATTCAAGGAACCAGATAAAACCGTCCTCCTTATATCTTTCAAGGAAGTCCGCAGTCTTGTCATAACGCGTTCCGCAGAGATTCACGAGACAGTCAACGCAGCCGCCGATAAGACGACCCTTGAAGCTAATTTCTGCCGCAGCAGCCTGAGCTATCTCCCTCACTCCGTTATTTACTCCCACTGCATCCGTCGAACCGGTCTCAGGAATAAATACTCTCTGCTTATAATCCTCCGTAAGATTGTAAGGCTCATATGGATGCTCCTCATCCTTAAAACCGTCCTTCTCCCACTTCGGATAGTTATGAACCTCTGGAAGTTTTCCGCAAAGAAGCTTAAAAGCATCCTCGAGAGACTGTGATAAAGGCTCCATTCCGAAGGATGATGCACAAGGTCCGTAAATAGCTGCTGTATCAAGCAGTGTCGTTGAAAGGAAGGTGAAGTTTGTTATATCTGAATAGCCCATAACCCACTTCGGATCAGCTTCTTTCAGTTTCTCCCAATCAACAAAAGGAAGTATCTCGCACATAAGCTCTCCGCCGCCACAGGTTATAAGCACATCATTATCAGCTGATGCATACATCTCGCTCAGCTCAGCCGCACATTTCTCTGGGGTATTACTAATTCCAAGGCCCTCTCCCGCATAGCAGTTTGGTCCGAGAACCGTTTTATAGCCCCACTCCTTAAAACGTTTCAGAGCATTGTCAAATGCACTTTTATAAGGATCTATATTGCATCCAAAGGACGGTGCCGCAAAGCCTATCGTTCCGCCTTCCTTTAAAAAATCAGGATATCTCATCTTACTCTCCTAACATGACAGAGTTTCATCCACCCTGCACTATTATTTATATATAAACAACAGGTTACAAAAACCCATAAAAATATATTTATATTATACTTGATTTCAGCTTTTCGCCAATAAAAATATCTGTTTAATTACACAAATATTACCAACTTGCCAGTACCTTAAAGCTTCTCTCGCCCTCTTCGATTGGCACCTTACGGCGCTCGATATCCATGATATCAATGAATCGTCCGCCGTAGATCTCTGCCAGAACCTTTCCGATAGATGCCTCATCGCCCTGCAGCTCCATCTCCACAGAGCCGTCGTAATTGTTACGCACCCAGCCGGTCAGCCCGTAAGCCCTTGCGGCATATTTTGCTGTATAGCGGAAGCCCACGCCCTGGACATTCCCGCGGAATATGAAGTGTTCTCTAACTATATTCATTCTATTCTTATCCTTTTCAAACCCAAACATATTCCCTAACTCCATACAAAGAATCGTTAATCCTGCAAGTCTCCGGTGGCGCTCTTGTTTTGCATTATGTCAACCTCACACACGAAGCTTTGTGCCCTTATTACCCGGTTTACATAACTTAATCCTAGAGAAGGAAACCTCGCCGATTGAAGCATCTGTCGTTGCACCAACCTCAGCCTCTGTCAGCTTATCGTCGTCAGCAAGCTTGATGAGCTTCACACCGCCGGCTCCCTTGCCTTGTATGCTAATATCGCCAACCTTAACTCTGACGAAGAAGCCCTTTTCGGACCTTGCAGCCACAAAATCGTTCTCCTCAGCCGGCTTCACCATTACAGGCACATCGCCAACCTTAACAGCCGCAACCTTCTTTCTGGTCACGTCGAACTGAGCCCCCTCTGTTCTCTTCGCACGTCCATTATCCGTTACAAACACAAGATTGCTCTTTATAATACAGCTCAGCGCATCGATGAAGATGACATTCTCATCAGACTCCATCTCGCAGAACTCAAATATCTGTATACCCTTGTCGGACAGCTTTCCAAATATACTGCTGCCCTTTCCACCGCTCTGCTTCTTTGCCTGCTTCTTCACAAGATCTGATATCTTGATAACATAAGCAAAGCCCTTGTCCGTAAATGCGATAAGCCTGTCGTCGGTCATGGTATTTACAGAGAAGCGGTAATCCTTCTGGATCTGCTCAACGTTCTTATCGTAAATATTTCTGTCGATGCACTTCAGATAGTAGAATCTGTCAAGAAGCACTGATATCTCAACCGGCTTCTCCTCAGCCTTCTTCACCTTGATCTCTCCGAGATCCTGGATAACAGTCATTCTTGGCTTAGCGAACTTCTTAAGCTCCTCCATATCTGCTATCATCTGGCGGCGCATCTCAGCCTTTGAACCAAGCAGCTTGGTGTATTTCTTGATAAGTCTCTCAGCCTCGGCCAGTTCCTTTTTCAGAGCTTCAATTTCCAGTCCGATCAGCTTTGAGAGACGCATCGCAAGGATTGCATCTGTCTGCTTCTCGGTGAATCTAAGCTCCTTCGCATCCATTTCAGAACCCTTGAATCTGAACTTGATGCCCTCAGTCTCACCGGTCATAAGGCATTTCTTTGCCATAGCGATAGTCTTGGAACCACGAAGTATCTCGATGATAAGGTCGATAACGTCAACTGCCTCGAGAAGTCCTTCCTTAATCTCCTTAACATCCTGCTGCTCCGCAAGGAGCTTGGTGTATTTTTTATTGTAAATATCGGTCTTGAAGTCTGTGTAGAGCTTAAGTATCTTTCTAAGACCCATGACCTCAGGCTTGCGGTTATTGATACAGTTGATATTTACACCGTAGGTGTCCTCAAGCCCTGCCTTCTTGTATAAAATATTGATGATATTTTCAATCTCTTCATCGGTAGTGCCCTTCTTCACATCGATAGCAAGGCACTCACCGTCCTTACCGCCTCTGTCGGCGATATCGACAACCTGAGGAAGCTCTCTGTTACGTACCAGCTCGGCAACCGTATTGAGGAACTTCTCGGTTCCGTTGATCATGGTGTAAGGAAGCTCAGTCACGCAGATAGACTTTCTGCCGTGTCCGATATCTCTAATCTCAACCTTACCTCTGACTCTGAGCCTTCCGAGGCCGGTCTCATAGATTGAAAGAAGGTTCTCCCTTGATGTATTTATAATACCGCCTGTTGCGAAATCAGGTCCCTTAATGATATCCAGAAGCTCATCTGTTGTGATATCCGGATTCTCAAGATATGCTATGGTTCCGTCAATAACCTCGCCCAGATTGTGTGTAGGGATATTTGTTGCCATACCTACGGCAATACCCATAGAACCGCTTACGAGAAGGTTCGGAACCTGGAAAGGAAGGTAGGTCGGCTCCATCTCAGTTCCGTCGAAGTTAGGAATGAAATCCTCCTTACAGAACTTGAGGTCCTTCATGCAGGCCTCTTCCGTATATTTTGAAATACGCGCCTCAGTGTAACGCATAGCCGCTGCACCTGAGCCCGAAACATCACCGAAGTTTCCGTGAGGATCCACAAGAGGTATAGGAAGCTTCCAGTTCTGTGCAAGATTTACAAGGCCCTCATAGATCGAGCTGTCGCCGTGAGGGTGGTATTTACCCATTGTATCACCAACGATACGGGCGCATTTTCTGTGTGGTGTATCTGAGGAAGTGAGCTCTGACAAAGAATAGAGTATTCTTCTCTGAACAGGCTTCAGACCGTCCCTGACATCAGGAAGAGCTCGCTCCGTAATAACTGACATTGCATAGTCGACGTAGGACTGCCCCATTTCGGACTCGTAGTCGACCGCAGATATTTTTTCCATACTTACTCCTTCATTCTTATCAAACTAACTGTACAAGCATCATATATTCCATCAGTTGCTTAAATATATGCCTTTACATATCAATGTTTGCTTCTCTGCTGTGTTTCTCGATATAGTTGCGGCGTGGTGCAACATCGTTACCCATCAAGGTGTGGGTGATGGCAGTTGCCTCAGCCATTGAATCGATGGAAACCTGCTTCAGAAGCCTGTTATTTACATCCATTGTTGTCTCAAAGAGCTGATCCGCATCCATCTCACCAAGACCCTTGTATCTCTGGATAGTGAATTTTTTGGTGTGAGCCGCACGATATTTTTCAAGCTCTGTATCCGAATAGAGATATTTGATATTCTTGCCCTCACCGACTCTGTAGAGCGGCGGAATAGCGATGTAAATATGTCCCTCATTGATTAGATCCGGATAGAATCTGTAGAAGAATGTGAGGAGGAGGGTTGCGATGTGCGCACCATCCACGTCGGCATCCGTCATTATTATTATCTTGTTATAGTTCAGCTTCTCGATGTCGAAATCGTTGCCGTAGCCCTGCATGAAGCCGCAGCCAAAGGCATTTATCAGCGCCTTGATCTCGGCATTCTCGAGAACCTTGCTTACAGGAACCTTCTCAACGTTAAGGATCTTACCACGAAGAGGAAGGATAGCCTGATATCTTCTGTCTCTTGCTGACTTTGCTGAGCCGCCGGCCGAATCACCCTCGACTATGAAGAGCTCGCATTTTGAAGCATCGTTACTCTCCTGGCGCACCAGCTTGCCGTTTCCTTCAAAGGAGAACTTACTGAGGTTGATCTTCGACTTCTCGTTTGCTCTCTTCTTGGAAAGAGCAAGGGCTCTGTCGGAAATATCCTTAAGCACCTCATAATTTCTGTCAAAATATACTGTAAGCTGTTCCTTAACAATATCGTCTACCGCCTTCAGAACATCTGTATTTGAAAGCTTAGTCTTGGTCTGACCTTCGAACTGTGGATCCGGATGTCTGATGGAAATAACAGCCGTCATACCGCTTCTGATATCCGCACCGGAAAGGTTCGCATCCTTCTCCTTCAGGAGACCCAGTTCATTTCTCGCATACTGATTGATAACCTTTGCGAAGGCAGACTTGAAGGCACTTACGTGCGTTCCGCCCTCAGGGTTAGTTATATTATTTGTGAAGCCGATGATATTTTCATCGCCATCCTCAGTCATAACAAATACGATCTCAGCCGAGATGCCATCCTTCTCGCCACTGATCGATACAACCGGTGAAGTATGGGTAAGTCCCTCTGAAACATCCTCTACAAAAGCTGTCAGACCGCCCGGCTGGTGAAATACCTCCGGCTCTTCACCGTCCCTCTTGTTGTGGAAGGTAATAGTCAGATTAGGATTCAGATAAGCCGTCTCTTTGATACGCTGCTTGATGGCGCTGCATTTAAACTTAACAGTCTCAAATATAGTATCATCCGGATAGAGAGTTACCGTTGTACCGGTCCTCTTCCTTGAAAGCTTCTCCTTCGGAAGCTCGCCGTCCACAAGCTCTGTTGTCGGACTGCCGTAAGCATAGGTATCGTGATAAACGTATCCGTTTCTGTAAACGTCTACGATAAGCTTTTTACTGAGTGCATTTACAACTGCGGAACCAACACCGTGGAGACCACCGCTTATCTTGTAGGTACTGCTGTTGAACTTGCCGCCTGCGTGAAGCACTGTATAAACAACTCGCTCCGCCGGCTGCTTCTCTGTAGGATGCATATCAACCGGAACGCCTCGTCCGTCATCCGAAACCGTTGCCGATCCATCCTCATTGACTACTACAGAAATATTGTTACAGTAGCCGGCCAGATGCTCATCAACCGAGTTATCAATGATCTCCTGAACCAGATGGTTGAGGCCGCTTCTGCCTGTATTTCCGATATACATTCCGGGACGCAGCCTTACCGGCTCAAGTCCCTTTAAAACCTTGATCTTCTCTGCATTATATGCCATGACCTTCTCACTTTCTCTCTATAATATGATCAACTGTACAAATATATCCAAACAATCCATGATATTGTAGCATAAACAAACAGATGTTTCCACAATAAACGCAAAATATTGTTATATTCTCTGCCAAAAGTACAAAATAATGTTAATATGCGAAAACAAGCCACGGAGCAAAACCCCGTGGCTTAAAATTTTATTCTACAACATCTCCCTCTGTCTCGTAAACGTTACCGTAAACATCGGTGATGGTGTACCAAACGATGGTAGCATATCCCGTAAGATCTATCGGCTCATAAGACAGCTGCAGATCTGCATATGTAAATGGCTCACCATTTGCAGTGTAAGTACCTGCTCCTGATCCGTCAAATATAGGATAAACAAGATCGATGGTATCAGTATCCTGGAACTGATAGAAATCAGATTCAGAAGCTGCACTGATATTATTGTAATCTACATTTGCGTAACCCTGAACTATACCGCTCGGATAATCATTGCTGTAGTAAACCAGGATAAGGGAATCAACACCATTAACCTGTGCAAATATAGTGCCATACATATCCCACTTATTTGGATCGTTAGGATCGTCATATGCGCTGAGGCATACATACGATGCTGCATATCCATTAACGTAAGCCCATGAATCCGGCTTATCTACAAGAAGATTGTTATTATCATCATATAACTCGTAGTAATCCGTACCAAGCATAAGACCCTGATTGCCATCCTCTGACATAAGGACAACACCCATCTCGATAGTCTGATATGTCTCCCAAAGGTCTTCAGGAACATCTACTATTATCTGTCCGCTTGAATTTGTGGAAGTAGTAAGCGTGTATTCAGAAGCTACATCGTCTTCACTTACGGTATCATTTACAGTTTCATCATCATACCAGTCTTCTGTGGTTGTAGTACCACCGCCCTGATATGCAGCCTTCAGTGAACAATATGAATCATAGAATCCAAGTATAGCTGCGTCATATCCGAGATACTCCATCATAGTTCTGGCATCTGAATAATATTCAATATATTCAAAAGGTGAATAAACTGCTATACCATGTCCAGCCGCAAAATCACTTTCCGTGTAAGAAACACTGTTTACGATCGAGTTGATCAGCTTTGTGGAATAATTATTATTATACTGGCTCGCAAGAGTAATGATATCGATTGTATCAGTATACTCATATGAAATACAGTTAGATCTTGCCTGAGTGTAAGCAACGTAATCATTTCCATTGATAACTGTATCTGAAAGTGAACCTATATAATTCTTATATGCATCATAAACCTCTGTTATCTTATCCATTTCCAGAACGGAAATAGAACCGGTCATATCATACTGATGAATAACCTTCATGTAATCCCTGCATATCTGCTCGGTATAATCAAGATCACCGATACTGCAGGTCTCATACATTTTCAGCCAGTCTGTATAATAATAACCTGTACCATTTACGTAGCTTTCAGCAGCAACCATATAATCAACACTGTCCTTTACGGCAACTGCAGCTTCAAGGGTACATACATTACATGCATCGAAAAGAAGTGATTCGAAATGCACGCCCGAATTCTTTATGGCATATCCGATATCAGAAGCCCACATCATCTGATTAGGGAACATCTCATCAAGACCATATCCGATCGGAATTCCTCCGCCGTGATCCCAAAGCACCAGCATATAGGTATCAGCCGGATAATTCTGCTTAGCAAACGTGATGAAATCAGTAAGATTGTTTGGATCCACCATGCTCATCTTGCCAAGCTGCTGAAGCTCAACAAGATTAGTTCCTTCAACCTTAAAGCGCTGGCATTCACCATCGATCATCTTGTCATTCTGCCAATTCTGAGAACCACCTGTCTGGATGATGAAGTTAACATTGCTGCCAAGATTTGCATCAAGGATCTCCTGAATATCAAGAGTTGCCTCGCCCCACTTTGTCTCAAGATCGGAACCGATGATATACATCATGATAGTCTTGCTTCCGTTTACCTGCTGAGTTGTAGTCTGCTCAGTACTGGTTTCAGTTGAAACCGTCGTATATTCTGTCGTGTATTCCGTCGTGGTCGGAGCCGTCGTTGTAGCCTCGGTCGTAACTGAAGTAACTGCTACCGTAGTTCCACCCGGTCTTCCGGCCCTGTCGGTCTTCTTATCTTTATCTTTGTTATTTAGAATTAATATCGTTGCAACGATGCCGCCCACAACAAGCACTATTGCTGCAATTATAAGAGCGATCATCTTGCCTTTGCCGCCCTTCGGTGGCTGTGCACTTCTTGCTGCCTGTGGTGGTACAGGAGGTCTTCCGCCTCCACCATATGCCTGCTGAACCGGTGGCCTCATTGCCGGCTGTCCTGCAGGTCTTGCCGCTGCACCCTGCGGCGCATACGGACTCTGTGGCTGTACCGGTCTTGCTGCCCCGGCCTGCGCTCCCTGCGGTGCATACGGACTCTGTGGCTGTACCGGTCTTGCTGCCCCGGCCTGTACCCCCTGCGGTGCATAATTTCCATGCTGTGGTGTCTGCGGCTGTGCCGGTCTTGCTGCCCCGGCCTGTACCCCCTGCGGTGCATAGTTTCCAGGCTGTGGTGTCTGTGGCTGTGCCGGTCTTGCTGCCCCGGCCTGTACCCCCTGCGGTGCATAATTTCCAGGCTGTGGTGTCTGCGGCTGCACATTCACCTGCGGCTGTACCGGCTGCTGTACCGGTGCCTGTGGCTGCACATTAGTCTGTGGTATTACAGGTGCCGCTCCCTGTGCAGGCGCCTGTGTATTTACAAATCGTCCGCAATTCCTACACTGGCTCTCGCCCGGAATAAGCGGCTGTCCACATAAAATACAATTCATCTCTTCATCCCCTATCATTATTTTATACTTTTAAATTTCATCCGGCCTGATCGTATTTGTACGTTCAAACGCAAAACCATTTATCTTGAACTGAGGCCGTCCGTTGACGAGTTCAAAATTCTCCTCCGTTGCGAAGGTATCTCTTCCGGTCTCAGATACGAGATTCGTCATAACGTCCGCATTTCTTATAGAAATCTTATTCTCATCGCTGAAGCCGCCAAATACAAGTGCATTCTTACCGCTGCTGTCGGCAACAAACTTCGCTCTGTGCATATTGAATACTGTATTTCCGTTAAGTGCACCGACCACCGTAGACTTCTCAGCATTCAGTGACGACGTCATCGACCCTTCACTCATGTCGATCACTGCTGTCTTGCCCCTCAGGGTTCCGCAGATAACCGCTTCCGTTCCACCGGCCACAAAATTGTATGAAGACCTGCTGAGAGTGATATTTACATTTCCGTTAAGAGAGCCCACGCATACACTCTTCGTAGAGCTCACATCAACCGACATATCGCAGAAATCAAACAATAGCTCGGCATCCGTATTCATGGTTCCGATTCCGATTCCGACCTCTCCGGCCAGATTTATCTCATACTTACCTCTACAGACATGTATGCCGCCGCCCATTCCGGCGCCTATTCCTATTCCTTCGCGGCCCTTCGCGTTGATCTTTATCTCGCCATCCTGATGGAAATAAATATCGCCGCACTCATTATTTACCGTATTTCCTATTCCATAATAATTACTTGCGGAAATATTTATCGTCAGATTACCTTCACCTCTGATGGTCAGCTTCGAGCTCTTCGGAACAAGTATTCCGCCGCCTCTGAAGCTATTGTCGCCCTTAAGGATGACCGTTACATCAACATCCCTGCCTATAGAGAGACATGGCATGTTCTTAATACTGAGAAGCGAGATATTTTCAAAGGTCAGTGTTCCCGAATAGCCATCAACAACATTGATGCTTATCTCATTCTTGAGTCCCGGCGAACCTGCTATCACCAGATCCTTGTAGGTGACATTCTCACCATGTATCTCAATACTGTTGTAGTTTTCCTTGATAAGGGCGCCCAGATTGATCCTGCCGGCTCTTCCGGAGATGTAAACGCTCTTGGCATTCTTGTCCTCGTATTCCATCCTGTTGTGAATGATCTCATTTCTGATCTGAGTCGGAATGGCATCTATTATCTCAGGATTTGGTCTGGCTGTATAATATCCCTGGATCAGGTCAACACCCAGACTCATTACGGTACTCAGCTCCTCCGAGGTCTCAACGCCCTCTGCCAGCGCCTTGATATTGCAGTCATGACAGAACTTGATTATCTCTCTCATGAAATGCTGCTTATTCATATCATTCTGGACATTTGAAATGAGTGCCCTGTCTATCTTTACATATTCAGGCATATATCTGAGAAGATTTGATATATTTGAATATCCGGTACCGTAATCATCGATTGCTATACCGACACCGTTATCTCTCGTAAAACGTCTGAATCTGCTGAAATCTTCATCCTCCATCTCTGAAGACTCTGTGATCTCAACAACTATCTTGTCATGATTTTTAGCGATACCGTCATTGATCATGACCATATCTTCATCCTGAAGCTTGATACCCGGAATACTGTTGATGAAAACCTTCCTTCCGGTAAATACATCCGCCTCTCCATCTATTATCTTCAGAACATTTATAAAGGTGTATTTTTCAACATCCTCGAGACGTCCGCTTGTCTCGGCATACTTAAGTATCTTGATAGGCGAAAGCTTAGGTATGCCTGATCTCATCAGAGCTTCATAGGCAAATATGCTTCCGTCGATCGTATCAACAATAGGCTGGAAATAATATACAAGACTGTTATCGTCCAGTATCTTCTCAACCATATCCATTTCCTGCATTTCTTCTTCGGTAAGCCCACCGTTTGCACTAAGATCAAGGCCGCCGAAGCGCTGTCCGCTGACATTTACATTATTATTGCTTAATATTGATTTGAGCTGCATAAGCTCTATATTTCTGATAACTGTTTCAAAACCTCTTGCTACTGCATTTATCCACAGTCTGTATTCTGTATCATAGCTTCGCGGCTCGTTTCCGTAACCTATGACCGCATAGCCGTGAACCTTATCCTCAAAGAAGATAGGTGTAAATATATATCCTTTCGGCTGCAGGCGCTGCTCATAAAGGTCCTCAAGCATAAGACCTCTGTCCATGAAATCCGATATACTGATCTCATCCTGATTATCAACATCACTGTGATAGCTTATGGCCTTCAGCATCCTGTCGGAATAGCCAACCGCATCAGGATGTTCATTTAAAAACAAATGGAAGCTGTCCGCACCGGCAAGCTGGAAAATATTTGTATAAACAACCTCGAAGAAGCCTTTTACTGAGGTTTCCTTCATCATATCCTCCTGAATGAGGTTATGTATCGAATAGAAATTGTCCGCCGCATCGGCAGTTTCCCAGGAATCCCTTACCTCACGTGAATCTTTCCTATCTACTCCGGAACAGCCGCAGCTTTCTCCGATAAAGAGCTGTGATTCCATCTCAACCTCCGGAAGCTCTTCTCCCTTCATCATTGCAAATACACACTGAGCCGAGTATTTTCCATAATACTCCGATGGAATATATGCAGAGGTAAGCGGCTTCGGACAGGTACGTCCTTCGCTTGTGGTACCATAGCCCGTGATCGCTATATCTTCTGGAACGTGTATGCCACGCTTCTCAAATGCATCCGCAAGGCCTATCGCCATACAGTCATTCGCGCAGGCAACTGCCTCCGGCAGATCCGTACCATAGCTTAGCAGTGCATCCGCACAGCCATCGCCACTGGTATACCAGAAATCGCCATAAAATATCCTGTCATTCCTTACAGTAAGGCCATGGGCCTGCATACAGTCCCTGTAGGCTTCAAGTCTCCTCTGTGAATGAGGATGCCATCTCTTACCTGTAAGGAAAGCTATATCCTTCTTGTTATGTACTTCAATAAGATGTGAGATAAGCTCATAGATAAGCTTGTAACCATCGGTCCAGAAGCTCTTAAAATACTTTGAATCCCTGTCAACACAGATGACAGGTCCACTGAATTTATTATGAATCTCCTCCTCCAGCCTGTCATTTAAGCCCGGAGTCTGGATAGTATCTGACATTATTATTATCGCATCAAACTTCGAATAGTTGATAATTTCAAAAATAGCAGAGTCACCCTTATCTCTCTCCGGAGTGCTCTGATATTTTATATACATGGAAAATACACAGACATCGTAGCCTAAACGAAATGCCTGCTTTTCCACACCCTTTATGAATTTCTCCTGATGATCCTCATCAGCCTGTCCGAGAAGGACAGCAATCCTGCCTTTAACCATAATTCTCCGCTACAAAAATCCCCAATAATAAAACCAATAAATAATCATCGCTACCGGCATATCATTATGCGCAGTATTTCCAGATTATTATATCACTTCAGAGTTGTGTCGGCAACGAAAAATCCTTCAAATATCATACAATTGAAAGCTTTACAACAGGCCGTATTTATCATAAAATTGATATGTTATGTAACAGTTATTTTTGTTAAGTACAAGCAATGATAAAGAGGGTAAAAACAATGGATACACTTAAGTTTCTATATACGACAAAACCGGGCAGGGTGATACTTAAACCTCTCACCTCAAGAACGGTTTCCAAGATTACCGGACGCTTCCTTGATTCCAAGTATTCAAGATTTCTCGTGAACGGTTTCATCCACAATAACGATCTTGATACAAGTGAATTTGAGAAGACTGATTTCAGCAGCTTCAACGACTGCTTCAGCCGAAAGCTGAAGGACAACGCACGCAAGGTGGAAACAAACGAAAATACAATGATCTCTCCTTGCGACGGAAAGCTTACAGTAGTACCGATCAAAAAAGGTCTCGCGCTCCCGGTAAAGCAGAGCATCTATTCTATCCAGAGCCTGCTCAGGGACAAGAGGCTTGCCGACCGCTACGAAGGCGGCTATGCACTTGTTTACAGACTCTGTGTAGATAACTATCACCGCTACTGCTACGTTGAAAGCGGCAAAAAGAGTCGTAACAGATTTATTCCGGGTGTACTCCATACGGTCCGTCCGATAGCACTCGAGAACAGACCTGTATTTATCGAAAACTGCAGGGAATACACCTGCATCAAGACCGAGCGTTTCGGCATTCTTACCCAGATGGAGGTAGGCGCCATGCTCGTAGGTAAAATCAGTAATCACCTTGCAGGCAAAGGGCCTGTAAAGCGTGGATCAGAGAAGGGAACCTTCCTCTACGGAGGTTCAACGATCATTGTTCTTGTGGAGCCGGATAAACTCACAGTAGATGATCATATACTTGAATCATCAAAGATGGGAAGAGAATTCCCGGTACTGTATGGACAGAGAATTGGGGAGGTCAGCCATGCATTATGATGCATTTATCTCATATAAACATGCAGAACATGATATAAAGGTAGCTGAGGCCGTTCAGCACGGACTCGAGCACTTTCATATTCCTCGCAAGCTCCAGAAAAAATACGGTCTGAAGCGTATTCAGCGTATCTTCAGGGACAAGGATGAGCTTCCGATAACAAGCGATCTCAGTGATGAGATTGAAAATGCGCTTTACAACGCAGACTATCTGATAGTCATCTGCTCACCTGAAGCTAAGAAGTCCATCTGGGTCAATCGCGAGATTGAGTTTTTCCTCAGGAATCACACCAAGAGGGAAATACTCACCGTTGTTGCAGAAGGAGATCCTATGGAGGTCGTTCCGGAAGTACTCCTTACCGGAGAAAGAACGATCATCAACGAAATGGGTATGGAACAGACCATAACCGTAAATGTTGAACCACTCTCCTGCGATTACCGCGGCTCACTAAAGAAAGCAAAAAAGGAAGAGCTTCCGAGACTTGCTTCAGGCATCATCGGTTGTACTTACGATGAGCTTATGAACAGACGCCGACAGTACAAGATGCGCAGGATGTCGATCATATTTACCGGTATACTCCTGCTCGCACTGGTCTTCGGCGGATATATGTATCTCAGTAAAAAAGAGATCCATAGAAACTATCTGAATTCACTAAGAAACCAGTCTCGTTATCTGGCAAACGAATCAATGCGAGTGCTCAATAATGAGCAGCGTATTCTCGCGCTTCAGCTTGCACTTGCGGCACTGCCGGATAAGAACAGTGAACGCCCTGTAACAGCAGAGGCTGTACGCGCACTCACTTCCGCTTCCCTTGCTTATGTTACGATCAACGGAACAAATATAGATTCAGTCTGGAATTACAGACTCCCAAATGCCATAAGCGATTTCCTGATATCACCTGACGGAACTACCCTTGCGGCAAGAGATAACGGTAATTCCCTGACAGTCTGGGATACCCGTACTCATGAGGCAGTCCTTGAGCTATCCGATCCGACAACATCGATATGTGGAATGGTATATCCAAGTGCCGATACCCTTCTGGTATGGAGTTCAGAAAAACTCAGCTCTTACAATCTTACAACACGCGAGACAAACTGGACTTATACCATATCAGATCAACAGTTTCTGTCTAAAGAACCTACACTGACAACCGATAATTGTATCCTGATACCAACGACAGGTCAGTCCATCGCACGTTTCGGTATCGATAAAGGAAATCTCGTTACCATATACAAGATTCCTCAGGAGAACGACAAGGGCTCTGTCAGCATTATAGATCTTCAGCTGTCTCCTGACGAGAAGAAGATAGCTTATACTGCATTCGACAGTGATACCAAATACATCATGGCTACTTATGACTTGGAGACTTCCCAGTGCCTCTACAGTAACGCCTTTGATCTGAGGATCAGAGACATCTGCTGGGTCGATAATGATCGCATCGTTATCGCTGCTGCACCTGACAATTTTAGTTCAAGCTCAATGCAGTCCGGCACATCATACCTCAACAAGGATCACACCACTATCATGTGCCTTGATGCAAAGACTTTTACCAAGAAATGGGAACACGACCTTGTCAGTACGGAGGTTATTCTCTCCAGCGGTTTCCTTCCGATACCACAGGACAATCAGGTTGCATACTACTGCGGAAATATTGCTGAGATATATGATCTCGATACCGGTGTCTGCTATTACAGTCACAATGTCAACTCATCCATCATCAATATGAGCGACCGTGACGGTGACGGCTGGCCGCTTTATATCACAAACGACGGAAAGCTTGCTACACCTTCTCCATCATTTGGTGAAAACGCAGTAGCTGCAGTTACGGAATTTACAGATAATATTGACAATGCGCAGATCAGCTCCGGTGTTTATGTGCACCAGAAATTTTCAAACGAGATCATTTATTACGGTCTCTATGTCTGCGATGATGAATGGGCTGAAATGGAAGGCGATGTTACTGTAGAGAGTATATATAAAAATTTCTACCTCTGTGACGAAGTTCTGGCTATTGTTTCCGACGGAATAGAAAAAAGAGAGCTTTTCCTTATCGATCCAAATAACAACAAGCTCTTCACGACAGTTGACCTTGAGAAAGATATGCTCTCAAGCCTGTATAATATACTCGGCTGTTACGATGACTATCTGTACATAGTTCAGACTATAAATGCTCAGCTGGTGCTTTCAAAGGTAAATATCCATACCGGCGAATTTGACAACAGTGTCATTTCCGACCAGGCCTATCTTTCACAGAACCGCTGCACCTTCAACGAGGACAAACTTATTTATATAAGAGATGACGGTGACCACAAATATTCCCTGGTCATGTATGATGTAAGATCCGGAAAGTCCAAGGACTATCCGATAGATATCGCATCATCGAATCTCCCTACCGTTCCAATATATATGCCTGACTGCGGATCATTCCTTTATATCGGCTTTGATAAGGAGATGCTTATCGATGACAAGTCCGGAAAAACAACAGAGTATGAACTCCCTTACAACTGGGAAAGAACGATCTTTGCAGATTACAGTACAAAAACAGAGCTTTATTATTTAACAGACGGAGTTCAGATCGCTGCTATCGATAAAAAGGGAACTCTGAAATACAGCTTTACCTGCCCGGGCACTACTCCTCTCGGAATCCTGTGCTTCGATGATATGATCCTGGTTCCGTATACAAACGGCACACTCTACAGGTACAATGCTGAGAACGGCGAATTCATAGGAAGATCCGACCTCACAACCTATTTGACAATTGTTGATGAAGCCACCTTCCAGTACGACAAGGATTCGCACACTCTTTATATTCAGATGTTAAATATGACCGATATCGTCGATACTGAAAGCTGGGTTGAAACAGCCTGCATAGACAGCTGCTTCGGACACCACATTCCGACAGACCGTTTCTACACTTACACAAGCAACTCAAAAGAAGGCCACCGCGTAGGTTATTTTAAGCACTATACCGTGGTTGAGCTGATCGAGAAGGGTAATAAGCTTCTTGGTGGATGTGAGATGACGGACGAAGAGAAATCTCAGTATGGAATAGACGACTAAAAAATCAAATACGGACGAACCCACAAAAGGGTACCCCCTCAGTTGTAACAAAATACGCCTTCAGGGGTACCCTTTTTGTTGGTTCTGTTTATGTAAATAATATAGTCTTATCCACTGAGATTCACTTGCTCAAGCAATAGCCGAGTGAACTACTGAGGGATTTACTGAGTGATTTCCACGTATAGCTGGTTGAAGAGGCGGCCGCGGATGACGTAGATATCATGATCATCATCCTCACGAACAGCTATGTAATCATCCGTGTTGCCTGAATAGTATTTATCCTCGTCCCAGGCTGTGAAAAGCTTGACCTTACGTGTAAGAGGTCTCGCGTATATACGTGAGATGCCGGTACTGATGCAGGCATGTGAATACTCCATGACCTTCTTCACCTCGCCGGTCACGCTGTTCCTGATACTTGGCGAGTATTCAAAGCTTCTGTCGTATTTCTTATCCAGAAGCCTGTAGCTCTTCATAAGCTTCTCTTCTTTTATCGGATAAACCTCACCCTCGATACCGATCATCAGATAAAGTTCGTCGGTTACAACTATATCAATATCACCCTCAAGGGTTCTGATGCCGGCCATGCTTCCTGCCGGAAATACATCCGTCAGTTTCACAACACCGAGCTCCTGCGGAAGCTTTTCATAAAGCTTCATGCCGGTCTTGTCTATCTCGGCAGTTCTTGCATAGATTATCTCGTAGCTCTCATAATAAAGCTTAAGCTTATTCTTAAAATGCTCGGAAGTAACCTTTTCGAGCTGTTTTTCATTTACATCATTTTCGTCCAGTCTTCCGCCTATGCTTTCCATAAGCCTGTCAGGCCTTATGGTGCCACCGGCCTTGGTCAGATGTCCTCCACCGCCACCGATGCCTTCCGCAAGAAAGGCTGCAAGCTCATCGGCGTGAACCTCCTTAACGCAGCTTCTGACTGAATATTTTATCTCCGCCGGAGAAGTGTAATATGCGATACATACATTTACGCCGGCTGTCTCCATAGCGAAATCGCTTATGACACCGAGTATGTTCGGATCGCATTTTTCGACGCTGATAAGCATATATCTGTCATCATAAAAATACTCATATCCCATTATCGCCCTGCCGGTGATCTTCAACTCTCGGAGAGTGATATTTGAATTGGACATGACAGTAATGACACTCTTATTTATAACAAGATTATCGACCATATCTCTATCCAGAGGATGCGACATCTCGGAGAATCTGTTTGTATCGGTGTAAAGTCCATAATACATGGCAGTTGCGAGCTTCTTATCTTCATTAACATCAAAGCCCTCTTCTCGTATCATATCCCAGATGACCGTTGAGCAGCTTCCTATATTTCCGCGGATTTCAACCATCTTACCGGATTCACGCTGTGACTGATGATGATCTATCATAGCGATATTTTCTGCTGCAGTCCTGGTCACGTTCTTCTCACCGTACTGGCAGTCTACCGTAACAAGAAGCTCCGGCTTCTCATCAAATTCATCCTCGTAGCTCACAGGGATTGACAGAGTATCTATCATGATCATAAGATTACTCTTCTGCACCTGGCTGTGTCCGCGATAGATAAATCTCGGCTTCTTACCGTTCTTCTCAAGATACCAGTAAAGCGCATAACCCGATGCAAGGGCATCCGCATCCGGATTGTCATGGCACTGGATGACTATATCATTGTATTTTAATAAAGTGCTAAGCTTCATGCACCGGTCTCCTCTCTGGTGATCTGTCGTTTGATATTTTCAACACATTTTATATTGTACAACAATTTGCACCAAATATCATTACATATTATTTCTTTCTTGCATAAAGACTCTGTAAGTCTTAGAATTACTATCAGGCATATGAATTCTACGTGATCAGATAATGATCATCCACGAAAAATATGCTTTCCGACTCAATAATGCGAAAGGTAAAAAGTATGAGCTATAATTTTTTTGCAACAATATCAAGAATGAAATATATTGAGCGCTGGGCTTTAATGAGGAACTCCCGCGCAGAGAATCTGTCCGAGCACAGTCTGGAGGTTGCGATGATCGCACATGCTCTCTGTGTAATCGGAAATGTACGTCATGGTAAAAACCTCGACTCAGAAAAGGCCGCTCTTATCGGACTTTATCATGATTCTTCAGAGATCATCACAGGCGATATGCCAACCCCTGTAAAATACTACAACGAAGGTATTCAATCAGCCTACAAGGAGGTTGAATCGATAGCCGAGAAAAAGCTTCTGAACGAGCTTCCAAACGACCTTAGGCCGGAATTCGAGAAGCTCTACCGCGCTGAGCCAACTGAGGATGACCGCTATATGCGTCGTCTCGTTAAAGCTGCCGATAAGCTCTCCGCTTACATCAAATGTATCGAAGAGGAAAACTCCGGAAACAGAGAGTTCCGCAGTGCCAAGAAGAGCATCGAAAAGAAGCTCGGCACAATGTCCGCAGAGCTTCCTGAAATAGTTGATTTCATGAATGATTTCATACCATCTTACGGCAAGACATTGGACGAACTGTCAGGGAAATAAAAGTAATGGGGCTGCTCAATTGAGCAGCCCCTTGTTTTTGAGGAATAACGTACGAAACTATCTTTCGTCTCTTTCTTTATTCACTTTCTTTATTTCATTCTTTCTTACTGTTCTCTACCGTCTTCCTTACTCTTCTTCCTCAGCAGGATGATCATGCCTGCCGAAGCTATAAGGAGCATAAACATAAGTGCAGGATCACTGCTGTCACCGGTCGCCGGTGATGTGTCAGCATTCTTTGCCGGCTCAATGTCAGCTTCCTGAGCAGCCTTCTTCTCGATACCGAGGATAACGAACGTTCCACCAATCTCAGCCTCAAATACAGCCATTCCATCCTTAATCGTCGGAGTAATGAATTCATAATCAAAACCTGAGCCATCTTCATCGATAGCACCGTTATCATAAACAGCAAGAACCGTAAAGTTCTCGTATTTATCCGTAAGATCACTTATCGGAATACTTATGATCGGTTTTCTGCCGTAGAATTCTCCCACAACATCAGGATCTGAAGAAACAACTGTTACAGAGTAACCTCTCAGAACCTCATATTCATCAGGTATTCCCATAGCCTTTTTAACTGCTGCAATTTCCTCAGGGCTATCACCCTCCAGCTCATCCTCAACAACAAGCTTATAATTATCAGCCGAATCAGGCGCAAGGATTGACGCTGACACTCCGGTATCCTTGTCCTTTACATCTACTCTGTCCCAATCGTCGCTCGGCTCTTCAAAAGCATCCTCAACAGCAAGCGCATAATTAGAGAAACCTCTTGTCTCAAAGACAACCAAACCATCTACTATTCCGAGCGGTTCGATTACCTCAAATTCTTCACCATCATCAATATTATGAATAATAGCCACGCCGTCTTCTTCTGTCATGCCTTCAGGCATTTCAAGACCAACGAGAATGCTTTCATCATCATCCATCTTCGTAAGGTCGATATCATTCTCCCAAACCTGGGTATCATCGCCCATTCCTTTGAAATAAACCTGCTTCAGATTAAGATCAACGATTGCCTTAATATCAAGTCCCTCATCGAAAGCTACATCAAGGAATTCGTCCTTCTTATCCTCTGAAAGCTCAGGATCGGTGATATTGATTCTCGCACTACCGGAATTGATAAGTCCTTCAGGAACCACAACTCCGCCGCCGGTGATAATTGAAGACTCACTTACAACATCATCCGCCTGTTCTTCAACCTTTGCGCCGATATGGAAGTTGCCTCTTCCAACAATAAAGGTGAATTCACACTGTCCACCCTGCAGCTTGACATTTCCTTCATCAAAGTCAACGCCTGTGAAATACTTAACCTGATAGCCGTATTCCGGAACTATCTTCATGGTTACTGCGGCACCCTCAGGGATAACCATCTCACCCATCGAACAGTCATCTGGAGGATATTTCATAGAGAAATGCGCATAGTCGTATTTAATTCCATCCTTCTCATATGCATATTCCTGATCGGTTCCATCGTCCTCTACGTCTATCTGCCAATGAATATTCTCTTTACCGTTATTAAAGTCAACAGACTCAAGAATAAGTGATGAATGGCCTATGTAAAGGTCACTCGGATCAGGTCCATCCGGAGCAAAATGCTCATCCTTAGACCAGAGGAAGTTACCGATGAAGCATTCCTTCTCTGTAATAGGTCTGACCTTCAGCTGTACATCAAAGTTGTATTTTCCATCCTTATCAGGCTGTGGAAGGTCAACATCGATGTCGAAGCTGATATTCTGACCATTAAAAGCTACCAACCAGTCATATCTATTGTCATAATTAAGCGGTACGTTGTACTTCTTATTATTGATGATAATCTCTTCGATCCTGTCGCCCCAGTTTGTTGCAAAAGTGAAGCTTGCTGATGTATCATTATCACCCTTGTTGAAACCGATTTCCTGCGTAGCTAGGCCGGCTATATCTGCTTTCTTATCGTAATGTCCTATACCTTCAGTTCTGCTTCCGCCGTTTATAGAAAGATCAGCCACGAAAGCATATCTTGAATACGGTGCGCTAAAGGTACCGTCTGAGTTCTCCACATCATACGGTTCATACACTATCGGAGCCAGATTCCAGCTTCCTTCAGGACCGCTGATATTTATCACAGCCACGGAATTACCCTGGGGACCCGGTTCATTCTGCTCGTTATCCTTTTTAACAAATGTAAGCTGCATCGTATCCTGAAGATTGTAGCCGTCATCAAATACGAGAGCCTCATTATCTCCGGTCATTGTAAGTTTTGCGGTAAAATCATCCGTAATAGATGCAAGCACCACGTCATAATTATCTCTGTCAAAGGTGTCGCTGAATCTGATCTTCGCATTATCGCCTTCAGTTACAGTCCAGGTATCCTTCGCTTCATTGATCGTATCAGACACTGTATCTCCAATAAAAAATGTCGCTGTAAATACGATATCATCTACTGTGAATTCATAGACGCCGCTGCCCTTATCTGCGCCGGCAAACTTTATCTGTATCTGTCTGGCATTATTCTGCTCGCCCTGATCGTTCTGCTCGCCTTCCTGTCCGCCATCCTGTCCGCCATCCTGTCCGTCGTTCTGACCGTCATTCTGACCGTCGTCCTGTCCGTCTTCCGAATCCCTGCTCTGTATGCTGTCCTGTTCCTCGGAATCCGCAAAGCTCACCTTCGATGGTATACCACCCAGACAGAAGCCCACACAGAGTATAAAACTCAGCAGCAGACTTAACCCCCTTAATTTTTTCTTCTTTTTTGTCATCTTCACTCCTCCTTTAAACCTCTCCCGATTTTGTGAAATACAGTTTCTTTCATGACATTGCCAAAAAAGCATATCAATTCATGATAATCATAACACTTTCTGCCAAGAATATCTTGTTTGTTTAATGATAGGGCACGCAAATACGTGGTTTTCCGACCCTGTGATTTCCCAATAAATTGCTGAAAATATTGTTTGAAATCTACTATTATGATAAAATCATCTGTGTGCCAGACATGCGAAGTCTGCTTCATAAATATATACTATTATTCTATCAGATAGTAAACTGTCTGACAATTGTATTTTAAAGAAACAATACTTAAAAGAATAAGTATTTTAAAGAAACAATAAAGAAAACAGTCATATATGATACCCGTTTTCTTGCCGACAGCAAACGAAAAGGAAATACCATGGATAAGATCAGAGGAATGAAAAACAATAAGGCGATACTGTACACGATGCTTGTAGCATTCTGCTTTTTCTATACAGGCTCAGCCTATATGTCGCAGATGTACCTGCTCACGAATTATTTCAGCGACGAGATGGTAGACCTCATTACGTCGGGACTGAATTATTTTCTGCAGGCCGCCGGCATCCTTCTCTTCATCTTTGGAATCCGCAAATCCTCAAGATTCTTCAGAAAGAAAAATACATTTATTCTTCTGCTTCTCATCGGCATCCCAATTATGGCATGTATGCTTCTCATCAAAAACGGACCGGCCATAGTTATCTTCGGAAGCATCTTCAATCTTCTTGTTGGACTGTATTTTGGCTACTACCTTTGCATGCTCTCAGCTTTCGTGAAGCCGGGAGACATCGGTAAATCCTACGGTTTCAGCTATGCTGTTGCTTCGGTCGGAACTTACTTCCTGACTCTTATCGACGGCTCAAGGTTTCTGACATCTGATTCAGTAGTTTTTGTTTACATAATGTTCTCACTGTTTACGATCATGACGGTTTATTACGGCGAGGATATTCCTATTCTTCCGCCGGACGAGATATTTACTTCAAATAAAGGGGTCGAAAGCAGCACTGATACGGTTCCTGCTGAAATCGATCCATCAAGCAGCCCTGAACATATTGCCACTGTCAAGCGCACCTTCCGCTGGCTCACTATCTTCATACTCATCATGTCATTCGTGAGCTCGGTCGGTTCAGGACTCTACCTTTCCCTTCCGGGAACCTCAAACGTCAACTTCACCTTGGCAAGAGCCTTTTATGCAGTCGGACTTATATGTGCCGGCTTCATCATCGACAAGTCAAGACAGCTCGGCGAGCTTATCACACTTGCCAGCCTGACATACCCGCTGATTGCGACAACCATTCTATTCCACAGCAAGAACGGCACCCTGGCGGTCTGCCTCAGCTACCTGTTCATAGGATTTGTTGCGGTCTACAGAGTCGTTGCATTTTCGGATCTGAAGAAGGATTCAGCGTGCCTGCTGCCCTTCGCAGCCTTCGGTCTCATGCTTTCGAGAATCGTTGATGTAGTCGTCATGGTCATTTTTTACTTTGCTACCGTTCCACTAATCGCACAGCTCCTTGTTTCGACCGCTGTTTATTCGATCCTGCTCGTACTCTTTGTCTACTATATGCTTAATAAATCACCGAAGGCAGAGCCTGTCGTTGAAGAATCCGAAGCGTCCATACTTGCACGTTTTGCAAAAAAATACAATCTCACCGCCAGAGAAGCCGAGATCCTTGGATGTATCAAGGATGGTCTCAGTGACAATGAAATTTCCGAAAAATACTTTATTTCGAAGAGCACTGTGCGCTTCCACATTTCCAATCTTCTGAAGAAGACCGAGTGTTCATCCCGTGTCGACGCCGTCCGCAAGATGCAAACTGAGCGATAATTTCACCTTCTATTTCACCTTGTTTTCCTCAAGAGATATTTTTGCAGATATTCCCTCCGGAATACTAAAATTCAGATAATACACACAAAAAAAGAGAGGCAGGTTATACCAATGTATAACTCACCTCTCCTTTTTGTTAGTTTTATGGTTGTCTACAACGTTCTAAAAGAACAAACTTCCAGCTTTAATGTTGTCTGCCAACGGTTACGCCATTATTCTTCCTCGGAATCATTATCCTCTGAGTTTTCCTCAGCTTCAGTTCTCTTATCTTCAGCTGTTGGGTAATTCTCCCAAGGCATAGCAACCTTTTCGGAATCCTTTGAAGCGTCAGATGACTGTGAATCTGCTGATCCAGCTTCAACATCCTCGTTTAAAACTGTTTCATTTGTTTCATCAGCTTCATCTTCAGTTGCAGCCGGCTCATAATCCTCAGGTTTTCTTTCCCTGTATGAACCTGTAACTGTTTCAGGATTCGAAATATAAGTACTATTCTTCTCAAATATCGCCTTATCTTCCGGTCTATCCGAAGCAGTTGGTGCAACAGGTGTTACTCTTTCAGAAGATGCTTCTGTATTTCCGCCAACGATGATATCATCGTCGTCATCGTCATCATCGTCGCCCATCGAGAACTTACCGTAGTACTCATCGCTGGCTTCATATTCCTTGTAAGCCTTGTATTTATCCTTGCCTTTAACGCCCTTCAGGATCGTCTTCAGCTTGGCTTCTTTTTTTTCCTTCTTGGCTTTCTTTTCAGCCTTCTTCTCGGCCTTCTTATCAGCCTTTTCAGCCTTTTCAAGCTTCTTTAAAGCCTTGGCATCCTTAGCGTCAACCGCATCGGAAACCTTAACCGAGAATGATGAACTGCCTCTAACAGGGTATTTCATAGATGGCTCTTCAACCTCATAAACCGCCTTCTGGTTCTGAGTGATCTTGTTAAAGATATCCATGAACTCTTCACCGGTTATAGTCTCATGCTCAACGAGGAAGGATGCAACTGCATCAAGTATCTTCTCATTCTTCTTAAGAAGCATGACAGCCTTGTCGTAGCATCTCTTGATGATGAGTCTTATCTCTTCATCAACCATAGCTGCTGTTCTGTCAGAGCAGTTATAGTAAGACCTGTTGTCCAGGTACTGTCCGGTAGTTTCCTCCATCTGTACCATACCGAATCGGTCTGACATACCGTACATGGTAACCATAGCCTTTGCGATCTTGGTCGCCTGCTCGATATCATTCGAGGCACCTGTTGTAACAGAATTGAACTTCAGCTCTTCTGCTGCACGGCCGCCCATTGTAACTACTATACGAGCCTCGAGCTCAGCCTTGGTCTCAAGGTATTTCTCCTCTTCAGGGACCTGCCATACATAGCCCAGTGAACCCATGGTTCTCGGGATGATGGTGATCCTCTGAACAGGCATCGAATGCTTCTGAAGTGTTGTAAGAAGTGCATGACCGGTCTCGTGATAAGCAACGATCGCCTTCTCTTCCTTGCTGAGGATCCTGTCTTTCTTCTCCTTACCCGCAAATACGACCTCAACCGACTCGATAAGGTCCTTCTGGGATACGAGATTTCTGCCCTTACGAACCGCAAGGAGGGCAGCCTCATTTACAATATTTGCAAGATCTGCACCAACCGCACCACTTGTGGCAAGTGCAAGCTCATGTATATTTACTGTCTCATCAAGTTTAACATTCTTTGCATGAACTCTGATGATGTCTTCACGGCCCTTCATATCAGGCTTCTCAACGATAACTCGTCTGTCGAAACGTCCCGGACGAAGGAGCGCCTTATCAAGAACCTCAGGTCTGTTGGTAGCCGCAAGGACTATCAGACCCTTTGAAGTATCGAAACCATCCATCTCGGAAAGCAGCTGGTTAAGAGTCTGCTCACGCTCGGAATCACCGCCCATATGTCTGGTATCACGGCTTCTACCGATAGCATCGATCTCGTCGATGAAGATGATACATGGTGCCATTGAATTAGCCTGCTTGAAAAGATCTCTTACTCGGCTCGCACCGACACCAACATACATCTCAACGAACTCTGAACCTGAAATAGAGAAGAATGGCACATTTGCCTCGCCTGCAACGGCTTTGGCAAGAAGTGTCTTACCTGTACCCGGAGGGCCTACAAGCAGGGCACCTCTCGGCAGCTTCGCACCGATAGCAGTGTATTTTTCAGGCTGGTGAAGGAAATCAACCAGCTCGACCAGTGACTCCTTAGCCTCCTCTTCACCGGCAACATCTCTGAAGGTGATACCGGTCTTCTTCTGTACGTACATCTTGGCATTTGACTTGCCAACACCGCCCATGATTCCGCCGCCCTTTGTAGCGCTTCTCATGATGAGCATCATAAAGATGTAAAATACTGCTATCATAATGACGTAAGACAGGATCGTACGGATCATCGCATTTCCGCCTTCGTCTATCTGGGAGAACTTGACATCTGCCTCGGCAAGTCGATCAACCAGGCCGTAATCATCAGTCTTCACTACATAGTAAGTAACGTCCTTGGTTATGTCGCTCTGCTCCTTCGGTGTGAAATATATCTTTTCATCGTATATTTCAACCTTCTCGACTTCATGCTGTTCAACCATCGTGATGAACTTGTCATATGAAACCTCTTCCTCACCGGATGTCTTGTAGGCATTGTACTGCTGCCAGAAAACAAGGGTAAGGACGATGGAAATAATGAGGATGATAAGTGTCGCGGAAGGACCGCTCTTCTTAGGCTCCTGGCCATTATTTCTGTTATTTGGATTATTGTCCATTTTGTCTCCTTAATTACATTGCAGAACCAGAATAAAGAGGATACTTATCTGTAATACTCTTTACAAGAGCCTCTGCTGCTGCGTTATCTCTGTCGATGATAGCAGCCTTAAATGCATCAGCTATTACGTACATATCTTCCTTAACCGCACCTCTTGTTGTAACTGCAGGAGTACCTACTCTGACACCGCTTGTTACAAATGGAGAACGTGGGTCATTTGGAACTGTATTCTTATTTACTGTGATGTGAACTTCATCAAGAAGCTTCTCAACTTCCTTACCTGAGATGTCAAGACGTCTGAGGTCTACAAGCATGAGGTGGTTATCTGTACCGCCTGAAACGATATCAAAACCTCTGTCGATAAGTGCGCCTGCAAGAGTTGAAGCGTTCTCAACAACTCTTCCCATATACTCCTTGTAATCCTGTGAAAGGGCTTCCTTGAAGCATACAGCCTTACCTGCGATAACATGCATAAGAGGACCACCCTGGATTCCAGGGAAAATAGCCTTGTTGAAGTTGTATTTTGCATTAACCTCTTCGCTGCAGAGGATAAGTCCGCCTCTTGGTCCACGAAGTGTCTTGTGTGTTGTAGTTGTTGTTACGTGAGCGTATGGGATTGGACTCATGTGCTTACCTGCTGCGATAAGACCTGCGATGTGAGCCATATCTACCATAAGAACTGCGCCAACTTCGTCAGCGATCTCACGGAATTTCTTGAAATCTATTGCTCTTGCATATGCAGAAGCACCTGCGATGATCATCTTAGGCTTGCACTCCTTTGCAATTCTAAGAACCTCATCATAATCGATACGTCCTTCGTCATTTACACCGTAAGGAACGCAGTTGAAATACTTACCTGACATATTTACAGGTGAACCGTGTGAAAGGTGTCCGCCGTGGTCAAGTGACATACCCATATATGTGTCGCCTGGCTCCATGATTGCGAAAAATACAGCCATGTTTGCCTGTGCGCCTGAATGAGGCTGAACGTTTGCATACTCAGCTCCGAAAAGCTCCTTAGCTCTTTCTCTAGCGAGATCCTCTACTACGTCAACATACTGGCATCCACCATAGTATCTCTTTCCAGGATATCCCTCTGCGTACTTGTTTGTGAGCGGGCTGCCCATAGCTGCCATAACCGCCTTGGAAGCGATGTTCTCTGAAGCGATCAGCTCTAAGTTTACATTCTGTCTTGTTATCTCATCGGTCATTGCTGCTGCTACTTCAGGATCAACCTTTAAGATTTCGTCAAAGCTATACATTTTTTGTCCTCCGTTTTTATTTAATAAAATGCTAATTATGTTTGCATTAATGGTTGTTCCACACATTTCCTCTTTATGCAATCACAAATATTGCAAAAGAAAACAGAGCGGAACGCACTCCACTCTGCATTATATCATAATATTAATTCAATATCCATGAAAATTATGTGTATTTTTGTTCACACATTTTACTCTGCGTACTCATAGTCCTTGCCCTTCAGCACGGCGTTCAGCACGATACCCACGATCGATCCGACTGCAAGTCCGGAAAGGGAAATCTTTACGCTGCCAATCTCAAAAGCGATAGCCTTCGCTTTGCTGTAGGTGATACCGATAGAAAGCACGAGGATCAGCGCCGCGATGATAACGTTTCTTGTCTTGCCGAAATCAACATGATTCTCTACAAGATTACGCACACCGATAGCCGAGATCATTCCGTAAAGCACCAGCGAGATGCCGCCGAGCACAGGCACCGGCATGGCCGATATACACGCAGCAAACTTCGGACAGAACGAAAATACCATTGCAAATCCTGCCGCGATCCTGATAACACGTGGATCATACACCTTCGAAAGCGTGAGGACGCCTGTATTTTCACCGTAGGTTGTATTTGCAGGCGCGCCGAACAATGAAGCCAGGATCGTTGCAAGTCCGTCGCCGAGAATCGTTCTGTGAAGTCCCGGATCTTTGATGAAATTCTTGCCAACCGTCGATGAGATGGCCGAGATGTCGCCGATATGCTCTACTATCGTTGCAAGGGCGATAGGTACGATCGTTGCGATCGAGGTAACGACCAGCTTATAATCCGCATCCTTAAATACAGCGAATGCCGTGTTGTTAAACTCCACCGGAAGGCCAACCCAGGCAGCGCTCTTTATTGCATCCAGGCTGTCCTTTTTGAAGAGCAGGAAATGCTTCAGGCCGCCCATAGATATGTATTCTGTGCCGTCCGAAAGAGTCACCGAGCTGCCACAGATAAGCGCAAATATAACCGCCACAAGGCAGGCGCCAAGCACTCCGCAGAGTATCGGGATGATCCTGATCATGCCTCTTCCGTAAATATTACAGATGACTACTATAAGTATCGCGATGACTGCCACAAGCCAGTTTGTCGCGCAGTTGTCGATTGCTGATTTTGAAAGCGAAAGACCGATTGCTATTATGATCGGGCCGGTTACTATCGGTGGAAAGAAACGCATAACTTTATTTACGCCGAAGGCTCTGATGAGTCCCGCAAGTATGACGTATACAAGTCCGGCTGTTGCTACTCCCAGGCAAGCGTACGGCAGGAGCTCCTTCTCTCCTTTCGGAGCTATCGCATAATACCCTGCAAGGAACGCAAATGATGATCCCAGAAATGCAGGTACCTTTCCTCTCGATATCAGATGGAACAACAGTGTTCCGAGTCCCGCAAACAGAAGTGTCGCCGAAACCGAAAGGCCGGTAAGCGCCGGCACAAGCACCGTCGAGCCAAACATCGCAAACATATGCTGGAATCCCAGCACTGTCATCTTCGGAACGCCCAGTGTTCTCGCATCGTATATCGCATCCTGAACAAGTTCCGCTTCAGCATCAACCTTTGCATCTGCTTTCTTATCTACGTTTTTCTCGTCCAACATCTTTCCATTATTCTCTTTATTATCAGACATAATAGGCCTCCACTAATCTAAGAATTCCCCCGTTTCTATTTTACTCTTCCTGGTTCAGTATTCAATAGTTAGTTGTCTTTGGAGCGAAAAAAATCGCAGGCACGAATGCCTGCGAGAGTAATTAGTTATATCCAGGTCATCTCCAGCTTTTTCTTCTCTTTGACACAGTCCACAAGATAGAGATTGATCAACGTCTGATACGGTATTCCCGTTTCCTGTGACTGCTCCTTAAAATACTCAATTACAGAAGGTGAAAGGTTGATAGTTACCTGCTTTTTTAACCCCTTAGCATATGGGTTCTTTCTTGGATTCAATTTATCTACATCATATTCCTTCAACATACCTCTCAACCTCCTTCTTCGTAGCTTTTCTAGCCGAAATGATTCTTATCATACTATCCGATTCCCGATAACAATGACATACAATACATACCTCTGCCATCTCACTCATACCAAGCAATAAAAATCTTTCCTCATAATCCGAGTGTTCCGGATCATCAAACAATATTGCTTTCTCATCAAAAAATACAGTACATGCAGTCTCAAAACTCACTCCATGCTTTCTGATATTCACGACATTCTTCTTGTCGTCCCATACAAATTTCATTCATCCTCCTGTAATTGTAATATAATTATATCATAATTATATTACATATGCAACAACATTCAATAGTTACGATCAATTGACTGGTGTGCGACAGGCAACTGAAAAATGGTCTGCAGGAAGATTATAACACATCGAGGCGATGACAAATTTGAAATAAATGTGAATTATAAACACAAAAAAATCGCAGGCACGAATGCCTGCGATTTGTAGAATAAAATTATATAGTTTTACTTAGAATATACTAATGTCCATGAACCGCCACTTGGTGCAGATGGAGCTGTCTGAGTTGTTTTCCACGTTTTTCCGTCATATGTACAATAGTAACCATCCTCTAAATAATATGCATTAGTTACTGTATAGTGACTATGGTTAGCTGCTACAGCGCCCTTACTATCATCTGACTTAGCGTTAATTGCAATATAGAATGACGAACCTGTTGGCGTATCAGCTGTGTTAGAAATAACAGTAGATCTATCACTTAATGCAGTAGCATCAACTGTTGCAACACCTTCACCATACATAGATGAAAGCTCTGCCTGAGTAGCTGTTAAAGCTGACTTAGCATTAAGTACGTACTGTTTCTCTTTTGCTCTGTCGATGTATCCCAGAAGTGCAGGAACAAGGATTGCTGCAAGGATTGCAAGGATAACAAGAACAACAATTAACTCAACGAGTGTAAAACCTTTATCTTTCTTTCTCTTCATACGTTTATTCCTCCTTTTCATGATATCTCTCACGTATTAGATGACTTAATTATATCAGTGATTTTTCTCATTTTCAAGAATTATTAACCACCGCTAGTGCATTTCGTATCGTCGCACTATTTTTCACAATTTTGTTTGTGCACATTGTATAGTTTGCGCTATTTTCGTGACTGTAATCAGCCACATTCAGTCGTATTCAATCACTCCCCTTCACTATTTGTGGAAATATTATACCTAAATCCAACAATTTACGTACTGAATCTCACTCTGAACGTCCCCTCTTTTGTAACCCGTTCATCTGTGATTATTATATCACCAAAACAGCAACAAAAGCGCAACAAATCAGCTCTTTAATTGAAACGTTCCGGCAGATAAATATGTCTCGGCAGACCGCTTACATATACAGGCGTGAGTTCGGCCTGGATCAGTGGCTTCGCATAATCTATAAATTCCTGTTTCATCTGAGTATGATCATCATTCACCCAGCTTAGCGGAATCTTTTTCTCAAGGTTTGCGACCTCAATAATGTCATGAATCTCTGTCGTGCACTGATAAGGTGCATTTGATATTCGCTTGAGTGTGATAACTTTTCCTGTATTTCCTTCATAAGCCGCCTTCACTGCTGCCCCGCCAACCTGATAAGCCTCGGTGATGTCAGTTCTTGAGCTGACATGTCCCGCGCAGCGCTGCAGGGTTGAAAGCTCGATGCTCCTGGTCTTGGTATCCATCGATCTCGCGATAACATTTGCAAGATACCTGGCCGTTCCGGTAAGTGCCTTATGACCAAATGCATCTACTGCATGGACATCATCCGCCAGCTCGCATACATATCTTCCGTCAGCAAGCTTAACTCCTTCCGATACCGCAATAACTACACTCGGTTTTGCCTCCTGCATACGCTTAACCTTTTCTACAAATCTGTCTACATTAAATACAACCTCCGGAAGAGCTATCATATCCACGCCCTCCGAATCCTCTTCCTTCGCAAGAGCTGCAGCTGCTGTAAGCCATCCTGCATTTCTACCCATAATCTCCACGATGGTAACGTATTTTGTACCGTAAACTGTTGCATCGCGTATTATTTCCTTCATTACTACACCGATATATTTGGCAGCGCTTCCATATCCGGGAGTATGGTCTGTAACCATCAGATCATTGTCGATAGTCTTCGGGACCCCCATAAAACGTATAACACTTCCGATCCTCCTGCCGTATTCAGCAAGCTTGCAGATAGTATCCATACTGTCATTTCCTCCTATATAGAAGAAATAACCGATATCAAGCTTCTTCAGGATCTCAAATATCTGCTGATATATCTTTTCGCCTTCTTTATCGTCCAGCTCAGGAAGCTTATACCTGCAGCTTCCGAGATAACTTGACGGAGTTCTCTTCAAGAGTTCAATATCAAGAGCTGATTTAAATCTGTCTGAAAGATTGACATACTTTTCCTCCAGCAGCCCACGAATACCGTGCATCATTCCATATACCTTATCAGCTCCTCTTTGTACGGCAGCCTCATAAACACCTGCAAGACTTGAATTGATAACAGCAGTCGGTCCGCCGGACTGCCCAACAATAACATTACTCATAAACTCCTCCTTGATATATACTCACCATTATCTCCACCACCTTCCAAAATGTAAGCGCTTACATTTTCAAATTATACCTTTTTCCTTACCAATATTCAAGCACAAAAAAAGGCCGTCACACAAAAGTTTTGCGTGACAGCCCGTTTAGTCCATTACATCATTTATTCATTTATTAATCGTAGTAAGCAACCTTAGCCAGCTCTTCGACGGTCGTAACACCCTCTTCGATGTATCTGATAGCGCCGCTCTTCAATGGCTCCATACCGAGCTCCTTGATACCGTATTCCTTGATCTCCTCAGCAGTTCTGTTCTCTGAGATCATCTTTCTTACGGTCTTGTCAATCGGAAGGATTTCGTGAAGTGATATTCTTCCTCTGTAGCCTGTATTGTTACACTGCTTGCAGCCAACGATATGCTTAACTCGTGAAAGCTTGTGACCAACTATCCTCTCCTCCTCCGGTGTCATCTCAGCCCAGACTGAACATGCCGGACAGACCTTACGAACAAGTCTCTGCGCGATGATGCCGACCAGCGAGTTTGCAAGCATGTACGGCTCGATGCCCATATCAATTAGTCGTGTTACCGAAGAAGCCGCATCATTTGTATGAAGGGTTGAAAGAACCAGGTGACCGGTGATAGCCGCTCTTACGGATATGGAAGCTGTCTCGGCATCACGTGTCTCACCAAGCATGATGATGTCCGGATCCTGACGGAGCAGGGCTCTCAGACCAACTTCAAATGTAAGTCCTGCGGTAACATTAACCTGTGTCTGATTCAGCTTCGGAAGGTTCTTCTCAACAGGGTCTTCGATTGTCATTATGTTAACCGCCCTCTGAGCAAGTTCCTGAAGTATCATATAAAGTGTTGTAGATTTACCTGAACCTGTAGGTCCGGTTACATAAACGATACCATTCGGAGAATTGAGCATTCCCTTAACGATCTCGTAATTCTTGTCACTCATACCGAATGTTCCCGAATGATCGATGGTAGCCGAACTTGCAAGAAGTCGAAGAACCGCCTTCTCACCAAATACAGTTGGCAGAACCGATACTCTGACATTGACAGGAGTACCGTCGATAGTAGTCTTGAAATGTCCATCCTGTGGAACACGACGCTCTGCGATATCCAGATCACCAAGGATCTTGATACGTGCTATGAGCGAGTTATGTATATTTTTCTGAAGCGTCATGAAATCAACGATTACGCCGTCCATACGCATTCTTACTGAAGTAAACTTCTCGAAAGGTTCAATATGAATATCGGAAACGTTTGAGTTATAGGCTCTTACTACGAGTGAATTGAGAAGGTTGATGATAGGAGTATCATCGTCTGTATCTTCAACATTAACCTCGATCTCCTCTGCCTCAGCAAAGTTTGACTTAGCAGCCTTATCAGCAGCCTTCTTAGCTGAAACCTCTGAATAATAATACTGGATAGCATTCTCAAGAGGCTTCTTCTCGCAAAGCTCAATATGGAGGTCCTCACCGGCAACCTGTCTGACATCCTCTATTCCATAGAAGTTCAGCGGATCGTTGGTCAGGATATAGAGAACTCCGTCCACATCCTTGTAAGCAAGTATGCAGTATTTCTCGGAAAGAGGACGCGGAATGGTCTCAACCGCATTTATATCGAAGGAAATATCGGAGATATTTACCACTCTGTACTGAAGTCTCTGTCCAAGAGCTTCAAGCATCTGCCTTTCAGTAATGATATTCAGTTCGATGAGGGCGCCGCCGAGACGCACTCCTTCGTGAGATTTCTGATATGCTATAGCTTCCTCGATCTGCTCGTCGGTAACATATCCGAACTCCTTTAAAACATCACCTATTCGTATGTTTCTGTTATTTTTAATCTCCATATTCTGCCCCTTCGCTACTGTTTCCCCTATTTATATACTTCGTCTACTCAACCTTGTCACACATATAGATCTCCATAGTGATTGTAAGTGACTTTACTGTAACCAGTTCGTATTTTGTTTCGGTCTTCTTTGTTGTAGTTGTTGTTTCGCCTTCTTCGCTTTCAGCCTTCTCATCCGCCTGAATGATCTCTTCTACAGGAACCTCAACTGCCTGCTGAGTTCTGTATTCACCCCAGGAGAAGGATGTGATGAGTATCTTCTTCTCTGATGCCATTATATCATCAAGATAAGCCTTAAGCTGTGCTTCATCACCACCAAGAGAGATTGAAACCTTTGCTACATAGATATCAGTATTTTCGCCGACCATATCTGTGTTTCCCCAAATATCGACTGTCTCGTCCTCGGTCGTTTCCTTATTGCTGCTCTTATCGTCGCCCGTTCCAAGAAGATCTTCCTCATCTTCGTCTGTTCCCATATAGAGAAGTTCTCGCTGTGAATCCCACTCAAGCTGATCCTGGTAAAGCTGTGAATAAATATATGCCTTACGATCTGACGGACTTGAAGGTATTTCAATACTCAGGCTGTAGGCTTCAAGGTTACGTGAAACTGCCTTTGTTGTAAGCAGGAAGTCAATCTCCGCCTCAGTCATCATGTCATAGAACTTAGCCTTGTTATCAGCCATGGTCTCTTCATATTCTTCACACATAGATTCAACAAAGATAAGATTTGAAACCTTCTGCTCGTTAATATTCTTTGTTACTTCTTCCTTGTCGATCTTCGTACCAAGCTTGTTATATGCCTTGATCTGAGGGATGATGCCCCAATAGCCTATCGCTACTATGATGACAAATATGAACATTCCGACAAGAAGCTTTTTATCTCTTTCTGTCATCTGAGTCTTCATGCTATTTGTCCCCCCTTCCGACACCTTCGGCAAAGGTGCAAATAACGTTTATAGTCCATGTACCGTCCTGGTTCATCGTGTATCCGGAATATTTAACGCTGTTAAATATCTCCTTCTCCTCAAGACGCTTGATGTATTCATTTATCTTCTCAACGTCCTTAGCCTTGGCTGTAACGTTAACGATACCACTATCTGCGCTGAAGTTACCGATCTCGATCTGAGCATAACCCTTGGCGGTATCCTGAAGGATATTTATCACTTCATCGCTGAGTACCGGATAAGTTTCGATAGTATTTAACATATTATCGATGGAGTTTGACTGAGCCGCAAGCTTGTCTCTCTTAGCCGAAAATGTGTCAAACAGCATCGCCTGGGAAACAATTGCCGGATTCTCATTGTATTCCTTCAGCTCGTCATATTTCTTCTGGCGCTGTATCTTTAAGAAAAGCGCTGTCAGGAAACCTATGAGCATAACCGCAAGTACAACTGCGATGGTTATGATGTTCTTCTTCAGTTCAGGATTGACAGTTGATTTCTTCTCCTTCGCACTGTAATTTGTGAGGAAATTCTCATCCTTTCCAGAATCAAAAAGTCCGCCCAGCGCAAATATAACCTTCTGAGCCTCAAACTGTGTCTGAGGATTATCTCCAAGGCCATAATTCATAATCTCTACATTAGCGCCGATACCAAAGGTCTCGACCATGCTTCCGTAGAAGGAAACGTCTGTCCTCTCCGTTCCTGCGATCACAATCTTCTCGATCGGAGCATCAATCTTGTTAGCTGCCATGAACTGCTTCAGGTTACTGAGGGATCTTGCACAATCCTCATAGTAGCCCTCTGTACCCGGCTCATTAAAGAGACGTACTGAGTTGAAGTAGTTAAATACGCCGTTGACCCACAGGATATTTGAAACGATATTTTCGTTTGTGATCTGCATAACGAAGGTCTTGTACTGCTTTGCAGTTGCCTGCTCCAGAAGACCTATGATACTTCCTTCTGCAGACTGAATAGATTTAAGTGTTATGCCTGCAGCCCCGAAGATATCCATGTAGTCCTTGATCTGCTCACGGCTTGCAAGCTCAACATACATCTTCTTCATCTTCTTGCCGGAATCATTCGCAAGCTCGTTGTAGGCGATGAGCATCTCCTCGCCGTCACGCATCATGTCAGAAAGCTCTCGCTTCATGTATTCTTTGGACTTCTGCTTGGACATAGCCGGAATCTCGATCACACGTCCCGGAAGCTTGTTGCTGTTAACAACAAGGATAACATCCTTCTTAGGGAGATTATTTGCGGTCCAGACATGGTTCAGGAAATCAGCAAATCTTTCAGGCTCCATGATGATACCATTGATGATGCTTCCTTCCGGAGCATCCACCTTGATGGCACGCTCAAAGACACCCTTCTTGCCCTTTCTGCCTGTTACGATCTGAACTTTTGTATTATTTAAAAATATACTTACGCTCAACTTTTGTACCTCCCCTTACTTAGCCGTATCGGCAATCGCCTGATATGAACCGTAGATAGGCTGGATGATGGCTATCAGGATAAATCCTACCATAACTGCCATAACAACTATCATAAGCGGCTCAATCATCGCTACCATCTTCTCGGTTGCGATCTCTGAATCGTAATCCATCTGGTCTGCTATCGAAACAAGCATATGATCCAGAGCACCGGTTTCCTCACCGACATTTACGGATGAAGGAAGCTTCTTTACGAAACCGTCTATATGATCGATGCCGTCGCTCAATGTTCCGCCGGAACGGATGTGTGCGATCAGGTCATCAAACTGACTTTCTATATAGGAATTTCCGATCGTTGACTTAGCTATCTGCAGACAGCTGATGATGGAAATACCTGCTGAATAAAGGCTTGCAAGTGTTCTTGCGAATCTTGCTGTGTAAATGATCTTTCTCAGCTTACCGATCTTCGGTATACGAAGCTCCATCTTGTCCTTCCAGAGCTTGACCTTCGGGAAGGAGAATATGATCTTCAGCACCATGATGATGATAACACCGAAGAAGATGATGAGATACCACTTATGAGCTACGAAATCCGAAATACCCATAAGCACTCTCGTTGCCAGCGGCAGGCTGTCCATCTGTGAGAACAGCGAGTCAAACTGTGGAAGCACGAAGCCCATAATAACAATAAGCACAAGAACTATAAGGACTCCGAGTATCTTCGGATATGTCATCGAGCTGCTGATCTTCTGGCGCATCCTGTGTTCCTTGCTGTAATAATCAGCCATGTTCATACAGGTTGTGTCCATATTTCCGCCGGTTTCCGAAGAACGGATCATATTTATGAAGAGCGGCGGGAAGGTATCTCCCTGCTCCTCAAGAGCATCCGATAATGTCATACCTGCTCTGACCTGCTTCAATACGTCATTGTAGATCTCCCTCTCCTTCTCAGGAATGGACTCATCGTCTGCAATGATACGGAGGGCTCTGACGAGCGTAACACCCGCTGAAAGAAGCTTTGCGAGGCTTCTCGAAAAGTCAGACAGTCTGTCATATTTCATTTTCTTCGTACGACGCTTTGATTCAACCTTTTCTCTGGCATCCATCAAAAGCATCTTGTCCAGCTTCAGTTTCTCGTGAAGTTCGTTTTCGTCCGCCGCCATCATTTCGCCGGAGCTGATACGACCTTCTTCATCCTTAGCCTTGTACTTGTAAGTAGCCATATTAATTGTCCCCTTTTGCAACCTTACTAATGTTTCAAATAATCTTTCTATACTATCAGTCTCCATCAGGAGGCTGAAATACTATCTTAATTATGTTTTGCTTTTGCAGTGTCATAAGCGATACATACAACAACGGTAAATACGCCCGCAAGCAGGAATGCCAGTAGTGCCCAGAGACTAATCCCCAGGATCAATGTTGCTGCGACCGCTGCCGCTCCACCGAGCATCTCAACAATCGTGTATCTCACCGATATTTTCGCTCCGCAATATCTGCAGCGCCCCTTCAGCTTCACCCAGGAAATGATCGGTACAAGATCCTTCCTGCAAAGCGTATGGCCGCAGGTCGTGCACATTGACTTTCCCTTAACATAGCCCTTGTGCCGCGGAAGCCTGTAAATAACAACGTTCAGGAACGAGAAGATCGTCGCTCCTATCGCAAAAAATATTATCTCTATAAGAGTGCGTGCCGCAATGATTGTAAACTCAAGCCAGAACATGATAGTTTCTCCGGTTATTCATCAGTCAGGCGGTACAGCCTCATCGAGTAGTCTACCGTCCAGATCTCGTGGCCATCCTTCTTCGTGTAGGTCACAAGGTAATGACCGTTTCTGTACTGCATGCCCGTCACCTCGCGCTTACGTGCGTTGTAAGACGTAACAATGTATTTACCCTCAGCGTCCGCAAGCCTGTCGACATCTTCCTTAACCCCGTCGGCAAGTCCATCACCCTTGGAGTGATCGTAGATCGTCTTGCCCTGGGCATAATATTCAACATCGATCGTATATAATGCACGATAAATGTTTTTAGCTTCACGAAGCGCATCCTTTGCCCTCGCGCGAGTTCTGAAGAACATAAATACAGCTATGCCGATAATAAATATACCGACAGCCACCAAAATGAACTTAATTATCTTCCCTAAATTGATTCTGTCCCTCAACTTCTGCTTCCCCCAAATATCTTTGCTGTTTTAACCCCATATTTTACCTTGGAAAACTGTCTATGCATAAACCATTTCCCAAGTTTATATTATACACTCTTTATGCCTGTGTCGGCAATGTTTTTTGTAATATTATGTAAATTAAAATACTATATCGAAGCCAGCTGTTTCAGCCATGTTATCTGCTAATTGATGTGTCGTTCTGATTGTGATATTAATCGCCCGATGTATCTATAATTGTCGCGCCGGTCTCCGGTGCATTGTACATCTTTACGTATCTGACGATCGTGAATTTGCCGTATTTCGGACTCGACAGCTTCATGTAGACAACGATTACATTTGTAGGATAATTGGTCGTCGCAGTCACATCATATTTTGATGCAAGAGCCGTATTCTTTGATGAACAAGCCTGCGCAAAATCAAGCGAATCTATCTGATAGCCGTTATACATCTTCTTGTCGAAGGTCCAGATGACCGGCTCACGATTATTATCGCTGTCATTCTCATCCGTTATCTTGTGATAATAAATCTTGAGGATACCGTCATCGGCGTACATACTGATCTTTGTATCTGTGCTGTCAACAACCGTAATAACATTACCGTCTACGGTCTCATCATTCGGGTTTTTCTTTTCGATTATCGGATCAATCGAGCTGTCATTTGCATACTCAGCGCCCGAAAGCTCAGAAGTGATCTTCTTCGCTACGATGTCGCCAACCTGCCTTGCATAGCTCTCGCCGCGCACCCGATAATAGAGCGTGATAACATTGGATATAACCAGCGTTGAAACCGTAACAAATATGCTGAGCAACGCAAAGCATACTATCATCTCAACAAGAGTCATACCCTTATTCTTATTTGTATTTAGTTTTCTTTTTCTAAGAAACTTCATACGAATCACCTGTTATCTATCAATAATACGATATCAGTCATATACTCATCTATAATTCATCATCCGTTAATACACTGTGTTATCATTATCAACACCGCGCATTCGCTCTTACCGATCTTCGTTATCTGTATCATATATCCGCCCTTACGGTGTTGTCGGTGCATCCCACCAGAAATGTAGAATCTTCGGACGGATCAGCTCTTCATCAATTGCATCCTGATCGATGCATACAAAGCTTGTGATGCCCATCTTGCTGAGGTTGATGTATGTATCGCTGATCGTAGAATCACTGTTATAATTAACAGCCGCCGTCTTATCCTTATCAAGCATAAGTCCAAGCGAAGCATAATCATTTGTGTCATCCTCTGATGAAGCACTGCCCGGCAGATATGCAGTTGCCTCAAGGAAGCTTGTATCATAGTTTACAGAGTCCACAGAAACATTACCTGAAGGAAACTTATAAACCTCCTGGTAGAACTTCTGATGCATACGGTTCGTATCAACCGACTTCATGTAAAGCTCTGAAGAAAAGCTTACTATTCCGTAGAGTCCGGCAAGCACGATAAAGAGCACCACAAAGGAAACCAGAGTTTCCACCATGGTTGAACCCGCGTTCTTATTCAATTCTCTTTTCTTCTTAAACATCATACCGCGTCCTCTTTATCATCCGTCACATTTTTCCGGCTTCATTAGTTTTTGTCCGTCGCTCGTTTCCGCCCCGGTCATCTATATTACTCAGTCACGTATTTCCATATCCAGTCTTCATTCTTATCAATAATATGATTTGAATTCTTTGGCTTTGAAAGATTTATCGCAGTTGAAAGCTCGGTATTGTCTCCAACATCTGCAACAGTCAGCTTGTAGGTATCAGAGGTCTTGTATATCTGTCCGCCCGTCTTGCAGGTTATCTCAACATGAAGAATGATACCATTTCTGCTGTTTGCCGGATCATACTCGGTCACGCCATCTGGAAGCTCCCAATAAACGCAGACGCTTACGTCCGCAGGCATGCCTTCCATATCCGTATTTCTGTCCAGCTTGAAATACCTCTTCGCGTACTCCTCTGTATGCTTCGCCTTGTTCGGCGCATAATACGGCCAGTCCTTGCAGTCATCATCAGCATTTTTGTAAGCTATATTCCATCTGATGTATTTCCAGAGGTTGCTGTTATAAACCGCATTCTCATCCGTCAGCTCATCCTTGAGCGCCCTGCTCAGGCTGTTTGCAGCCTCCGAATTCCTGTCACTCGAAAGGTTCTTGTTCTGCGATGCGTAGAGGTTATACGAAATGAGTATCAGCGAAAATGTAAACACAATAAGCACAGCAATGATGACTATAGTAAGCATCATCGCTGCGCCATTGTTATTCTTCTTTTTGCCTGATCTAATAGTCATCAAACAATACCTCATCAACATAGTTACCGCTCTATTTTACTGCCATTTTGATAAAAAGTACACATCAAAGCAATGCATTCTATCAATTCCTGTAACAGATACATCGTAAGGGTCGTCAAAGCCATCCCATGACATATCTGTTGCAATACTTCCACTGCCCGAACCATCTTCATAGGTCAACCACTTAGTGTTGTCACTGTCCTTATAAATAGATAAATGAAGCGGCCAAGCAACATTGTCAGTCGGTAATTCATTCGAACCAACCACATCCTGAGAAGTTCCCTTAATATAGTAGTTCATAGAACCAGAAGGAATACTATCTGTACCGTTTGCTACAAGGCACTTTGTTGCGGTTACCGAATCCATATCAGTAGCAATACCATAATCAGATACTCCATAGTTCCTGCATAGTGTAAAATTACCTGTACCATTTGTAATTGCGGCTATACCTGCACTGGAACCTTCTGACGAAATCGTTCCCACATTAATACAGTCATCTATCGAAGGGATTGTATCTCCATTCTTGGTTATTTCTGCCACTATTCCTGCAGCCGATACTTTTCCCTTTATAGCACCATAATTATCGCAAAGGTTGACAACAACATCGTCGATGTATTTATCGTAATTAACCCTTCCTACTATTCCGGCAGCATTATTAATCTTATAATTATCATCGCCGATATTCATAAAGCCCGTACAGTGCGAAATGATTCCACCACGGTCATCACTTAACACTTCGCCGCTGATAGCGCCAAAGTAATCACAGTTTCCACTGATACTACTGTATTCTGAAATAATCACATCCTTTATGGCACCATTATTCCAACCGCAGATCATACCAACCTTCTTACAATCAGATACTGTCATTGCAGGTCTGATACTTAGTTTTAACGAATCATCATAAATATCATTATACATTACACTCGTGCGGTAGCTCTGTGGCTTACCATCTGTTTCATCGTGTAAATATGTATAAACCCTGCTGTCTGATATCTCGTTATAATTCTTGCCAAAATATACTCCTGCATATTCTGCCCCGGATATAGTTCCTCCGGATATTGCAGAATCGGTAACATCTATCTTTCCACGATTGATGCCTGCGATGAAACCTGCAGCACTGTCATCCGCATCAGACACACTTAAAGTCACCGTAGATGCATCGATATCCCAGCCGTCAAGACTCATGTCAGAATAGTTTTCGCCAATGAAGCCACCGAGATTAGATTTACCTGAAAGAGTTAAATCATCAGCAAATACATTGTCCTTCTCGATCGTACCGAAATTGACTCCCATAAGACCACCCATGATGCTACGCTTACTGCTTCCTTCAGCAAATGCCATAACCTTTGATGATTTTATAGTTCCTGCGTTGATCTCTGTGAGCTGTCCAAGGCAGTATGCACCATCATAGTTTTTAATAACGCCCGAATATGCAGCATTTTTGATCGTAAGCTTATTAGGATTTCTGCCTATAATACCACCTGCGTATGACAGAACCCTTTCAGCATAATGATCCTGGCCGATGGTCTCAGATTCAGGAAAATCGTTTCCTGATCCGAGTGAATAATTCTGAATAGCATCATGTGTTGTCACAGGTGTCGTGACCGGACTATTCATAAAGTCAATCGTTATTTCAAGATCATTAGGAATATATCCAAATGCTCCGCCGGCGAACATACCTGCCGTTACCGATGCCTGATTTCTTGGAAGATAATTACTATATGTCAATTCACTATATACAAGTGTTTTTCCCTCCGGAACAGACGTATCCAATATATCACCATGGTTTTCAAACGAATCCAATACATAGATATATGTGCCGGTATTTGCCTGAAGACTGTCTGCTAAACTAATGAGCGGGCTTTTCCTGTTTGGAGATTTATTTATTGTAACACCGTCAGTATTATTATCTACAACATCATATCTGAAATAGTTTTCATAATTGCTTGTTGTATATTTATATGAATACAGTCCTGCGAATCCACCCGCAAAGGCTCCTAAATCTCTGTTGTCAACCTCGTGTGTCGCTTTTACGGACACATTATCGCTTGTTACCGTGATCTTCTCAAATCGGATATTCTTATAATCCTTACCTTCATTGTAGATCACTCCTGCAAAACCACCCGCAAAAAACTCAGCTTTAACAGATACATCTGTTATCTTTCCGGCTATTGGAATCTCGCTGCAGTACATACCTGTTACACCACCAACATAGGCTATTCCTTCAACCTCTCCTCCGCTTATATAAGCGGTTGAGTTGTTAGAATAACTAAGTCCGGAGAATCCTCCGACAGCGTAATCGCCATAGACTCTGAAGCTGCTCATGGAATAATCTTCGATCATATTGATGGTGCAAACATCTTTCCCTACAAAGCCACCGACCATATTTCGGCCTATAACAAGTGCACCGTCAATATAGCATCGACTAAGCTTCGGCGAAGCGTCTGCTATTGTTCCTCCTATAACGCCTCCTACAACATCCTCTCCATAAACAACTGCATCAACCTTCGAATAACTGTTATTGGCACTGTTCAATACGTTACCATTTCCACTCGGAGCCTGAGCGCATCCAAATATGCCTCCGACACCATTTCCACCATAAAGCGTTCCATAAATAGAATAATCTTTAAAACCAACTTCATCGAAGGACACGTTAATACCTAGAAGCTCGAGAGCATATGCCTTAGTATCATCATCCTGAATATTGTCACAATTTTCTGCTTCAATTCTTATACAGCCGGCAATGCCTCCTATACAGGCATCATAACTAGAAAATGTCAGATTTGTTGAATAATATCTGGTGAATCCATAATATGTAAAAGGATTAACAAACCCGAAATAATCATTTGCATTTCGTTCCTCACCTTTACTCGAATCCGGTTCTTTTCCCATATCCTGTTCTCTTACCAAAGAACCGGCGTCATAACCGAGCGCAGATCTCTTCACACCAAGAACAACAGCTGTATTCTTAATACCTGAAACCTTCCATGAAGACTGATAACCCGAAACCTGTGATACAACCGATCCCATGTTTGTTGATGGATGTTTAAATGACAGATGCTGCTGTGAACACTCACCGATACCCATTCCACCGGCAAATCCGCCAGCATACATAACACCGATAACATTTGTATGATTAACCATATTGTATCTATTTTCTATCAAGCTATCACTCTTTATCTTTGACAGATCAAAGCATCCGAACAATCCGCCGGTATATGCTCTTCCGAATACAAATGCCTTGTAGTATCCATTATCACCATCGGATACTTTATCATCGGCGTCTACTTCGTTTCCGCAGTTTCTGAATTCTGTAAGCCTTGCGTATCCTACAAGCCCTCCGGCGTAATAATCATGCGTGAGCATATCATAGATATCATTTGTTTTATCAAAATCACTATGATAAATACCGGATTTAAGCACGTTAAGTTCCGCATCTTTAGTATCATTTCCATAATACAATCTATATGAGCTGCAGTCCTCGACTATTACTCTGACATTATTATAATCATTTCCAAAATTACCGTCCTGACCTATCCAGTTGGTGCCGCCGGCATTGAAATCATAGTAATAACCATCCATGGTTATTCCTGCTATACCCCCCAGAAATGCACAGCGCTGATAAATATTAGACAGGTTTTTGTCAGGTTCCTCTGTATACTTTCTTTTTTTATTACCTTCATAATCCCACTCTGTTCTTAAAATGTTCTCATAGAGATACACTATATTTCCGTCATGGATCAGTTCATCGCCCGAAACCTCACCGCGGTTTTTACAATCCTTGATCGTGATATAATCAAGCCTGCTTACAACCTGTCCGCGTATGCCCTTACTGGTTCCGTCCTGATATTTACCATCATTGCTATATGTACCATAAATATCATAGCCATCCACATAGTAGCTGTGTCTTTCAACGTAATGATCCAGATATATTTCATCTGTCGTATTTCCGGCATAATCCCTCAAAACGTACGCTCTTCCCACGATACCTCCTACATTCTCCATTCCGGTGACCTTACCGTAGTTTTCAAGGTTTGTAAGAGGATTGTTCTCTTCCTTAAGATCCTCTGATCCGTAAGCCGTCCATGAAACGCGTCCAAAGATGCCGCCGACATCTGTCTTACCGTTTACAAATGTAACACCTGCTTCGTTCTTCCTGAGGTCATCCTTCGAAAGATTGTCAACATCGCGAAGCTTAAGATGGTTCAGTCTGCCGAGGTTGTCACCGGCGAAACCGCCAACCATATTAGTATATACGAGAGTCAGTTCGTTACTATTCTTGTAATCCTTAAGAAGCTCCATACCGATGACCTTATGGGCATTCAAAGCAAGGTACTCGATGGTACCTGAATTCTCTGCGAAAAGTCCAAGTGGATAGAGACCCTTGTTAGCGTTCTTGTGAGCTGTATGAAGCTCTGAACCGGTTGTCGGATTCTCTGACGGATACTTACCAAAAGCAGAGATCGATGATGTATTCCAGATATCAAGAGCTGAATAACCGTAAACACCATAAGCCATATTTGCGCTGTAGGTAATGGTCAGTCCGCTGATCGTATATGTATCTTCCGAATCATCCATCTTGCCCGTAAATACATCATTTACACCCAATGACCTGAAGCCAGGGAATGCATAGTTTGATGTATCAAGCTTATTTGAATTTGTTATCGCAACGGCATTTCCTTCTTCATCCTTCGGTCTGTTGATCGAATAATCATATCCGTCATAATTGATACCAGATTTCTTAGTCGCGTCATTTGTATTGTAAGATGTGAGGTAATAATTATTTCCATCCGAAGTATCGTCGGTCTTATTGCCAACGAATACCTGCCAGTCAATATCAGCTGCAAGCTTGAAGATTCTATTTACATCATCTTCCTTGTAGTCAGTCTCAAATCTGACATTATACAGATGTCTCGCATTCTTGATCACATAGGTTTTGGTTCCCGCTTCCTTAGAAACGCTTGCAAATACTGTTGATTCAATATTCGAGATGCCCTCTGCCGATCCGCTCTTCTCCTTTACGCCGCAGGCCATCTCGGTCAAGTCGTCGGTCGTGAATCCGAATCTGTAGAAACTGAATGTATTAATAAAGTCTTCTCCGGAAGCCTGTCCCTTCCTGAAGTCTTCGTACATATATGACTGAGCCTGAGCATCAGCTGCATCAAGAACGATATGAATCTCGTTTCCATTCTTCCAAATAGGGATACGGACGTTCTCCATCTCAAGATCCTTGGTAAATACAACATCTGCCGGAGCCTTAGCTGCAGCATCAAGGCTGTCCTTTATGCTGCTTGCCTTAAATGAGAAATACCCGAGTGGGTTATCCTTCATAACTCCACCGCTGCTTGAAGCCTTATAGAATCTCACAACATACTCTGCGCTACCACTAGGATTTTCCGGAGTTATAACAAGCTCAAGCACATTTCTGTTAATGAGTTCAGCCTGAATAGCCTTGCCCTTGCTTCTTCCAACGATAGGAACAGACATAGATTCAGTCGCATAATAACCCATCATAAGGTCGTGTCTTGTAGCCTCATCTCTCGCAAGAACGCTTATGATACTGCCCGAACCGCTTGCGTATGTGAAGCTCTTCGCCTTGTCGCTATAGCATACCGAAAAGACCTGTCTTGCCTCAGGTGAGAACTCGACAAGTATCGCTCCGTTAAGAACAGACTTCTCAGAAATATAAGGTGTAATAATATCAAAGAGAAGCTTAGTGTCAGCCTTATCCGAACCAAGAGAACCGGAAATATACTTATCATAATCGCCCTTCTCAGCAGCCATGAAATAGATGCTTCCCTGATAGTTCTTCTTCTCATCATTTGTGATGCTTCCACCCGTCGGCGTATTTGCCCAGATGGCTATACCGTTCGTGCTTCCGTCCGGCTGCCACTTGTAGTAATCTGTACTGCCCTCGCCGTACGAAATCTTGCTTCCGTTAAAATAGTTCTGATTATCCGGAGCACCGATCTTATGTCCATCCATCGTCTTCATAACATCGGTTACCTTCTCGTCAAATACACCGCTGGCACCATACTCCGTAAACTGGTTCTGAACCGCATAGAATATAGTTTCCGCGTTTGTATTCTCCTGCTTAAACTTCGAGTAATCCTGCCATGACAGCAGTCCCGAAATACCCAGGGAGATAAGTATAGTCAGAAGAACAAGCACCACAATAAGCTCCACCAGGGTGAAACCTTTGTTTTTATGAAGTTTTAGTCTGTTTTTCATCATAGTTATCTCCTGTTAATAACAATACTTATAAACTATCACTATCAGATCCGACCCAGACTGATCATGCATTATCAATAACAATTACTCTGTAGGCTTTACCGAGAAGTAACCCGGGTCATCCGTAGTATCTATATGAGCCCAAGTATAACTGAACGCAGGATCACTCTGAGAATTAATCTTCGGTGGTTTTGTACCATTCTGGCCTTCCAGCTTTGAACAATCAAAGAATATTTGCTTACCATAATCTGAATTTGAAAGGCTTGAATTCAATATAAATCCTTTGTTATTAACATTGTCCGGAGATGAAACATAAATCTTTGTTAACTCAGGACTCTGTTTAAACATTGAATTCATGTCTGTAACATTAGCCGTATTAAATGTTGTCAAATCCAGTGAAGTAACCTTCTGGCATCTGGTAAACATATTACGCATGTTGGAAACATTGTCTGTTCTGAATCCACTGAGTTCTATGGATACCAACGCTTTACAATCATCAAACATGAACTGCATATCGGTTGCTAAGCTTGTATTTATCGCATAATCTACCGTTGAAACACCATCATATATCTTCAACAGTTTTTCACAATCAGCAAACATATATGCAAAGGAAGTCATTTCAGAAAAATCAAGTCCTTCAAGATCTGCCAGGGTTAATTTTTTCCATCCATTAAACATTCCAAGCTTTGATGCTGTATTATTGTCAGCATTAACCACAACAACACTGTTTGCCTCTGACCACCAGCAAACAACATCAACATTGTTTTCTTTTTCTATCCAGAAATATACCGGGAAGTGATGTCCGATGCCATTAGTATAATCCGGATCACTCATGTCAACCTTCGTCGCTCCGATCTGAGTAAGATATGCATCCAGGTCTTCTTCAGAATTAAACTCAGTTACGGTCCTTCTCCTGAAACCGCCAATATTTGCCTTATCAACACTTGTACTAAGATATGTCTTTACCCATGATGCGTCGATCGGTTTAAGCTTTGCCTTTTTAGAAACATTTGCTGCGGTAAAGTAACCCGGCTGTCCATCCTTATCTACACGGGCATACTCAGCGTTGACATGGCTTGATGAATAACCGGTAGGGTTATCAGTATTACCACCCACAAGAGCTGTACAACCCGTAAACATTTGACCGCTTTGCGAGATATTTGCCCTGCTTTGTCCATCAACATTACTATAGAATCCATACCCATCATTTTCATCAGGATCCGTAACGTATATAGTTCTAAGCTTAGAACAATCCGTGAACATCCCCTTGTCATTCCCATTGCTTCCCGTAGTAACCAATTTTTGGGTATTAAAGTATCTTAAATCTAATTCCGTGAGTTTTATACAACTACGAAACATACATAACATCGTTGTTACTTTTTCACATGTAAAATCACTGCCGAATGTTGCGCTTTCTAATTCTTCACAATTCCAAAAAACGCTCTGAAGATTTGTCATTGATTCAGTTGAAACCATGCTCATATCGATTGATTTAAGTTTTTTACAATTATGAAACATCTGCTGGAATGTTGTAACCTTCTTGCAGTTAAAGTTTTCTCCCAAAATAACTTCTTTTAATAAAGCCGCATCCTTAAACATTGATCTACAGGTATTAAGAACATCGGTTTCAAAGCTTGACATATCAATACTTTCTATATTCCCACATCTGGCAAACATGTTTTCCATTGTTGTGACACTGTGCGTGTCAAACCCTGACAAATCCAACGATCTTAGATTGTTACAAGTATCAAACATATATGACATTTTTGTTGCCGAATCGGTATAAATCGCGTAATCAGTAGTTGAGCTAACACTGCCATCTATTATTTGAGTTAATGCTTTGCATTCAAAGAACCAGTGATCAAAACTTTTCACCTTTGAAAAATCAAATCCCTGACAATCTATTACCCTCACACCAGTCCACTGTCTAAACATGTCAACTGTATCAGGATTAATATAAACCACAAACGCCTCTGACCACCACTTAACGATGTTGTTATCAATCCAGAAGTAGACAGGAACCTTGCTAAAGGTATCATCGTGAAGATCCTTTGCTGTACCAGCCTCAACGAGAGCAAGAACTTCACTCTTAGTTAAAGATCTATCTCTTTCAAATCTGGTTATACTTGTCTTATTTGCAGAGAAATAAGTGTTCAGCCAGTTCGCATTTGTAGCAACAAGCTGTGCAGGCATTCTTCCACCCTTGAAGTATCCTTCCTGTCCGGTCTTATCTACACAGGCATATGTTGCATTACCTGCTGTTGTTCCATTTATCGCCTTCTTGTCTATGTAACTTGTAACGATTCCCGAAAGCTTATTACAGTTTTTAAACATATCACTACTGTCGCTGATATTTCTTTCAAGACCGCTGGCTGTAAGATAGTAAAAGCCCTTTCCGGCTGTACCCGGATTATCAGGATCGGTTACAAATATAGTTTCAAGATTTGAACAATCAAGGAACATACTGTTAGTATTTGTCAAAGCCTCTGTATTGAAAAATGTAAGTTCGATCTCAGTAAGGTTGTTGCACTTTCTGAACATCTGTGACATATCTGTAACAGATGCGCACGTAAAGCCCTCTCCGAAGAATATCCTTTCGAGCTTGTTTGTAGCTGTAGTCATAGCAGTGTCATACATGCAGAACATTTTCGAACAATCAGTAAGAGATTCTGAGCTAAAGTTCGAGATATCTATCTCCTCAAGGGATACGCAGAAGTAGAACATATTACCCATGCAAATGATATTACTTGTATCGAAACCACTCACGTCAATAGTTTCAAGCGCCCTGCACTGGTCAAACATACGGTATAAGCTGTGTGCGTTTGATGTATTAAATCCGCTAAGATTAAGAGATTTAAGAGCGTAGCAATGGAAGAACATCTGCTCAAAGCTCTGGCAGCTGCTATCACCTTTTGTTTTTCCAATAACTGATAAATTATCCTCTGTTCCAACCTTTGATGTGTCAAAGCTGTCACCAAATACGATATTCTCAAGCTTCTCGCATTCGCGGAACATTGCAGCCATTTTTGTAACATTTGATGTATTAAACGAACTGAGATTAAGACTCTTCAGTTCCTTGCACTTATTGAACATGAATGTCATGTCAGTAACATTACCGGTATCAAATTGCGTAAGATTCAACGCTGTAAGACTTGAACAGCCATTGAACATCCCATACATTGTTGTTGCTGATGCAGTATTAAAACCTGATACATCTACAGTACCAAGATTTGTACAACCATTAAACATATTCTTAAATATCTGGACACTTGATGTGTTGAAATCCGAAACATCGAGTGTCTGCAGTTCAGCACATCCTGAGAACATCGACTCCATAGTTGTAACACTGCTTGTGTCGAGATTCGAAATATCCACAGTTGTGAGCTTCTTACATCCACCAAACATATTCTGTGTGTTTTTCAAAGCAGTCGGATTATCTAATGCACTACTGTTCTTCAGATTTGACAGATCAACAGATGTGAGCTCATAACAGTTAGCAAACATATTCTGCATTGTTGTAACTGCAGTATTATCATGAAATGCATCCTCAAATCCAACAATACCGGTCAGTTTTTGGCAATTATTGAAACAATATGACATGTTCTCAACCTTGGAGAAATCAAGTCCCGTAAGATCTATTTCCGTGATTGTTTTCCAATCAGAGAAAAGACTATATGACTTAGGATTAATATAAGCATATCTTGCATCAGACCACCAATAAATGTCAGTTCCGTCTGCCCAGAAATAAACCTGATATGGCTGAGGATGCTCATTTTCAATATTCGCCTGATTGTAATACATCGGATCACTCTCATCGTGATCTACTGAAAACGTGTTATCTGTTGCACATATATAATTAAATCCTTGCGCAGTAAGATAATCCTCCATATCTTTAGGAAGAGTAATGCTGCTGTTACTATAACGTCTGAATCCCGAAAGATTCTGCTTATCATTACCTGTCGAACCATACAGATAGAAATTCTTACCGTTTCCTATCGGCCAGTTATTACCCATAGCGATGATCTGTGTATAACTATCAATATCATTCCTATCGATAAAGTATCCCTTAGCGTCGCCACGGCCGTCTCTTCTGTCGAGCCATGCCTTCTTTGCAGTGTTGTCCTGCTCGGTCGCCCAACTTGTGCCATGTCCGCCGACGAGAACTGTATTTCTGCCAAACATAACTGCACTATAGCAAGATTCAGGCACCACAAAATCTACAGTCGCATAAATATCCTTAAGCAGACTGCAGTCTATGAATGTTCCTGTGAAACCGTCTGTAGTTGTAATTCCGCTTGTATTCCAGCCTTCGAGGTTAAGTCCCTTAAGTTCTGAGCAGCCGTTAAATGTATTCTTGATGCTTGCAAGACTGCTTGTTGTCTTAAGCTCGGCAAAGGTCTGGTTAAGGCTTGTGCATCCCTGGAATGCAGACTCAAGTGTTGTGCACGCTGTAAGCTCGCACTCCTCAGGAAGAGTAACCTTTGTAAGCGCCGTTGCGCTCGCAAATGAATATGCAAGTGTTGTAACCTTGCTCAGATTCCAACCTGAGATATCGATCGTTTCAAGAGCTGTACAGCTTCTGAAGATAGATGACATATCTGTGAGGCTGCCTGTGTTCCATCCGGTGAAATCAACCTCTGCGAGCGATGAAGCGTGGGCAACATTATAAGGATTGTACATTGAGAACATTTCAGCCATCGTTGTAACCTTCGAAACATCCCAGCCCGAAAGATCAACCGATGAAAGTGTAAAGCAGTTTCTGAAAGCACAGCTCATATCTGTAAGTGAACTGCCTGTAACCTTGAATTTACTGAAATCGTTGCTCAGCAGTATGCATCCGTCAAATGCATAAGAAATTGTAGTAACCTTTGTCAGGTTGCTCCAGTTGCTGCCGAAATCAATATTTACCAGTGCATTCATGTTGCAGAAGGCATGGTCAAGTGTTGTGAAGTTCGCCGGATTCCAGCCGGACAGATTAAGCGATGTCACTGCCTCGCAGCCGTTAAACATATAGCTGATATCTGTAACATTAGCCGTATTGAAATTAGTAACGTCAATAGTCGTCGCATTCTTACAGCCATCAAACATGCTCTTAAATCCATCAGATGAAGAACTTATATTCTGCGTATTGAAGTTTTCGCCGAAGCTGAGCTCTGCAACCTCAGCGCAGCCGTTAAACATGTATGCAACATCAGCAAGTGCGCCATCTGCCGCATCAAAGTTTCCGATATCGATCGTTGTGAGAGAACTGCAGTTTTTGAACATGGAATTAACACTCGTTACAAGGCTCGCTTTAAAGCTTGTTCCAAGTGTGATATCTGTGATAGCCGTACAGCCTTCAAACATTGAAGACATATTGTTGACCTTTATTGTATTAAAATCGCTGAAATCAAATTCTACAAGACCGGTCTTGTTCTTGAAGAAATTAGAGCAATCAGAAGGCAGATAAACAACCGAAGCATCTGACCACCACTTTAAGGTGTCGCCTTCAACCCACGAATACATCTGAGGCGAAGCCGCACCCTCAACGTCAGTTCTTGCGCCGTTATTAGCTTCCGCAAGTGCCATAACCTGCTCAAGTGTGTAATCATCTGTAGGAACCTTAGTGATATATTTCACGCCCGAAGTGATAAGTCCGGAGAATTCTTCCTTATCAACAGTAAGTTCATCGAAGAAGTTATCATCCTTGCCGATCATCATCGTGAAGCTGAAGTTCTTTTTGCTTTCGTTTCCGGCCGCAAAAATGATATTTTCAATGTAAGTCTTACCATCTATCGGCTTAACGGTTCCTGTAAGAGCTACACCTGTAGCATCAAATATTATCTCGCCTGCTTCATTCTTCCAGCCCGCGAAATAATATCCTTTGTCCATATGAAGCTTATATGTATAATACTCGTCAACCTTAAAACGGTCTCTCTCATCAAGAGCATCAATATACCAATAGCTTTCTACTGTATTTCCATCCTTCCAGAAGACGATACTTACATATTCCTTGCCAGCGCTTCCAGGTCTGCCTTCACGCTCATAATAAACGTGTCCCTTATTGTCAGGATCAAGCTTAAGATCAACAACCTTGATGTTCGGGCTGTCATCATCCGGTGATACAGTCTGTCCACTTCCACTACCGCCATTGATATAAGCAAAGTCCTGCTTACCCTCATATGGCCATACGTAGATAACATTATTTTTATTTGCTGTTAGCTCTGCAGCCGCCTCGTTATAGGTCTCAAATACCTTCCACTTCTTGCCATCATAAAGCAGATACATGTCGTCCTTTGCTTTGTAGATAGCTTCCTTAACAGTGTATGATCCGATATTCTCTGTTGTTGCGGTTGTGAAGCCATCTCTGAGTGTAGCTTCTGTCCAAACGGTAAATGCAGTCTCATCTCCTGCTCCCGCAAGCTCCTTAACCTTCTTACGCTTATCCGGATGGAACTGGTTTCCCGCATCGTTATAGATGTCCGACAGTGCTGTCTGGGTTGCCGCCAGAGCCTTCTGAGCCTCCATCTTGTAGGTTGCTTCCTTGCCCTTATCGTTGAAGCCGAGCAGTGCCGGAACAACGATTGCAGCCACGATTGCGAGAACTATAAGCACGACAATAAGCTCCACCAGAGTGAAGCCCTTATTACAGCGACCAACTAAACTCCTGCCTGTCTCGGACGGAGTATTTTTGTGCGCACTAAATATACGATTACAAGTAGTTTTTTTCCTATTCTCTTCCATACGCAAATACCTCGTGAAACGCATCCAAAATCCACAAACCGACGCATCTCTTTGTCAATTCCGTAGTCCCCTCTAAAATACCAAAATAACAACAGGTACACTTTACGCATTTATACACTATAAGTATACTATTTCAAGCCCCAAAGGTCAAATATTTTCTAAAACCATGAGCCACCGCCACCGACCCACTTCTTCACAACATTCCATTGCATATCTCAGCTTTCGGTTGTACAATGTTAGAAGAGTTATTTAACGCTAAATTTTAGGAAAAGCGAGGGGTTAAATATGTATTACAAAGACAATAAACACGTTGAAATAATGGAGCATCCTCTGATCAAACACAAAATCTCGATGCTCAGAAATGCAGAAACAGGCACCTATGAATTCCGCAGCCTTATCGAGGAAATAGCAATGCTTGAAGCTTACGAGGCACTTCGCGACCTGCCGCTTGTGGACGTCGAGGTGAAAACTCCTATCGAGACCTGCATGACTCCTACCATTGATGGTAAGAAGCTCGCCATAGTTCCGATACTCCGTGCCGGACTCGGAATGGTAAACGGTATCCACGCTCTTGTACCGTCTGCAAAGGTTGGTCACATCGGTCTCTACAGAGATCCTGAAACCCACCTTCCTCACGAATACTACTGCAAGCTTCCTGATCCGATCGACCAGAGACTTATCGTTGTTCTCGATCCGATGCTTGCAACCGGCGGTTCTGCTGTTGAAGCAGTAAACTTCATCAAGCAGCACGGCGGAAAGCATATAAAGTTCATGTGCGTTATCGCAGCTCCCGAGGGACTCGAGAACCTCATGAATGCTCACCCTGACATCGATATCTACGTCGGTAACCTCGACAGAGGACTCAACGACAACGCATACATCATGCCTGGCCTTGGAGATGCAGGCGACCGTATTTTCGGCACAAAATAAAAAAACGCCCCGCGGGCAATGTCATTAAGTTAAGACGACAAAAAATAAGAAGAAAACGAATTACCTTCATAATAAAGGAGTAAACTCCGTTTTCTTTTTATTTTGCGCGTATATTTCTTTTGTTGATTCTTAAAAACAGTTTAATTAGTATTCATTTCAGTTTTTATAATCACGCGAAAAAGACAGATTTTATGGTACTAAAAAGAAAAAAATATATATTGAAAAACCTCATCAAAAACTAATTTCATATCCGACTCGCATCTGATTCACTATACTGCCAAGTTCATCCTTAAGTATCTTATACGCACGATTCTTCGTACAATGACCAGTACATACATATTCGATACCTGTACTACGAATCTTATCAGCCAGATCTTTTATCTCTGCTTTAGATTTATTGAAAAGATGAAATCCTCCTATTAGTCCATAGACCTTTTTATCTGGAAATGTTTTCTTAACCTCGTTTATTATATTTGCCGCACCACCATGCGAACAGGAATTGATTATAACCAGTCCCTTATCCGTATCAAGAACTAGGCTCTGCTCATGGGAGAAGTCATCTACCTTCCATCCGCTAGATGTACGTCTATACATTTTATCTCTCTTCCCTTGCTTTTCTAGATTCCGAGTCTTATGAGGAATAAGATATACTCCTTCTGTCAGTTTATAATCCCCTGATACCATTTCTATTCTATCTGAATAATTGTTTAGTAGATTCCTTGGAATTCCCACATAGCTTTTAACAAATAGCACCTTCATATAACAATCGGAATTGGTGCTTTCTCTTAGATATAACTTGGCTTTATCATTATTATCCAGAAAAGCTGGGAGCCCATTTGCATGGTCAGAATGAGCGTGACTAAGAGTAGCATAATCGATATGCTTCACATCTATTCCCAGACTCTTCATATTCTTCAGGAAGAGACTGGATCCACCAGCATCCAGAAGTATCTTCTTATCACCATATTCAACCAGAATAGATAGTCCCCATTCACCACTAATGCCATTACTAGCTATATTATCAACTACAACTGTTACTTTTGTTTTCATATAATCTACACTTTCTTTTATCTTCAATTATATAAACATATTTTACCTTTTCTTTAGTACTAATACCCTGGAATAATCCGTATGATAATAGCGTTCAACACTTAGTCCATACTTTCCAAAATACTCGTACATATCTTTCTTGATAAAACTCTTATAAGGCTTAGGCTCAAGAAAATGTATCGGAGCGAAGATAACTCTTCTTATAAGGCTGTCACTAGGCTCCCATTCCGTAACTATAATCTCTCCATCATCATTTAATACTCTTTTCGCCTCAGATATCATCTGACTTGCAAGATCATCCTCTAATTCGTGTATAACTAGAGATATAAGAATCTTATCAAAACAACCAGACTTAAAACGAAGCTCTGTAGCATCCATCTCATATAATCTGATATTACCAAGACATTTTTCTCTAATCTTATGCTTCGCAACATTTAGCATATCCTTGGATAGATCAACACCAACCACCTTAGCTCCAGAATGATTTGTAGCTATATTAATTGCATTCGTTGCTGTACCAGCGCAGAGGTCAAGAATCCTATCCTTATCCCCTATTCTATCATTTACTACTCTTCTTGGACTATGAGCATAATCCCTAAAATAGATAACATCAAGTAGATCATAAACCTTAGCCATCATTTTATAGAATAAAACCGAATTCATTTCTTTTACCTCTTTATTTTGATATATGTTCATCTGTTCATATATTACATATATGAATTCAATATGTCAAGCCCGAAAATTAAAAAAGGTGACAAAAACGCTTATATCACTTTTGTCACCTTTCTATATATCTGTAGATTGCTACGCCATCCCACACCACATTTCGTATAGCTCCTCTGATACTGTTGTCCTTTGCATACTTCTTCATGCTGTACCTCGAACGGGCTGCACACTATCTCTCCATAGGGCTTAATAATACAGTCAGAGTTAATTACTCTCTAACAACTACACTTTTATGGTACTAAAAAGACCTCCATACTTTTTCATGTATGAAGATCTTTTTTATTAAGCTTAACTTAATGACATTGGCCCCGCGGGGCGTTTTTTATACAGTAATCTGCGAGAAAACCTCTCCTATCTTCTCGGTCACAAGTATATCAGCCGATACATCTCTTGCCGTCGGTGACATATTGATCACCGCGAGATGCTTTCCTCTGAAATAATCTATGAATCCTGCTGCCGGATAAACAACAAGGCTTGTACCTCCGATGATAAGCATATCAGCCTTCGCGATGTGCTTTATCGATCTTGAGATAACGTCCGAATCAAGTCCCTCCTCATAGAGGACAACGTCCGGTCTTATCACTCCGCCGCACTTATCGCACTTCGGAACCCCAGGCGAATTAAGGATGTATTTTACACCTGCATGAACATCTTCGTCGGTACTGCTGAACTTCTTACCGCACTTCATACAGTAATTACGAAGCGTAGATCCGTGAAGTTCAAGAACCTCTTTACTGCCAGCTGCCTGGTGCAGTCCGTCGATATTCTGGGTAATGACAGCCTTCAGTTTTCCGGCCGCCTCCATCTCCGCAAGCTTCTTATGCGCAGCATTCGGCTTCGCATCGGTTATCAGCATTTTATCCTTGTAAAACTCGTAAAAGTCCTCGGTATAATGCATAAAGAACGTATGACTTACTATCGTCTCAGGCGGGTATTTGTATTTCTGGCTGTAGAGACCGTCCTGACTTCTGAAATCAGGTATGCCGCTCTCAGTAGAAACGCCTGCGCCTCCGAAAAATACGATATAATTCGATTCGTTTATCGCATCCTGCAGCTTCTGAATACTTTCATTCATCGTAACACCCCTTCCTCACATGACAAACAGCATCTTCCATTCCTGGAAACATCAACCTATTCCATAAATATCCCATTACTCATCGGCACTCTCGGTAGCAATGTTCTGCGTATCATTTGCATAGCCGGAATTATTATCAACTATGCCATTTCCGTTGCGCGCTTCAGTAGTTCCTTCAGGTCCGTTTGATGTTCCTGATTCAGTTGTACCATTACCTCCTTCGGTAGTTGCGCCCTCTTCCGTTGTTTCTTCAGGCTTTTCAGCCACAGTGATAAGCACCGTACCGTTTTTATCAACTCTGTAACGGCTGCTAAGCTTAACTGATACCTCAGCAGGAGATACTCCCGTTTCAAGATCATTGCAGTCGATCAGCGGATTCAGATCATCGATAGAAAGTCCACCGACATTTCTTTCAAGCCCTGTAACGCTCACAACGAATGCGCCCTGTATCTGAAGTGTATAAACATAAAGCTCGTCATTCTTATTGATCAGCTCTATATCATCAGTTGTGATAGTAAAGTTCTTAGTGATCAGCTCTTCCACATTTACGGTTATCACTATCGTATCAACCGAATCAGCCAGATAAATATTCTCCGGCAGGAAGTTCGAAATAGATCTCTCGAAGGTTGTATTTTCACTGATATCGCTTACGTCAAGATCGTTGATCGAAATATAAGACAGCTTCTCGATATCCTCTGCAGAACCTGCAACGACTATCTCGTTAATACTTGCTGTGATATCGGTCAGCTCATATCCACCCTTGACACTGCCCTTCGTATAGAATCTGATAGGTACTGATTTAGTCTCGTAAATAGGGACTGTAACCTTAGCCTCTTCAACATTCATTTCCAGCTTTGATGAGCTCATGATCTCATCATTTCCGTCATAGATCACCGGACTTACAGTGGTCTCGAAGTCCTCATATCTGTTTGTAACATCAACGTTGACTCTGACATTCTTGATCTTGTTTATCAGCGATTCAGGACCGGTAACATTTACAACAGCCGGGGCAGTAAAGGCTTTGCCAAGCGCATAGCCATCGGCTACATTACCCTTTGTGGAAACCATAAGCTCAAACTGCTTTGATTTCTTCTCCTCGATGGAAAGAGTCATCGCATCATCAACCACAGTGATTGAAAGCTTATCAGCGATAGAACCGTTATTTGGCTCAACGATTATCTTCGCTGTATTTGTATAAGACAGCTTAGACAGATCGGCAGTCGCGGTAAAATCCTTAGCCGTAAGCTCGTTTACTATGGAACGTCTGCCCTCGATAACTATATTTACAGTCTCGCCGGAGGTAACATCAAATACAAGACCACCCTCCTCGATCTGTTCACCGTTTATCTGCTCTACCGGAATATTGTATATCTCCTTGATAACCTTATAGTCATCAACATTTACAACGATCAGCCATATCACGAAGGCGATAACGAGTGAAAGGAGCTTCAGCCATATTGACTTAAAGAACCCTTTTTCAGACTTGTTCTTCATTCTTCACGCCCCCTTTTTTATGTTTTCTGTGGACTCTGATCTCATCAGTTCTGTCCTGGAGAATCTGAAGATGACGTCTGAGGCTGTCCTCATCAAGATCCTTGTAAAGAGAACCCATATATGCAACTGAAATATTTCCGGTCTCCTCGGAAATAATAATAGTCATACTGTCAGTAACCTCGCTTATTCCGAGGCCGGCTCTGTGCCTTGTTCCCAGCTTCTTGTTAACATCATTTCTCTCTGTCAGAGGCAGGTAACAGGTTGCCGCAACAACACGGTTATTTCTGATGATCACCGCGCCGTCGTGAAGAGGTGTATTCTTCTCAAATATATTTACCAGGAGCTGTTCTGTAACAAGCGCATCTATACTGATACCGGTCTGCTCGTACTCACCGAGCGGTGTATCATGTTCAAGCACAATAAGAGCGCCTGTCTTATCCTTCGAAAGTTCAACAGACGTCTTAACGAGCTCGAAGATAGTCTTGTCATTGATCTTCTGCTCTCCGCTTTTCTTGTCATCAAATGTGAATATGTGTTTAAGGATCTTCTTCCTTCCAAGCTCATCAAGAGCATGACGGAGCTCCGGCTGGAAGAGTATAATGACGGCGATAATGCCGACACTTATCGTGTTTTTCGCAAGGTAAAGCAGCGTATTCAACCTGAATATTGCTGCAAGCCCGATAAAAAAAGCGACAAGTATCATACCACGAAGCAGTGTCCACGCGCGGCTTTGCTTTATCCATGCCAATATGTGATAGATGATATATGCAATTATGATGATATCAAGTACATCCTGCCAGCCTATACTTGGAATATAGAACCAGTCAAAATACTGCTTGATCTGTAGCCAGAAACCATACACTATGCACACCCCATTTACATTACGAAAGCCGGGATATCATCCGGATATCCACTCTTCCGATTAGTCTTCTACATCCATATCCTGTGCCCTGTTAGGATTCCTGTTTGGATTCCTGTTTGGGTTTCTGTTAGGATTTCTATTTGGATTTCTGTTAGAATTCTTTGCTGACGCTGCCGGCGCTGCCTTTGGCTGAACCGGTTTCTTCTTAGCAGCAGGCTGAGCAGTTCCTGTCGATGCATAAACAGCAGGTGTAGTCTGCCTCTCAACATCTATAAAGCCGCCCGGCTGTACTGTGCTTCTTGTAAGAGCGTCATCTATTGTTTTATTGAAATCCTGCTCTGCCTGCTTAACTGCCTGTTGAGTAGGACTTGTACTTTCCATCACTGTCTTTGGAGGATTAACTGCCTCTGCACTGCTCTGCGCTGCCGGTCTGACTGCCTCTGCTGCAGACTTAGCCGCCGGAGCAGCTGCAGGTCTCTGTGCGTTCTGAGCACCCTGTGCCGGTCTCTGTGGATTCTGTGCAGGTCTTGCAGTCTTATCCATATCCTGAGGCTGAGCAGCACTCATTGACTTACGTACTGCAGGAGCCTGAAGCTCACCCTTAGCTGCGCCTGCCTGTGCTGCCTGAGCCTGAAGTCCTTCGGTCTGGCCCTGCGCTGCCTGAGCCGCCTTCTTTCTTCTCTCCGCCTCCATCTGTCTCTGTCTTGCCTCTGCAGGTGTAAGAGACTTGCTGAGCGGTGGATTCTTAGCTGCTGCAGCTGCCTGCTTTCTCATACGTGCAGCCTTCTCAAGGTCCTCGCCGAACTTTGGAACAGCCTTGACATAGTAATAATATTCATCATCCTCAAACTGAACACGCTCTGTCTTCCTGTAATCGATAAGTCCCTTGCAGAACTGGAAGAAAGCAACAAATATAAGTCCGAAAAAAGTTGAAATAACAATGCTGCCCATATCAAACTTAAAGCCAACCTTGCCACCTGCAACCGAGAATGCGATTATATTTACGATGGCACCAACGCCGATCGCAACATACTGTGAGAATTTGAAGGACATTCTGTAAAGAATTCCTGTAACGATGATAGTAACCGCAAAGGCTGCTATCATGCCGATCATTTCCTTGTTATCCTGGAAATATTTCTTCATCTGATTGAACACTTCAACCTTGTCAGGATCAGCCGCAAATCTGATAGAGATATCCACATCCTTCAAAACCTGTCCATAGAAATAGATGATGATTCCGAAAGCAGCCGGAGCCGCACCTGCGATGCCGGCAATAACTCCTATGAAGAGTGGAAGTATTCCCGAGAAAGACATGTAGGTAAATACAAATGAAAGAAGCAGTATATAACAATGCTTCGGGAAAAATCTCAGATATACACAATACATAGCCACGAAAAGGAGTACGAAGAAAAGTCCCGACTCAAGGCTGACTGCGAAGGAATTGACACTTATAACAGTACCGACTACAAAAAGCATAAATGCATCCGGCATAAGTGCACATAAGATTGAAATAAGGAGAACAAATATTTCCTTGCTGAAAAGCGATGAATAGGTAAATACCTTATTGATCGACGTAAATACTACAAATGCCCAGATAAGACGTATGACAGGAACGATTATGTCATCGAAATTTCTGATAAAATCCCTGATTTTATTTTTGATCTTTACAAGATCTTTCATTTATCCTTCTCTCCTTTGTCACGTTTGAATGTACTCATATCAAGGTCATCTATGTCGCCCCCGATATTGCTGCTGACCTTATATTTCTTTGTATCGGTGGTCTCAAGTCTGTCATAATATTCGATCAGTCTTCTGAGATTTCCGTTATACTCAACAAGTCCGGGTTTAGCTTTATAATGCCTGTAAGAATATGCCACTAAGGCAACAAGCTCAAATATCAGTAAGAATAAGCAGTAATTCATCATAAGCCTGCTTACGATCTTAAAGTAATTCGCCGATCCAAATTCAGAAAGATATTTTTCAAAATCAACAAGTACAGATACCGCTACAAACGTCCAGAAACAGAAGGTTGATGTGACAAGTGTCTTCAGAAGATTGTATCTGATGTAATCCTCTTTGAAGTACTTCGCCAGAGCAAGTCCCTCGTGCTCATTGTTCTTCTCGTAAATAGCGATCCTGGTCATTATCCTGACCTTTTCATTATCTACCATTTTTATTTGCCTGCCTAACAGTTATTTTGCCCACAAAAATAAAGGGCACAGTTAATCAACTATACCCTTTATCTTATGTTATCTGACCGAAAAAATCAAGTATTAAGTTAACCTCAAAGTCTTAAAAAGCATTAATAAATATTAACAGCCGGATTACAGATTAAACCTTCTCTGAATCTCTCCAACCACAGATCGGCCTCTGAAAATAACAGCACCCACAAGCAGGATCAGACCTACCATCGTGCATACCAGCCAGGTTATGGACATCTTACCCTCAGCAATAAAATGTATGCAGCATGGCACAAGTCCAAATACAAAGCCCGAAAGCAGATACGCCATGGTATTTCCATGTCTGTCTATCATTGCCAGGACAAAATTCGTGGTCATCATGGCAGCCAGAACTATCGGCACCACCCAGTTGACCACAAGTCCCATGAACTCAAAATATTTGGCCGTAACAAGCAGCATGATCAGCATGACGATCAGAATAAGAGTCACTTTCCTTGCCGATCCCGTATCCGGTCTGAACTGTCTCATGATAAAAAACTCAAAGGCAAGGAGCCACATGGCAAGTATCAGGCTCCAGTGCAGCTTTGGAAACTCCGGTATACGTACTTTGTGAAGAAAATCAAAGCCGAGCCCGACGATGACGATACTCAGAACTATAAGCATCTGCAATTTATAAATAAACGAACGGACCTTCAGGGCCTTCAGCTGCGGAAAATGCGTTTCTCCACCTTCACCGCTGAGTCTGCTCTGACAAAGCGGACATTTGTCCGGATTTCCGCCAACCTCTATCTTGCAATAAGGACATTTTTTCATCATTTAAATACCTCCGTTGCATAGACTTTTATATCAATTCCCGACTCAGAAAGTCTCCTGACCATATTTTTAACAACGCCTGTATTCATATAAGGAGAAGCAACTCCCAGGGACAGATCGTCCTTAAAGCTGAATATGGTCGAAAATATATTATTCGAGCTGCAGAAGCCTGTAAAGGTCTCAACCATATCATTAAGCTCTCCCGGCATGCTCTGCTTACCCATATTTGACAGTACCATAGACACCTTCCTGTTAGATCTGGCAGTAAAATATTTCACAACCCTTTGCTTGATAAACAGTGGAACCGGACGGACCGGAGCAACATATTCCATGGTCTCAAAGCTGTCCATCTGAGCCTTAATATTATCTTCTGTTAACAGACTTTTAAGTCTCGCATCAAACTCAGCCGCAAGCTCCTCTATACTTGTCTCCTTATCAAATACATGCGATACCGAAACATTGTTAAAGAAATTCCTTGATGTATTTGACGGATAATAATTTCTGAGATTGACCGGCAGCGAGATCGTCACAGGCATATTGCGGCGGAGCGGCGGCATATCTCCGTATATGGCAAGCATCCACGCAGCAGCAATATAGCTTGTAAGTGACACATTAAGTTCTTTCACCTTCGCCAATATCTGTTTTGCCGGCATATGTATCTCAAAGAACTGCAGCTGATTGTACGGAAGTTTTATGCCTCTCGGATGATAAGCCTTTCCGTAGGACTCAGACTTGACCAGTCCCTTATTTCCAAAGAACTGCTTATAGCTGTCCTGATTGAGATCATCCTCCGAAGCTCCCGAAAGAATATTTGTTTCCTCAAATCTTCCCGGATGCTTAAGCTGTATATAATGAAAAACAATGATCTTCAGGAATTCCATGGCACCGGTTCCGTCAGCCAGTGCATGGAACATATCAAGATTTATACGTCTTCCGAAATATGTAACCTGATAATGGAGCATGGCTTTTGCCGGCACATATAAGACCGGACATATCCTGTCATGCTCTTCAGTAACTACAGGTTCGATATCGGTATCCTCAAGATAATGCCAAAATATTCCTCTGCGGATACGCACCTGAAACTGCGGTCTGTCGTATATAGCAAGCAGCACAGCCTTCTGAAGTATTTCAGGATCCACATCCTCCTTCAGAGTACAGCTTAAACGAAGTGTCCTTGTATCCCGCTTTGAGCAGGTTGCAAGGAAGACCTTCGCTACATTATCCATTTTATACCAGTTTACATTTTCCATTACTAACCTCTATTTTATCTTTAGATCAGTTAATTCTTTCAACTACTGATCCTGTTTTATTTTCAGATCAGTTAATACTACTCACGAATTCAGTGACTTTGTTCATGGCCTTTTTAGATATCGGCAGAGGTGTCAGCTGATACACATGCCAGCCGTCCGGTTCAATATCAAGCTCAGCTCTTCCACCTTCACTGATGATCTTTTCCCTGAGCTTAATGCTGTCATCCAGGAGTATCTCATTTTCTCCCACCATGATGAGTGTCGGCGGAAAATCTTCAAAGCTGCCATTTATAGGACTAAACTGAGGCTCCTCCGCTTCACCATGACCGGCAATATAAGCATCCGCAGCCTCCGTGACAAACTTCTTAGTAAGGATCGGGTCAAGCGCCGCTTTCTCCTCATAGCTGTCATTTGTCAGGGTCATATCAACCCATGGGCTGAAAAGTATGAGTCCTTTCGGCACAGCCTGTTCCTTCTGCCTGATCTTCTGTGCCATGATCAAGGCAAGATTTCCGCCTGCCGAATCACCGGCTAAGATTATCCTGTCCGGCTTAAATCTGCTCTTTGTAAGAAACTCCCATACTGCCATGCCATCATTTAATGCCGCAGGATATGGATGTTCAGGCGCCAGCCTGTATTCAAAGGTAAATACAGCAAGCCCTGTGGCTATAGCCATCTTAGACGCAAGAACTCTGGAATAATTAAGTCCACCGCTGATATAACCTCCTCCATGCGCATAGAGGATCACCGTTTTATGATCATAGCCTTCCTGAGGTCTGATCATCTCACAGCAGATATTAACAAAAAGCGACAAAGCTGCAAAAATACCGGGCCACAGTTTTAAATCTGCGACCCGGTACTGAATCATCCATCTCAAACACGAGATATTATATTTTCACGTAACACAATTATTACTTTGCTTCTTCCTCAAGGGATGTTTTGCTGTGTACAACCACTGTTCTGTCGTAGCACTTGAAGAGCTCATCCATCTTCTCCTTAGAAGGCTTTGGAGTAACGATACTTACGATAGGAACTATGATAAGTCCTGCGATCATTGTCAGAGCACCTGCATTGATCGGTGATGCAATGATAGGATGTCCAGCCTGTGAAGCAAATATATTTGCAAGTGTGAAGCCTACTCCTACGATGTAGCTTGCCCAAACAGAAGCCTTTGTGATCTTCTTTGAGTAGAGACCGTACATGAACGGTGCCAGGAAAGCTCCCGCAAGTGCGCCCCATGAAACGCCCATCAGCTGTGCAATGAATGTAGGTGGGTTGAATGCGATAACAACTGAAAGCACAACGAATACAACTACAAATACCTGCATAAGTCTAACCTGAGTCTTATCCTTCATCTCCTTACCTACAGTCGGCTTGATGAGGTCAAGTGTAAGTGTTGAGCTTGATGTAAGAACAAGTGATGAAAGTGTAGACATTGATGCTGAAAATACAAGTACGACTACGATACCGATAAGTATGTCAGGAAGTGTTGAAAGCATTGTAGGTACTACGTTATCGTATGCAACAGAACCGTCTGCATTGATGATTCCGGGCTCAGAACCGAAGAGACGTCCGAAACCTCCGAGGAAGTAGCATCCGCCTGCAACAACGATAGCGAAGAATGTAGAAACGATGGTACCTGTCTTAATAGCCTTCTCGTCCTTAATAGCATAGAACTTGTGAACCATCTGAGGAAGTCCCCAGGTTCCGAGTGATGTAAGAACTACAACTCCGAGGAGATTCAGTGGGTCCGGTCCAAAGAAGCTTGCGAAGAGACCCTGACTTCCCTGAAGAGGTCCTGTTGTAACTGCTGATTCTACCGGGATATTTGACAGATCCTTTAATGCCTGAAGGAAGCCGCCCTTTCCTGAAAGCACTGCACCGATTACAGCGCAGATACCGATCAGCATGATGATACCCTGAATGAAATCGTTAAGAGCTGTTGCCATGTAACCACCGACAACAACGTAAACTCCTGTAAGAAGAGCCATTACGATGATGCAGACCTTATAATCAACATCGAAAGCCATTCCGAAAAGTCTTGAAAGGCCGTTATAAACGCCTGCTGTATATGGTACAAGGAATACGAAAGCGATGACTGAACCTGTGATCCTGAGTGCCTTGGAATCGAATCTCTTACCGAAATATTCCGGCATGGTTCTTGCATCCAGCGCCTGAGTCATGATCCTTGTTCTTCTACCGAGAACAAGCCATGCAAGAAGGCTTCCGATAAATGCATTTCCAAGTCCGATCCAGGTTGATGAAAGGCCGTATTTCCATCCAAACTGTCCTGCGTATCCGATAAATACAACTGATGAGAAATAAGACGTACCGAATGCAAAAGCCGATATCCACGGTCCCACCGAACGTCCGCCGAGAACGTAGTCATTTACGTTTCTGGCTTTCTTTCTTGAATAGAATCCAACGCCGATCATAACGCTGAAAAATACTACGAGTAACAAGATCTTTACTGCCATTTTTTCATACTCCCTTACATTATTTTTCTCTGGCGCGGCGGCGCTTTACTGCGTTAACGTGCCAAAGCATATGATATCTACTTCCGGGGAGTTTGTCAACTGTTAATTTAAGAAGGGGATGGGCTATGCCCATCCCCTTGAGACCTTGTATATAAATTATTTTGTTTTACTTAGAATTCTACGGATATCATCTTCAGTGATCTCATCGCCTCGGAATCTCACCCGGTAATAGACATCGAGGAGTTCCTTAAGATCTTCTTTCTCATACTTACCAACAGTATAATTCAAATAATTATAAAGCGATGAATTATTTAATCTAAGTTCTTTAATCTCATCAGCATTATCAATGCGTTTCTCAATATTGCGAAGTTGTATTTTCACTATCTCCTGCAGCTTGCGGGCTGGAGGAAGGTGACGGAAAATTATCTTCTTCACAGCGAGAGTTATGAGTACGAAGAGAGCCGCTGCAGCAATTATGATCACAAGATAACGAAGTATCAGCCGAAGGACTGCTGCGAATTCAGTCGTCTTCTTTTTATTATCGACTATTTCTTCTGTAGTCGTGATCAACACATCATCGTCCGATATGATGTCGTCCGGTTCATAGCTTGACTGGTTCATCTCAACACTGACTCCGGTCGGTTCGAAAGGTACCCAGCCGATTCCACTAATATAAGCTTCTACCCAGGCATGAGCATCACTGCTCATTACCGCGGTCGTTCTGTAATTGAAATGATAACCGCTGACATATCTTGAAGGAACCCCCGCTATTCTTAGCATTACAGCCATAGCAGAAGCATAGTGAACGCAGTAGCCCTTTTTTACTTCAAATAAAAATGCATCAACGAAATTATCATAGCCGCGAAGATCGGTCTTCTTGTTGTATTTGCAATGCGAACGAAGATATGCCTCGATAGCGACAGCCTTATCGTAGGCGCTGCCAAGACCGTCGGTGATGCTTTTAACAAGCTCCTCCATCCTCTCCGTAGCCATTGATGTATCAAGATAGCTGTCTATATCATATTCACCGCTGAACAGATAAGCTATATCATATTTCTGCTTGTCCGGAAGCGGTTTTCCGGAATTAACGGCATCGATGTATTCATCCCAGTACTCTGTACGCTCTTCCAGCATAAAATATCTGAAAGGATCAAATAACGTGCCCAAACCGCTATGATCGCCTACCTTCACTGTCACATCATCCACATCTATCGAAACAGTTGTATTTTCACCTTCATCATCCTGTGATTCAGTTGACTTTTTATCTGCATCACCATCGGACTCCCCTCCGGCTTCTATACTCAGCAATTGATACAGCTTATAAAAATAATCCTGAGCCTTTTCCTGTGGATATATCTCATTACCCTTTGCGTCCTCAGCTGCATGTAGAAGTTTCTCATAAACCGGACTGGTCCTGTCGATGACAAGATATTCAACTCTGTATTTAAAGCCTCCGGTCTTCTTCCCTTCAGATTCAACATTCAAAATAACTTCGATACCGATAACGTTCCCCGGGCAGATGATATCCTCTGTTTTCAGGAAAATATATTCAATTTCAGCAGACTCAAGCCTGATAAAGCTGCTCGCTTCCTCAGGAGTTATCCCTGCACTCATGAGTCCGTTGATAAGATAAAAAGCCCAGTCGAAATACGTAACCTCCTGTACTTCCTTATGCATCTGTCCCTTAGGAATGATAGTTGCAAAATGCGAACCCTCAAGGTAGATCGAACCGCCTCCGCTGTCTCTCTTAAAATTAATCTCCTTGCGGTATTTTGTACTCAGGGCACCCTGGAGCTCACCGGTTCCTGAGTAGCCTGTAAACATTATTTCTTCCGGTTTTTTATTCCTTCTGTTGAACTCTTCCTTATCAAATTCCGAAACTTTAGCGATCTTATTTATGAAGTTTTCCGCAAGAGTCCATTTTATCGGACCTTTTCCAACCGGAAGCAGCGCGGCAAGCATAAGTATCATAACCGGCATGATAAATACGTCCGCATTTTTTCTGACAAGTCTTCCAAGGGCATAAATACTTCCTACCACCAGAAGTCCAACCAGCAGTTTATTATCTGTACCGTTCACGCACCAGAATATATCATTTATCAGCATAAATATGGCAAAGCCAATTCTCTCCAGCAGCTTACTGAGTATGAAAAATACAAACAGTGACACCAGGGGCACCGCTATATTTATGGTCAATACTCTGTCTCTATATATGATCATAAGAAGCGCTGCTGCCGCTGCGCAAACAGCCGGCACCCAGCCGGTCCTTCTGTAATGTGCCAGCATCAGGATGATGCCGCAGAAAAAGAAAAGATAGCAGCCGGTAAAGAAAGGAGTCATATCCTTTACGCCCAGATTTTTGAGCATGAAAAAGCCCAGGAAGAATGTAAGGATCCCTCCCGGCAGCAAGAACGTGATCTTCTTCGACACTCTATCCTCTTCAGTTTTATTACTGTTGATCATCATAGGCTTTCTTAAATACGCATCCGTCTTCCTTATAGACAATAGCACTCACAAAACTACCTGCAGCCGCTTCAAGTATTTCCTCCTCGTGGCCTGCCGCGGTCTTCTGACCAACTCTGTCAGGCACCTCACCGTAGAACTTCCTGAAGCTTACCGGACTGTCTATCAGATAAGACTGGACTCCGGCATTATAGTAATAAATAATACATGGCTTGTTGACCATTCCAAAATAGTTTCCTACCGAAACCATATACTCGAGATAGCGGTCTCTCTGCTTCATCATTTCCAGCGAACCATCCAGAGCTTCGGTGACAGCCGCTATGCAAAGTATGTCGATCTCCTGCTTCTCCGGAATCCTGACATACAACTCGTCGGTTCTGGCATAATTCTTCCAATGTATATCCGAAATCCGGTCGCCCGGGATGTATTTTCTGATATCATTTCCGAGATTTTCTTCAGGCGAATTGATATCGAAGAGTTTTCCGCCCTTCTTAAGCTCATTCAACCTGCGGATCTCATTATCTGAAAGTGTTTTGATGAGCGGAAGCACGCTGATCCTTACAGGCAGATGGGTCTTAAACTTAAATGTGATGATACCGAACATATCCTGCAGCGAATATGCCGTAATTCCCACATCATAGCTTCCCGCATAATTCACCATGATAGATGTCTCTATCTCTTTTCTTTCCTTCGAAATAAGACTGAAGCTCTCCCCGGTAAAATCATCCGTGAAGCTCATAAGTCTGTCATCATAATAGAATCTCAGTCCGCCGATTGGAAGAAATCCTCTGTTTTCCACCATGAAAGAATATTTTTCGGCGGTATCCTTCTTAAACAGTTTATGCTCCGTCTCCTGAAAGAAGTTAAGCGCTATGGAGGAATAGATCATATAGAGGAAAGACACAGGAAGGTATAATAAAAGAACATAAAATACTATGTAAGAAAAGGCGCCTCCGCGTAAGCTTACATTTACCGTTGCTGCAATAAGAAGCAGCAGGTAAATGTATAATGGCAGTCTTTTCATGTTAAATATTTTATGTTCTGTATTATTCTTCATGTTTGAAATATTCATTTATCTTAGTTGATCAAAATAAACCGATCATTTATTTCGGTCTCTTAACATTCTCGATAAGAGCATTTATTATCTGCTCCGGAGTATACTTATTCATCTTTGACTGGGTTGTCAGCACCAGTCTGTGCGGAAGAGTAACCTTAACCATAGCGATCACGTCCTCAGGTATAACATAGTCCCTTCCGGCAACCAGAGCCGCTGCTCTCGATGCAGCCAGAAGATCAAGTCCGGCTCTCGGAGACAGACCATACTCGAGATTATCATTTTTACGCGATGAGTCCACGATTGAAAGTGCGTACTGTATTATCTCATCCGTCATGGTAACCTTAGCAGCCTCTTCGCGAAGCTTTAAAATATCAGCTGCCGAAGCAACCGCTGTCAGCTCCTCAGTAAATACACCTGAGAGAAAGCTCTTCGCCATCACCATCTGCATTTCCATGTTAGGATAACCGATGGACAGCTTCATCATAAAGCGGTCCAGCTCAGCCTCAGGAAGTGTGTAGGTTCCGATCTGCTCAACAGGGTTTTCCGTTGCAATGACCATAAAGAGCTCCGGAAGAGGATAGGTGGTACCGTCTATAGTTACCTGACGCTCTTCCATCGCCTCAAGGAGAGCCGACTGAGTCTTCGGAGGTGTTCTGTTGATCTCATCAGCAAGGATGATCTCGTTATGAACAGGTCCCTTTACAACCCTGAATTCAGCCTTTCCGGCATCATAGATCGTTGTTCCTGTTATATCCGTAGGAAGCGTGTCCGGTGTGAACTGTATTCTCGAGAAGCCTGCATCCACAGATCTTGCAAGAGCCTTCGCGAAGGTGGTCTTGCCGACTCCCGGCACGTCCTCCAGAAGAACATGTCCGCCTGCAAGCATCGCGATAAGGACATTATCTATCACCGAATCCTTACCAACGAATCTCTTTTTTATATTATCTCGTATGTTGCTTATGATATCCTGAGACATTTTTATATTCCTTGTTTTTTATATAACCGTTTTTATACTGCGGTGCCGACTCGCAATCCGCTGCGCGTCTTGCTCGTGGCCGCTCTTACTGGTGATACATCTTATTTGTCTGGTATTTTGGTTCGCAGGTGAGGTTTACACCCAGCTTAGAAAATACATTTTCATCTATTCCCGAAAGGATAACCGATGAATGTGCCTCACAGCCGCGAAGCTTGTCAAGCTGCGCAAGTGCAAGACGTGCATTTTCGTCATTCTCAGCACACATTGTAAGTGCGATAAGCACCTCATTGATGTGCATGAGCGGATTGTGGTCACCCAGATGATGAACCTTCAGATGCTGAATAGGCTCGATCACCGAAGGTGCAAGGAGGATAACCTCATCCTTAAGGCCTGCAAGGTATTTAAGTGCATTCAGGAGCATAGCTGATGAAGCACCGAGAAGGTTTGTTGTCTTTCCGCTTATTACAGCACCGTCATCAAGCTCGATAGCTGCTGCAGGAAGTCCTGTAAGCTCAGCCTTAACATTAGCTGCTGTAGCGCACTTTCTGCTCTCAAGACCGATTCCTGCCTGCTGCATGATGGTCTCGATCCTGCTTACTATCTCCGGACGTCCGGCACCCTTTCTGAGTGCGCAGCTCTCCTTGTAATATCTTCTGATTATCTCCTGATTTCCTGCATCCTTAGTAACCTCGTCGTCTGAAATACAGTTACCTGCCATATTTACGCCCATATCTGTAGGTGACTTATATGGCGAGTCGCCGTAGATCCTCTTGAACATGGCATTCAGAACAGGAAATACTTCTATATCTCTGTTGTAATTTACTGTCGTAACTCCGTAAGCCTCAAGGTGGTACGGATCGATCTCATTTATATCGCTGAGGTCTGCTGTAGCAGCCTCGTAAGCAAGATTTACAGGGTGATTGAGCGGGATATTCCAGATAGGGAAGGTCTCGAACTTAGCATATCCGGCCTTAACTCCCAGCTGGTTCTCCTTGTAAAGCTGTGACAGACATACTGCCATCTTTCCGCTTCCCGGACCAGGTGCAGTAACAACCACCAGCGGCTTCTCTGTTTCGATATAATCATTCTTTCCAAAACCGTCATCACTAATAATGAGTGGTATGTTGTTTGGATAACCGTTGATAGGATAATGTCTGTACACCTTCATACCAAGGCTCTCAAGTCTCTTCTGGTATTTGATAGCTCTCTCCTGGCCGTTGAAACGCGTAAGTACAACGCTTCCTACAAAGAGTCCGTAGCCTCTGAAGGCATCGATCAGACGAAGCACGTCTATATCATAGGTTATACCCAGATCTCCTCTGACTTTATTCTTCTCAATATCATTTGCATTTATGACAATGACGATCTCCGCATCATCCTTAAGCTGGGTAAGCATCCTGATCTTACTGTCCGGTGCAAAGCCCGGAAGAACTCTTGACGCATGGTAATCGTCAAACAGCTTTCCGCCGAATTCCATGTAAAGCTTTCCGCCGAAATTCGAGATCCTTTCCCTGATCTTCTCTGACTGCATTGAGAGATATTTGTCATTGTCAAATCCTATCCTGCTCATTTTTTCTTTTTTCTCCTGTATTTAAAATATCAAAATATAAACGTTTTTACGGCTGCTAAGAGGCAGCCTTATCCGGATCCACGCTCCGGCCTTTCTCATTATACAACCACTCTCGCGGCAATATTTTTCATACTCTCAGATGTCGCAATGTCGGCAATCTTAAGTCCATCATAATTCTTAAAATGCTCAACACTGACTGCGATCTCGATACCTCCGAAGGCACCGTCGTCAGCTATCGCATCATATTCGTATTCAATCCTGTCGTTGCAGATATAGGTGCATTTATTTGCTGCGATAACAGTAGCAAGCTCTGCAAACTGCTTGGTTGCTCTGTATGTCTTCTTATCCTGCTTTGTAACAACAAGTATCTGATCACTGTGCTCGATAAGCCATCTGTTCAGACTGTTCAGCGCCGGTGCTGTATCAACGATAACTATATCGTATCTGTCCGAAACCATGGTCTGGCTTATGATCTCGATGTATTTACTGTTTGTAACACCTGCATCTGCGGAAATACTGCTTCTCCTTACCTCCGGAAGGAATTCAAAAACCTCCCTCTTGATATAACGGCGAAGCTCTCTGTAATCCTTGACCGCGGCTATCTTATCATCCTCGATATAGCCATCATAGCTGAGGAGATTTCCAAAGGTCTGATAAGCTGTCGTATTCAGGTAAAATACCTTTTTGCCCGACTCCGCAAGTATCCTGCTTACCGCAAGGGCCACTGTTGACTTACCGGTTCCTCCCGAAGCCGAATAAACAACCAGAAGTCTTGCCGGGTTACCTGAAGCAAGTATAGCGTCCGCTACCTGCTCAGCACTTGCTTTATTTACTGCTGTGATACCATATGACATCGGATCAACGCCGCCCATATTACTTCCCGGTACCGGCATTCCGCCCGGCGCAGCCGTTCCTGCATCCGGTGTATTTACAGCTGGCTGAGGCCTGTTAACCCTAGGCCTGTCATTATCCGAATCACTGCGCAGTTTCTTGAGAAGTCCGCTTTCCTTAACGCGGTCAACAGCTTCCTTGACCTGAGCTCTGGCAGCCGCTTCCTCAAGGACAACGTCTGTCGGGAACTTTATGATAAAATCACATTTACCTATTCTGATGGTATCATTATCGGAAATAAACCTGGCCTCTCCGCCGCTGAGTCGCGCACCGTTTACAAAGGTTCCGTTTGCGCTTCCGAGATCTATTACCGCAATCTTATTTCCAACCTGAGATATCTTACAATGGATACGGCTTACTGACTGATCCGAAACAACTCCGTCAACAACGTCGCTGCTTCGTCCGATGACGAAATTGTCATTACTTACAACGATCTCACCTATCCTGCCGTTCAGATGAGTAAGTGTTATGGCCGGCATAGACCTCGCCGCAAGATATCCGGTGTGGCCCGGAGTATCCTTCTTACTCTGCATCATAAGGTGGCCTGTATCTCTAATCTCAGAGATTGAAACCCTGCCCTTCGCCTCCTCATCCTCCTGAACGGAAGCGCTGAGTTTTTCATAGATCTCATCAATAGTTCTGTCATCATCGGAAAGTATCTCAACGATACGACCGGTCTTATCTGACTGCAGATTCGGAAGATTCTTGAAGAGATTCGTAAATATATCTCTTACCTCTTTCTCATATCTTCTCTCATCCACCGGTATCTTGTTTACGACAGGTACATATACGGCCTGGATCTTTCTGGTCACAGGGTCGATAAATATTTTTGTAGGCGCTGCTACGATATTTTCCTCTTTGAGTATCTCATCCTTCTTCGCAGCGATCAGTATTCCGATAAATTCCTTAACTATCTCTGTAAAACGCTCAAAGCTGAGCTCCTGAAGTATGGAAGCGACATTCTTATGATCCGTCGAAACATAGTAAAGTGCATTCTGACCATTGATATTTCCATACATGACCTTGACGAAGGATTCATCATTCTTCTCCGTCAGATAATTATATTCATCAGCCGCAATGTCGTTCGGATCGTTCAAAATATAAACAAAATCCTTGCCTGCAGCCTGTTCTGTTACAGTTCCGTCTGTTAAAAATGGATTCACGGCAGCCCTTCCTTTCTCTGATTTTTCTATATATTTACACAGCCTCAGTGAGGCTTTCCGTTCAAAATAAAAACATAAAAATTATAGCATTTTTCATGTCCGAATACAAGCGGGTTATATGACACATAAAGCCAATTTCATCACAAGCAGCGCCCCTCGATTCCACTCCGTTCCATCTCGGTCGCGGCTGTCGCCGCATGAATCATCACAAGCAGCGCCCCTTCGATTCCACTCCGTTCCATCTCGGTCGCGGCTGTCGCCGCATGAATCATCAACAAGCAGCGTCCCTCGATTCCACTCCGTTCCATCTCAGTCGCGGCTGTCGCCGCATGACCACAAAAAAAATCGCATCCCTGCAAGTGAACTTGCGGATGCGATTTTTTTGTAGTCGCGCTGCTTGTAGCAATCGCGAAGATTATCTCTTTGAGAACTGTGGGGCACGACGAGCTGCCTTGAGACCGTATTTCTTTCTCTCCTTCATACGAGGATCTCTTGTAAGATATCCTGCAGACTTGAGAACTGGTCTGTAATCAGCTGAAACTGTAAGGAGCGCTCTTGAGATACCATGTCTGATGGCACCTGCCTGGCCTGTGAAGCCGCCGCCGTATACGTTTACAAGAACATCATACTTTCCTTCTGCGCCTGTAGCAACAAGTGGCTGCTTAACGATAACCTTAAGTGTCTCTAATCCAAAATACTCATCGAGTGATTTCTTATTAACTGTTATATTTCCTGAACCAGGTACGAGGTAAACACGTGCAACACTGCTCTTTCTTCTTCCTGTACCATAGAATCTAGCTGCCTTTGCCATTTACTTCTTCCTCCTTTATTAATACTTGATCTCAAGCTCTTCAGGCTTCTGTGCCTGCTGCTTGTGATCTGGACCTGCATAAACAAAAAGCTTTGTAAACATGCTTCTTCCAAGAGGTCCCTTAGGAAGCATACCCTTAACAGCGTGCTTGATAACTTCTGTACTGTCCTTAGCAAGCAGATCCTTAAGGGTGATTGACTTGAGACCGCCAACGTGGTCTGAGTGGCTGTAGTAGATCTTATCGTTCAGCTTGTTTCCTGAAACCTTGATCTTATCTGCATTGATAACGATCACATAATCGCCTGTATCAATACTTGGTGTGTATGTAGGCTTATTCTTGCCTCTTAAAATCTTTGCGACCTCTGATGAGAGACGTCCTAATGTATGTCCTGTGGCATCAACAACGTACCACTTTCTTTCAATAGTTGATGGGCTTGCAACAAAGCTCTTCATCGTGAAAGTTCCTCCTTGATAAACTATTAAATTACCTGTTCATGTTACGAATTGAGAATCCTCTATTCCGGGGCATGGTTAGAGTTGTTCACTACTCGTCACAGAATGGTATTATATGCTATTATTCCCCGAGTGTCAAATATATTTTTACAAATATACTATGTTTTTTTGTTTTTCTCTGAAACCCATGGAAAATACACATCCTACACGTATTTTATCTCAACAAGTGTAAGGCCTCTCGCCGGCGCTGTATCTCCCGCCCTGCTTCTGTCCTTACTTTCTATTATATCCTTAACCTCTTCCGGATCGAGTCTTCCGCAACCCACATCCTTCAGGGTTCCGGCGATTATCCTGACCATATTATAGAGGAAGCCGTTTCCGGTTATCCTTATGGTTATCTCACGTCCGCGCCATGAAGTATTTTTTTTATCCACAGCTCCGGTTCCTTCAACGCTATCTGCTGCATCATTCTGTCCGCAATCCGCTGCATCAGCCCTACCGGAATTCTGTCCAAATTTTGCGCTATCATTCCTGCCTGTAGCAAACACCTCGCAGGAATAAACGGTTCTGGTCTTGTCCTGCACGCTGCTGCCCGATGAACAAAAGGCCGTAAAATCATGCTCTCCAACGATATAGTCAGCCGCCTGCTGCATCTTAACAGTATCAAGCGGAATATAGCAGAAATCGCAGTACTGCCTGCGCAGCGGATCCTCTATTATATCGTTGTAAATATTATATTCATAGGTCTTGACGGTATCTGCATGTCTCGGATGAAAGTCATCCGAAGTCTCGCAGGATTCCCATACGCGGATATCCTCAGGCAGTCTCTGATTAAGGGCCATCTTGATCTTATCGGCCGGTATCCTGGTCTCAGCATCAAATACGCATACATTTCCCATCGCATGCACACCTGAATCCGTACGGCTCGCTCCGATAACCTCGATCTTCTGTCCGAGGAGCTCTGTCAGCGCCTCATTCAATTTACCCTCTATCGTCGGTCCGTTCGGCTGAACCTGCCAGCCGCAATAGACGGTACCATCATATGCAACTTTCAGCATGTATCTTTTCATATCTGTTACCTATTACAAAAATCTCACCAGGAGAACAACTGCAAGTCCGACAGCCACCACAAAGATAAACAGTGCATCATATATATCCATCGACAGCCTGTCCACCTCTGTACGAGGTTCAGTACTGTCATAGCATCTGACATCCATCGCATTTGCCATCTTTTCAGCCTTCTCTATAGTCCGTCTGAAAAGCGGCTTTATTATCGACACGCTGTTCTTCAGGCGCTTTCCAAGGCCTCCCACTGTGATGTCGGCACCACGCGAAGCCTGCGCCACTCTGATCTCGTTCATATCGCTTCCAAGTATCGGCAGGAACATAAATGCGATAGCCATAGTCATCGCAGTACCTTCACTCACATGAAAGCCCTTTTTGATCCCGCGAAGAAGCTCTCTCGAGGTCGTCGTCTTGATCATGACCATACAGAAAAAGGCAATCATCAGGAACCTCAGCAACAGCAAAAATGCCGTTTCAAACGGTACAAAGATCAGATTGATCAAAAACCCGCCCAGAAGCATGACAAATACAGCCCTCAAAGACCTGAGATATGTCAGTATGCTTACTCCCGACAAAAATACGCATACAGCAAGTATACCCACCGGGATCAGAAGCAATATGTATTTTTTAATAAATACGCAGGTAAGTGCATAAAATATCATCCCATACAGCTTGACTCTCGGATCAAGGCTGTGTATCGGTGACTGCTTATCCTCGTATCTTCCCTTATTTACATCGTATAAATACATTTCAGAATTTCCTTATATACAGCTCGCATCATACTTCCACTGTCAAGCATCATAATACTGCTGTCAATCTTCCTTCAACCCGGGCAGTTTCAGGCTCACTCGTCATGTCCGATCAGAATAACACACTTTCCGGCCTCCAGATAGCTCTTTATAACGCCTGAGAGGGCGTCAATTCCATTTTCATCAAGCCCGGCGTCAGATTCATCAAGAATGAGATAATCGGGCGCATTTGCGATTATACCGGCTATACCGACCCTTCGCTTCTCACCACCGGAGATCTGATCCACATGTCTCTTCCATACAGTCTCATCCACATTCATATATGAAAGAGCATTTCTTGCCATTTTAACAGCTCCGTTATTATCGAAGCCCAGATTCCTCGGTCCGAACATAACATCCTTAATTACAGAATCTGCAAACAGCTGCTTCTCAGGATTCTGTGAAACATAACCAACCTTTCTTCTTAAGGCATTGATGTCGCTTATCATGCCATCATCCACATCCGGATCCTTACGAGCTGGATTAATTCTCTTCTTAGTTACCGGAAGCTGCCTTCCGTCAAGGAATATCCTTCCTTTTTTTGCAAGCAGAAGCCCGTTAAGGAGCATAGCAAGCGTTGACTTACCCGAACCACTCTCGCCACGGACTATATAAGCCCTGCCTCTACCGAAAGCATAGAAAATATCACTGAGCACCGGCTCCTTCCCATAGGAAAAGCCCACATGATCCAGATATAAGGCTCTTGCCGCATCAACAGCGCCGTCCTGCTCCTCCAGTACTCGTTCCTCTATAGTAAAGCTCTTTATTTCCTGATTTAATTCAGAGAGACTAACCGCCTCAGTATACTCACTGAATTTCTGTATTATGCTCTCTCCATTTGTTTTTTCATGAGACTCTTCATCCAGATCCTCATGCTCATTCTTCACTACACCCTTTTCAAGGCGTATAACTCTGTCGCAGCGCTTTGCGACCTCCGGATCCTGCGTGATCATTATAACGGTCTGTCCGTTCTTACGTGCCGCACCGATCACATAATCCACCATCTTATCGCGCACCGTCCCGCTCTGCATCGAGAAAGACTCATCAAGTATAAGTATATGCGGCTCCATGGCAAGTATCGCTGCAACCGCAGCCCTCTGCCTCTCTCCGCCGCTAAGAGTTCTTATATTTCTGTCAGCCTTCTTCAGAAGACCGTATTTCTTCAGAAAGTATTTTGTCTTCTTTACAGTCTCCTCAGCAGGAAGATTCAGATTCTCAAGTCCAAACATTGTATCTGCCGAAACCATATCAAATACATGATTATCGTCCGGATTCTGAAATACTATCCCACACCTCCTGTGAAGACGTGCCGTATTTACAGGAAAGCTTGTGTCTAGGCCGCCAACAACAACCTTATCCGGCTCTTCAGGAAGATATATGCCGGAAATATAGGCCGCCAGAGTAGACTTGCCCGATCCGTTGGGACCGGTCAGAGCAACTATCTCGCCCTCTTCAATATCCAGACTGATACTGCTGCCCTCAATATATTCTATTTTCAGATTTCGTATCTTGATCAAACTTTCCATATTAACTGTTCAAATATAAATATACAAAAAGGCTGCCGGAAAAACCGACAGCCTTTTAGACCTAATTAAACTAACTCTAAGATAACCTCAAGAGCTCCGTCGCCCTTTCTCTGACCGATCTTAACGATTCTTGTATAACCACCTTCGCGGCCTGCATACTTAACAGCATACTCATTGAAAAGCTTATCTGTAAGATCAACCTTCTTTGTACCTGCCTTCTTGCCAGCCTGCTCTGTAGGGATTTCAGTTACAGGATAGAGAACCTTAAGCATCTCACGTCTTACATGAAGTCTTGATGGGAGATCCTTCTTGATCTTCTTCTCTACTTCATCAAATACTGTAACCTTCTTGCCGTCAACAACGTTCTTGATTCTCTTGCCGTCCTTATCTTTTCTGGCAACCTTAGTCTTAACTGTAACCTCTTCGAAGTTATCCTTTTCCTTGATTGCCATCTTGATAAGCTTTTCAGCGATCTGACGAACTTCCTTAGCTCTAGCGTCTGTTGTCTTTATCTTACCATAGTTAAGAAGCATTGTTACCTGATTTCTGAGAAGTGCCTTTCTCTGATCAGCCTTCTTACCGAGTTTTCTATACATTGCCATGATCTATTTTCCTCCTTACCCCTGGCAGGGTCTTCACTGTGCTTACTAATTCCGGATGCCCGGCTATCCTTTGCATAAAGCTCGTACAGCCTTAAGCTATTCCGACTTCAGCCTAAGTGGTGATATATCTTACTCCTCAGCTTCCTGTGTTCCGTCGTTGAGTGTAAGACCAAGCTCCTTGAGCTTTGCAAGAACTTCTTCAAGTGACTTACGTCCGAGGTTACGAACCTTCATCATTTCCTCAGGAGTCTTCTTGCAGAGTTCCTTAACTGTATTAATACCAGCTCTCTTAAGGCAGTTATATGAACGTACTGAGAGCTCAAGCTCATCAATAGACATATCTGTCTTGCTAACCTGTTCTGGCTCTTTCTTTTCAGCAATAACACTTGCCTGCTTAGCATTCTCTGAAAGATCGATGAAGAGATTCAGATGCTCGCTAAGTACCTTCGCTGCAAGGCTGACAGCCTCATCAGGTGGAAGGGATCCATTTGTAAATACATCAAGTGTAAGCTTATCGTAGTCAGTGATCTGACCTACACGAGTATCCTCAACTGTGAGGTTTACTCTCTCTACAGGAGTGTAGATAGAATCAACTGCTATAGTATCGATGGTCATATCAAGTTCCTTGTTCTTATCGGCACTTACATAACCACGACCATTTGTGATCATAAGTTCCATCTCAAGTCTTGCCTCAGGGCCACTGAGGTTTGCAATAACAAGATCAGGATTAAGTATCTCGATATCGCTGTCAACTCTGATATCTCCGGCTGTAACAACAGTTGTTCCAGATGCCTCGATATAAGCTGTCCTTGGCTCATTTGATGATGAGTTGTTCTTGATAACGATGTCTTTGATATTTAATACTATCTCTGTTACGTCTTCCTTTACTCCGGGAATAGAACTGAACTCATGGAGAACGTCCTTGATCTTTACAGCACTAACAGCTGTTCCCGGAAGAGATGAAAGCATAATTCTTCTGAGAGAATTACCCAGTGTTGTACCATAGCCTCTTTCAAGCGGCTCAACTACAAATCTGCCGTACTTATTGTCGTCTGACTTTTCAGCGATCTCAATTCTTGGCTTCTCAAATTCAAACACTATGTTACCCTCCTTCTACTTCGAAATTATAATCTATACTGCGAATACCCATAATCCGCAGAAACAGGACCTTTGCGGTCCTGCCGCGTGATTCTTTAATTTTTCCTGTAATCTTACTTAGAATATAACTCGACGATAAGAGTCTCGTTAACAGGTACATCGATCTGGTCTCTCTCAGGCTTAGATACTACTGTACCGCTAAGTGTTTCTGAATTTGACTCAAGCCATGCAGGAACAAGTACACCACCGTTTGCTTCAACGATATCCTTAAATCTCTGAAGAGACTTGCTCTTCTCTCTGATCTCGATCTTGTCGCCTACACTTACCTTGTATGAAGGGATGTTTACGCACTTACCGTTTACAAGAACGAACTTGTGGCCAACGATCTGTCTAGCCTCTCTTCTTGTTCTTGCAAATCCCATACGATAAATAACATTGTCAAGACGAAGCTCAAGGAGTGTCATGAGGTTAGGACCTGCAGTACCCTGCATCTTCTCTGCCTTAGCGAAAAGGTTACGGAAAGGCTTCTCCTGTACACCATAAATGAACTTTGCCTTCTGCTTCTCACGAAGCTGAAGTCCGTACTCACTGATCTTTCTGCCAGCGTTCTTAGACTTTCTATTTGATTTCTTATTAACTCCGAGATACATTGGCTCCATGCCGAGTGATCTGCATCTCTTAAGAACCGGGGTTCTATCAATTGCCATTTTCTATGTACCTCCTCTATCAGACTCTTCTTCTCTTTGGTGGACGACATCCGTTGTGTGGAACCGGTGTAACATCCTTAATTGTTAATACTTCAAGACCACATGCATTAAGAGCTCTGATAGCAGCTTCTCTTCCTGAACCTGGTCCCTTAACCATAACATCAATAGTCTTAAGTCCGTAAGGAGCAGCTGCCTTAGCTGCAGTCTCAGCTGCCATCTGTGCAGCATAAGGTGTAGACTTCTTAGATCCTCTGAATCCAAGTCCGCCTGCACTTGCCCATGAAAGAGCATTTCCTTCAGCATCTGTTAATGTAACTATTGTATTGTTGAAAGAAGACTGAATGTGAGCCTGTCCATGCTCAACTACTTTTCTATTACGCTTCTTAGTAGCTTTTTTAGTAACTTTACCAGCCATTATTTATCTTTCCTCCTACCTGATTACTTCTTCTTGTTAGCAACCGTCTTCTTAGGTCCCTTACGTGTACGTGCGTTGTTCTTTGTGTTCTGACCACGAACAGGAAGTCCCTTTCTGTGACGGATACCACGATAGCAGCCTATCTCCTGAAGACGCTTAATGTTGAGAGCTGTCTCTCTTCTTAAATCACCTTCTACTGTAAGAGTATCATTGATCATCTCGCTGATCTTCTTAACTTCGTCATCTGTAAGATCACGAACTCTTGTGTCAGGGTTTACGCCTGTCTTAGCGAGAATCTTCTTTGAAGTAGGAAGACCAATACCATAGATATAAGTAAGACCTACTTCGACACGTTTTTCTCTTGGTAAATCTACACCTGAAATACGAGCCATATTTCTTATTTCCTCCGTAAAATCATTTTTTAAATCCGTGAGCCTGCTGCTCACTCTATAACTAACCTGATCTATCCTCTCGATAACTTCTGTATGGAGTCAGAAGGTGAAATGTATACCGGACGATAAATCCTCCATATTTATAGAATATAACATATTCCATTCACTTAACCTTGTTCGATTGTGAAAATGACGTTCAGAATATGTTACAGCCGCTTCTATTTTTTGCCTTGCCTGCCGTCTTTACAGGCAACCGCCGTGCATGACGAACACGGTAGTTCATCTCCTCCAGAATCCCTCTGCAAATACATCTATGCAGCGTTCCGGAACGCACAAAGACAAGTTATAAAGCCTTTAAAACCATTCTTCATAACCTGTTTTCAAAACCTCAGGATTAACCCTGACGCTGCTTGTGCTTTGGATTTTCGCAGATAATTAAGATTCTGCCTTTTCTTTTAATGACTTTGCATTTGTCGCAAATCGGTTTTACTGATGCACGAACCTTCATTAAAATCTCTCCTTTCACAACCTCGTTTTTGGGCGCAAAAAGCCCGCTACGGAAAAATATGATAACATTTAAGGAAATAAAATGCAAGAGGTAATTTTACAAATTTTTGAGATAATTATTACAATACAAACAACTGCCCGTAATTGATTATGAATTACCCAAACAACTGCCCGTAATTGACCAACCGACTGCGTCGGGCGCCGCACTTCGTGCTTTTGTCAATTAATAGATTGCTTCGCAATCTATATGTCAAAACACAAAAACAGCCATATCCATGCAAGCATGTCTATGGCTGCTTCTGTGTTTTTCCATGCAGTTGTTCTGCCTTCCTTGTGTTACTTAGCTCTCCAGGTAATACGTCCCTTGGAAAGATCATAAGGAGAAAGTACAACCGTTACCTTGTCTCCCGGAAGTATCTTGATGTAATTCATTCTGAGCTTGCCGCTGATGTGGGCAAGAATCTGATGACCATTTTCAAGTTCCACCTGAAACATAGCATTTGGAAGCTTTTCAATTACTACTCCTTCGCATTCGATCTCATCAACCTTTGACATAAATCCTACTTTCTCCTCTTATAATTTATTATTCACCGAGTATTTCAACAATTGCATTGAATACATCGTTCATATCTACTGTTCCGTCAACCTCTTTAACGATTCCTGCTTTTCCGTAGTAATCGATAAGTGGCTGTGTCTGATCATGATAAACCTTAAGTCTGTTAAGAACTGTCTCAGGCTTGTCATCATCACGAAGTATAAGCTCCTTGCCGCATACATCGCAGATACCCTCAACCTTGGTTGGGTTGTACTTGATGTGATATGTAGCTCCGCAGCCTACACATGCTCTTCTTCCTGACATTCTGTTAACAATATTCTCGTCAGGAACTTCTACATTGATAGCATAGTCCATCTTTTCACCCTGAGCTGCAAGTGCTGCATCCAGCGCCTCAGCCTGTGGGATGGTTCTTGGGAAACCGTCAAGTATGTAACCATTCCTGCAGTCGTCTGCCTTGAATCTGTCGATAACAAGGTCAACAACAAGCTCATCAGGAACAAGAAGTCCCTTATCCATATACTCCTTGGCTTTCTTGCCAAGCTCTGTACCTTCTTTGATATTCGCTCTGAAAATATCTCCTGTAGAGATATGTGGGATAGAGTATTTCTCTGCAAGCATCTTAGCCTGTGTTCCCTTACCGGCACCAGGTGCCCCAAGCATTATTATCTTCATAGTTCTTCTCCTTTTCGTCCGCAACGAAAGCTGCGTTAGTAACTTCATTACATTAATCAGATTTAGGGATTACAGAATATGGCCCCTGTAATCCCTTTAATTCTATAAATAATCTTTGATAATTGCAATACAATATTTTATATTGCAATATATTTTTAATTATTCACTAAGAAATCCGTTGTAGTTTCTTACGATCATCTTAGACTCGATCTGCTTGATCGTCTCGATGATAACACCAACTATGATGATAAGTGATGTTCCACCGAAGGAAACGTCAGCTGAAAATCTTCCGTTAAAGAAGATCGGGATAAGCGCTATTATGATAAGTCCGATAACACCGATAACTACGATATAGTTAAGTACCTTGTTGAGGTAATCCTGAGTTGGCTTACCAGGTCTGATACCAGGAATGAATCCGCCGCCCTTCTTCAGGTTATTTGCAACTTCCATCGGATTGAATGTGATGGATGTATAGAAATAAGCAAAGAAGATTACAAGCAGGATGTAGAACGCAAGTCCGAAGTAAGCATGTGGGAATCCCGGTCTGAACCAATAGTTAGAACTGAGACCCTGAAGGAACTTAGCCCAGAATGTGCTCTTAACCTGAACATTGAAAAGGTTGATAACTATAGTAGGTATTGAAAGAAGTGTTGAAGCGAAGATGATTGGCATAACTCCGCCGGTGTTAACCTTGAGCGGAATGTATGAGCTTCTTCCTCCTACAGATCTTCTTCCCTGGATCTTCTGAGCATACGATACAGGTATCCTTCTCTCAGCATCCTGGAGAAGTACAACAAGTACTGTTGTAAGTATAACTATCGCAGCGATGATAGCAAGCGCGAAGATCATATGAACGATATCCTTGCCCTTTGCGAACATATCGTAAAGGTTCTTGAAATCGTTAGGCATTCTTGAAACGATATTTACAAGAAGTATGATTGAAATACCGTTTCCAACGCCCTTCTCAGAGATTCTCTCACCGAGCCACATAACAAGTGCACTACCTGCTGTAAGTGTTATAACGATAACTGCAACTGCTTTAAAACCTGACTCCATGAGAAGTCCTTCTCTGTTGAAGCCGATCGTAAGTCCAATACTCTCGATAACAGCGAGGAGAATTGAAACAACTCTTGTTATAGCTGTTATCTTCTTTCTTCCATCATCGCCATCCTTCTGCATTTCCTCAAGAGCCGGAATAGCAATTGTAAGGAGCTGCATGATGATCGATGACGTGATGTAAGGTGTTACGCTCAGTGCAAATATAGACATCTGTGTAAACGAACCACCTGTAAATGCATTAATGAAGTTAAACGCATCACTGTTGAAGTAAGACTTAACCGCCTCTGTATCAATATAAGGCGAAGGTATAAGAGAACCCAGTCTAACGACAATAACGATGAATAATGTAAACAGAATCCCGTTTCTTATCTCCTTGACTTTCAGAGCATTCGCAAGGGTTTTAAACATATTACATCACCTCAACTTTTCCGCCGAGTGCTTCAATCTTCTCGACAGCAGCCTGGCTTACTGCGTTAACCTTAACAGTAAGCTTCTTTGTGAGCTCTCCATTTCCTAAAATCTTAACACCATCTCTTGGGTTCTTAACTACACCTGCCTCGATAAGAGTTGCAACTGTAACTTCTGAACCATCTTCAAATCTATTAAGTACATCTACATTGATTGCAACGATTTCCTTAGAGTTTCTGCACTTGAAACCTCTCTTAGGAATACGTCTGTAGAGTGGCATCTGACCACCTTCGAAGCCGAGTCTAGGAGCTCCGGAACGTGCCTTCTGACCCTTATGACCCTTACCGGCAGTCTTGCCGTTGCCTGAACCATGTCCACGGCCGCGTCTGAAATCATCTCTTGTTACTGAGCCCTCAGCAGGCTTTAATGATGATAAATCCATGAATCCATCCTCCCTTTCGACTATGCTTCCTCAACCTTAACAAGATAATTAACCTGAGCGATCATGCCTTTGGTAGCATCATTGTTAGGAAGTTCAACTGTCTTGTGCATCTTTGTAAGACCAAGAGCCGCAACAGTCTTTCTATGCTTTGGAATTGCACCGATAGGTGACTTTACAAGTGTTACCTTAATTGTATCTGCCATTTCGATTACCTCCTACTAGTTAAGGATCTCATCAACAGACTTGCCACGAAGCTTTGCAATGTACTCAGGGCTCTGGATAGCCTTAAGTCCCTCAAGTGTTGCAAGAACAACGTTACGCTTGTTGTTTGATCCAAGTGACTTTGTACGGATGTTCTTATAACCGGCAAGCTCGAGTACACGACGTGCAGGACCACCTGCGATGATACCTGTACCGGCAGGAGCTGTCTTAAGGAGAACCTTTGAGCTTCCAAACTCTCCTGTATAGCCGTAAGGAATACTTCCGTTTTCATTTATAGGAGCCTCGATAAGATTCTTAGTTGCATCTTCCTTACCCTTGCGGATAGCTTCTGGAATTTCAACAGCCTTACCGATACCAACACCAACATGTCCGTTACGATCTCCTACTACAACAAGTGCAGAGAATCTCATATTACGTCCACCCTTAACAGTCTTGGTAACTCTCTTGATTGTTACTACACTGTCTTCAAGTTCTAATGAACTTGGATCGATTAATGTACGCTTCATGTATCAATTTCCTCCTTCATTAGAATTCAAGACCAGCTTCTCTTGCTGCATCTGCTAAAGCCTTAATCTTTCCCTGATATATAAATCCGCCTCTGTCAAATACAACCTGCTTGATTCCTGCAGCAGCAGCCTTCTCAGCTACAGCCTTACCAACGTATGCAGCAGCAGCGATATCGTTTGTCTTCTCAAGCTCTGCCTTAACGCCCTTCTCAAGTGTTGAAGCGGATACTAAGGTCTTTCCAACCGAGTCGTCAATAATCTGAGCGTAGATGTGATTATTACTTCTGTAAACAGCAAGTCTTGGTCTTTCAGTTGTTCCGCTAAAACGGTTACGAATCTTTAAATGTTTCTTTTCACGGATAACTTCTCTTGATTCCTTTTTAATCATCTCTTATTCACTCCTTTAATTATTTCTTACCGGTCTTACCAACCTTACGTCTGATAACTTCGTAATCATACTTGATACCCTTGCCCTTATATGGCTCTGGAGCACGTGTAGATCTGATCTCTGCTGCGTACTGACCAACCTTTTCCTTGTCAATTCCGCTAACCTTGATCTTGTTATCTTCAACAGTAGTTGTAAGTCCTTCCGGGTCCTCGATCTCAACAGGATGTGAATATCCAAGTGAAAGCACAAGCTTGTTGCCCTGCTTCTGAGCTCTATAACCAACACCGTTTACTTCAAGTGTCTTAGTATAACCATCTGTTACACCAACAACCATGTTATGAATAAGTGTTCTTGTAAGTCCGTGTAATGACTTATTCTTCTTAAGGTCATTTGGTCTCTTAACAAGAATCTCTGTTCCCTCAACTGTGATTTCCATCTCAGCTGGGAGAACTCTCTCAAGGGTACCCTTAGGTCCCTTAACTGTCACCTTGTTATTTTCTGCTATATCTACAGTTACTCCGGCAGGTATAGCGATAGGCATTCTTCCGATACGTGACATTGCCTTTACCTCCTATTATTCGTATGACGGTATCATCCGTCCGATCAATATTTTCTAAAAATTAATTACCAGATAAATGCAAGAACTTCGCCACCAACGTTCTCTTTTCTTGCTTCCTTATCTGTCAGCACACCCTTGTTTGTTGAAATGATGGCTGTTCCGAGTCCGCCAAGAACCTTTGGAAGATTCTCTACATCAGCGTAAACGCGGAGACCCGGCTTTGAAATTCTCTTAAGTCCCTTGATAACCTTTTCATTCTTATCAGCGCCGTACTTAAGTGTTATTCTGATAGTATTGAAACCACCATCTGCTACAACGTCAACTGCCTGAACATATCCTTCCTTGAGAAGAATATCTGCAATCGCCTGCTTCATCTTGGAAGCCGGTATATCTACTGTATCATGCTTTGCAGTATTTGCATTACGGATTCTTGTAAGCATATCTGCAATTGGATCGCTTATTGACATTTCTTTTGCCTCCTTATGTAAATCTTACCAAGAGCTCTTTCTAACGCCTGGTATCTCGCCCTTATATGCTAACTCACGGAAGCAGACTCTGCAGATTCCGTATTTTCTTAAAACAGAATGTGGTCTTCCACAAATCTTGCAGCGAGTATATTCTCTTGTAGAGAACTTCTGCTTTCTCTGCTGCTTAACCTTCATTGCAGTCTTAGCCATGTTTCTCCTCCTTACTTGCTGTACGGCATACCGAAGAGTCTGAGGAGCTCTCTAGCCTCTTCATCTGTCTTAGCTGTTGTGACGAAAATGATATCCATTCCTCTAACCTTATCAACCTTATCGTACTCGATTTCAGGGAAGATGATCTGCTCCTTGATACCAAGTGCATAGTTTCCTCTGCCGTCGAATGCATCAGGGTTTACACCTCTGAAGTCACGTACACGAGGAAGCGCAAGGTTTACAAGTCTGTCAGCGAACTCATACATTCTCTCGCCGCGAAGAGTTACCTTACATCCGATAGGCATACCCTCTCTAAGCTTGAAGTTAGCAACTGACTTCTTAGCACGTGTGATAACTGCCTTCTGACCTGTGATGGTCTCAAGATCCTTTACTGCACTATCAAGGATCTTAGCATTCTCCTTAGCTTCTCCAACACCCATGTTTACAACGATCTTGTCAAGCTTTGGAATCTGCATAACGTTCTTGTAACCAAATTTATTTACCATAGCGTCTTTGATCTCGCTATTGTACTTATCTCTTAATCTGCTCAAAGTATTAAGCCTCCTTCCTACGATTAATCAATAACCTCGGTCTTACCATTAACCTTGGCTACTCTCTTTTTGTCCTTCTTCTCGCCCTGGAAACCAACTCTTACTGTCTTACCCTTGTAAAGGTACATAACATTGGAAATATCGATTGGAGCTTCCTTCTCGATGATTCCGCCTGCTGTATTAGCAGCTGTTGGCTTGCTGTGCTTAAATACCTTGTTGACGCCCTCAACAAGAACCTTGTTGTTCTTAACGTCTACAGATAAAACCTTACCTTCTTTACCTTTATCCTTGCCGGCTATAACCCTAACAAGGTCGTCCTTTTTAATCTTACTTGTTGCCACGGTTACACCTCCTACAGAACTTCCGGTGCAAGTGAGATGATCTTCATGAACTTCTTATCACGAAGCTCTCTTGCTACTGGTCCAAATATACGTGTTCCTTTTGGGTTAAGATCGTCCTTGATGATAACTGCTGCGTTCTCATCAAACTTGATGTATGAACCATCCTTACGACGTGCACCCTTCTTTGTACGTACAACAACGGCCTTTACAACGTCGCCCTTCTTGACAACGCCGCCCGGTGTTGCGTCTTTAACAGAAGCAACTATGATGTCACCGATGTTTGCATATCTTCTTGTAGAACCGCCTAAAACTCTGATGCAAAGAAGCTCTTTTGCGCCTGTGTTGTCAGCAACTCTAAGTCTTGTTTCCTGCTGTACCATTTCTTTGCCTCCTTATTTAGCCTTTTCAACGATCTCAACAAGTCTCCATCTCTTATCCTTAGAGAGAGGTCTTGTCTCCATAACCTTTACTCTATCACCAATCTTGCATTCATTATTTTCGTCATGAGCCTTAAGCTTGTATGTTCTCTTTACGATCTTGCCGTAGAGTGGATGCTTAACATTATCGATGATTGAGACTACGATTGTCTTGTCCATCTTGTCACTTGTAACGATACCTACACGTGTTTTTCTAAGATTTCTTTCCACTGTCTTTTCTCCTTTCGATAATTATGCTCTGGCCTTAGCGGCAATAACTGTCTCTATTCTGGCAATATTCTTCTTTACTTCCTTGATCCTGCTTGTATTCTCAAGCTGGTTGGTAGCATTCTGGAACTTAAGATTGAAAAGTTCCTTCTTTGCAGCCTCGAGATCTGTTGCGAGCTCTGATGCTGACTTTGCGTTTAATTCTTTAAGAAAGTCTTTAGTTTTCACTGCTGCTACCTCCTTCTAAATCTGCTTTAGAAACGATCTTGCACTTAATAGGAAGCTTGTGTGTTGCAAGACGGAGTGCTTCTCTTGCTGTTGCTTCTGGAACGCCGGCAACCTCGAAAAGAACTCTGCCCGGCTTAACAACTGCTACCCAGTACTCAAGAGAGCCTTTTCCTGAACCCATTCGGGTTTCAGCTGGCTTAGCTGTTACCGGCTTGTCTGGGAAGATCTTGATCCAAACCTTTCCCTGACGCTTAAGGTAACGGTTAATGGCAACTCTGGCTGCCTCTATCTGATTAGATTTGATCCATGCTGGTTCTGTTGCAACGATACCGTACTCACCATCAGTGATGCGGTTTCCTCTCATTGCCTTTCCTGCCATAGATCCTCTGAACTGCTTACGATGTTTTACTCTCTTAGGCATTAACATAATTATTTATCGCTCCCTTCCTTGTTTCCCTTAGTAGGAAGTACTTCGCCATGGTAGATCCATGTCTTAACACCAACTTTACCGTATGTTGTATCTGCTTCAGCGAATCCGTAATCAATATCAGCACGAAGTGTCTGAAGAGGAATTGTTCCCTCGCTGTAGAACTCTGTTCTGGCCATATCAGCACCGCCGAGACGTCCTGAACAAGCAGCCTTGATACCAAGTGCTCCTGCCTTCATTGTTCTACCCATGCATGACTTCATAGCTCTTCTGAATGAAATACGGTTCTCAAGCTGCTGAGCAATGTTCTCAGCTACGAGCTGAGCATCGAGGTCAGGTTTCTTGATCTCCTTGATGTCGATGATGAGCTTCTTAGCTGTAAGCTTCTGAACCTCAGCCTTGATCTTTTCGATTCCGGCACCGCCCTTACCGATTACAACACCAGGCTTAGCTGTATATACGCTTACTTTAACTCTATCTCTTGTTCTCTCTATATCAATCTTAGATACGTTTGAATCGTAAAGCTTCTTCTTAAGGAACTCTCTTATCTTGTGGTCCTCTACAAGGTTGTTGGCAAACTCACCGTTCTTTGTATCAGCATACCACTTAGAATCCCAATCTTTAATTATACCGACTCTTAAACCGTGTGGATTAACTTTCTGTCCCATCGTCTGCCTCCTTACTTCTTCTCATCAAGCACTACAGTAATGTGGCTTGTTCTCTTCTCGATCCTGTAAGCTCTACCCTGTGCTCTTGGATGGATCCTCTTCATTGTAGGTCCCTTGTTTGCAAAGCACTCTGCTACGTAAAGGTCTTCAGCCTTCATGCCGTTGTTGTTCTCAGCATTTGCTACTGCAGACTTGAGCAGCTTATATATTACACTGGAAGCGTATCTGTTATTGTAAGCAAGGATACCGAGAGCCGTTGTTACGTCCTTACCTCTGATAGCGTCAAGTACAAAGCAAGCCTTTGTAACAGACACTCTTGCGTAAGAAACCTTAGCTGACGGTCTTGTATCTTTGTTCTCATTTCTCAGTCTTGTGATCTGAGATCTATGTCCTTTAGCCATTTAAGATCTTCCTCCTTACCTCTTCTTCTCGTCTTTGCCGTGTCCTCTGTATGTTCTGGTTGCTACAAACTCACCGAGCTTGTGTCCAACCATATCTTCTGTAACATATACAGGAACGTGCTTTCTACCATCATATACTGCTATTGTATGACCAACAAATGAAGGGAAGATTGTTGAACGACGTGACCATGTCTTTACGACCTCATGATCGTTCTTGGCATTAAGAGCATCAATCTTCTTTAATAAGCTTTCATCTGCGAATGGTCCTTTTTTAAGTGAACGTGCCATGAACTTTCCTCCTTAATTACTTAACGTTTTTACCGCTTCTTGTTCTTACGATGTACTTGTTAGAGAGCTTATTCTTCTTCCTTGTCTTAAGACCAAGTGCTGGCTTACCCCAAGGAGTAGAAGGACCCGGACGTCCGATAGGTGCTCTACCTTCACCACCACCGTGCGGATGGTCATTAGGGTTCATTACGGAACCTCTGACTGTAGGTCTGATGCCCATGTGACGCTTACGTCCAGCCTTACCGATATTAACAAGGCCATGCTCTATATTTCCAACAGTACCGATCGTAGCACGCGCTTCGATAGGAACCATTCTCATTTCGCCTGAAGGAAGACGGAGTGTAGCATACTTTCCTTCCTTAGCCATAAGCTGTGCTGTGTTACCAGCTGAACGAACAAGCTGTCCGCCCTTACCAGGAACGAGCTCAACGTTATGTACTTCTGTACCAACCGGGATAGCTGAAAGTGGAAGAGCGTTTCCGATCTTTACATCAGCCTCTGGTCCGTTCATAAGCTTGTCGCCAACCTTAAGACCGTTTGGTGCAAGGATGTATGTCTTAGTACCATCTGCATAAGCTATAAGTGCGATGTTTGCTGTTCTGTTTGGATCGTACTCGATAGTCTTAACTACTGCAGGGATGTTGTCCTTATTTCTCTTGAAATCGATAACTCTGTATTTCTGTCTGTTTCCGCCACCGTGATGACGAACAGTGATCTTGCCCTGATTGTTACGTCCTGCTGTCTTCTTCTTTGAAACAAGAAGTGACTTCTCAGGAGTTGATGTTGTGATTACATCGAAATCAAGACCTGTCATATTTCTTCTTGAAGGTGTATATGGGGTATATGTCTTAATTCCCATTTCTGGTTTCTCCTTTCGAATATAAATTCGTTTCTCTGGTCGTTCTTATCGACCAATAATCATTCTGCTTTTCTTTCCGGCTTGCTGCCGTTTCATTTTATATAGTCTGTTTTATGCCGAAGCTTCGTTCGATTTACAGACCCTCGAAAAGCTCGATATCAGCACTCTCAGCTGTAAGCTGAACATATGCCTTCTTATACTTAGCTGTTCTACCGAATGTAGCGCCACGTCTCTTAACCTTACCATCAAAGTTTGCTGTGTTAACCTTAGCAACCTTTGCGCCGTCGAACATCTTCTCAACAGCTTCCTTGATCTGGCTCTTTGTAGCATCCGGATGAACGATGAATGTATATTTCTTCTCAGCCATTGCGTTCATACTCTTCTCTGTAACGACTGGCTTCTTGATGATATCGTAATACTTTAAGTTTGCCATTATGCGTACACCTCCTCGATTGCGAGTGCAGCATCCTTAGTCATAACAAGTGAGTCATGCTTAAGAATGTCGTATACGTTTATTGTGCTGCTCATGATTGTCTCAACACCAGGAATGTTCCTTGATGAAAGGATAGCGTTGTCGTTCTTATCCTTTGTAACAACGAGAGCCTTATCTGCATTGAGGTTCTTAAGGATCTCAGCGAACTTTGCTGTCTTTACTTCCTCAAGCGCAAGCTCGTCAACTACGATAAGCTTTGAATCCTGAACCTTTGATGTAAGTGCAGAGAAAAGAGCGATCTGCTTCTCTCTCTTGTTCATCTTTACTGAGTAATCTCTTGGCTTTGGAGCAAATACAACGCCGCCGCCTGTCCACTGTGGTGATCTTGTTGATCCCTGTCTAGCGTGGCCTGTACCCTTCTGTCTCCAAGGCTTTCTTCCGCCGCCTGAAACCTCTGAACGTGTCTTAGCGCTCTGTGTTCCCTGACGCTGATTTGCAAGGTATGTTACTACAGCCTTGTGTACTATATTTTCATTTATTTCAACACCGTAGATGTTGTCGTTAAGATCGATCTTATCAACTTCCTTACCTTCGATGTTATAAACAGCTACTGTTGCCATCTAATGTTCCTCCTTCCATAAAGTCCTATTAGTTACCCTTTACGGTTTCTTTTATTACAACCAATGACTTCTTAGGTCCCGGAACAGATCCCTTGATCAGGAGTACGCCGTTCTCAGCGTCAACCTTAACAACCTCAAGATTCTGAACTGTAACCTGCTCACAGCCCATATGTCCAGGCATCTTCTTGCCCTTCATAACGCGGCCAGGAGTTGTTGCTGAACCATTAGAACCTGCATGACGGTGATATTTTGAACCATGTCCTGAAGGACCAGACTTAAGTCCGTGTCTCTTAAGACCGCCGGCATATCCTTTACCCTTTGAAGTAGCTGTTACGTCTACCTTATCTCCCTCAGCGAAGATATCAGCGTTAATTACGCTCTCTCCTACGGTGTAATCTGCTACATTCTCGAATCTGAACTCTCTTAAAAACTGCTTTGGTGTTGTGCCTGCCTTCTTAACATGACCAACCTCAGCTGATGTAGCACCGTGTGGGTTTCTGATAACCTTTCTTCCTGAACCGTCCTTAGTTACGACCTTTTCTTTCTTCTCGCCGAAACCAACCTGAACAGCGTCATAGCCATCGTTTTCTACTGTCTTGATCTGTGTTACAGTACATGGACCAGCCTTAAGAACTGTAACAGGAATGAGAACACCGTTCTCGCCGAAGATTTGAGTCATTCCGACTTTCTCTGCTAAAATAGCTTTCTTCATCTTGTTTTTCCTCCTAAACAATTTACAGCGGATTGCACTTGGCAATCATACTAAATCTGCATCATTCCTTTTTAAGGAACTGCACATTTTCTTCCATCCGGTTCGTGAGTTTGACCGGTGGTTTATCCTTAAACATCTTCTTATCAGGAAATACTGATCTTTAAGTCCGTTCAGTGGGTGAACAGGACATTTTCCTTATTATAGGAAGATGAAAGAATTCACATCTTATTTCATTCTCATGTCGATGTATACACCAGCTGAGATATCCATCTTACGAAGAACATCTATTGTCTTGTTGTTTGGTGCAATGATGTCGATGAGTCTCTTGTGAGTTCTCTGCTCGAACTGCTCTCTAGAGTCCTTATACTTATGAACTGCACGAAGGATTGTAACCTTCTCAACCTTTGTTGGCATTGGAACAGGTCCTGATACCTTAGCTCCTGTACCCTTAACTGCCTCGATGATTTCCTTTGCTGCCTGATCGATCAGCTTGTGATCGTACGCCTTAAGCGTGATTCTCATTACTTGATTTGCCATAAAAAAAGCAACCTCCTTATTTGTTTTGAACAAGTGGTTACTGTACAACTAACCCGTGTGTGTCCTATTTTGAATAGATGTCAAACACGTCATTTCTGATCTCTTTATCAGATGATTTTCGTACAGTGACTTGTCGCCAGTTTCTTGAACTTGACATTCGCTCCGCGAAGTTACCTGCTCATTCGCAGCAATCTTCGTTTCTTTGCTATCATGTCACAGCGAAAATCATTATATATCAAGGATTTTTATAATGCAAGTACTTTTTTCAAATATTTTTTTCAATATTTTTCAGCTTAATATTCATCATCCTCAAAGCCGCTGTTAAGCACCTCGTTATATCTTGCGTTGGCCTCCAGGCTCTCTTTCTTGGTATGCCATGCATCTATATCCGTAAGGATGGCAAGCATCTCGTCCACTATAAGCTCTGCACTTTCCGGCCTTACATTATATAAGTAGGCCTGCATCCTTCTCATGACCTTCGGGCTTCCCAGCTGCTTTGCTATCTCGAACCCCAGCTCCTCAGGAAATCCAAGCTGCTTTATTGAAGCCACCAGGGCATCGCGGCTTTCCAGCCATTCATTTCTATCTACCATATTAACACCACTACTTATTTTTGATCTCTATCCTGTCGAGTATCCCCTGCACACCAACGTTACGATGCGTCAGATACATTCTGTTTACATCTTCGATAAATACACTGTCCGCGCCGGTCTTATCCTCTATTCTTTCCAGAGAATAGCCCCTGTCGATATATTTGATGATCTGTGACACCAGCTTATACATATCAGCATCCGTCATAGTCTTTGTCGGAGCACTCTGCAGCTCAGCCGTTTTTGCATGTCCGTAATAAACCGTTCTCGGTCCGCGCTGGAGCAGCTTTGCCCAGGTTCTTCCTGTTTCAGTGCCCTTATGCAGCTCAAGCTCATAAAGCGGATTCAGGTCGCCCACAAAAAGCTCACCGTCATCCAGCCACAGAGAAATACTGTCTTCGCTGTGTCCCGGCGTATGTATCAGTTCACCCGCAAGTCCAACGCCCTCAAGAAAGCTTCGGCTCTCCTTCTCAGTCAGAAAAACGACCTTATCATCGACGATCGGCCTAAACGCCTCTTCCTTATTTCTAATAAAGAAGTTATCCGCCGAATGGATATAATCCTTCTGGACATCCAGCAAAGCTATCACCGGTCCATGCTCCGCGATCTCCTGAGCTATCCCCATATGATCCGGATGAAAATGTGATATCAATATGTAGGAAATATCCTGCAGCTTCTTTCCTGCCTCGCCCAATGCCCCGCAGAACTCATTAAAGGTCCCTGCCCATCCGGTATCGAAGAGCAGGGTCCCACGACTTCCTTCTATTATATATGTATTTGTGTTTGAATATTTCAGTAAGGTTACTTTATTCATATTATCACCGATTCGAGAAGCTCACCCTTCTCATTATAAATAAGCTTGAGTGAGAAATAATCCTCCCTCTCTTCCAGAAGCCTGAAAAATATCTTATCGCCCTCCCAGACCGGAAGATCATAAACCGCACTCTTATCTATCCATACAAGTTCGCCCTCGCTGCATTCGATCAACTCGCCGCTGAAGGCATCCGCCGTATAAAGGTGCATGTATTCAACCACTCTGTCCTCCGGCGTCGACTCATCACCATATATAAATGTAACTATTCCCCTCGGCTTATATGAAATAAGCGTCAGTCCGGTCTCCTCCATAACCTCTCGCTTAAGGCAGTCGTCCGGACTCTCACCATATTCAAAATGCCCTCCGACACCGATGTATTTATCCTTATTAATATCATGTTCCTTCTTAACTCTGTGAAGCATGAGATATTTATTGTCCTTTTCTATGTAACACAAAGTTGTAAGTTCAGGTAATCTGCTCACGATCTTTTCCTTCTATATATAATATTATCAGCTCCACTATACCGCAGTTCGTACCCGGATCCATCCGGCTCTGATCCTCCGGCATTTCTCGTCCGATCATCAGATTAGTCATCCGGCTTCTCTCGTCCTATAATCAGATTAGTCTTCCGGCATCTCTCGTCCGAAGAAGCCCGTGATGTTATCCATAAATGCAGGATCAAGCAGGATCGAACTGAGTACATTGCCTGTGTCCTGCTTCTTGCCGCGAAGTATCGCAACTGCTGCCTTCTTGCTGTCCGCATCGGCTTTTCTATATAGCTCAACCAGACGCTTCTCTGTTGATGTAACCTTCATGCTTGAAGTTGCTGCTGCAGGCTTCTTTGCTGTCGATGGCTTTTTCGCTCCTGAAGCCGGCTTCTTTGCCGATGTTCCCGAAGAGCTTCCGGCCGCTGCATCCGACCAGCACCATAAACCTCATTCGGAATACACATTAACTATATCAAAAATCGTCCGTTTTTTGAAGAAGGAATTATGTCGCCTTAAGGTTTTCTTAAATACATAAAATACAGTCACATTTTCCTGCAAAATGTCGTATTATATAATATAGAAGTATACGAAAATTAATAAAGGGAGCTGATGCGAATGTATTTGAAAAGATTTGTAAAAAGATCCGTCATCGTTACAATGCTGGCACTGTCAGCCGCATCCTTTGCTTTTCCTGCAGTATCGGAATCGCATTTGGTTTATGCTGCTGAAGCAGGCACAAACGATAAAACAGATATTGTAAAACAGTCCGACGGAGGCTGGTATTATACCGTCAACGGCAAAGTTGACAAAAGCTACACCGGCCTGGCCAAAAACCAGAACGGCTGGTGGTATATAAAGAACGGTAAGGTTGATTTCACAAAGAAGGACGTCCTCAAGGGCACCGTCAACGGCCAGACAGCATGGTGGTTCGTCAGCGGCGGCAAGGTTCAGTTCGTTGATTCTATCGAACAGAACGTGAATGGCTGGTGGGTCATACAGAAGGGCAAGGTTAATTTCAACTTCAATGGCTTTGCAAAGAATCAGTACGGTTGGTGGTATTGCAGAGGTGGCAAGGTTGACTTCAGCAAGAATGATGTCATGAAGGGAACCGTAAACGGACAAAGCGGTTGGTGGTTCGTAAAAGGCGGCAAGGTTCAGTTCGTTAACTCTGTCGAGAAGAACAGCAACGGCTGGTGGGTCATCCAGAACGGCAAAGTTAACTTTAATTACACCGGCCTTGCAAAAAAACAGTACGGCTGGTGGTATTGCAAAGGCGGCAAGGTTGACTTCAATAAAAATACTGTACTTAAAGGTACCGTAAACAAACAGAACAGCTGGTACAATGTCCAGGGAGGCAAGGTTACTCTCGATAAAAAGACCAGCTTTGGTTCAAACGAAAACGGAACATGGCACTGCGAAAACGGTAAGGTTACCTTCAAGAGTAACGGATATTATGTAAACAATAATAAAACTTATATATTTAAAGGAAGTAAGCTTGCCAAGGTTACAAACGAGCTCACCCCTCTCACTGAGCTGCCGGGCTATTACGTAAGTCCAATGTATGCAGGCAACTTCAACAGCAGTTCAGAGCGTATTGAAGCGATGATCAAACGTGCCTACGACTATCTGAATATCGGCACCCAGTATATCATCTGCACCTCAAAGAGACCCGGCGAATCAGTTGACTGCAGTGGACTTGTAATGCAGTGTCTCTACGCAGCAGGCTTTGATCCATATCCTGCGACACCTGCTCACCATGCACTTCCTGAAAACGAATATGATTCAAGGACTCTCTGGAGTTCCGTAAAGATGAAGCATGTCAAGGTCACAAAGGATGGAGCAAAATACGCCACAGAGAAAAACATAGATATGTCCAAGCTTAAGCGCGGCGATCTTATATTCTACAAGAGCGAAGATGCAGACAGAATAAACCACGTTGCTATTTATCTCGGTAATGGCAAGGTTATTGAGGCTGTAAGGCCATTTGTTCTGGACTATCTCGGACTCTTCCATGAGGTTCACCCGGTCATCTACGGAGTAGCAAGACCGTTTGAATAAAGCAATAATCTTAAACGCAAAAAAGTGCTGGAGGATCGATCAATCCTTCAGCACTTTTATATTATATGACCATACCGTAGACATCAGCGCTCTTTTATTGTATGACTACATCGCAGAAAACAGCAATCACTCGCTATCGGTATTATGAAATCGTATTTCCCGATACACCTGCTACGCTATAAACAATATCGATCAGATTCTCGATAAGTCTTACATCCTCGGTAAGCTCCTGCATCTCTTTGTCATATTTAAGATTTCTCATCATCTTCGTATCGAAAGCGTCACGTCTTGTATTTATGGCGATATACAACCTGCCCTCCATGCAGGACAGTCCCACATTTCCATAGGTACGAACAATCTCAAGAAGCTTCTCCATCATCGGCGGTGTAAAAAGATAGAACGCATCCACACCTTCCTTTGCATAGGTATAGAAGTTCTTGTTAAACTCTACATTCTCCAGTTCAAGGCTCTGGTACTCGCCCTTCCTGAGATGGCGCACATGCCTGAACTTCTTCGAAGTCGTTCTGACGAAATCAGTCTGCTTAGGATAATCAAATACTATTATCCTTCCTCTGAAGTAAGTCGTTCTGCTCGTATTTCCATCGCTGTCCGTCGTCTCCTCCTCAATCTCAACGTCCGCCTGACTAAAGTGAACGCCTTTGTAGGAAGCCGAAAGATAATCCTCCGAATGATAGATATTTCCGGACGAAATAATATTCATGCTGCTGACAAACTGCGACGAAAAGCCTTCGTCCCATTCGTAATTCACATCCGTAAAATGCTGATTCAGCACAGCCTCCACCAGTTCCTTTTTATAGAGCGATGTGAACTCATTCTTCACCTTCTTTTTATTCACAAAAAGGTATATCGAAAACACTACCGGAAATATAAACAGCGGCCAGAACTTTCCATTATTTGCAACGAAGAAAAAGCTTAAGACAGCCACAATTATCAGCAGGACCGCCGTACCGGTCATGAGGTTGTATTTTTTCCTCAGGCTATTCAGTTTGTAAAAGGTTATTCTGTCTTCCATTCTACACTCTCTATCTCTATTCCCCGCCTGTTATTCATTCATAATACAGGCGCGTAATTTATATAACATTCGTCAGTCTCAGGATAACCGTAATGATCAGTATGATGCACATGAAAAGTGGTATTCCTCTCACATAAACCTTGATGTCCGCCGTACTCATGGTCATGTGAAAGAACATCGATATTCCGATATACGCGATTATGATCTTCAGCCAGAGCAGGCTAGACGGAAGCACAAACAGCGCGCAGTAGCAGCCGTAAACCACAACCGAACCGATCAGAAGCGGCGCACAGGAAATAAATATATTCTGAAGTGAAACCACCAGCTTATTTCCCTTATTGCGGAAATACACATGTCCGAGCGAATTCTCATCCTTCTTGAAAGGAGCCACCTCTATGACCTTCGCACCCGTTACATAAGCGAAGAAGGCATGTGACAGCTCGTGCAGCACAACTCCCGGTATCGTCAGATAATTGATGAGTCCATGTGCGAGCCATGGATCCACAACTATTCCGAGAAGTGTCGCTATCGCCTCACCCACAAGCTGTATGAAGAATCCGACTATTATTATCGCGAATGGCAGAAGAACTGCAACCACCACCGAAAACAGCACCGGGATCGAATGTATTTTATTATAAACATCAATAAAACCCTGCATAATAAATACCTCCTGTGAAAGAAATTATATCATATACCAAGATAATATGGTATCATATTTATATATGCGGCATTATACAAAAAAGTATTATCCGGCAGCTGAATAACAATAATATAACAGTATCATCCGGCATCAAAAAATCATTTATTCAGCAGCACCATCATGGTCATCATATTAAATAAAGGATGTATCGATATGATCAAATTCATCACAGGGATCTTTAGCCTTGCAGCAGACGAGATTAAAAACTGGATACATAACAACCATGGTTCTCTCTTCAGCTATCTCTTAAAGTTTCTTCTTGCTATGCTTGTCTTTATTATCGTGAGAGATATCCTGACCTCCATCATCACGAAGATCATCACCAACCAGACCATGGTTCCTGTCAGCTTCAGGGACCTGAGCGGTTCAAGAAATACGCAGCTGGCCTTTATTGTCATGTCCTTCACCAAATACGTCATTCTGACCTTCCTGCTCTATGAGATAATACTCCAGCTGAACGTCGTGGAGGTAGACCCACTTGCAACGATAACCATCTCCTCCGGAATCATAATCATCCTTGTCATTCAGGGGTATTTTACCAAAAAGATCCGAAGGATATTTCAGCTTTCAAAAAGCATAATAAAAGGCCGCGAGGTAGTTCTGCAGGATTCGAAGGAGATCCCTCTCCCGAATCTTTCGCGCTACAGCGACACCGGCAAGGTGATTTATAAGGTATTTTCTCTCTTTGGAAAGCTGATAGGCCTTCTCGTTGCGGTCATAATCGTATTTCTCATTAATCAGGGCATCTCCTACGTTATCGATTCAAGAGGCGAGGATATAACCTATCTTCTAAAATATCCGGAATATAAAATACACGCAGAAACAAATACAATATTCAGCTTCGGCGACGAGGATTCCACTCCTCTTCCGCTGGACCTCGGTGGCGGCGTAAAGGTGCGTACCGACGGCAGGCTGAACATCATCTACATCAATAACCACCAGGTCGGCATAAACACCTCCGACCGAAAATACAAGTTCTACGGTGTTTCCATCAACCAGGCCGAGATAACTGCAGCCCGCGTGACCAGCTACAAATACGACGACAACATCAAGATCGAGCAGAACCTGAGCGGTATACATTCCAACTCATATATCTACTACAATCTTGAGAATAACGACTGCCTGGTGCTGACGGTCAACAGAACCTCAAACCGAGTCGCAAGCATGACTTACTTCACCGATTTCAGACTCATCGCCGATATTCTGAATATACCTTACTAAACTGGTCATAAAAAACAAACTACTCAAATATTATTTTTTTATATACGATTTTTGTAGTATAATAACTGATAATGTTTTATTAACCGAAAGGAAATCATTATGTGGATCGCATCTAACTGGAAAGATTATGAAATACTCGACTGCTCCCGCGGCGAGAAGCTTGAGCGCTGGGCAGATCAGATACTCCTCAGACCTGACCCTCAGGTACTGTGGAATACACCTAAGAAAATAAGAGAATGGAAGAAGCTGAATGCTCACTATCACAGAAGCGATAAGGGCGGCGGAAGCTGGGAGTTCTTCGATCTCCCTGAGGAATGGACAATCAACTATACGCTTCCTGACATATCAAATAATGGCGATACAAACAACGGATCCGACGACAAAGCATCCGGTGGATCAATGCGTGACACTCTCACCTTCCATCTGAAACCATTCTCCTTCAAGCATACAGGCCTCTTCCCGGAGCAGGCTGTAAACTGGGACTGGACTTATACTCTGATACGCAACCGCATCCTGCAGAACAGCGGATCACCAGCCGGCAGCGGAAACAATACTTCAGTCGGCAGCAATAATTCAGCAGGTAATAATTCGAATAACTCCACCGAGAAAAAAGTAAAGGTACTCAATCTCTTCGCCTACACAGGCGGTGCAACCCTTGCCGCTGCAGCTGCAGGAGCTGCCGTAACCCACGTTGACGCATCAAAGGGTATGGTAAGCTGGGCGAAGGAAAATGCAGCCTCCTCAGGCCTTTCAGATACACCTATCAGATGGCTCGTTGATGACTGCAAGAAATTCGTTGAACGTGAAATACGCCGCGGCAACCACTACGACGGTATCATCATGGATCCTCCTTCCTACGGAAGAGGCCCTAAGGGTGAAATATGGAAGATGGAGGATAGCATTTACGAGCTTGTTGATCTGACCGCTCAGCTCCTCTCAGATGATCCACTCTTCTTCCTCATCAATTCATACACAACAGGACTTGCACCTGCAGTCCTTACATACATTATGTCAACCATAATCATTCCGACTCACGGCGGCTCAGTAGAGAGCTCCGAGATCGGACTTCCGGTAACCGCAAGTAAGCTTGTTCTCCCATGCGGCGCAAGCGGCCGATGGAGCAGGTAAACCAATATATGTAAAAAACCTTAAAGGGGATGGGCTTTGCCCATCCCCTTTAAGGTTTCTAATGTTTATTCGTATTTTAGTAATTCTCCTCATGAACCTCGAAGAAGCTCTGCGGATGATTACATACAGGGCAAACTTCAGGAGCCGCTGTTCCAACTACGATATGTCCACAGTTGCGGCACTCCCAAACCTTTACTATACTCTTTTCGAATACCTGAGCAGTCTCAACGTTCTTAAGAAGTGCACGATATCTCTCCTCGTGATGCTTCTCGATCTCACCAACGCCTCTGAACTTAGCTGCAAGCTCTGGGAAGCCCTCTTCCTCAGCAGTCTTTGCGAAGCCTTCATACATATCTGTCCACTCATAGTTCTCGCCGTCAGCTGCTGCTGCAAGGTTAGCCTTTGTATCACCGATACCGCCAAGCTCCTTGAACCACATCTTTGCATGCTCCTTCTCATTGTCAGCTGTCTTAAGGAAAAGTGCTGAGATCTGCTCATAGCCTTCCTTCTTAGCTACTGATGCAAAATATGTATATTTATTTCTTGCCTGAGACTCGCCTGCGAAAGCTGTCTGAAGATTCTTCTCTGTCTGTGTTCCTGCGTATTTATTTGCCACTACTTTTTCCTCCTCTACAAGTTCAAGATTATCCCCTGTTGCCTTACAAACCGGACAAACCGGTGTTTCACCGTCCGGTACCTCAAATACTGCGCCGCAAACCTTACATCTGTATTTTGCCATAATGCAATCCTCCTTATCATTATATTCAATAGCAAAAATGGTAGAAGCCCTTACTACTGACTTCTACCATTTTACCATATTATTGTTGTTTCATAAACTACTTTTTACTCTTCTTTTTTGTCATCATCTTTCTTTTCAGACTCGTCATCGCCATCGGTTTTAACCTTCTTCCTGGCGCCTGCGATTATCGCAACAAGTACTCCGAGAACAACTACACCGCCACCAACAAATGCAGCTATCGTAGCATCAGGTGAAAGATGCTTCTTCTTTTTAGGCTTAGCACCGTCCGCCTCGGTCGTATCCTTCTTGTCATCAGCAGCAGGTTCTACTGTATCGTCCTGAGTATTGTTTTCCATACCCGGCATGATTCCGCCGCCCTCTGATGTGCTGTAGAGATAGAAATCATCCCATGCTCCCCAGGCACCCTTAGCAGCCTTTACGGAAATACCGATGGTAAGAGCCATACCATCCTCTTCGATAACGATATCCTCTATCTCAGGATTCTGGTACTGCTGCCAAGATGTAACTCCTGTAAGCACTTCATAGCTGTTTGTATCTGTCTTTGCATAAAGCTTGAACTCAGGATCAGAACCTGCGTCACCGCCCTCGATCCAGGTTCCCAGCTTGTAGGTACCCTTCTTAAGGTAAACTGTCTGCTCAACCTTATAATTGATATCTTCGTCATCCCAGAAGTGGAGGCAGTACTCACCGCTTCTTACGTTACTGCTGTCGTTCTTTCTGTCTACGCAAGGCTTTGTTCCGTTCACATTATCTGTGATCTTCCACGCTCCCATTGAAGCATCTTCGAAGCCCGGATTAGTAAGAAGATTGTCTGAATTAAGTCTCAGTTCTCCTACGATCTCAATGACTTCCTCACCAATGATGATGTCACCTCTAACATCATAAACACCGCTTCCGCTCTTTTTTGCATCCTGAATATCATTTATTGCCCAGGCAACAGGAATCTCCTCTGTCGAGCCATCTGTATAATAAAGTATTGCTGTTTCCGGCATCACTATCTCTTCTGTAAGTCCGAAAGTAACCGGATCAACCTTAATATTAATGATGCCGAACGGTGCATTTGTACCTGTTCTGATATAGTTAAATACCTTCAGTGACTCAAGCGGATGGCCTGAGAAATCAAAGAGCGCCTGGTTATCAACCGCCGAACCGCCGAACCATGTTGCTGCATCCTCGTCGTATTCGCCACTGGCTGAAGAAGCCCAGCCTGAACCGTATTTCTCCCAGAGAGCCATATTTGTTTCATAGCTTCCTGTACCGCCTGCATCCTTAACGGTCTCTACAGGTATCCATGCCGGCTCCCACCAGAATACGCCTATACCAAGCTCACCAAAGCCTGCAACGACCTCAGTAACATCATGCACGAGGTTAACCTGACCCTGCTCTGAAACAGCGTATTTCATATCAACGCCTGAGGTACCTTCGCCGATGGTATTTCCGGTTCCGTCACCGTCTGCCAGTGTATAAGCATAAGAAGTTTCAACAATCATTACCTTCTTATTGAAGTTGTCTGCAACGTTGTGGAGCTGCTCAGCAAGATTCTCATAGCTTCCATGCCAGTATGGATAGAAGGATGAAGCAAATATTTCATAGTCAACCCCGTTGTTATCAAGATATCTTGCATATGCATAATACTTGTTATCCTGTGCATCTGTAAAATGTACTGCTCTCAGGATGCTTGGATCAACCTCGTGAACCGCATCACAGCCGGCCTTTATAAGTGTACAGATAGGAGTCCACTCCTTCTCACCGCACATACCGGTTGTTGTCTCATTACCGATCTGAACCATGGTAACGTTAACGCCTGCATCCTTAAGCTTCTTCACACAGTCATAAGTATAATCATGAAGTGCCTTAGTCTTGGTTTCAAGATCCATATCTACCCATGCCTTAGGTGCATTCTGCTTTGAAGGATCTGCCCAGAAGTCAGAATAGTGGAAATCGATGAGAACCTTGAGACCTGCTTCTGTAGCATATTTGCCCATGGTTATAACTCTGTCGATGTCACAGTTTCCGCCGCCGTAGCCCTTTCCTGATCCATCATAAGGATCATTCCAGAGTCTGAGACGTACCGAATTGATTCCTGAATCATAAAGGAGTTTGAAGAAACCCACCTCATCAAGGAGATTTCCTTCAAAATCATAATATTTAACGCCGCTTTCAATCTCTGAAAGGTAAGACGAAACATCCACACCTGTGTAGAAATCATCGGAAAGCTCGATCTTCTTAACATAGAGTCCTGCATCAACAGCAGTACCGTCTCCTGCATCACCACTTGTTGCGATGAGAAGATCATCATTTCCATCCGGAGATACCACAAGAAGTGGTGCATCCTCTTCCGTATCCTCTGTATCTGTTTCACCGCCCTCCTGTGTTGCTATGAGAAGCGGAACCTCATCTGTACTTTCCTCAGAGGCTTCCTCAGATACCGTTGTATCTTCAGTTTTTTCCTCAGTGTCTGCGAAGCTTACCTTCGTAGTTCCCATTGAGAGTATCAATGCTGCCGCAACTGTTACGGCTGAAGTTTTCTTTAAAAAATATTTGAACATATAGCTTATTTTCCTTTTTAATCCTGAACAGTAGTTTCTATCTTCGGCTGACACCTTTAGGTGCAGCTATCACTGGGTACTATCTTTTAGTATCACCTCATATGAGGTTTCAGTTCTGTTTTTCACCGCCTTGCCCTCTATCTTATCTATGAGCGTTCTTGCCGCAACTGCGCCGAGGTTCTCATCATCAAAATTAAGCGAGGTTACTGACGGTACCATATTTTTCAGTATTGAGCTGTTATAGAAGGATGCAACTCTTATATCCTCAGGTATACGTATCTCCTCGTTTCTGCATTTGGTGATAACCTGTCCGGCTATCGCATCATCCATACAGATAACTCCGTCCACCTTTCTTCTTATAAGCTCGTCTATAATTGCCATTATCTTTATCGGATCACTGGAATTAAGAAATACAAGCGATTGATCGACTTCTATTCCCTTATCTTCAAATGCCTGAAGGAATCCATTGTATCTCGTCCTGGTGATAACATGATTGATATCACCGCCGATTATCGCAAGCTTCCTCATACCCTTCGATAGAAGTATTCCGGTAAGCTCCCTGCAGGCCCCAAAATTGTTATTATCTATCTGTATTATCTCTTTATCATCGCTGCTTCCTATGGCAACGAATGGTATTCCCGAATGCTTCAGATATTCAGCAGGTCGGTCATTTATAAGAGTTCTAGTAAGTATTACTCCGTCTACCTTCTGATTCTCTACGATACGTTTCAGATTATAGTATTTATCATTATCTACAAAGGTAATAAGGATATCATATCCATTCTCGGTAGTAACCTTATTTACACCCAGAACACATTTCTGGAAAAACGGAAGATCAACGGCCTCATAATCTTCAGGCCAGACAACCGCGATATTATAGGTTTTCTTCTGTGCAAGACCTTTAGCCATAGGATTAGGCCTGTAATTATGTGCCGAAATATAATCCAGCACTCTAGTTCTGGTTTCCTCACTTATCCTGCCCTTTCCCGAAACCGCACGGGAAACAGTAGTTTTCGAAACCCCTAATTCTCTTGCTATGTCATCGATAGTTATCTTCTCTTCCATAAGCTTTGCCTTCTTTTAAAAAAATCGGGACCGGCCAGTCACTTTTTATAACTGAACCGGTCCCGAAAACATTAAACCATTTAAACTATGAACGTCGCAGGATTAACCCTTAACGGCACCGCCTGTAACACCTTCAACGTAGTACTTCTGTAACAACATGAAGAGTATAGTTACCGGTACTGCTACCAGAATACCACCGGCACAGAACCTGGTGAAATATCCCTGGTAATCATTTGTCCAAACCCATCTCTGGAGACCGACAGCAACGTTGTAGCTGTCACTCTTACCAAATGCTACGTATGATGCGAAGATGTAATCACACCATGGAGCCATGAATGCTACCAACAGCTGGTATATAATGATAGGTTTTGAAAGTGGAGCTATAAGAATGTTCAGTATCTGCATTCTTGTTGCACCATCAATTCTTGCCGCTTCATCAAGCGACCTTGGAATAGTATCGAAGTATCCTTTACATACGTAGTATCCCATTCCTGAGCCTGCTGCTGAGATAAGAATGAGTCCTGGAATAGCACCTTCCTGAGTAAGTCCGAGTTCCTTAAGAAGGAAATACAGACAGATCATTGTAAGGAAGCCAGGGAACATTCCAAGAACGAGCCAGATATTCATAAGAAGCTTTCTTCCTGTGAATCTCATTCTTGAAAGTGCGTAGCTGACGCAGACAACAACAAAACTCTGTATAATAGTAACTGCAACTGCGATTATGAAGGTATTGAGATACCATCTCATAAACTTGCTGTCCTTAGTGAAGAGGAACTTGTATGAATCAAGTGTCCATCTCTTAGGAAGCAGGTAATTAACCATACCGCCACCGCCATCTGCTGCAGAATAACCTCTGAAGCTCTGAAGGACGAGGCATACAAATGGGAATAACCAAATAATACTAATTATTACAAGTATTACATAGGATACCGCAAGATTTGCTTTTCTTTTCGCTCTCATTACTGGAATCCCTCCTCATCCTTAACTGATGGCATCAGGTTGTAAACGATGAGTGAGATCACTGCAACGACTACGAATACCATGATACCAATGACTGCTGCCATCCTGTAATTTGAATCATTAACTGTCATCTTATATAACCATGTAACAAGGAGGTCGGTATAACCTGCGTTGTCCGACATCTTCATGGACATCGGTTGTCCTCGGTTTAGGAGGTATATGACGTTAAAGTTATTAATATTTCCGATAAACTGTGTAAGAAGGAATGGTCCTGTTACGAACAGCATGTACGGAAGTGTTATCTTGAAGAACATCTGGATATTGGTAGCTCCGTCGATCCTTGCAGACTCATAAAGATCTGAAGGAATATTCATGAGAAGTCCGGTTGCGATAAGTACGAGATACGGGATACCTATCCAGAGATTTATAACGATTATAAGTATTTTTGCGTAGGTTGGATTCGTCCAGAACGGAATTGCTTTAGATATCCACCCCCATTTCAGGAGATAGGTATTTACAAGACCATCTGCTGCGAACATCTTACCTACATAAAGAAGTGAAACGAACTGTGGAACAGCTATCGTAACGATGAGGATAGTTCTCCACATTTTCTTAAGTTTGATACCCTTCTTGTTGATCAGCATTGCAAGCGCAAGTCCTAAGAAGTAGTTAAGGAATGTTGCGAGGAATGCCCAAAGGAGCGTCCATGCAAGTACTGTAAAGAAGGTTTTACCGAAGCCTGAGCTTCCGAATGAGAATATCTCTTTAAAGTTATCAAAGCCAACCCATGTGAAAAGCTTTCCTGGTGGCTGATGTGTCTTATCATAGTTAGTGAATGCAATACAGATCATGAAAATGATAGGTATTACAGTGAATACAAAGATTCCGATAACTGGAAGTGCAAGGAGTGTCTTATCGAAGTTGCTATCGATAAGTGAATGCAGATCCTGTCTGTTTGTCGGAACAGGTCTTCCTTCTCTGATAAGCTTGTCGGTCTTCATGTTCTGCTTAAGGTTGATCCTCCATAACAGGATTACGAGGAATACAGCTGTAATAGCAAGAATTCCGTAAAGAAGTATGAAGAAACTGTTATCACCGTAAGTCATAACACCATAGTCATTGTAACCACTCTTCTTTGTTCCAAGTGTAGATAAGTTAGAAAGATATGGCATGCCAACAGCAAAGATGTAGTAAAGTAATCCTCCCTCAAGAAGAAGGAACATCAAACCTCTTGCTATCTGGCCTCTAAGGACCTGTCCAAGACCCGGTACAACATATGATACTCTGGTCTGCCAGCTGCCCTGTGCAAATGTAGTGCCTATTTCCTTAATTTCAGAACCGACAGTCTTAAAGAAGGATCCTATTTTGCCCTTACGCTTCTTCTCTGAAGTTGATGCGATCATGTTGTTCATAGTCCCCTCCGGTTTAATCTGTTAATCCATTTCTTTAAGAAAAGGGCGGGAAATATGTGCCCCCGCCCTGTTCATTTTTAAATCTTTTTGCAGCTTCATAAGCCGCATGTTTTCAATGTGTCAGAAATTATTTAGCGTAGCCTTCACATGTTGACTGGAAGTCCTGAAGAACCTTCTTGAGGTCATCATCAGAAGACTTGTCATAATCACCAGAAATTACAGAATCACCAAGTGCTGTTGCAAGTGACCAGTAATCTCCAGGATACTGTCCCTGAGGGATTGTGAATGCGAGCTGCTCTGCAAGCGCTGCAAGAGCTGGGTCATTCTTGATCTTGTCGTTCTGCTGAGCTGCCTTGTTTGATGGGCCCCAACCTACAACATCATATCTTGCAAGCTGTGTTTCCTCGTTTGAAAGGAACTTAGCGAGATCCTGGCATACGATGTACTTCTTAGAGTCTGTCTGAGGCTTAATACCAAGAAGCTTGAATCCACCGAAGCCGCTCATCTGATAATCTGTACCGTCTACGTTGAATGTAGGAAGCTTAGCACATGCATAGTTTGCACCGAACATATCCTGAGCTGCGCCTGAATCCCAAGTACCAGAAACAACTGCTGCTGCATTTGCTGCATTTGATACTGATGATCCATTGTAGAATGCTGAAGACTTGTGAAGATTGATGATAGCCTTAAGAGCCTTAACACCTTCGTCTGAAGCATATGTTACATTTGCTGAGTTGAAGTTACCCTCTGAGTCAAGACCGTACTCAAGCTTGCAGCCTGTAGCAAAGAAGAATGCTGTCTGATACCAACCTGAGTTGATCTCCATGTAGAATCCCTTGCCAGCCTTCTCGCAATCAGCGATGATTGACTCAAGCTTTGTAGGATCTGTAACAACGCTCTTATCATAGTATAAGAAATATCCGTTATCAGACGTGATTGGGAAAGCGTAAACTGTTCCGGAAACTGTAGCAGCGCCAACTGCACCGGCATCGTTCTGCTCTGTGATCCAATCAGCAGATGCTGATGAAACAGGTGCGATAGCTCCTGCAGAAACAAGTCTTGCGAGCTGATCCTGTGCGAATCCGTAGATATCAGCACCACCCTCAACGTCTGTGATCATGTTTGTAGCTGCATCACCTTCACCAACAGGCTCGATAGAAACTGTGTATCCCTTGTAGTTAGGATTAGCTTCCATAAACTTGTCTACCTGCTGCTTTGTGAAATCAACTGTAGCATCAGCTACCCAAACCTTGATCTCACCCTTGTCATCGGCTGTAACCTCAACCTTGTCCTTGGACTCTGACTTCTTGTCGTCATCATCTTTCTTGCCGCATCCTGTAAATACAGATGCCATCATAGCTGTAGCAAGAAATCCCGCAACTAATTTCTTCTTCATGTTTTTCCTCCTCTTTCGATCCGTTTCATGGACCTTGATTCGTTTTTTGGATCCTGACGGATCGGTTTCTGTGTTACACATAATAAATAATTGGGGTTTTTTACCGGTTAAATATTCTCTCTTGCGCAACCGGTTGTCCATGCTCTTACTATACAACCGAAACCCTCTCTTGTCAATATATTTTTAAGAATTTCTTAAAAAATAAATGACTGTTTTTTCACCGCTCCTTAGCATTATTTCGGAGCCTGTGACGCCGGTTATATCGGCATCGGACTGTCAGGCTTCAAGCCTGTCATAAATGTCTGTCAGTTTCCTGATCTTACCGGAAAGGCAGGCATTCATATCTTTTTTATCTATGCGCCATACCCAGTTATTTCCAAGGGTTGATGGTGCATTTATCCTGGCCGAATTATCAAGGTACAGATAATCCTGGACAGGCAAGATACAGTAGTCAGCGACCGAGCCGTGTGCAGCTCTGATCATCTTGTCAGCGAGGATGTGAAGCTCTTCCTCACTTCTTACAAACTTGCTTTCTTCTGCTATCACCTCAGGTGTTCTTTCAACCTCCTGTGATGCACACTTAGCAGCTTTCTTCTTGCATTTACTTACAGTCTTAAGCTCAGTTTCATAACCGAGATAATCTGACATTCTTTCATAAACGTCATCCTCTATACCCTTGAGCCATCCCATAAGTGTCTCATTGTCATGAGTACCGGTATATACAACACAGTTTGCATAATGATTACAAGGCAGAAATTCATGTTCTCCGTCATCATTCTCATCTCTGTAAAATGCAAACTCAAGTATCTTCATGTTCGGGAAGCTCGAATCCTTAACAAGCTTTCTTACAGTATCTGTTGTATATCCGAGGTCTTCTGCGATGATCCTTATCTCTCCGAGACTCTTCTTTATCGCTCTGAAGAGCTTCATTCCCGGACCCTTTACCCAGTGGCCGCCTCTTGCGTCTGTATCGCCGGCCGGTACTGAATAATACTCATCGAAGCCTCTGAAATGATCTATTCTTATAATGTCATAGAGCTTTCTGCATTTATCGATCCTGCTGATCCACCATGCATAACCGGTCTTGTTATGATAGTTCCAGTCATAAAGTGGATTGCCCCAGAGCTGACCAAGTGGTGTGAAACCATCCGGCGGACATCCCGCAACAGCCTTAGGTCTTGCATTCTTGTCAAGCTGGAAGAGTTCCGGATGTGCCCAGGCATCTGCACTGTCAGGTGAAACGTAGATCGGAAGATCACCTATTATATCGATACCCTTGTCGTTGGCGTATTTCTTAACAACTTCCCACTGCTCGTAGAACTTGTACTGAAGGAACTTGTAGAAGCTTATCTCCTCAGCAAGTCTCTTTGATGCCTGCTTAAGAGCCTTCTCATCTCTTACTCTCAGCTCCTCCGGCCACTCCGTGAAGCTTATTCCACCCATCTCATCCTTCAGCGACATGAAGAGCGCATAATCTGTAAGCCACTCTGCATTGTCCTCTTCAAAGCTCTTATATGCCTTAGCCCTCTTGTAATTCTTCTTTTTTGCACTTTCATATGCATCATGAAGAACTGTGAAGCGGGTATTGTAAAGCATCTCGTAATCTATCCTGTCATCGCTGCAGTCCTTATAAACCTTATCAACCTTTTTCTTATCAAGAAGTCCTTCTTCGATAAGAGTCTCAAGACTTATAAAATATGGATTTCCGGCGAAAGAACAGAAGGTCTGGTATGGCGAATCTCCGTAGCCGGTAGGTCCGACCGGAAGTATCTGCCAGTATCTCTGACCCGACTCCTTCAGGAAGTCTATAAAGTCAAATGCATTTTTCGAGAAACAGCCGATACCGTATTTTCCCGGAAGACTGAATATCGGAAGTAATATTCCTGCTCGTCGCATATCTTTCTCCTCACTTATTTTTCATAGTCAAATATATTTTCTGCCATCGGCCTCTCGGCTATCCGACATTTCCTCTGTAGTTCTTGTATTCCAGCAGGCTGATAAGTATTCCCTTAGGTTCAAGCACTCCCACCTGGTATTTTCTGCTGTAGAGAACATTCTTGTAGGTTATCTCCGGCGGTATCTCAACCGCTTCCTCACCGCAGTTCAGCACTATGCTGATGCAGCCCTCATCACAGAGCTTGATATATTCAACTGTTCTCTTATCATTAATGCTATTCGGGAAGTGGAAGTTCCTGCTTCTTGCGGCCGGATGTTCCTTCCTCAGCCTGATCAGCTGTCTGATCTCATTAATCTCTTCGTCGTAAACACCTGCATCGATCTCATCCCACGGCATACATCTGCGGCAGTCCGGATCATGTCCGCCCGGCATTACTATCTCGGTTCCGTAGTAGATGCAAGGACTTCCCGGCATCGTGTAGAGCACTGCAAGCTGCTGGTAAAATACATCCTTATCTCCTACCTTATCGATCAGTCTGTTGGTATCATGTGAATCCAGCAGATTGAACATTACGTCATTCGCCTGCTGCATATACATCGTGAAGCTTCTGTTCACTCCGTATTCAAACTCTGAGCTGTCCCATTCAGGATATATCCAGTAGTTTGAGATTGCTGTCGAAAGCGGATAATTCATGACTGCATCGTATTCATTTCCGAGGAGCCATGGTGTTGCATCGTGCCAGATCTCGCCAAGCAGGTAGAAGTCCGGTTTGATACTCTTCGTCAGCGTCCTTACTTCCTGAAGGAAGCGGTGGGATATCTCATTTCCAACATCGAATCTGAGTCCGTCTATGTCGAATTCCTTCATCCAGAATTCCACGATATCCAGAAGATATTCTCTGACCTCAGGATTGTTGGTATTCAGCTTCGGCATGTACTGAGCAAAGGCGAAGGAATAATATCTTCCATCTTTTGTGTCGCCCTTCTTGTCCACCGGCCATTCATTTATCATATACCAGTCCTTGTACTTGGACATCTTGCCGTTGGTCAGGACATCCTGCCACATCGAGATATCTGTACCGGTATGATTAAATACTGCATCCAGCATGACTCTCACGCCGTTTTTATGTGCCAGGTCAACCAGCTCTCTCAGCTTTTCATTGGTTCCGAAATGCGGATCCACCTTCTTGTAATTTGTTGTATTGTATTTATGATTTGATTCGGCTTCAAATACAGGATTCAGGTATATTCCCGTGATCCCCAGATTCTTTATATGATCGAACCTGTCGATTATTCCCTGCAGGTCTCCGCCGTAATAATCATTGTGGCCATGTATCTTTTCACATTTCCAAGGCTTTGTGCCCGGATTGTCATTTGAGCTGTCTCCGTTACAGAAGCGTTCCGGAAATATCTGATACCAGACCGTATCATTCACCCAGTCCGGAGTCTTAAAGGTGTCCACCGGATTCATCCATGGATAGATGAAATACGAAAGCATCTTGCCCGGTCTGTACATTTCTTCTTCAGTATAGAAACCATCCTCAAAGAGAAATATCTTCTCGTCGCCGCTCACTATCTCGAAATAGTATTTGCAGCGTTTATATTCAGGAAACAGTGTTGTGGTCCACCAGATATGCTCCTTCTTTCTCTTCTTGTAGCATATCTCCTCGCGTCTGCCCTGCCACGCTTCCTTACCTCCCATGATACCTGCGAGATAAGGATCGCCCTGGTAGATATAAACATGATCGACATCATAACCTGTTTCGATATTTATTATCAGCTCCGTGTCCGAAAGCTGATAGGCATATTTATCTGTGGTTCTGTGATAAATAGCTGATAGGTTCATACTACCTCCTATCATCCTCCGAGAGGACTGTCCGCCCACTCCTTAGACATTTTGTAATCATATGCTGCACTGCCTTTTTTGTATATGGTTACCGAAACCGGATCGACCTTTCTCACTCTCTCGCTGAAGCTGTCTGCGCTTACGCGGTCATCGTTATTTCCGTAGATCATCTCCCAGTGTCCCTTTGGAATACTGATGTATGAGTTGATCTCGTTACTGTTAAGTATTACGAAAAGATCCTCAGCCTCAAAGGCTACAACGCCATCCTCAGCCTTTTCTATCCTAATCCTTTCGGCCGCCTTCTCACTCATATCTGAAAGTGCCGCACAGCCTTTTCTTATCTCGATGAGCCTTCTGTAATGCTCGATAACATCTTTATTTTTCTCTACCGCTGACCAGTCCAGACGGTTCAGGGTTATCGGAAGATTGTAGGAATTCGATTCACCGTTCTTGGTCCTGAGGAATTCCTCGCCTGAGAGCATAAATATATGTCCCTGTCCCAGTATATAAGTTGCAGCTGCAAGCATGTTCTGCTTCTTTCTAAGCTCCTTATCCCAGGTGGTTATCGTGAGCTTATCCCAGAGAGTCAGATCATCGTGTGAACTCACGTATCTGATCATCTGCATCGGTGAAAGCCCCTTATCGCTAAAGGCTGTGACCGCTTTCGCGACACCGTCCTCTATCTTAGGCTCATGTGTTATATCCTCTGCCTTCAGCTCACCGGTCTCAAGCAGCTGAGCTTCCCTGAGCTCCTTCAGCTTTCTGTCCATACAGCCACCGTTTACGAAGCCCTTGCTCTTATCATCGCAGTAAATACCCTTGATCAGGTCGCGAAGATCGTCATTGAAGAAACCGATCGTTCTGTCGAGCGGCTTAACTCCCGGCATATTTCCGAAGGATGCATCCCTTCCAACATTCGCTTTAAGCGACTGGGTGAAACCTTCCTCGATAGCTGTTTCTCCTGCCGCCCACGGCTCGCCGTAGATCAGCTTCTCGCCCTTTCCGAATCTCTCATCAAGCGCTTCTCTTACCGCATTCATAAGGTCTGTATCGAGAAGTCCCATCAGATCGAATCTGAAACCATCTATATGATATTCTTCAGCCCAGTAAAGCACAGAGTTGATGATATATCTTCCTGTCATGAACCTTTCGGATGCCACATCGTTTCCGCATCTCGAGCCGTTCGAAGCCGTTCCGTCCTCGTTCACTCTGTAGTAATACCAGGGAGCTGTTTTCTGGAGGCTGCTCTCAAGATTGTAGGTATGATTGTATACCACATCCATTACTACTCTGAAGCCTGCATCGTGAAGGGCTTTTACCATCTCCTTATACTCACGGACTCTTGTCTCTCCTGAGGAAGGATCTGTTGAAAAGCTGCCTTCCGGAACATTATAGTTGACCGGATCGTAACCCCAGTTAAAGTTTTCGTCATCTTTTCTCTCATCGACCGAACCGAAGTCGTAGCTCGGCATCAGCTGCACATGAGTGACGCCAAGCTGCTTCATGTATTTTAAAGGGTTTATCTTGTTTTCCGTTCCCTTGATCTTAAACTCTTCGCCGGTGGACATTCTCTTGAATGCACTGTATTTTCCACTGTCGGCCCCCATCTCAAGACCATATGAAAATTCTCTTATATTTACTTCGTATATAACATCCGTACCCTGCTTTTCTGGAGCCTTATCTTCCTTCCAGCCTTCCGGATTCGAAACCTCTCTCGGAAGGATCATGGAACGGAGTCCGTTCACTCCTGCAGCTACCGCATAAGGATCGGCCGTCTTCTTTGTTACGCCATCGATAGTGATATCGAAGTCATAATATGCCCCTGCAAGATTATTATCACTTGCAAATACCCAGACACCGTTTCTCTTGTCATATTCCATCGGAGCCGTCATCACAAGTCCGTTATTATCATCGGCTGCATAATCCTGCGCAAAGCTTCCGTCGTCATTTTTCTTAAGACTTCCACTGCCGCCGTTTTCGTAGAGGTTAAGTCTTACACTCTCGGCAACCGGGCTCCAGAGTCTGACGAAGGTACCGTTCTCGGTAACTATCGCACCCAGCGGTCCGTGATAATTGAAATCGGATCTGTCTTTATTTTCTTTATAGAATTTCTTCCAGAGAAGTGGTGTTCTTTTCATTTCTTTTTCTTTCTAAAATAATCTTTATTCTGTCTCTCTCAACTGTCACTATAGTTATAACTGTTACCTGTGCAACCTCATTACTTTGTAAGGATTGCGATACCGTAGCCCGGAAGACTGACTTTTCCGCCTTTCATACTTACCTTATCCTTTGATACTGTAAGCACTGCAGCCAGTGTCTTGTATTCTGATGCACCGCTCAGGTCAAGCTTTACAGCTTCCTCGCCTGTATTTATCACTATAAGGACATCTTGATCGTCTCTTCCTTCTATCTTCCTTGTGAAGCCGCAGGTCTTATCTCCTGTAAGGCTGTCAACGATCTCTGTTCTTCCCTTTGCGATAGCCGGAAATGCATTTCTGATCCTTATGGCATTCTTATAATAATTGTAGATCGAATACTCGTCCTTCTCCTGCTCCTCGAGGCTTCCGTATTTCTGCTCGATCTTCTCAGCATCCACCGGTCCTCTGCAGACCAGACTGCTCAGCTCAGATGTGGAATCGGTTGTCCACATAAAAGCAAGACGCTTATTCTCATCCTTTCCTGAACCCCTCATACCAAGCTCCTCACCGTAGTAGATGAAGGCGTTACCGGTTGAAAGAAGATTCAGAGCAGCCGCAAGCTTTGTCTTGCTGCCGTCATCGTAAGCATAATAGCCTGCACTTCTTGCCATATCGTGGTTGGTGTAGAAAGGTGCATTTATCGAAGTTTCAGGTGCTATACTGTAGTAAAGCTCCTCTTCATTAACAAGCTGTTCTGCATAGTAAGAAGCCTTCTTGCTTCCTCTTACTACAGAAGCTATAACTCCATCCTGTCCGGAGAAGCTGAAATCGAAGAACGAATCCGCACCGCTTCTGTAATACTCACTGTAGATCGACTGGTCTGCCCAGGCCTCACCGACTATGTAGGCATCCGCCTTCTTAGCCTTGACCGTATCATTTACCCAGCCTGTGAACTCTATGCTCTTATCCTTATCTTCTGTATAGTAGGATGTGACTGCATCAAGTCTGAAACCGTCAACTCCCTTATCAAGCCAGAAATAAAGTATTTCCTTTATCTCATCTCTTACAGCCGGTTCATCAAGATTAAGATCCGGCATTCCTGACCAGAATCTTGCTTCGTAGTACCAATCACCTGAGAGGTGCTCATAACCCGAATGTGCCTGCTCCTGGAAGTTATAATAATTAACGTATTTGCACTTAGAAGCATCCGGCTTCTCTCCTTCTTTCAAAGAAGATATATATGTAGCAGCCTCGGTGAACCATGGATGAGAGTTAGACGTATGATTAAGCGGAAGGTCTATTATCAGTTTGATGCCTCTCTTGTGGCACTCGGAAAGGAGTTCCTCGAAATCCTCCATGGTACCGTACTGGCTGTCTATATCCATAAAATCAGTTGCGTCATATTTATGATAGGTTGGTGATGGGAAGACCGGCATGGTCCAGATCTCTGTACATCCAAGATCACTTGTTGATATCGGATCACCATCATTGATGTAATCAAGCTTCTTCGTAAGGCCGTCAAGATCGCCTATTCCGTCGCCGTTACTGTCCGCAAAGGAATAAACAAACACTTCATAGCAGGTTCTTTCCTTATTATCCTCTGCCGTAAGCCCTTCATATTCTGTAAGCGAGGCATTCTGCTTACTCATTGTCTTAGCCTTATCCTTGCTGCTTCCGCAGCCGGTTAATATGAAGGCTGAAGCAAGAAATACTGCCATAGCCGCCTTAAATTTTTTCGTATGGATCTTATTCATGTCTTAATACCCACGCCGCAGCGTTTTTCGTAAACTTTCGTAGTTCGTCTCTAAAATAATCCTTTTGGGCCTTTTTGTCAATATAAAATATTAATATTTTTTCAATTTTTGAGTTTTGTCAAAAAGTAATTTTCGTTTTTTTTCGTTTTCTACTTGTAATTTGTTTTTTTCGGGTTTATACTGTGTAAATGTAACAGGACACGAAAGGAGGAAATGGCCATGGCAACCATGAAGGATATTGCCGACAAACTGGGTATATCACTTGGAACAGTATCAAAAGGCCTTAATAATGGTAAAGACATCAGCGACGAACTCAGAAAGACTATTCTTGATACCGCTGTTGAGATGGGTTATATAAACCGCAAGGCTCTCAGAGAGGACCTCCGCAGGATCGCCCTTTTTGTTGAAAATATGGATTACGAGGAAGAGACTTCCTTCGGCTACGATATCATCATGGGTTTTCAGAAAGCTTCCTTCAGCGAAAAGTGGAACTTTTCTGTCATACCACTGACTCATTCCTTCCAGCTTGAAAATAAATACGAAAGCTTCATGCTTCAGGAAAAATACAGTGGTGCCTTCTTTATCGGTCTTTCACTGGATGACCCGTGGACCGAACAGCTGAGGACCACAACTATCCCTACCGTACTTCTCGACAATTCCATGGAGGGCAACCCTATGGTAAGCTCAGTAGGTACAGACTCGACAGAAGGTATCGATCTAGCCATCTCTCTTCTTGTAGAGAATGGTCATGAAAAGATAGCATTCCTGGATGGTTCAGCCGGTTCAGTCATCTCTGACGACAGAATGACTGCTTACCTCAGCAGTATGAGCCGAAATAACCTTGCTGTAGATCCTAACCTTGCTGTATACGGCTATTTCGTTGCAGACTGCGCACCATATCATGTTCCCGGCTTTATCGACCGCGGCGCAACCGCAATACTCTGTGGCAACGATCTGATCGCACAGGGCGTTATCAAATGCGTCAGGGAGCTTGGACTTTCCGTTCCTAATGATATAAGCGTCATAGGCTTTGACGATATTCCACTTGCTTCCAAGCTTTCCCCGCCTCTTACAACTATCAGGCAGAGCCGCACCGGACTTGGCAAGTGTGCGTATTTCACCCTGTATTCTCTTATAAACGGTGTTCCGATAAGCAGAAGTCTTCTCCGTCCGGAACTCATAAAGCGCTACTCCGTTGCTATCGCAAAACCGCGTGTAGCCAAAAAGAGAGAAAATGATCCGGATTCGGTCATGTTCGTGAACCCGGAACTTTACAGTCATTTTGCAAGGATAAATATGATGTAAACCGATCACCCTCTTTCACGCATTCATGCAGTATAGAGGGTGTTTTTTTTGACAGCTATCCGAAATACTGATAACACAAACTAATAAAAAGTAATAAAAATTCACCTTGCCGCTATTCGAAGATTATGTTGAACAGCATTATGTGGAGATGTGATGTATTTTCTTTTTATTTGTAAAATATATGATAATACCGCTTATCACTCCAATTGTAACAGACGCTATCGAAAATATCTGTCCATTTGACAGCACATGTCTTACCTGATCAGTGTTTATGCGTCTGTTAATGCCGGTTATAAAAAGATTATCCGTTTTAGATGTATTCCTGTAGAATTCGATAAAAAACCTTATCAGCCCATATCCTATCATGAATAAGGAATACAATAATCCCCTAAATCTTTTTCCGGTCCAGTTCATCATAATAAAACCTATTAGCAACAGATCAAGTGAACATTCGATCAATTGAACAGGATAGACAAAAGGCTTATCTTTAACCCATATACCGATTCCTCTGCAGCAACCATTCATAAAACATCCTATACGGATACAGGCAAGCATAAGAATTCCTGCAGGTGTACAGAAGTCCATATATTCTGAATCCTTCGCTTTTATGAATAGAGTCCTTTTGATCACCGGAATAAAAATCGGCATAAAAAATACAGTACCGAAAAAAGATACTCCGGCCAAACCTATACCATTTTTCTTTACACTCTGGTAATTCTCAATTATATATAAAAGCTTGGCTCCTATAAACCCGCCTATTGCGAGTAAAATACCAGTCATTATTGCTTGCCATATTTTTATACATATTTCTTTTCTTCGCAAAAAACATAGGATACACATCCCAATTATTCCAATAATATGCATTATCCAATATGGCTGAATCGCCCATTTATCAACACCGGTTTTGAACCGATTAAATGTACCACCATAACCTATAAAACCAATTCTATAATCAGATGGCATATGTGTTAATACATAGTTGCATACAAATATAGTAAAACTCGCCACGATAATTGCCAGCGAAAAGAATATAAATGAGTATACTAATTTTTTCATTTATAACATCGTCTCCTTAGGATCCATCTTTCATGGTTTTCTATTTCCTTGGTGTAAATAATAATAAAAACTCGGTCGACTATGAGTCAATTCCAGGTACTCAAATAAAGATTCTATTTCGTATTTTTCCTTATACTCTTTATAATACTTATAAATCTTTTCATCAGTAATCTCATCTGCCATCTTCATTATAATGTATTTTTGGGTTTTACTTAAATCATCTGTATTTTTATTATTGTTATGAATACTAATAGCATATTCATCTGGCGGTTTATAAGAAATAATGTCTCCATAATGCTTACCAAGTGCCGAAACTATATCTCCATAAACATTATATAAAACTAATTTATTTCCATCCTTATAGTACTCTTTAAGATTCTCTATATCTTTCAGATGTAATAATCTTTGTTGTTCTCCATCTTCTCTTAGCTTCTGCCAGTCCTCATTATTGCTCAATTCAGCATATTTATCTATATAATCCATAATTCCTGAATTGTCTGTAAAGTTAATGCCCATGCCATCAAAATAGACTACACCTGCCGGAATTACATCAGTTTCTGCCAACATTTCTGATGCTCCTATCTGAGCAAGATACCCGCCCAATGAATGACCTGTTATATATATATTACAATTAGGGTATGAATTAGCAACATCTCTTGCTACTTTCCTTGCATAAATCTCCTCTCCATGGCAGTTACGTACACCGTACCCTAATATGTTGTCCATCCACTCATCAAATTCTTTTTCAAAGGCACCACTTCCTCTATATGACAACACAACATTATTCTGACACTTATATATTGTTACACTGAACTGTTCTTTATCAGTCAGATCTTCGACTATGTAATCATCTATTATCCATTTTTCGCAAATTCCTTTATCTACACTCGATAAAGAAGCATATTTATAAAAACTACCACTCAACTCATTTTCACTTTGCTTATTTATATCATCTTCGGTATACATGCTTTTCTTGAAATCACTTCCATCACAGTAACTTAGCGAGGCAAATATAGCCAGATCCCTATCTCCAACATCCCATTTCATAGGTCTGTTATCTGATTTATCATCATAGCCATCCATATCCGAATCAACTTCTATCGGAGATGAAACCATCTTTACATATACTCGACCGTTCAATTCTGTAATTACAATTTCTTCGCCATTCAGCAGACCATCGCCATCAAGATCACTGTTGCTGTTTACTTCATCATATGTATATTTACCGAACGGCTTTTTACCGGTTCCCGAAAGAAGTTTTCCATCACATATTTTCTTTGTGTAATAATCATTTATCCCGTCACCGTTAGTATCGGTATCCGGAATAGTTTCCCCTTGAATCTTGTCAAATACATCAACAAGCTTAGGATCATCATCGCTTATTTCAGATGCACGATAAAAAGTTCCTCCTGTCTTTTCTGACAGCATCCTAAGCGTTTCCTCTTCAGCATCACCCAAGCTTATGGAATAGACAGAAACATGCTTTGCAACTGCTTCTTCAACCAGTTCATTATAGTCATAGGAGGCGACTGTATCCTCACCATCAGTAAGGAAAACTATAGCTCTGCACATATCATTCTTTTCATCATTATACTCAAATTCATCTAATGCTTTTCTGAGTCCATCGCTACCGTTTGTACCCGCCTCATTATTACCTTCACATCCATTTGAAGTTCCATCATTATTAACAATATTACCTATTGCGTTGGTGCACTGGTCAATATCCGTCGTCATACTCACCAGAGTTGTTGCATATCTGGCAAATTTAATAATGCTCACTTCATCTTTACCATTTCTTAAATTCCCCAGATAATTCCTCACTATGTTAATCCTCTCATAGTTTGGATCGTTATCATCCATACTTTTGGAATAATCAATAACAAAAGCTACTTTTGTCACTATTTTTGCAAGGTCATCTTCCGTCTTAATATCAACATTTAAGCTTTCTTCAATTTTAGTCTTATCAAGCAGTACATAATTAGCCGCATGATCAACCTTTGCAGTAACAGTAAAATCTTCAGTCTTTGATGATTCTATCTCAAATAGCAACTGTGTTTCCTCATCAAGCTCATAGATTGCTACATCATCACCATTAGTTAGACAATCAGGATTGTATTTCATAGTGAGTGTTGCATCATTTACCTTTGAGCCAAATTCTAATTGGTATGGTGAACCTATATATCCAACCATCTCTTGACTCATTAACACATTATTATCCGCTTCTCTGATACATACACATTCAGGATTGCCTTCATAGTCAGCTCTTATGGCAGCCATAACGGGCATATCAATCGTTCCGGCTTCAACGTACACTTCAAAGCTGTTATCATTTTCAAGCGGATTACTGCCATTTTCGATCTCCCAGCAATCAGTCGCTTCATCACTATCTGTGTCTGCCAAAAGAGGATCTGTTTTATACGTGTTAACTTCATCTCCGTCTGATAATCCATCTCCATCAGTATCTGCAACTCCCGGATCTGTTTCTGCATCAACCTCAAATCTGTTTGTCAGACCATCATCATCAGAATCTCTATCCGCATCACATATACCATCTTCAAGGGTATCGTATTTCGTTGGATCAGTTCCCGTCATCAAATATTCAACATAATCAGACAACCCATCCCCGTCTGTATCCGGATTATTGTCATCTGTTCCTATACATGTTTCGATATAAGCAATAAGACCATCATCATCTCTATCTTCAAGATCTATATTAACATTCTCGAGATACTCTTCATAACCATTAGTGAAGGTGATTTGATCTGAAGACTCAACACCTCCCTTATTAACAGCTTTAACGATAAGTGTATTTTCACCCATCATCATAGCAGGTTCAGGAATTGACCACTCTTCTTCCTCAAAAGAAATATCACCTTCAAAAACAATAACTCCATATGCATCTTCTATTGTAAACGATACTGATTCAAAATCAGATTTATCGCCCTCAAACGTACCTTTAAAACCTGAAAAATCTTCCGGCACACAATAAAGCTCAAACTCTTCAATATATTCAAGACACTCTTTATCTATCAGAGCTCTAACGTCTCCATATAGTTTACCCGACGAGACCGAACCTCCCCCGCCTCCGCTCTTTGAGTCTTCTTTTTTAAACAGAATAATTCCCAAAATAGCAATAGCAACCATACCCAACGCAACTGAAAGGAAGAGTATTAGTTTGTTATAACCATCCTTTTTCTCTTTCTTTTCTTTATGCAAAAGGGGTATTCTTTTAGACTCATCAGTCACCTTCACCAAGACATTATTATCCAATGTGCCAATTCTGATCACAATATTGTCATCCAGTTCTGTGGTTATTATTTTTTTATCATTCAGGAATGATCCATTGCTACTGTTAAGATCTTGATAAAGCCACTTGTCATTCTCTTTAAAGAAACAGCCGTGATATCCGGAAACATGAGCATTTTTAACAATTATGTCGCAATCAGCTTTCCTGCCTATAATGATCTTATCCTTTTTATAGCTGTCAAGATCATAATCCTTAGTTGTTTTATTTTCACAAATATGTATGTAAGTATGAAATGCCATATTCTCTCCTTGTCAGTCCTTCCCAAAACCATCGCAGTCATATATGTCTCAAAACCTGTATAATAAAAATGCTTTCAAATCAAAAACCATCAATATTGACGCTCCCCCATATAACTGATATTTCCACCTTGGTTTCCTCTATGTGCATTCTCAAGTTCATCCACATGAAGATAGACGCACGAAAATATGATAGCTGCAAACCAGATTGCAGATAACCATATACTGCCATTAGGCAGTGAAGAAAACAGACTGAAACCATTCCCATAGATATTACTATAATCTTTTGAAAGTGATGCATATATGATAAATATCAAAATCCACGCAATAGATATACAGATTATTGGTGTTGTATAGCTGTTATTTATATATTGTCTTTTGTAGTTCTTTTTAAAGTTTCTTGACAATGAAATCAGCCCTGCAATAAAAAGCACCATTGACGCAAGAAGCATCACGAAATATGTACTTTGAAACAAATATCCAAAAGCATCTCCTGCAGCAATAGCAATAAGTATGAACAATGTGACAAATATGCCTGCATAGCCTGCCGCGATCATATCAGAAGATGTAGCCATACTTTTTTTATTAACCGTAAACATTGCAATCGGCAGAATAATTGTCCCAAGTGCAGTAATTACATACATCAGATATAGCATCAACAAGATAAAACCACCCTCAGATTTCATCATGTTATCGGTATACTTAAAAATGCTAAAAGATCTGATAAGATTAACTAACGCCACAATACCCACCACAGACCAAGCAGTTGCAGCAATATATCCCCACATATTCATTAATCTCGGATAATTCGGTATTCCACCCACCTGACCATTTCCGTTATAACCGGAATAAAATGCATCATTCATTCCCTGCAAGCCGGTTCCTCCCCCATATCCGGCGCCCATTCCGGTGTATCCTGTACCATTTATATACCCCGGTGTCATATTTGAATAAACATTATTTTGCTGAATGTTCGGTCCTGCAGTCCACTGTTGATTAATAAACTGTGTATCTTCTACCTTGACACTTATACAACATGAGTCCGGCCACTGTTTTGAATCAAGAACAAGCTTTGATCCGTTCAATAAAGGTGTTGAAACCACAGGAAAACCATTCATCATAGAACCATTTGTGCTGTTCATGTCCTGATAATACCAATTACCTTTCTGCTTATAAAAGCATCCATGATGCCCGGAAACCTTAACGTTATCAACAACAATATCATTATCCCGAGACCTGCCTATAACAATAACTTCTTTATTAAAGGAATCAAGATCATATGTTTTGTTACCGTTATTATTTCTAATTTCAATCTTAGTAGCCATCTGATCTCCTTTCTGCAAATCACAGATTTTTCAAGCACTTGACATTCAAACCAAATATGTTATATTAGAAACACAAAGAGGTGTTATCCGAATAACGGTTCGCCTTAGTTTATAGTTGCAAAAAGAAGCAACCTACTTTCGACGTGTGCGGTTGCTTCTTTTGTTTTTTCTTTTCTTATCATCGCGGTGCATAGATATAACCGTAACGATTATTCCAATAACTGTGACGATAATACTGATCACAGTCACCGCGAGATCGATCGTAATCAACAAAATACTTACCTTTCTTCAGTACTTCCCTCATAGGCATCCCTCCTTAAATGCAGGGAGCTTGTATGATTTCTCATACAGTCCAAAAGGCGAACCGCTATCCGCTATGGATAACACCTCACGACCTAGATACAATGCCAAATGCATTTTATATATCATGATCGTAAGGTAATTTTATCGCTTTAATTATCATCATGTCAAATCAAGCAGGTGTCAAATTTGTTGCGCAACAAACTGTATACATTATCATCTATACTCCTGATCTGTATTCGGTTGAATCTGCCAGTCACTTCCATTAATTTCAGGTGAAATGTAAACAGATAGACAATCACCATCTATGAAAACGTTATAGTATTTGGCATTTTTCTTTGTATATTTGATAGGACATCCTGATGCAAGAGTACTTTTTATCTCCATCTCAAGATTAGGACCTGCAGCATATGCTATTTCACAATCGTCTCTGCTTCCCGCTTTCACCGATAGGATCTGTACCGCTCCGTTACTTCGATTACTTACACCCCATATTTCACTATAACAATCTTCATCCGCCATCGCTGTCTGCACTCCGACCAGAACGGTTCCGGCTGCAGTAACGTCATCATACTTTCGCGATTTATCAACATACGTAATCGCGGATATCAGCAGTGTTATTGGAGTCCAGTTCCCTTTATATTTAATAAGTACAACTGTAATTTCATCTTCATAATCATACTCATAATCTCGACGACCATTATAGTATTTGTAATGCATATTTGCCGTTACCACAGCAATTCTTGTTTCAAATTCTTTATCAATTTTTCTTAGAAGCGCTTCGTTTACAGTTGAATTGTCGGAATAATAATCTTCAGCGTCAATAAACTGTTCAACTGAATAATCACGAGAATAATAAATATCACTATTATCGCTATCAATTTCTTCTCTACTTCCCCATCCATCATAATATGATGATTTTCGCACCTCTTCCTTTAATACATCCTTTACACTTTCAAATGTAATATATTCTGATGTAGCGTTACCTTCCGCATCTGCTATACAGGAAACAACTGAATCAAACAATTCTTCCGGTATAGATTCCGCGTACTTTTCTACTTTTGAATATTTACCGGCAGACATATCAAGCATAAGCTTAACTTCTTTTTCAGCCGCCCGATTAATATCCTTATCTGCTACACTTAACACTTTTTTATTGCTGCTTGATCTTACGGCAAAAAACACTATCGTACCGATGATCAAGGCTGTCATTGCCGCAAGTCCCGCTATTATAAGTCCTTTTTTCTTTTTACTCTTTTTATCGTCATCACTTGTTTCACCCTGAAAAGCATTTGGATCACTCTGACCGGGAGTTACCAATCCTGGTACAGCTCCAAAACCTGCCTGCCCGCTAAAAACTATTTGTGCATAAACACTATTGGTATTTGAACCCTGAGCTATAAATGACATAATATCCGAGTTATTTATCCTGCAGCTAAATACTCTGTTTCCATTGATATATGAACCGTTAGTGCTGTTCAGATCCTGATAATTCCAGCACCCATCCTGCAGGAAAAAACATCCATGACTACCGGAAATAACAGGAGAATTAATAGCGATATCGCAATCCGCATTTCTGCCTAAAACGATTATTTCTTTACCCATATTTTCCAGACAATAGATAGTATTTTGTCCGTTATTATTTATCTTCACAAATGTTGACATAGACCTACCCCCTGTAACATTCATAAATAAGTTTCCCAAGCGTCTTCATTCCTGTCTTATCAGGATGTACTCCGTCAATCGATTCATAAGGTCTTCCCATGGATGCCGCATTAATAAATCTTGCACCGGCAAGCTCTGCTTCTGCCCTGATCACATCGTTATATTCCATATAACCGCATCCATTAACGCACTCCGGAAACACAAAGCTCCTGTCAGTTGGTATATATGCCGGGTTGATCGATATACAACAAACCTCCGCGAAAGGATAATTGTTTCTCACCCTCTTAAGCATCAACCTGTAAGCAGTCTCAAATACAAGTTCCGGGAATCCACTGAATTGTTTTATACTTCCTGATTTAAGAGTGGCACCATTCATCCAATCATTTACGCCCATATAGATCAATATGATATCCGGGCTTTCAGTTCCGAAATGAAGATTTGATGTTCTCTCTTTACTGCATGCCGAAGGAAACATCCTTCCTGAATTCGGAATACATGTAACCCTGCTGCCGGACCATGACTCATTCATGACAAGTTGACCATTACATAAATCTATAAACCTTCCCCACCATGTATCATTTTGATCCATAATTCCATACAGACCTCGATGGTAATAATATGAATACTCCGGTGGATTATACCCAAGAAATGTACTGATTGAATCTCCGAGTATTGATATTTTCATGATGTTTTTACATCCCTTCGTATCACGAATTTTCCCCTACAGTTCTGTTTTATAATGCTTGCGCAGGAGAACAGACCTATCGATTCATCCTCCTGCGCAAAGGAAAAAGTATTTATTAATAATCCACTCCAATAACATACCAAGACGAGTCAATCTTTCCGCATACGACATCAAGTGATGACTGTTCTGTATTCTTTCCATCTGAAAGCTCAAATGTTACTCTGACTATCTTTGCATCATCAAGATCGAGGTCATATCCAAGCTTAAGCGCTGCTTTATATAGCTTCATATCATCAGAAGCTACATTAATAGGCGTACCGGCTTTGATATTCTCAATAGTTTTCCCATTAAATGAACCCTCATAATCAGATAAATCAGAATACTCTGCTTTCATCTTCTTATGTACTGATTCTTTCACCTTATCGGTGTCCCTCTGAGCGAATCCCTCAACAAAATGCACTGCGACCTTTTCAGGGCTGCTGTGTACCCCGGTTTTCTTAACTATAAGAATAACTGCTACAACAATTGCTGCAACAAGCAGGACAGAAAGCGCTGTTATTATAGCTATCTTTTTCCAATTTGGTTTTGGTGGCGTTGTTGGTGGCGTTAGTGGCGTTGGTGGTAACTCCACTCCACTACCTTTGCCTATGTTTCCATCATCTACAATCTTCACATCTACTCTTGTAGAATCATTTCCCTGTACAGTATCAAATACAAGGACATCATTTGTATTAAGCGAAACCGATGTTGCCTTTTTACCATTTATGATTGTTCCGTTTGTACTTCCGAGATCTTCATAAAACCATATACCGCCTTTATTATTGAACTGCCCCTGATTACGACCCACTTTTGCATTCCTGCAGACTATATCGCATGTACTGCTTCTTCCAATTGTAACAACACTTTTGCCGTAGCTGTTTAGGTCAAAGCTTTTAACCAGCCCTTCATCTGTAATTGTCAATATCGCATTTTGTGCCATATCCATATAGACGTTAAAACGCCTTCCTCCTTCTCTTTTTTTATTACAAGCATCAAATATCATATGAGTGAAAAAACGAATTCCTCGTCAGACAGGACAAGATTATCATTATCCTTAAGTTCGATCATTCTTCTACTACCGATATCAATGCCATTTATATGTGTTTTATTTGTAGATTCAAGATCTTCTATAAAGAATTTGTCATTAATTATATATATACATGCATGCTTTCTACTGACTGTGTTGTTGCTCACACTTATATCATTATGTATTTTTTGATTAATCTTACCGATTATCGTTTCAGATTTGGTTATAAAATACTTCTGATACGTTGACGTCTGTGTAAGCACAGCTTTAGCCCCCTGTACTTCAGGAGCAGTCTGTGGTCCCGAACTGAGTACCATGGTTTCGTCAAAGCTTTTTTCAGAGAAATCCTCGGTTTTTGTTTCACTGTAATCATCATCCTCTGATTTACCAAAACCGTTTACCGGGACCTGTTGGAACAGGTTCTGTCTCAGACTTGGCATGACCGGCACATTCAGTGTCGCGGTTGGTGCCGCCTCTGCAGCAAATTCAACATCTTGATAGCCGTTCTGATAACCGTTCTGTTCAACGTAGGTATCAGCCGTATATGTAGGAGCCACATCCGTATCGCTATTTTGCCATGTTTCCTGGGCATTGTGTCCGGCTAACCCCGACATATTATCCATGCCCTGCCGGTTCTGCTGCGCCTGTAGATTATTGCTTTGATATTCCTGACGTGTCATCACCTGACCGGTAACAGAATCCCTTACAAAGTCCCCGTGTCCATAACTTACAGTTGGCGGATATTCCTTTTCAGCATCATTATTTAGATCCATGTTTGGTGTTTTAAAATCATTTTGATTTGCGTGTCTCGGATCTTCTGTATAATAATACTGATTTTGGTTCATAGGCTGGCCATACTGAACCGGCGCATTGCTTACATTCATTGCTCCGTTCTGATTATTATCAGTCACTTCCGCTCCGCAATGCGGACATGTACTGTATTTGTCGCTGTCATAATAATGACCGTTTAAACATCTGACAACCTTCATAGCTTTAATCTTCTTTCTTATCTGTATTTATTCTTTCCAAGAAAAGTTTTCTCCGCAGAAAGGAACAAATACGAGTTCTGTTTTACCGATCTTGATCACATCATACGCATTAAGCTTAATATTACTAAGCACTACCTCGTTATTCACATAGAACAGCTCATGTGATTCACCGGGTCCTATATAAAATGTCTGAGAATTTGGTTCAAATGTAATAATCGCATGTTTAATTCTTGAAACACTCTTGTCACCCAAAACCACATCCATGCTTGAATCTCTGCCAATGAAATTTCTGTCATACGAAAGTGTCTTGCTTCGTCCTCTTTCTTCTCCGCCGGTTACAACAAGCCAACCGACAACAGGCTTAAAGGTATCTCTTTGCGTTGCAAGATCATCTTCCTCGCCCTTAATCCCCAAAACATCAGGATCATCTGTACCAACAGAGCCTGCGTTAAATCCCGGTACAGTTGGCTGTGTAGGGAATCCAGATCCGAACGGTATATTATCATCCACTCCACCTATCCCCGCTCCCGGAACTGTCTTCATGGAATCCGAATAAGAATAGTCCGGATTATCGTAATTCACTGTATTTCCCGACGACTCCTGTGCAAAAGCAGAATCAGCCGTTCCCCCGCCTGAACAATGTGGGCATGATGGATATTTGTCTCCATCATAAAAATGTCCATTGCTACACTTTAATAAGTTCATACTCTACCTCCTTGTGGTATATATTTGTTATATTGCATCAGTACAATCGATGTATTGTCCTGACTCTTTTGAGTATACTGGTTAACAACATCCGTAAGCCTCTTGGCAGCCCTCTTCATATCCGGTTCCTCGCACCATATGATCTCTGCTATAGCCTGATCCGTGAGCCTCTTATAGACACCATCACTACATAGGATAACTATATCATTTTCCTCAAGAAATACCGGTTTATCCCCCTCATTCGTATCAATCAGCTCAAGATTACCTATGCCAAGGTAACTTATGAGCCCTTCGGCGTTTCTTGCCTTTTTATCATATTCCTCCTGAGATATAAGGCCTCTCTTCTTCTCCTCATCAATCAGAAGCTTAACGTTATGATCTCTTGTAATCTGATGTATATTTCCATTCCTCATCAAGTATATCCTGCTGTCACCTACAGACATCCAGTACATTCTGTTTTCAAATATAGTAGTGACAACTACTGTAGTCCCTGCATCAAGATAATCCCCCGATGAATTCTTTAGGCTTGAGACTGCTCTATCCATCTTTACGGCTTCTTCCTTTAGAAAACTGATGATCTTATCTTCTTTAAAATCTTCTTCGGCGATCCATCCATAAAAATCCTCGGCAAAGGTTATTGCGGCCTTCTGACTTGCAATCTCTCCCCCTTCAAGCCCTCCCATGCCATCGCAAACAACACCTACTGCTATACCATTCTCAACATTTGAAAAAACGGTATCCTGCTGATATTCCCTGGTTCCTATAATGCTTGAAACACCGGTTTTGATGCTTGTGATTCCGTCAATCATCCGCGACGCATAGCTTTCCATTTCGTCCGAGTTGACCTTGATCGTTGCGATATTCCATTGTTCGCCATTTATATTCCTGTTATGCATACATAGCTCCTAACTCAACCTGACATTTTGGACCACCCAGAAACAAAAAACTTCCAAGCCTAACTTTTCTTATTTTCTCCTTTTCAAGTCTCGTATTTCCAAAGTAGGTTCCGTTACTTGAATGATCCACAATATAGTATTCATTTGAAAGCGTGTCATAAAAAATCTCACAATGGACTCTAGAGATAAAATCTTCGTTTATAACAATATTTGATGTTTCTTTAACACGCCCTATCTTATACGTAGTGTTCACGTTAAGTCTGTATCGATCAGTAACCTTTCCATTTATTCTGACTATCAGAAATGGCACAAGCTGAGCCGATGATCCATCTCTCTGTTTCAGGCCAAGGTTATACATAAATTCATCTATTGTCTGAGTTCTGTCCTGAGGTCTCAGCACAAGCGCCCTGTCTACCGCATCCGCAACTCTCTGATTAACACCAAGCTGTGTAAGCGGCATATATCCGTTTGCCTGGATCGTAAATGGATCCGGCAGTTTTTTCCCTGCCAGCATATAATAGATGGTTGCCGCAAGAGTATATACGTCTGTGTAGGTTCCCTGCTTTGATGAAGATGAATACTGTTCCGGAGGAGCAAATCCGGGCTTCAGATATACAGACAGCTTTTCTCCATCTTTACGTGTCAGGTTCTTTGAATTTCCAAAATCAATAAGCTTAATATTTCCATCAGCGAGCAGGAATATATTGTCCGGCCCGGCATCTCTGTGAAATATCCCTTTTGCATGAACAGCTGAAAGTGCTTCTCCGGCTTTCTTTATTACCGGCGCAAGTTGTTCCCAATTTACTCTCCCCCCGTAATCTCTTCGGATTTTATTAAGCGTTTTGCCGTAAAGCATTTCCATCAAAAAGTAGCATGTTCCGTTCTGGATAAAAAAATCATATACATTAACTACTCCGGGGACATCGTTTAGCTTTTCCAGAAGTTCAGCCTCTTCAAGGAACCTCTCCATTCCATGTTCAAATGTATCCTTATACTGCAGAGATGCCGGAAGAAGTTCTCCTGTATCCGGCATTCTGACTGCGAGATCCTTAGGGAAATACTCCTTTATAGCAAAATGCTTACCACAGCTGTCTCCCGGTTTTACATCTACAACCTCATACGAAATCCCAAAGCCACCTATTCCAAGCACCTTTTTTATCTGATATCTGTTGTTTAGTATATTTCCCTCACGAAGGGCCACAGATATATCTTCCATTTCTTCACCATCTAATGATCATTTCAAGATCACCTGCTCTTAAAACGTCACCCTTTTCAATCCTTCTCCTGTGAGTTACCTTTATCCCATTAAGGAAAGTTCCATTAGTTGTTTCCAGATCCTGTATATAAAACTCTCCCCTTGTGTATTCAATAACAAAATGCTGCCTTGAGAGAGTTCCGTCATCTATAAATATGTCACATCCTGTGCCTCGGCCGACAATTGCGCTCCCATTAATATAAACAGTTTTTTCTCTTTCTTCTGAACCTCCGCTGAGAATACTAAGACTTACAGGAACTCCTGTTTTATCAATCGCTGCCGGTCGGATCGTTGAAAGATTAGAATTGTTATTATCGCTGATTCTGCCTTTTTCATGATGGCTAACATTAAGCTTCATTCCATCCCGGTTCTTTTTAACAGCCTTCTTTCTAAAGTGAATCACAGCCAACAGTGTTATCAGAATGACCACAAGAACAAAAGCAACTAATACAATCAACCAATACTCTTTTATAAAGCCTGTAAATCCTTTATTCCTTTTTTCATTTGATCCGGCGTCTTGATTTGTTGCCACATCATATTCACGTGTGAATTGATCATTTGTGCTATCATCCAATTCAGAAAGTTCTTCAGTCTTATTATTATCTCGACTGTCTTCTTCTGTAGTCTCTGGCCGATTATACCCAGCATCCAAATATGAAGTATTCTTTACTCTCTTTTGAACATATACATACTCCGTTTTGTCACCCCAGTCCGACTCATCTATTATTGAGAAATCAGCATTTATATATTCTGATGTTGAAATGTCATATGAATCAGGCAATCTGAAATAGGAAACGTATATATCTGACTCTAGATAATCTGTTAATGTACTAATATCAGTCATATAGTCATCCGAACTGAATCCTGATAATATCTCTTCATTATCTTTGGCTTCTCCAAAGAGAAATACTTTTCCTCCAGTCGATTTACTGAAACTTATAAAATCTTCCGTCTGCTTTTTTACCTTACCTTCAATACCATCCTCGATAATATCATCAGAATACGATGTCAATATCACCGTATATAACGGAATACCATAATCATCCCATTTGCTCTTGGTTTGATTTCTGTTTTCTATATAATCTTCTGCCGAATCATATCCGGTAGAGAATACTATTATCACTGGTCTATTGATTTCAGAAAATGCATCTCTAGCATCAGATATTTGATCAATCCCGTTCAGATTAAACTGATCATTCTCTGATGAGATTTCCTCTGCCACATCATTTAGCCGTTCATATAACCGGTTCTCATCAATTCTATCTGCCTTATCAAGTTCATCAGCTATATTGAGAGATTCAAGATCATCAACCGTATATTTCTTGTGGAAGAACGACGTTTCATTATCACCACTTGTCAAGTAAAAGGTTACCGTATCTTCTTCATAAACCTCTTCGTCTAGACCCGATAAAACACCCTTAAGTGCCTTATACTCATCTAGCTTGTAGTTTCTGGAATTATCGATTACAATATGATAATCAATTCCTCTTCCCAACTCACTTTCTTCATTATCCCAGCTGTATATCCCATCCTCTCCTGTTAATTCCAGTTCATTGTCATTAAGCTTTAATTCAGGAGTACTGTTGTAAGTACTAATATCCCCCAGCGAGTAGTTAATCGAACAATAGTCTCCCTTTATCTGAAGCTGTTCCGGTATTATACCGATTTCATACAACTTCCCTTCATCTTCTTGGTCTTCAGCAGTTTCTTCGTCGATATCTAGAAGATATGAGTTTTTCTTTTCAGCAATCATCTCAGCATCAAATCCTATCAAAGGCTTGTTTGTTGTTTTGATATTAAATATGCTAGATGCATCAGAAACAGATCCGTTTTTAGAGCACAAGAACAATACTAAACTCACTATAATAATATCTTTTTTACTAGATTTATGATTATTCATATTATTGTTTATCCATCATCTTTTTTTATTCATATCGTTTATGGCGTCTCGTCCCAATAAATAGTCTTACTATCTATTTCATAATCATCGTATGATCCCATACCGTCTGAAGCCGCACTTTTTGTTTCATACCATTGTGACCAGGAACCATAAGCTTTTTTACGATAAGTATATGTAGTAGTTTTTATGATATCCCTTGACCTATACTGTGTCTGATTATCATATGTATAAGATGAAATGAAGAAAATAGAACCTACAAGTTCATTTCCCATGATATTATAGTATCCTGTCTGACCAGACTTATTACAACCAGCCCCATTTCCACTAGACCAACCGCCAGGTCCAACAGAAGGTTTTGAATTAAGATCATTCACAGAAATCCAAGCAGTTCTTTCGTATGGATACGCTTCCCATGCATTGCTTTGATCGCTCGCGTGATAATCATAGTAAAACCTACCTTGAGATGTCGCAAAATTATACTCATACATATTGTATCCCGTATGAATCTGCACAACTTTTGTATCAACATCTAAAGAATCACTTGGCGTCTTTGGTGTCGTTGACCATCCACTCCAAGATCCATATGTCGTTTTTGTTTCTTCGCTAACATATTCCCATTCTGATCCAAGCGATCCCTTTGATGTGGCAGTTTTATACTCATATGTTATTCCTCTAGTTCTGTAATACGTAACCTCTTTATTATTACATACCACCAGATCGACAAGTGTATCCGGTGAAACTATCATTCCACCACTTATCGACTGCGATATCACTTCTCCGCTTTTCTTTGTAGGATCACTCTTATATGTAATTGTTCCAACATCCAATCCCACTTCTACAATTCTGTTATTTGCACTGCCTTCATTTAAACCAACTACATTCGGAACAGTTATTCCGATATACTTATATACAGTAATATCAACCGAACCGCCTTCATTAACCTCATTATTAGCAACCGGACTTTGTGCAACAACAGTACCGTCCTTGCTTTTCTCTATGCCTTCCTCTGATGACACTACTCCAACAACAAGATTAGCATTTTCAATAGTATTTCTTGCATCAGCCTCTGTTTTTCCAATTAGATTTGGTACCTTTACCGGCTTAACAGTATAAACATATACTGTAATATCAACGACATCTCCTTCACTTGCCGTACTGCCCGCGGTCGGACTTTGCTTAGCTACCTTTCCGTCCTTACTCTTATCCTTGGCAGATACCATCTCTGTTGAAACCTTTCCAACCTTAAGACCAGCATTTGCGATGTCGCTCTTTGCCTGAGCCTCAGTCTTACCGACAACATTCGGAACATTTACTTTATTGGCTTCGTATTTATAAACTGTGATATCTACAGACGTTCCTACGTCAACCTTAGTTCCGGATGACGGATTCTGCTTGGTTACCTTCCCGTCCTTTGACTTATCATTTCCTTTTTCCTCTGAAACATTTCCTACCTTTAACTTTACGTTCTTTATAGCTGTTTCAGCATTGCTTCTTGTACTGTTCAGTAGATCAGGTACAGCCACTTGAGCAGGCTTAACTTCCTCAGTGCTTTCAGTGTTTACAGTACTTGTATCGCTTACCTTCTCAGTATTCTGAGAACTCACTTCCTCTGTACTCGGTTTTTCAGTCGTTGAACTTTGTGTGTCATTACCTCCGTCGACCACCTGAGTACCCACGGACTCCTCGTATTTATATACTACAAGCCCAACCTTTGTACCCTTATCAACCTTGCTTCCTGCGCTGACATTCTGTCTTACCACCTGTTCAGACTTACTCTTATCATTTCCTGTCTCATAAGATAAAACTGTTGAAGAAAGACCTTTGTCGGAGAGAGTTGCCTTAGCCTTATCCACCTTCTGTCCTACAACATTCGGAACCTCTATTCTGTCATCGTGAACTATTCCACCGCTTCCGTCATCACCGCCATTTTCAGTATCCACATATTGATATATAGTAATATCTACAGACGCACCGACCTTTGCACTTCTGCCGGCCTGTGGGGACTGAGCAACAACAAGTCCATCCTGAGATTTACTTGTCCCTTTTTTGTAGCCTATATTTCCAATTGTATATCCCGAACCGGATAATATATTTTCCGCTTCAGCCTTTGTTCTTCCGCTAACATCAGGAATAACACCCTCTATACCTTTTGAAATATAGAGAGTAATCTCAACAGGTTTACCATCTTTAGTAACCTCTATCTCGGTTCCTGCCTCTATGCTCTGCCTGATTACATGATCCTTCGCAACTGTATCACTATCTTCCTCAACGAAAGTGACTGTCAGTCCTTCGGCTTCAATGATTTCTTTAGCATCATCCTTATACTTTGCACGTACATCAGGAACTATGATCTTCTTTATGCCAAGGCTAATCTTGACACCGATTATCTCTCCTTCTTTGACAGTTGTTCCCGCTTCATGGTCCTGCTCAAATATCTGTCCTGCAGGAATATCGAAACTGTACTCCTGCTCAACAACTACAATGTAGAGGTTCTTTTCTCTAACCGCTTTCTTTCCGTCTTCCCATGTCTTTCCGACCAGCTGCGGAACCTTGGTATTTTTGCTCGGATCATACGAAGAGATACCGCTTGATATCTTAATCCTTACCTCTGTACCCTTTTCAACTATCATTCCCTCTTCTATGCTCTGTTCAAATACATATCCCGGCGCGATTTCACTTTCACCTTCTTCTGAGATATACGGAAGGCCATAGTTCTCCAGCGAGTTCTTAACCTCACCTGCCTCTCTGCCGACATAGTTTTCCATCTGAACAGTACCTCTTCCGGCACTTTCGGTAACAAAAAGTATCGTTTTTTCAGGCACCTCACTTCCAGCACGCACTGTCTGGCTGAGTACCATCCCTTTTATGATTTCATCGTCCTCAACCTGATTGTTTACCTGAAGTGTCATATTTTGTTTTTCAACAATTTCTATCGCTTCAGCTTCCGAATAATTCACAACATCCGGAACAATCGTCTTGCCCTTTCCGACTATAAAGTGCAATCTTCCATTCACAAAATCAAAGCTTATTACGCCCGTTATGAGTAAAATAAGCATGGTGAAAACAGCCGCTGTTCCTGCACCTGATGTAATCTTCACCCAAAGCGGCCATTTTCCTATATCCATCTTCTTTAGTGTATTTTTCTTTCTGGTAACCCAGTTTTCTGTGAGGAGTTCTTCCTTAAACTCCTCTGTAGTCTGTGTTCTGTCCTCTATCTTGAGATTGAGGGCATTCATAATAGCATTCTGTTTTCTTCTCGGAATCTTTGATCCTGCCTTACGCGGCGGCTTCAGGGTATCCTTTTCCCCTCTCTCCATAGAGTCTTCTGGTGTTATGCCTGTTATCATCTTGTAGAGAGTTGCTGCGCAGGCGTAAACGTCTGTCCAAGGTCCCTGGTCGCCGCGGCTTCTGTACTGCTCCTGAGGAGCATAGCCCGGCTTAACTATAACTGAAAGGCTTTTACTGTGTGTCGTTGTGGCATACCTTGCCGCGCCAAAATCAATAAGCTTAACCCTGCCGTCATTTGTTACAAATATATTGTCCGGCGATATATCTCTATGAAGAAGATTATCCTTATGTATTTCGGTAAGGGCATCAAGGATCGGCACCATATATCCTACTGCCTTATCAAAACTGATCTTGCCTTTTTCTATAAGCAGCTCCTTAAGGGTTTTTCCTTCGAGATATTCCATGATAATATATGCAGTATTATTTTCTTTAAAGCTGTCATATACTGTTACAACACCTTCAACATGTTTAAAGTTTGCCAGTTTTTTTGCTTCATCTACAAACTTGTCTATACCGCTGTCAAACTGTTCTCTCTTTTCCCCCTCAAATACGGTCACGTTATTATCACCGATACAACGTGTAGAGAATTCTCCAGGAAGATATTCCTTTATGGCAATTTTGTGTCCAAGCGCAAAATCGTAGCCTATATAGGTTACTCCGAATCCACCATAACCTATTGATGTTCCAACTATGTATTTACCCTGAAGTACGGTACCCGGCATGATATGATATGCCTCTTTAGGTCCTGTACCCTCAGCATAGCCACAACACGGACATATATCATATGAGTCATCATATTGCTCCATACATCCCAAACATATTTTTTTTGCCATAACCATCCCTCCGTTATCGGAATCAATATCAAGCTATCTCTTGCTCCGCACCCTGACAATGATGACAGTAACAAAAACTGCCACAACGGCAACCGCTGCCAAAGTTAAAATCAAAACCATATTCACGCCGCTTTTTCTCTTTTCCGAAAGATCATATCTGAGCGTTCCCAGCCGTACATTATCGTAGTTTTCAACTATCTTTAATTTCCCGTATGTGTTTAAAAATGATGTATATGTGGTTTTATTAAACGGAAAATCATAACTGTAATGTTCCAGCAGCTTCTGTGTCTGTGCGGAATCCATAAGCAAATACGCAATAATAACCTCAGCGGCTATCTGCTGGTTTTCTCCTGAAGACGCATTTATGCTCCAACAGTCACAGAAATCGCCATAGATGATATTTGCGCTATATGGCCGCACCTCGAACTTTCCGCTTGCTGCTTCCTTTACCTTCTCGTACTCTCTTGTCGTAGCAAGATAATATGTTATCTTGCCATCAGCAAAATCAGCCAGAACATCAGAAGATGATGCTCTTTCTTTTAACAGATATTCTTCTGATACATTTATGGTTTTTGCTGTAATAGCGGCATACTTTTCGTCCACATAGTATCCGTTAGCATTCCTGACATCGTCAAACTTTGATACGACCATATTTTTCATATCAACATCATTCGTCTGTCTGACATATACAACCGGAAGATAGTATCCGGTCGGTATCCATTTTTCATTCTTCAGGCTTTCCTTATATCCGTCATAATAATCAAGATCTGACAGTTCGATATAGTTAAATACCCCCTCAACAGTAATAGTATTCTTCATAACATCATCAGATACGTTGTCAGATACAAAAAGAGTCGGAAGGCTGTTCGATGCTGCTGCTTCTTCGATTTTCTGCTCATATTCATCACTCGGAATCACAGTTACCTCTATATTGACCTGGCTGTAATCATTCAGAAAGTCTGCGGTTATCCGTTCACCGTATTCCTGTGCCTCATCTTCGGTAATGTCACTATATGGTATCCACATGGTAATATCAGCAGGTTCAAGCTCCACAAGCTTCTTTTTATCGCTGTACATATTCGAAGCAATGAGCGCACCCACGGCGATCAGTATAGCTATCGAAGCTATTCCTATGGCTCGCCTGATCAATCGACGTTTACGTTCTTCATAAGGATTTTTAACCTTAGTCACCCCGTTAAAAGCGTTTTCAAATTCTTCCACAGTCTGGAATCTGAGCGCGGGTTCGATTGACATACCTTTCATAATGGTATTGTTAAGCTGATCCGGCATCTCAGGAAGATACACCTTCGGCTCAACCAATAGATCTTTTTTCTTTACAAACTCCTCTGAAAAGCGGTTTACCGATTCAACCGGATCTTTACCTGTAACAACCCTGTACAAAGTAGCTGCAAGAGCGTATATGTCGGTCCATGCCCCCTGAATACTTTTACTTTGATACTGTTCAGGAGGTGCATAACCCGGTTTAAGGATGATGGATCTTGTTTTCTCCTTCTCATTATCTGAAAATCTCGCTGCTCCGAAATCTATCAGTTTAACATTTCCGTGGTCGCACAAGAAAATATTGTCCGGACTTATATCCCTATGGATGATATTCTTTCTATGAATCGCCTTCAAAGCATCCATTATCGGATCAAAGATATAGTCAACATCTGCTATATCAATCTTATCCCCGTTCATCTTCAGATAATCCTTGAGTGATACTCCGTCAAGGAATTCCATTACTATATATGCTGTATTATTTTCCTCAAAATAATTGTCTACATGAACTATATTGGGATTATCAAACAGTGCTGTATTTCTCGCTTCCTCCATAAAGCGTTCGAGGCTGTCCTGATATTCTTTTCTCTTATTGCCGTCATAGACGATAACATCCTTGGTGCCCGGAACTCTTTGAACAAAGGCAGTCGGATAGTACTCCTTGATTGCTACAACTATTCCAAGTACAGAATCCCATGCTTTGTAGGTTACTCCAAAACCTCCCGAACCAAGAACTATCCCTATAATATATCTGTTATTAAGGATCGTTCCCGGAAAGAGATGATAGAGTATCTTCGGTCTTGTATTTTCTACAAACCCGCAAAAAGGACAAACCGAATCATCATTTTCACTACCGACAGGAATATTGAACTCTCGCATACAACTGAGACATCTTCTTTTCATTATCTGTTTCAATCCTTTTCAAACCACACAGCAATTGCGGAATTATTATCCATGTTTTTTCCACGTCCGTTATGCTTAACGATCTGTGCCATCATCTGAAGCCATAAACTAACATCTGATGCCGTCCGGAGGCATCCCATCATATCATCCTCGATAATGTTCTCCCAAAAGCCATCAGAGCACAGTAAAAATGCGCTGTCCTTACTGAGACGAATATCATTCGAAACGCTGTAGCTTCTCTCACTCCACGGGCTGCCCATTACCCTCAAAAGACGATTTCTATCCTCGTGCCCTCTTATATCCTTTTCCTTTATCTCTCCCATAGCTACAAGCATCTGAGGAACACTGTGATCCAAAGTCCTTGTAACAAGCTTTTTCTTTTTGAAGTAATACAATCTTGAATCGCCTATATGAGCCCATTTGGCAGCCCCATTCCTGATAAGAAGTGAAACCATAGTTGTCTTCATTCCTTCAAGATCATTTCTTTCCTGCTGCTCTCTGAGAAGAATTTCCTGTGCCTTTTCAAAGGATCTATCCAAACTAAATCCGGCTTTATTATCACTATATAATTGCATACTTGTTGTTATGACGGATGCTGAGGCGAATTCACCTTTACCATGTCCCCCAAGACCGTCTGCCAGAACAAAAAGACCACTATTCGAATCACATAATGACGCAATACTGTCTTCATTTTTTTCACGATCACCAACATCTGTATAGCTTGCGTATGTTATCATATATCCTCCATATAAAATAAAAAAACGCAGTACAGTGTCATATAACCTGGATTTCCTTATAGTTAAACAGACCTCTACCCGCGTTGGTAAATATTTGCAGCTGGCTGCCACCCCACAGGCCCTATAGCTTTGCGTCACAGAATTTCTTCTGCTTTGCCTATAAAATGCGATAAACATTATTCTTACACATATTGTCTATCCACATATTTTTCGCTTTTCTGATACTTGTATCTGTGTTTTATTATACGTGATTACGGTGTCATAGTCAACTATTAGTGTACTTTTTCCACATTAGTAGACCACTGATTTGATACATTTAAAACGTATATTAGATAAAGTTCATGTTGCATTCAAATTTAAGTCATACTCAGTTTTCACCGGAGGTGTACAATGATCAATCTCGGCAATATTATCAGATCTCTTCGAACACAAAGGAACTGGTCACAGGAAGATCTTGCTCGGAGAGTAGGAGTTAAAAAGTCTTCGATCAGTGCATATGAAAATGATATCCGTCTTCCTTCTTATGATGTTCTCATTGAATTAGCCAGAGTATTTGATGTTTCCACCGACTATCTACTTGAGGTTGAAAACAGGCATATCATTGACGTTTCCGGTTTGTCAGAGCCGGAGCTGGAAGCTATAAAGCACCTCATACGTGTTATGAAGTACAAATCCTTCTTTTAATGATCAAAGCATAAAATGAATAGCATCATAAATAAAAATACCCTCTTCCGAGAGAGTATTTTTTGTTTGTCGCAGACATCTGTGGTACAATGATGTTGGGTGTTTTTGTTTTATGTTTTGGGAGGGAACAGCCTATGAAAAAAAGGATAACTCTTGCTCTTGCGGCAGCTATGTTGATATGTCTTACGGCATGCGGTGGAAAGGATGGCGATAACAAGAAAACGACAGCTTCCGGAACATCAGCTGTCACTACGGAAAGCATTACCGTGAAGACCACCACTGAAACGACCACTGAAGCAACAACGGAAGCGACAACCGAAGCTACCACGGAAACTACAACCGAGGCTACGACCGAAGCAACCACCGAGGTCACAACCGAAGAACGTGAGCAGCAGGATACCTCAATGCTTCGCGCACACTTCATGTCCTGCTTCGAGAAGATAACCGATGTTTCACCTTACAGTTTTATTGCTGATGATCCACAGCCATATACTGTTTATATGATAGCTACAGGCGATGGCTACACAAAAAAGAATAAGCTTTACACCTTTGAGGACGGTGATGAAAAGGATTATTCCGATTGGCATTCAGATAGCTTTGACGGTCTGAAGCAGAAGATCAAGGATCACGGTGGAAATATACGTTATACCTCTGATCCGAACCGCGCTTCTGTCATCATCCTCGTAGATCGCCGTTATTATGAAAGCAGTAAAGAATACTCATCCGGCGTTACCGCTTACGAGCTGGACTACACAGTCACCTTGATCAACACCAAAACAGGCAGCTCAGATTCATTCAATGTATATATTTATCCTAAAAATGTTCTACAGAATGTGTCGGTCGGCGGAAAATACTACTGCACTCCTACCTTCGATGCTACAGAGTACAGCCGGTTCCTGAATAACCATCTGGACTGGTTTGAGTAATATATATCACTGAAAGCTTCTCACACGAAAGAAGTTTAAACAAATATGAATATGTCAATCGAGTAGGGGGTATTTCTAACATATGAGAAA
>JAFRNE010000038.1 GCA_017430325.1 Eubacterium sp.
ATTATTCTTGCCATGCTTCTCCTCCTTCTCCTGGATAAAATAAAAGAGCCTATTCATCATTTAAACAATGAATAAGCTCTTTGAGTTTATGTTATGAAATTGTTTGTTATTTATCCTTGCCCACTAAAATTGAACACATACCGCATGGATGTGACTCCACGGAATAAAACCTCACTGCCTATCACTTGCTCCACCATCATATCCGCCTCACTGCTCCGTCACGCAAAAAAGAGATCCGGACTGCGGGACCCGGATCTCTCGAAAAAAGTATAATGTAAGAAAACAATTTAGGGAGTATACTGTCTTACAACGGTTAGTTTATACTAACTCTGTTTAGATGTCAATAACAAATGTTAGTTTTGAGCAAAATTATATTGATATAATATTCCTAAAATGCTATACTTTTCTTTGTTGAAGAATTAAAAAATACATTTGTTATGGGGGTATTTTATAATGAAATCAAATGAATCTGCCGAGGATTATCTCGAATCCATATTAGTACTCAGTGAAAAGCTTCCTGTTGTACGTTCAGTAGATATATCTAACGATCTTGGCTACAAGAAATCAAGCATCAGTATAGCTATGAAGAATCTCCGTGCTAAAAATCTTATCACAATGACCGATTCCGGCTACATCTATCTCACCGATGAAGGTAAGCGTATAGCTGAAACCGTTTATGAGAGACACAGATTCTTTACCGAAATGCTTGAAAAGCTTGGTGTCGACAAGGTTATCGCTGCAAGGGATGCCTGCCGTATCGAGCATGTCATCAGTCCAGAAAGCTTCGAGGCTATAAAAAAATATTTCAACAATAACAATTAGTCTAAAAACTATGCAGATAATTGACGAGCTTCTACCAAAGGAAAATAAGATATACGATAAATTAGAGGAGTATTACGATCCGCAGGATATCATGATGTTTGATATCGAAACAACCGGACTCAGTGCCTCCTCTTCTTTTATTTACATTATCGGCTACAATATAAAGATGGCCGACGGCTGGCATATCTTCCAGCTTTTTAATGATGACGGCGAAAGTGAGCCTGAGATTATCAGTCATTTCATGAGGGAGCTTGCCCGATACAAATATCTTATCGAGTTTAACGGCGACAGCTTTGATGTTCCTTACGTAAAGAAAAGGCTCGAACTTATCAATCGCAGGCAGGGACTTGATATACCGGATAATTTTGAGAAAGTTCAGCAGATCGATCTCTACAAGCTTATCCGTCCTTTCAAGAAGGCACTCGGTCTCGCAAATATGAAGCAGAAAACCATCGAACGTTTTCTCGGTATCGACCGTATCGATCAGATGAACGGCGGCGAGCTTATTTACGTATATTTCAATTATCTTACAGATAAAACCGCCCACGAGCGCTCTCTTCTGCTTCAGCATAACAGAGATGATATGGAAGGCATGTTCTTTTTGACCGATATATTTGCCCTTAAGAAGCTTTCCGAAGGACGTCTCAATTTCTCCGGTATGGAAATGATTAACAGCAATCAGCTGAGGCTCAAGCTTTCTTTTAAACCTGAGTATGCTCTCGGACTTAGCTTTGCCGCTACAGATCCTCTTCTGATAGTTTCCGGCAAGCAAGATGATGCTTATATTTCACTTCCTGTTTCAAAGGGCATCTTCAAATATTTCTATAAGGACTATAAGAATTATAATTACTACCCTGAGCTTGATGCCGCATATCATAAGGATCTTGCATCTACACTTACGGATTATACCTCCTGCCCTGCTAAAGCATCAAACTGTTATACAAGGCTTGAAGGCTTCTTTATCAAAAAATACGGTTTCACTGAAGGCCAGTCCTTCTTCCCTGATGATAAAGAAAGCACCGGCAAATCCGATGCTTACATAGAGCTATCCGATGAATTTCTTTCGGACACAGAGCTTCTGAATGATTATATCCGACATATTGTTCATGCTATCATGACAGGAGCCAAAACAAGATAATAAACGAAACAGCCTCATAGATAATATGAGGCTGTAGTTATTTTGATCATGTTGATCTCGACCATTCTACTCAATTTCAAAAACTTCTTCCCACTCAGAGATAGTCGTATTATTATTTGTATCAAGTTTAAGTCTTACTGTGATACTGTATTTTTCTGAATCATCACCTGCACTGTCTGCAGGATCATCTTTCGTCTTATCATCCTGAGTATTATTCTTATCATCGCCGACATCCGGATAAGCATCCTGAACATTACCAGTATCATCATTCTGCCCATCTTTATCAAAGAATTGAGAATCATCACTATTAAAATCATAATTCTCAGTCAAAGGCAATCTGACCTTAGCTGTATAACTGGTTTTTCCCTCAGTTATGCTGTAATCATTATCATATTCCAGCAGATATTTACAATCATAAGTTCCGTCAGACATTGAAACATATGATGATTTGATATAATTGATACATGACGGATAATCCGATAACAGAACACATCTGATCAAATATTCGTTGTCCTTCTCTGCTTTTTCACAACTGATCTGAACCTTAAGCTCCGCAATACTTCTGTCAACAGCCTCCAGAAAATCCTCTGTAGAATCTACATCTATTCCTGCCAGCTCATCCATAAGCTTTGATTTCATCTGCAGCTGAATATTAAATTCCTTATATCCCTTGCTCTCAAGAAGGGTTGGCGTGTCCGAATATAGATTCGTTCCAAGGCCGAGCCTGTCACCGGAAATCTTCACTCCCATTGCCGCAAGGGAGGTCGGAAATATATCAAAGGTTGTAAATTCACGTTTTTTATCCGGTACTTCAAGCCCCTCTGCAGGATTTATGATAGACACATAAACCTTTCTGTCATAAGACTCGTCTATCATATAGCTCATATCCATATCCATTGTAGGATGATCACCGGTAATAATGATCGTTGTATTTTCGTAGAAGTCCTGCTCCTGACACCATTTTACAAATTCAGTCACCTGTCTGTCCGAACAGGCTATGGCATTCATATACGGATCCTCATATTTATCCTCGCATAGCCTGCAGGTATAACCATCCTCAAAATGTGTATCCACAGTCAGAAGTGTCAGATTAAAAGGCTCTTCTGATTTTGCAAGTTCAGTCAGTTCTTCTCTTGCAAAACCGAGAAGCTTTTCATCCTCATAGCCCCAGAATACCATATAATCTTCCGGTATCTTTCCAAGTTTACGAGCATATTCATAATCATGCAGCTCATAATCACCATGAGATGAAAAATAAATATCCCTGCCGCCGAATCTCGCATCCGAACCTATCAGGAATATATTCCTGTATCCATTCTCCTTAAGTATTTCTCCAAAGGTCTTCACAGTCGGAAAGAACTTATCCTGGGTAAACATGGAATTCCTCTGAATAGGGATAATAAGCGGCAGCCCTGCTGTATCAGCAAATATGGCACCCATGGTCCAATCCGTTCCATACATTGAATGCGCACCGTTCAGTTCTTTACTGTCTGAGCCGGAAAAATCTTCTCCGACAGTTTCAAGCTCTGTAAGGCCCGGAATAAGATTTACATCCATATTTCCGCCATTTTCCTTATCAGAATAGGTAACCTCCATGGACTCAAGATAAATATATATGACATTCCTCTTCTTCTCCGGAAATGTAATCTCTACACTATCCGGATATACATAATTATCTTCGATGAAGGTCGATCTTTTATTTCTGTATTTCAGATAATCACCCAGTCCGATACGTTTCCAGACCAGACAAAGGGACACAAGGATCAAAGCCGCACCAATAAGGTCCGACGACAACAGTATCAGCTTCCTTTTTCCTTTAATCCTTAAATATAAAACTATTCCGATTGCCAGGATTATCAATGAAGGAACTACCGAAGTCAGGATAAAGGTCCCTATCATTCCGTTTCCGGTTCCTTCCAGCGGACTTTGAAGCTGAAAAATAATACTGCCTGCAGAAAGCTTCGGCCATGTTCTCCGCACCCAAAGTGCGGTGAACAAGAGAAAGGCTCCTGCAAGCAGAATTATAAAAGTTATTAAGATTCCCAGGATTCTAAATACTTTATTCATTATGATCAATCAATTATATATTCAGGAAATACATACCATTTTCCATCGGTCTTATAGACATCAAATCTTTCAGATTCATCATACCATTTTTCACTATAGTAGCCCTGCCCCCCTTTATACTCGAATCTGACTTTAACTCTTACTATTTCCTCAATATCTACTTTTGTACCTAATACCGCTTTAATATATTCCTCAGATTCTTCTATCTCACTTTTTTCTGCTTTTCTGACAACTTCAGTTGTAAGATTTCTGATCTGTGTATCATCCTCAACATGACGACAGTAGCTGTATTCATACGCTTCCTTTAAGCTGCCGACACTTTTGTTGTAGTATGTATAATCTGTACTTTTTATATATTTTTCTGCGGCGCTCTTAAGATCATCCGGCAAAGAATACTGTATCATCTTATCAACATCATGTGCAGCCCACGCCTGTAAGAATTCCTTTGCAGCTTCTTCACTCGTTTTTGCTCCTTTGCCTGACTTTCCAAATATCATAAGGATTGCGATAACTATTCCGGCTACTGCAAGTACGGAAGCAATTGAGATTATAGCAATCTTTTTACGTTTTCCTGATGTTTTAGTTCCGTTTGAAGGGCCATTCTGCCCAAACTGTGGCTGCTGAAAATACTGCTGACCATATTCAGGCATCATCATAGCCGGCTGACCAAACTGTGGCTGACCGTTGAATTGCCCCTGACCGTAAGGATTCTGACCACCAAACTGTCCCTGACCGCCGAACTGAGGCTGAACAAACTGATTCGGTCCACCAAACTGATTCTGACCGTTGAACTGGCCACCGAATTGATTCTGGCCATTAAACTGTCCCTGTAAATAAGGATTTTGTCCACCAAATTGACTCTGGCCGAACTGATTAAACTGTGGCTGACCACCGAACTGCCCCTGGCCAAACTGATTTTGGCCGCCAAACTGTCCCTGGTTGAACTGATTAAATTGTGGCTGACCGTCGAACTGGCCGCCGAACTGATTCTGGCCATTAAACTGTCCCTGACCAAACTGATTCTGGCCATTGAACTGACCCTGGCCATTCTGTCCGGAACCCTGTGGCCATAAATTCTTCTCCTGACCGGATGTCTGACCATCAGCACTCTTATTTAAATCATTATTAGTAATCTGATTATTATCCATGTAAACTTCCTCCCCAAGCCATAAACCATTTGATCTATCAGCTCATTTAATACATTATATGAGAATACTCTCCCTATATGATGATACTCTCGATAATAATAAATTGCAATTATATTTATTAACTTTCGTGCTCCTTCGTCAGGTTTCTCAGCCATATTTCTCTCTTCAGCCAGAAATGGAATATTGTGACCTTCACTATATCAAGCAACTTGATAATGAGATACATCATGACCGGTCCGATCTTAGTGAAGATGGCCAGAGAAAATACAAGCGGTACTATCAGCGTCGTTGAGAATCCAACACCCACCATTATTATTCCCATCACAGCCGCACCGGAAAGCATCCAGGTCTTCTCCTGCCGTACCTTCTTCAGATTACCTTCTCCAAGCGATTTACCGATGATAACTCCTGTTGCCGAATATATTCCTCCGAAAGCTACAAAGAAGAGATTTGCAATAGTAAAGCTTGATGACATGCCTGAAACAACATCTGCACCGCCTCTTCCGTTATAGAGAGCCGTCATTATGGTCTCTGAGAATATCCAGACCATCTCACAGAAAAGCACCATGGCGCATTTCTTCAGCATCTCTTTAAACAGCTTCCTGTTGACGCGTATCAGATCCTTTAGTTTGACAGCAAAATCAGGTTTTTTCTTTATATAAACGATAATAAATAAAAGCAGTTCCAGCATTCTGGCAATAACTGTCGCTATGGCTGTTCCCTTCACCTCTAGTCTTGGCAATCCAAAATGGCCGTAGATCAGAAGATAATTAAACAGTGTATTTGTCAGTGTTGCAATTATCGTAATAATAAGCGGTATCTTAACCTCGCCCATATCACGAAGAGAGCTGGCTATACATACCGAGATCGTCATCGGAATCCCTACAAAGAACATGATTCGGAAATACAACGCACACTAAGATATACGGCACAGCGGCTGCCAGCCCCATGGCAAGCTTAAAGCGAAACGCCTGCTGCATTCCGCTTTTATCCTTTGCGCCGAAAAACTGCGTCAGAAAAATGCCGCCCGAGGTGCATATCGTATTTACGTATACCATAAATATGAAAAGCACCTGTCCGGCAACATTAACTCCCGACATACATATGTCTCCAAGTCCTGAGACCATGAAATTGTCAATAAGTGACACCAGGCTCTGTATGAGCTGCTGCACCATTATCGGCACCGCTATCGCAAGCGCCCCTTTATAAAACTTTGCCGAGCCGAATAAACTGTTGCGGCTATTTTCTTTAACTAACATATTTATTATTTATGCTTTCCCGGTTCTTTATTCATAGTCTTATTAGCGTTTTTGTTCACATTTTGTGCATGAACATTTATCAAATAAAGCATAACAAAAGTGCAACAAAACCATAGATATCAAACAGTTTCCATAAAGGAGTAGGCGTGTTTACAAAGATTAAAAAGAAGCTTATAAAAACATCTATGAATATATTGAGTACTGATATAATCGACAGAGAACTTACAGTAGTTTAGGCTACAAGACACCAGCTGCAGTTCATGCAGAAGATGCGGCGTAAAGTCGCACTTTTGGTGTCCACTTTATTGACTTAAGATCAAGTTAATATTTCGAAGATGAGCAAATAAAAATCGGTCTCATAGTCAACTATATGACTACGAAACCGAAACGCCCTTGTATACTAACTCATAAATAGTTCGTATACTTATTTTTTAGTGGACCTGACGGGGTTCGAACCCGTGTCCAGAAACCCTTCCGTTACAACCTCTCCCATCACAGACTAGTGTTTTAACATTCCCTCCACTGCACATCCACTGTCAGATTTGCAGTTTTAGTAGCTTCATGGGTTCTTTTCCATTCTCAAAGCTTTGAACGAAAAGTGCTCCGCAGGTTCGATGCCAGATTCCGAAGCAGCGGATGACTCCGGGCTGACAGCTGCCATTAGGCAGCGATTGCTAATTCTTTATCAGCGTTTATTTTTTTCCGAGTTTTAACGTGGTCCCGGACCACGGATGGCTGTCATAAGTTCTAGATCCCTGTCGAAGCCAATTCAGGCCCTTATATATCGACTATTCTGCATCGGTACTTGTTGCAAATGTGATACCGGTATAAAGATCAGAATAGTTTTCTACCCAGTAGCTGTCAAGCCAGCTGTTCAGATCGTCGGCACTGACGTATTTTGCTGCTTCAGCAGCCTTAGCATCCTCTTTCTTTTTATTCTCTTTATAAATCTTTCTGCCAAGAGGAACACCTATCATTGCTCCGAGAGCTATCGCTGCAAGAAATATAGCGATAGTCTGCTTAATCTTCTTTCTTCTCTTAGTTTTTTCCCTGTTCTTTTTTTCTTCTTTATATCTGTCTACCTTCTGCTGGCTCATTCGTCTAACCCCTTCAAAGTAAAATATTGATCATATAAAGTATAACACTCAGTATATATCTGTGCAAATCAAATCTTTATATTTCTGATCTTGAAATCCCTCTCAGCTTCTCTGGCTGCATCCTTCTTGGCAAGTGTATCTCTCTTATCATAGAGCTTCTTTCCTCTTGCAAGAGCTATCTCAACCTTAGCCTTGCCATTCTTAAAATACACTCTTGTCGGCACTATGGTATAGCCGGCAACCTCTCTTTTCTGAGCAAGCTTCCTGATCTCCACCTTATGCAACAGAAGCTTTCTCTTTCTGAGCGGATCTCTGTTGAAAATATTTCCCTTTTCGTAAGGATTTACGTGCATATGATGGATAAATATCTCTCCATCCTCTACACCGATAAAAGCCTCCTTTATACTGCAGTGCCCCTCTCTGAGTGCCTTTACCTCGGTACCCACAAGGGCGATGCCTGCCTCATAGACTTCCTCTATAAAATAGTCATGGTAGACTTTTTTATTATTAGCTATCAGCTTTTCACCTTTTTCTCTCATTATAAATACTCCGGTTTAAGATTTTATCTTCCTCAGGTATTATATCACAATTTTCTGACTAATTCGAAATCAATTATTCTTTCTACCTTATCAGCGCGATTCACTCTTATGCGGACCTTGTCACCAAGAGCGAAGGTATTTCCGGTCCTGTCGCCTCGCATGACCATCTCGGTTTCGTTATAGTTGTAATAATCGTCATCCATGGAAGCTACGCTCATAGCGCCTTCTACTGTATTTGCAAGCTCGACGAAAATATTCTGCTGTGTGAATCCCGAAATGATGCCATCAGACTCCTCGCCGATATGCTGTGACATATACTCGATCTCTTTCAGTCTTACAACATCTCTTTCAGCCTCATCAGCTCTTCTTTCCTTAGCCGAGTTATCTGCAGCAACCTTCGGAAGGAGCTTTGTATAATGTCTGATCCTGTCAGCATCAAGACGTCCGTGGATATTATCCTTTATGATCCTGTGGATCTGAAGGTCCGGATATCTTCTGATAGGCGAAGTAAAGTGGCAGTAATATTTGCATGCAAGCCCGAAATGTCCTGTGCATTCTGTTGCATAACGTGCCTGCTGCATAGATCTGAGCACAAGCTTACTTACCATTGCTTCATAAGGCTCGCCCTGTATTCTCTGAAGCAGCTTCTGGAACTCCTTCGGATGTATATTGTCATGGGCTGTAGTTTTGAAGAACATTCCGAAATTCTTTATGGTCTGGGCAAGTATATCAACCTTCTGCGGATCAGGTGCCTCGTGAGTTCTGTATTCAAAAGGAAGCTCCTGCCAGAAGTAATCCTCTGCGATAACTTCATTTGCCATAAGCATAAAGTCTTCAATGATCTTTGTCGCATCATTTCTGTCATAAGCACAGATCTCTACAGGGAAATGATTCTCATCAACCTTGATCTTAGTCTCAGCCATATCAAAATCAATAGAGCCTCTCTCATGTCTTCTCGCTCTGATGATACGCGAAAGCTCAAACATCCTGTCAAATAAAGGAATAAGCTCCTTATATCTATCCTTAGGTGCATCTTCAGTCCTGTTTATAAGCTTATTTACATCTGTATAATTCATACGCTCATTGACGCGTATAACACCTTCACAGATCTTATGATCCAGCACTTTTCCCTTATCATCGATATCCATAACGCAGGAAAGTGTCAGTCTGTCAACGCCGGCATTAAGTGAGCATATACCGTTTGAAAGCTTGTGTGGAAGCATAGGAATAACACTATCGACCAGATAGTTGCTTGTCCCTCTGTTAAGGGCTTCCTTATCAAGCGGACTGCCCTCTGTAACATAGTTTGATACATCAGCAATATGCACACCAAGAGTATATATGCCATTCTTATATTCAAGAGTTATGGCATCATCAAGGTCCTTTGCATCCTCACCGTCAATAGTTACGGTATCCAGCACCCTGAAATCAGTCCTGTCCTTAAGCTGCGAAGGATCCACCTCATCAGGTATATTTTCAAGCTGTCTTAAAACGTCATCCGGAAAATCAACCGGAATATTATAGCTTCTTACTACAGTGATTATATCTGATGAAGGATCGTCAATATGTCCTATAACCTCAGTGATAACACCTGTCGGAGACTTTCTGTCATCGCCGTAATCTCTGATATCAGCAATTACTATGCTGCCCTTAACAGCACCGTGAGCTGACTCGCGTGGTATAAATATATCATTTGAAATCTTCTTATTATTTGGAATAACAAAGCCGTAGCTTTCAGCCGGATCATATATACCGATGATACTCTTGATACCATGCTCTATGACTCTTATGACACTTGCCTCTGTCCTTGTACCACCTGAGCTTCTGCCGGTCTCACGTATAAGAACCTTATCGCCTTCAAATGCATTTGCAGTATCCTTAGCATGGATGAAGAAGTCATCATCATAACCCTCAACAGTTACAAAACCAAAGCCTCTTCTGTTCCCTGTAAATACGCCCACATGTGTTCCTGACGGAGTAAGCATAAAACGATTATTTTTCGTTTTGATGATCTTATATTCATCCATCAGTTCATTAAGTATATCAAGAAGGAGCTGCTTATCATCTTCATTTGTTATCTGAAGAAAATAGCAAAGCTCTTTATATCTCATTGGTCTGTATTCCTTCTCCCCGAACAGATCCAATATTATCTTTTTCATTTCGTCTCTATCCTTTTCCATTTTAACCTCCCAAAGCAAAAAAACAGGGTGCTTTGATATTTCAAAGCACCCAAAAAGTCATTTATTAAAGCCACTTAGAACGAAGCAGTATAGCTAATACAAAGTAAAGAACAGCAAGGAAAACAGTAACCTTCTTGATCACAGCATCCTTTGAACGTCCTTTATTCTTAGCCCAGTAAGAATCAGCAGAACCTGTAAGTGTTCCTGAAAGACCACTATCCTTACCTTCCTGCATAAGTACGACTATCATAAGTACTATTGAAATTAAACAAAATGCTATTATAACTAATGTCTTAACCACAACTATATCCTCCAAAGTAATCCTCAAAGCACACTAATGGATGATATCATATATACCTGATTAATTCAATAGTTATTTTGAAAAATTTATTACCAAAAACCATATTTAATATTTCTTTTTATTCCACTATCATTATACACGAAAAAAGAGCCATCGGCTATACCGATGACTCTTATAAGCAATTTATTTCTCTTTAAGAAGATCTCTGATCTCTGTAAGGAGTTTCTCTTCTGCAGATGGTTCTGCAGGAGCTGCCTCCTCTTCCTTCTTCTTACCAACTGACATAAGCTTATTAACAGCCTTCATCATCAGGAAGATACAGAATGCCATTATTATGAAATTAATAACAGCTGTGAGGAAATGACCCCAGTTAAGATACTGGCCTGTATCACCAAGTTTGATAGTACCACCGATTTCTCCGCCGCCGATACATGCAATGAGAGGATTAATGAAATCATCTGTAAATGCTGTAACTATCGAACCGAATGCAGCACCGATGATAACGCCAATAGCAAGATCCATTACATTTCCCTTAAGGGCGAATTCCTTGAATTCCTTAATGAACTTTTTCATACCTTTAGCCTCCTTGATTATTCATACTGCAGCACACCTGTTAAATTATTTATACAGTGCACTATAAAAGTATATAAACTATACTTCATTCTTAGTAAGCTGACCCACTACTTCCGACTCGATCATATCCTCACGGATAAAGGTGATAAGATCATCTTCATTGATCTCTGCGTCATCACATATACGGGTTGCCTGTCTGTCTACGCAGCGCTCGAAATAGTTACGAACAAGACGAGCATTTGCGAAGTTATCTGTTTTCTCGGTTGCAAGACCTCTAAGATATGTCTCTGCAATGAAAGCAGCATTGTCTGTAAGTCTGTAATCATTTTCCTTACACATAAGCTTAAAGATTTCCATAAGCTCAGAGCTTGTGTAATCACAGAAATAAATATATTTGTTAAAACGTGAACGAAGACCCGGGTTTGATTCGATGAACTCATGCATCCTGTCAGTATATCCTGCAACGATAACGATGAGATCATCACGATCATCCTCCATACGTTTCAGAAGCGTATCAACAGCCTCCTGTCCATAGTCTCCTACATCTTTATAGCTTGTAAGAGTATATGCCTCATCAATGAAGAGTATTCCGCCGACAGCCTTATCAATAACAGCCGTTGTCTTGATTGCTGTACCACCCGGAGAGTGGTCAACGAGACCTGAACGGTCAACCTCGACAAACTGTCCACGGCTGACAACTCCGAGCTGCTTATAGATTCTTGCTATAAGACGTGCAACTGTTGTCTTACCTGTACCAGGATTACCCGTAAATACAAGGTGGAATGACATTTCCGGACATCTGTAGCCCTTCATCTCACGAAGCTTTCTTACCTTGATGATATTTACAAGGTGAAGAACATCTTCCTTAACTGTATGAAGGCCTGTAAGTTCCTTCAGTTTCTTGATGAGGTCATCAAGTGAAAGCTCTACATCATCAGAATAGCCATCGTGTCTGTTTGCACCGACTTTGTTTTTACCACGCTTGGTAGAATCCTTTTCCTCTTCGGAAATGAAATTAGCATACTGAGAAACGTCATCTGCTCTCTTCTTGATGAGATTGTAACCCGAACTGGTAATGGTATCTCTAGAAACGAATTTACCTGATACAGCATCGAACTCAGAAACAGTCTTGGTCTTCTCAGGCATTCTTGACTTATCCTCAATAGGATTAACCTTTGGTGCCTGTGACTCTTCTCTCGGCTTAAGTCTTCTCTCCTTCATAACACCCTCAGCAATAAGAGTATTGTAAAGGAACTGCATGTAGTTCGAAAGCTTCTCGCGAATATCCTTATTTACGTCATCGTAGTTAAGGAAACCTTCACCAAGCTTACGGAAGCAGTCAACAACAAACTTTGACTTAGAAATACTGAGTTCAGAACGATCTGTACTCTGCTGATCTACAGTAATGAAGAATACAAGTGATCTTGGCTGCATTGACAGGAAATCCGGATCATTGCATTTATTCTCAACGAACTCAATAAACTTGTCCTCTGAGATCACCATTCTGAGGTTAACTCTGATAAATTCTACCTGATCTGCAAGGTATGTAGATTCCGGATCATAAAGATATCCCAGGAACATGAGCATATCATATCTGAGAAGATCCTTAAGCGGCATCTTTGCCTCTGCAGGATAGATATCAGGCTTCTTATTGATATCATCAGCATATAAAATACATTCTGAAATTATACTTTTAAGATTCTTAATTTCCATTCGTACACACCCAATCTGATCTTAGTAATTAACGATCTTTCCGAAGTCAGCCTTAAGTGAAGCGCCACCTACAAGACCACCATCGATATCCGGCTGAGCAAAAAGCTCTGCTGCATTACCTGCATTTACAGATCCGCCGTACTGAATACGTACAGCCTCAGCTGTTGCCTCATCATAGATCTCAGCGATGCAGTCACGGATGCCCTTGCAAACCTCTTCTGCCTGCTCTGTTGTAGCTGTCTTACCTGTACCGATAGCCCAGATTGGCTCGTAAGCGATAACAAGGTTCTTAACATCATCAGCTGCAACATCCTTAAGATCTGACTTGATCTGAAGTCTTATCCAATCCATTGTTACACCCATTTCTCTCTGTTCAAGAGACTCACCGCAGCAAAGGATAGGTGTAAGTCCAGCTTCGATAGCCTTCTTAACCTTCTTGTTAAGTGTGCAATCGCACTCTTTGAAGTAATCACGTCTCTCAGAGTGTCCGATGATAACGTACTTAACGCCTGCATCTACAAGCATCTCTGCTGAAATCTCGCCTGTGTAAGCACCCTTATCTTCGAAATACATATTCTCTGCACCAACCTGTACGTTAGTTCCCTTAACTGCCTCAACAACAGGAACGATATCGATAGCTGGTACACAATAAACTACATCTACTGCATCATTTACTACAAGATCCTTTAACTCTTCAACGAGCTTAACAGCCTGTGAAGGAGTCATGTTCATCTTCCAGTTACCTGCAATTATTTTCTTTCTTGCCATTATTATTTACTCTCCTAATTACTTATCGTTAGCTGCTGCTACACCAGGAAGCTCCTTACCCTCAAGAAACTCAAGTGAAGCACCACCACCTGTAGAAATATGGCTCATCTTGTCACCAAAACCAAGCTGGTTGCAAGCTGCTGCTGAATCACCACCACCGATGATTGTTGTAGCATCTGTCTCAGCAAGTGCCTGAGCAACTGCGATTGTACCTGCTGCAAGTGTTGGGTTCTCGAATACACCCATAGGTCCGTTCCAAACAACTGTCTTAGCTGTCTTTGCAGCCTCTGCGAAGAGTGCTCTTGTCTTCTCACCGATATCAAGACCTTCCTTGTTTGAAGGGATTGAATCTGAAGCAACAGTCTCAACTTCGATTGGTCCATCGATTGGATCAGGGAAACCATCAGCAACTACTGTATCTACAGGAAGAAGAAGCTTCTTACCAAGCTTCTCAGCCTTCTCGATCATCTCCTTGCAGTAATCGATCTTAGAATCATCAACAAGTGAAAGTCCAACTTCCTTACCCTGAGCCTTAAGGAATGTATAAGCCATACCACCACCGATGATAAGTGTATCGCACTTCTCAAGAAGGTTAGAGATAACATTAAGCTTATCAGCAACTTTAGCACCACCAAGGATAGCTACGAAAGGTCTAACAGGATTCTCAACTGCATTTCCGAGGAAGTCGATTTCCTTCTGCATAAGGTAACCAACAACTGCAGTATCAACGAACTGTGTAACACCAACATTTGAGCAGTGAGCTCTGTGAGCTGTACCAAATGCATCATTTACAAATACATCACAGATAGAAGCAAGATCCTTAGCGAAAGCTTCGCCATTCTTTGTCTCTTCTGCTCTGAAACGTGTATTCTCAAGAAGGATTACATCTCCATCGTTCATAGCGTTAACAGCTTCAACAACGTTTGGTCCAACTACTTCTGGGTTTGGAACAAACTTAACTTCCTGTCCAAGGAGCTCTGAAAGACGTACTGCAACTGGTGCAAGTGTCTTTGTCTGCTTATCCTCTTCTGTCTTAACCTTTCCAAGGTGTGAGCAAAGGATAAGCTTTCCGCCGTCAGCGATAAGCTTCTTGATTGTAGGAAGAGCTGCAACAAGTCTGTTCTCGTCTGTGATGACACCGTTCTTAAGAGGAACGTTAAAATCACATCTCACAAGGACTCTCTGGCCCTTAACATTGATATCATCAACTGATTTCTTATTAAGTGACATTTTTATATCTCCTTTTGATCATTAACCTCCCACAGACGAAATCGCCTAAGGGGAATAGCTTTCTTTGTAAAAAAAATCGGGCCCGGTCATTATAACCGGACCCGAATAAGGTCTACGGAGTCGAAATTTTTTCCGACTTAAACCAATGACCGCTATGTATCAAACTACAATTAGTTTAACTCAGCGAAATACTTGATTGTTCTAACCATCTGGCTTGTGTATGAATTCTCGTTATCATACCAAGAAACAACCTGTACCTCGAAAAGGTCATCAGCGATCTTAGATACCATTGTCTGTGTAGCATCAAAGAGTGAACCAAATCTCATACCGATAACATCTGAAGAAACGATAGGATCCTCATTATAACCGAATGACTCTGAAGCAGCAGCCTTCATTGCAGCGTTGATGCCATCAACTGTAACATCAGCAGCCTTAACTACAGCTGTAAGGATTGTTGTAGATCCTGTTGGAACTGGAACTCTCTGTGCAGATCCGATGAGCTTTCCGTTGAGCTCAGGGATAACAAGACCGATTGCCTTAGCAGCACCTGTAGAGTTAGGAACGATGTTTGCAGCACCTGCACGAGCTCTTCTAAGGTCACCCTTTCTGTGTGGTCCGTCAAGGATCATCTGGTCACCTGTGTAAGCATGAATTGTGCTCATGATACCACTCTGGATTGGTGCATAATCGTTAAGTGCCTTTGCCATAGGTGCAAGGCAGTTTGTTGTACATGAAGCAGCAGAGATGATCTGATCATCTGCTGTAAGTGTATTCTCGTTAACTGAGTAAACAATTGTCTTAAGGTCATTTCCTGCTGGAGCAGAGATAACAACCTTCTTAGCACCTGCATTGATATGAGCCTGTGACTTATCCTTTGAACAGTAGAAACCTGTACACTCAAGAACTACATCAACATTAAGCTCTCCCCATGGGCAGTTGTTTGCATCTGCTTCCTTGTAGATCTTTAATGTCTTTCCGTCAACTGTGATCGTATTAGCTTCGTCATCTGCTGTTACTGTATGAAGGTTCTGACCGATAACACCAGCGTATCCGCCCTGTGCTGTATCGTACTTAAGAAGATGAGCGAGCATAGAAGGCTTTGTAAGATCGTTGATTGCAACTACCTCATATCCCTCTGCGTCAAACATCTGTCTGAAAGCAAGACGTCCTATACGACCAAATCCATTGATTGCTACTTTTACTGCCATGTTTTTAAATCCTCCTAGATTTATAATTATTATACTGCAAATACGCAGTAGTTACTCGTGATAAACTCACAGAAATATAATAACCTCATCAGTATTAAATTTCAAGAGCAATTTCAGCCTAATTTTTCAAACCGATAAACCTGCTTTATATCAGGGTATTTTTCATGATCAACTTCGCTTATAAACATGTCATAAGGCCTTGTGTACAACTGAAAATCGTCATAAAGTGCCTGATATACCATTAACTTCTCTCTCGTCTCGGAATGAATGGCTATGCCGACTATCTGATACAGATATCTGTTTGCGGCATAATCCTCAGGTCCCAGAGTCTCTCTCTTAAAATGCTGAACGATGTCTCCCAGTCTGAAGTCCCTGCCCGGATCATACTCCTCGGAATAATCATATCCGTCATCATCGAATTCATCATATCCGTCAGGCTCCATCATTTCGGAAGTCTCTTCCATCCGAGGCTCTTCCTCAATAACATCCTGCTCTTCGACCTCCACCTCATTCTCTACCGCCTGCATAACCTCTTCGGTTACAGGTCTCTGCGCCAAAGCACGCCTTCCCTCGATGGTAAGATCAAAAAGGGTATCATGGAAAATACTGTAATTCGTCGTCTCAAAGTCCCTGCAGAATATCGCGAACTCTATAATATCAAAATACTTGATAAACTCTTCGACCACTGTGCGATAGGCCCTTGCAACAACTTCGGGAGCATTTCTGAAAGCTCCGCATCCAAAAGCTCCGAGAACAAGTATTTTCACCTTATTTGCAGCCGCAACACACATAATGTGTCTGGCTCTCTTCAGGTGTATCTGATAAAGCTCTTCGTCACTAATACTTAAAGGCACGCCGGTTTCCGGATTGTGTGCATTATACGGACTGCTGTTCAGATTCGGTGCAGCACAGCTTATAACATCCACCGTGCACCATTTATTCTTAGGTAATCTTTCAGGACAATCATCGTCTGTTTTACAGATGATGATCTCCGGAGAATAAATACAAGCGTCCGTGTGCCTTGCATCAGCCATAGCTCTGTTCTGATTATAGAAAGCATCCCAAAGCCAGCTCTGGTCAAGGGTCGGATAAAGGTTTGAACATCTGCACAAAGCCTCCTCCTGAGCCGATGAACCATTCTTGACTCCGCCGCCCGGCTGTATAGCCGACGCAAAGTTGAGAACCGCCGTCTTCTTATTAGGATATTCAGCCACCAGTGAGCTTGCCGCTTCAAAGCTTCTCTTCCGGCTAATTCTTATTTCTGCATCCAGTTTATCAACCGCAGGCATCTCCATGAAAGGATACTCATCCGAACCATAGAGTCTCGTTCTGTCCATGCTGCTTCTTGTTTCCGCAAGAAGTGTTTTGTCCTGTGAATAGAACTCAACCGTATCCTTAAAGATTCCTGCATTTATAATCCTCTGATCCATAGGTCTCCTTAACTCAATACTTTTTTCTTAAGATACATCAGACATTCGCTGATGCCATCAAGCGCAACCTCAAGCTTCAATGCGATGAAAGCCGGATGCATCTTTCCGTCAGGATAAAACTCCTTATTGATAGCTGCAAGTGTATCATACGAAGCTCCTGATTCATCCTGATTGATCCTTGCCAGCTCGTATCCAAACTGGATAATTGATGCGTAGAGGTCCGTAAATTCTACAAAAGACTGCTCATTCTTCTGAATGATGCTGTAGTAATACTTAAGTCCCTCTAAATAACCTCTTCTGATCGATGGCAGATCATCAAATTTTACAATTTCATTTGCCAACAATATCACCCCATTTCATATAAATTTTCTCATCCGAAATACCTTCGGTACATAGTATTATTTTACCAATTCAGCGGGTAAAATACAAGTGTACGCATTATAAATTTACTTATTGTTCACATATTATTTATGAGGTTTTAAGACATCCTTAAGGATATCTATTCAGCCACAAAAAATATGATATTTTCGTTCTCTTCAGCAACGTCACTGCACATCATTAAAAAGTGTTTTATGTAATCCTTTACTGTGTCCCCAACCTTATCAGAACCTGCAACTATAATAGTCATTCTTTCTGGTATTTCTGTAAGGCAGTCATGAAGCGCATCAAGATTATTTCCATAATAACGTGGCAGGTCGAAGGTATCTCTTATCTTCTCATGAAACCCTTCTCTTGAATCAACTCCGGTCAGATCGAGTACCACCGATCTGTCGTTGTCAGGAACGTCGTTATCAGGAGTGTCATTATCAGAAGCGTTGTTATCAGGAACATTGTTATCAGGAACATTGTTATCAGAAACCTTATTCCACAGATCGATATATTCCTGACTCTGTGAAATATCCTCATACACAATCGACGAATATTCCTCTACCGACTCTTCAATATCTTTATTTTCTGATTTATCTCCGAAAAATCCATTATCTATATCCATAAGCCCTCCAACAAGCTTTTAAACTCTATGCATATTAAACCCATCATATATCCGGTCAGTATGATCAATCCTACTCTTCCCCATACAGAAGCTCGAAGGTTTCATAATGATCCTCTGTATAGTAGATCCTTCCATCATCAGAATATACTATTCTCTTTGCGCCTCTGCTCTTCTTGCCAAGAGTATCAATATCACACTCATGATATTTTCCATCAGGAAGCACACCTTCGTAATTACCAAACTTGTCGCCGCCGATACATTTGCCCGGAGCATATGGTTCAAGCGAACCACCTGACCATCCGAGATTCTGAGCCTCTTTCTTGGTTATGAAGTTCTGTGGAAGCTTACCATAAACATAGAGATAAAGTGCAACATCTTCCTTTTTGGTGTACGAGCCATCTTCATCAATCTCTGCTGCATCTGAGGTGTCCTCAGTAGCTGCCTCTGTCGTAGTCTCAGTTGTCGCTTCTGTAGTTGCTTCTGTCGTAGTCTCGGTAGCGGTCTCAGTTGGTGGATTAGCTTCCGAAACAGTCACATCTGAGGTGTCTGATTCTGTCGATACTTCTGTCGTTTGAGTGTCGGTCGATATACTTTCCGTCGTCTTCACCGAAGTATCATCACTCGTCGCCTCGGTTGTCGCCTCAGTCGTAAGGACTGTTACCGTCGAGGCTGTCTCATTTTTCTTCTTATCCTTCTTACCGCATGCCGCCAGTGAAAATACCATCACCAGCATCATTATCAATCCAAGGAGTCTTATATACTTTTTGTTACTCATCATTCTTTCTCTCACTTCATCATCACCCTTTTTGCAAATTATCAACTCATCATATTATCAATATCACTGCATATTCTTATAATAGAATATCGCCAGATTCGTCCTGTCCCTCAGATCCAGCTTTCTCAGGATATTACTGAGATAATTCCTTACGGTTCCCTCTGAGAGATAAAGTTTATCAGCTATCTCCTTATTTGACAGTCCGTTTGCAACCTCAATGATTATCTCCTTCTCCTGATCGGTAATATCGTATTTTTCAAAATCAAAGGCAGACTTTTTGCCGAGCATATCCGGCAGCCTGTCGGTTATATCATTTCCGAAAACGCTCTGACCGTTAAATACAGTCTTCACCGCCGGAATGATACTGTCAAAATCCTGTTTTATGATATAGCCGCGGGCACCGATTGAAATAGCCTTAACTATATATTCATCATCATTAAAGGTTGTGAGATACAGTATCCTGGCATCCTCGTACTTCTTTATTATCTCAGCACCGGCCTCAAGTCCGGTCATGCCTGCCATTCTGATATCCATCAGAAGCACATCCGGCAGATACTCGTCGTAAAGCCTTATCGCATCCTCTCCGCTGTTACCGGTTGCCACAACCTCTATCTCACTGTCCGACGATAAAATAGTCCTGAGACTCATTGCCACAAGATTATCATCATCCACGATCAGAACCTTCATCACTTTTACCTTCCCTTCGATCAATCTCCAAAATCAATAAATTATCTATTTTTCGGTATTCTTACAAATACTCTGAAGCCGTCACCTCTCGAAAAAGCCGCCTGTCCGCCAAGCTGCTCGGCACGCATCCTGATATTATCCAGTCCCATGCCGTTTCCGCTTGTTATTACCTCTTCCAGCTTTGCTTCTTCACGCCTTGCATCATCGCACGAATAGTCATGCACGATTATCTGAAACATTGACGGATGCTCGTAGATCCTGATATCCACATTTTCGCTTCTGCTGTATTTTATTATGTTTGAAACAGCCTCTTTCACAATATTGATTGTAGCATATTTTACGTCTTTCGGCATAGAATTATCTTCTATGTCACACTCAAAGTGAAGGTTGAACTTTTCCTTCAGAGGCTCTGACGCCTCAAGCGCCGCAGTCCTTACATCAATCGCCTCATCCCTGATATCATGTACACTTTCTCTGATATTGTTCATGGCCGTATCAAGTGTTCCACGAAGGCTTGATAGCTCCTCAGCGATCGGTTCTTCTTTATGCACCACCATCATAGCACCAACCTGAAGCAGCGAACGGCTGAGCATATGACCAACGTTGTCATGTATCTCTCTTGCGATCCTGTTTCTCTCTGCCAGCTGGGCAGTGTAAATATTCTTATCCTGCTCGATCAGAAGCTCCTTGTTACGATCACTCAGCTTCTCCTTCTTGATCTCCGCCTCGTCACGTATTTTCCTGTTATCCTTCTCCAGCTGTTCAATCTTTTCGGTTCTGTAGGAAAGATAAACCGAAAGTGCCGTCAGGCATAGGAGCAGAATATAATCATGAAGCTCACATTTATCATATGACGCGGCAATTCCGACAAATGAAACAAGACCGGTCACTATCTGCCGGTCTATCATTATCTCATAGGCAGCAAGTGGAATAAGCGCAGCAACATTCGGAAATATACATGCCAAAATGCCGATCAGAAGCTCTATGACATAATTAAGCTTTTTGCCCCAGCCGTCGATCATGCGTAAATATGACATCAGGAAAGCAGCTGTGATCATGGAGAATGCCATGACCACAAGCTGCATATTATCTGTTACCGGCCGTATAACCACTGCCGTCAAAACCATTATGATTATTTTATCAAGAAATGATCCCAAATCGTTCCCCTATTACTCAGCCTTCTTAACGTTATATTTTCCAATAGCAAGTCCTATTGCCATTACCATAATACCAAACATGAGCTGAATCAATAGGCAATTTGATATATCCATCAGTCCGCCGCCTTGTTTGATCTTTTCAATCGCCTCAGCATACCAGTAGGTTGGAAGGAATCTTCCTATTGTTTTCGCACCGTTTCCGAGATATTCAAGCGGAACAAATATACCGCCCAGGAAGCAGAACGAAAGTCCTATGATATTTGTCAGGCCCGCTACAAAGCTTGGCTTGATGTTGAAGTTTGAAAGAGCAACTATAAGCATTACGACTGTCAGACCGAGTGTAACGAGGTCGATCAGCACAAGCCACCATCTTTCTGTGAAGGCCTCTTTAGAGATGACTGAACCTGTAACAATAAGTGCTGTAAGAACCATGAGTGATGATACTGCTGTTGCAAGACTTATATATGTCTGCTTTTTAATGTTTGGAAGTGAAGATATTCCTGTTCTCTTATTGATCTCTTCCGTATTGAATCTGAGGATTACAGGAAGGATTGCTGAGAAAAGCATTGAGAGAAGTCCGTAAGGAAGAACAATAAATACTATAAATATTGTTGCCGATTTTTCTTTTCCATCATCAGCCATCTCTACTGAGCTATGGTCCATGATAGCTTCTCTTGCAAAGCCTGCTGCTTCAGAGGTTGAATATCCACCGATGATATAATTTCTGAAAAGATTGAGAAAACTCTCGATCTCAGCTTCTACAAGGTAGCCCATTCTGCTGCCGGCGTCCTTGGTACTGTCGATCATATTTGTGGTGTCCATATTTCCTGAAAGGAAAGCGTCGCCAAAGCCCTGAGGGATCACCAGATAATTAGAAATCTTTGTATAATACAGAAGATCGATTATCTGATCATCAGTGAAATCACCCTTCTTTATCTCATTCACGCCGTCCAGGAAGGTTACAAGCTCTCTTGAAACCTCTGAATCATCATTATCAACCACAATAAGTCCATGGCTTACTGCCGAATAATTCTTATCTGAACCTTCGCCAAGTCCCGAAAGGATGAAAACTACGCCGATCGATATTGACATATATATTATAAATGAAACCTTATAGTTTCTGAGCACTTTAAAGAATGCCTTAAATACTGTCATAGCTCTGTCTCCTTCCTAACATTATTCCAACTACTGTAAATATTACTGAAAGCCCTGCCATATAGATTATGCAGGTAAAGAATCTGCTGCCTGTCCCAAACATATTCAGGCAGTAATAAGAATCTGAAATAACCGCTGCCGGGTTGATCTTATTTACGATTGGCGCCTTCTCAGCGATCATAGGCTTCATATCGCCCATCATAAGTCCTGACAATGCGCAGGATCCAAGGATTATCGCAACAAGTATGCTTTCCTTCTTCTCTACCGCCATGCTTCCGAAGTTACCAACCATGAAGCCGAGGGCTATACCAAGAAGTGATGCAAGTGCTGTAGTTGCAAATATTAATGGAACCTCTCCTCCGAACTTAACCTTAAGTCCGAATATCATATATGCAAGTCCGATAAATACTATGATCGTCTGTACCAGATAAGATGCAAGGAAGCCGCCTAACTGAAATACTGTTCTCTTTAAAGGTGATGCATTTGTTCTTGCACCGATTGCAGACATATTTGCCTGGCAGTTATTTCCTATCCTGAGGCTGTTAAGTGCTGCAAAAAGCGTTGTCATAGCAATCAGGTTATAGAAATACTGTACATAAGGGTCCTTGTTATCTCCGGCCATATCTTTGGCGTTTACGAAGCTGACTCTGTCAGATATCTTAGCAAGAACCTCTTCAAGCTTCTCCGGATGCTCCGCTGCAACCTTTTCTACAAGGTCAGCGCTCTGATTATAAGCTGTTACTATATTTTCCTGAATGGTTGACTTATTGCCGTTTGAAGCAATCTTCAGCTTAAGTCTTCCATCTTTTCCAACTGTAATGATGCCGTTGATCTTTTCATCCTCGAGCATCTTATCCATTTCATCTACCGGAGCCTCTACTATATCAAGAAGTTTATTGTCATTCATGGTGAGGCTTGTAAGGAACTCGTTTATATATTCCTTAACACCTGCGTCCTCTGTCTCATATATAACCGAAGTCTTGATAGGCTCTGAATGATAAGTTTCAAATATCGATCCGAAGGCCACATAGAAAAGTGTTCCGAGCAGCACCGGGAACATCAGTGTCCAGAAGATATTCGGCCTATTTCTAAGGCCTATCTTCAATTGTTTTGAAAATACGTTAGAAAACATATTTATGCCTCCTTATCTCTCAAGGTCTTGCCTGTAATCTCAAGAAATACATCATTAAGTGTCGGTAATTCTGAATAGATCCTGTCATAATCAAGATTGTTCTCTGCGAAATATTCGATAACATGTGAGATGTTATGTCTGCCGCCTGAGCATTTGATGGTAAGTCTGTTTGACATATAATTTACATCATATACATGATTGAGTTTTTCAATCTGCTTTACATGCTCCTCAGAAAGCTTTCTTACATCAACGATCACGTTTTCTGTATTCTTGATGCTTCTCTTCAGCTCGTCGCTGGTGCCTTCTGCCACATTCTTGCCTTTGTCCATGATGAGGATGTGTGTACAGATCTGCTCAACCTCTTCCATATAGTGGCTGGTGTAGATGATGGTCGCACCGTTTTTGTTTAGCTCTGTGATACCCTCGAGGATCTTGTTACGGCTCTGTGGGTCAACTGCTACTGTAGGCTCATCCATGATTATCAGCTCCGGCTTATGAGCGATTCCGCAGGCGATGTTAAGTCTTCTGAGAAGACCTCCCGAAAGCTTCTTAGGTCTGAACTTCTTGAAGTCCTCAAGTCCTACAAACTTTATGGCATCTTCAACTGCCTGCTTTCTCTCTGCTTTATCTGTTATGTAGAGGCCGCAGAAATAATCGATATTTTCATATACTGTAAGTTCGTCAAATACTGCTACATTCTGCATTACCACACCGATCTTTTTCTTCAGATCGTATCTGGCACTCTTCATCTTCTCTCCAAATACATTTATCTCACCGTTATCGTAATTAAGAAGTGAAAGTATACAGTTGATGGTTGTTGTCTTACCTGAACCGTTTGGTCCGAGAAGTCCGAAGACCTCACCCTTCTCGATCTTCATATTGAAATTGTCGAGGGCTATAAGCTCCTTATACCTCTTTACCAGGTTTTTTACTTCTACTACTGTTTCCGGCATTTTGATTCCTCCTTATATTCAGCGGCCGTTTCCGGCCTGATCATTATGTACTGTTTATCTGCAGCTGTTTTATCTCCCTGCTGCAACTTTATACTATAATAATCAAATGTAACACGGTAGTGTCCTGTGTAACTTTGCGATATGACAAATGTCACATGGTTTATATTTTTCATATGCAAATAAAAAACACATATTTCTCAGTGCTTTAAAATACACTGCTAAATATGTGTTTCTTATTCTTATTTAATTATTATATTGGAAAAATAGTAATCATTCAGGATATCATCATAATATTCCGAGCGGTGATTACCCGGTATGTCAGCGATAAATGAATTATCTACTGAATACACTTCGCAAAGTACGCTTTCATATATTCCGGAGCCACCCGCCTCGATACGCTCTTTCATGGCCGCCTCATAATCCTTCTGGTTCTTATATACATATCCATAATGATTGAAGTAATTTTCATCCATTGAAGGACATTCGTAGAACATTTCCTTTTCCCAGTGATGATCCTTCGAGAGAAATGAATCACTTACGTTAAAATACGGATGGAAGGCCGTTCCCGAAACCGAACTGTATTCCGGATCATCCCAGGTCGAATCAACCATATACCAGACATCGTCTATCTTCACCTGGCTCCATGCATGCTTTCCGGAACCAGCCGAGCCATATACAACCTTATTTTCTATCCCTGCCCTTGTAAGAAGAAGGCTGAAAGCTTTTGAATAGCCGTCACATACAGCTTCATGATTCACAAGCGCACCATAGGCAGAATGCTGAACATCGTACGGTGAATCGGCACCGATATATTTTACAGTACTGATAAGCCTGTCATGCAGCGCAAGTTCGATCTCAAAATCACTCATTCCAGGAGTTACAACTTCATTGTAAACCTTCTCGACCTCTTCTCTTAGAGCTATCGCATTCTTTCTGTCTTCAGGTATTTCCTCACCATAAACGATATTTCTGTAAACATAGCCACAATCCGAACGAGTTATGGTGATCCTTATCCTGATGACATCTTTGTTCACTTCATTCCAGTAATAGGTCTCACTCAGATTCGCATAAATACTATGGAAGTAAAAACCCGTCTGAATGGTACTGAACTGATCACCTATCTTCTTAGAAATAAATATTTCAGCCATTCCCGTTGCACCTTTGTCAACGAGATACATCAGATACTCGCCCGCCTCCACCATAGTTTCATACACATCATGCTTTCCGTAGGTTTTTCCACTCTCATCATCCGATCCCTGATTCTGATCATCTATACCTGACTGTTCATATATATAATCGAAAGGATTCGTTGATGTACTGTCTTCGCCGGTGTCCTCGGTATATTCGGTATCATCTACGGTGTTATCATCTGTATCTTCGGTACTATCTTCGGTACTATCTTCGGTATCATCAATCGTACCGTCACCGGTGTTATCAGGATCAGTTTGTTCTGTGGATGGCTCTTCTGTAACGTCCTCGTCAGGTCCTTCTCCATCGAGATAGAAAAACTCCTCTCTGTTTGCCGGAACCTTCTTGCCCACATTATAAGTAGAAGGATAGCCCGCAACACGTTTCGGTTCACGTTTCCTTCTTAAAAGATCCCTGCCGACGCCTATACCACCTATAAGGAGACACACAACGACCAGTATTATTACGCCTCTGCTCACCTTAGTCTTAGGAGGATTCGTATTTGTACTGAATATCGGATCGTTCTGCATCATCTGCTGACGGATAATCTGCTGTCTTGCCCTCGGATCATGCTCATATGATACTCCCAGCTTATCTAAGGGATCGGTCATGTTATTCTGATACATATTATTCGGGGCAGGATCAGCCGGTCTGTTTATCGGATTACCATAACGATCTCTCAGTTGTACGTGATCAAGGTTATAATTATTATCATTATTATTAAAATTGTTATTTTCATTATTATTGAAATTATTCTCGTTATCCACTATGATCTCCGTAAATTATTCATATTTCTCTGCAATTATACTCTAAAAAGCGTTTATTTACAGCATAATAATTGTTTTTTTACAGAATATTTTTTTCCAAGTCATACTTTGTTCATATTTGAGCTGTATATTTATTTCAACGAGGTAAGTTAAACTTCTTTTCATAGTTTCATAGTTTAGATAAGGAAAAAGAACCGCAGGATGTAGCGGTTCTTTTTACGTTAAGCATATATAACCATTCTCTGCACTTATCTGTTGCAAAATATCCCCCAAAGCGTGTATACTATATTAGTGATTGTTATTGCTGGTAAGAGGTTTTGTCTCTTACCTTATGTAGTTTATGGAGGTGCTTATGATACCTGATTATCATTTACATACAAGATTTTCCGGTGATTGCGAAACCGATGTCGAGCAGCTTATTACTACTGCCCGCAGTCTTGGCATGGATTCCATCTGCATAACCGATCATAATGACCTGGATTTTCCTAAGACTCCCGACGATGTAACCTTCGATCTGGATATCGATAATTACATGTCATATCTGAAGGAGCTCAAGCTGAAGTTCCAGTCTCCTGATTTTCTTCAGGATGATATCGTTCCTTTCAGTCTGCGCATCGGCCTTGAGCAGGGTGTCATGCCTTCTACCTGTGAGAAGCTTAACACCTACAGCAAGGATCATCCGGGACTTGATTTCATCATCTGCTCTACTCATGTTGTTGATGATATGGATCCATATTATAAGGAGTATTTTGAAGGAAGAGACGAAAAAGAAGCCTACACGCGTTATTTCGAGTCCATGCTTTATAATACCGAGCATTTTGATGATTATAATGTTTATGGCCACATCGATTACATACTCCGCTACGGTCCGTCCAAAGCAGACCATTTCAGAGATTGGAAGTTCATCGAGATAATCGAGGCCGCTTTCAAGAATATTATTTATAACGGCAAGGGGATCGAGATAAATACAGGAAGCCTCTACAGAGGTCTTTCTTACATGCATCCTCATGATGATATACTTAAACTGTACAGGGAAATGGGCGGCGAGATAATCACCGTTGGAAGTGATGCCCATGACCTTACACACGTCGGTTACGCCTTTGACGAAGCCGCAAAGAGGCTCAGACAGTTCGGATTCAGATTCTACTGCACCTTCAGGGACATGAAGCCAACCTTCGTTCCTATCGAAATGTAATGATCAGCTGTCAGCCAATGAAACTATCAGAAAAAGGACGTGATAAATATGCCTATCAGAATAGATAATGACTTTCCGGTAAAGAAAATACTTGAAGATGAAAATATATTTGTCATGGACGAACACCGCGCGACTACGCAGGATATCCGCCCTATTGACATATTGATACTCAATCTTATGCCTCTTAAGGAGGATACAGAGCTTCAGCTCCTCAGAAGCCTTTCAAACACTCCTCTGCAGGTAAATATAACCTTTATAAGAACCGTTTCCTATGAGTCGAAGCATACTTCACTCTCACACCTTGAGAGATTCTATTCCGACTTCAACACAGTTAAGAGCCGTAAATGGGATGGTCTTATAATCACAGGCGCACCTGTTGAGAAGCTTGAATTTGAGGATGTTGAATATTGGAAGGAGCTCTGCTCCATCATGGAGTGGGCCAAGACAAATGTCACTTCCACTCTTCATATCTGCTGGGGTGCCCAGGCAGGTCTCTACTACCACTACGGTGTAGGTAAATTCGAGCTTCCTGCAAAGCTTTCAGGTATCTATCCTCAGTATACAGTTCATAGAAAGACTGAAATAGTTCGTGGTTTCGACGACACCTTCCTTGTACCGGTCTCAAGATATACCGGCATCAAGCGTGAAGATATAGAAGCCGTTCCGGACCTCAGGATCATAGCTGATTCTTACGTTACCGGTCCATATATCATAATCGATAAGAACGGCAAAAATATATTTGTAAACGGTCATCCGGAATATGATACCTATACACTTGATCAGGAATACAAGAGAGACCTTAAGAAAGGTATCAATCCTGATATTCCTGTGAACTACTATCCTGACGACGATCCTGCAGAGGATCCGGTTAAGTCATGGAGATGTCATGCAAATATGCTTTATACCAATTGGTTGAATTACTATGTATATCAGATGACACCATATGATTGGAGATAGTTGCGTTACAATACATATGCTATTAACGGACGAAGCACGTGATATATATTCCCTCGGTTGTAGATAAAATACGCCCTCAGGAACATACATCACGTGCTTCTGTCTTTCTAAACGGATATACCGATGTATTTCCACTACACTATTAATTTATATACTATCCTATAGTTTTTCTTATTGATCAACCATGAGTCTTCTTTCGATATATGATCGATCTGATCATATCATTATAATGATTTGTAGTCTTCCTCAGAAATTACCGGGATGCCGAGTTCGCGGGCTTTTTTATTTTTGCCGGAATTGGAGGTTATATCGTTATTGATGAGGTATGATGTGTTCTTTGATACCGAGCCGGCAACCTTACCGCCGCGGGCCTCAATCTCTGCTTTAAGCTCATCACGGTTTGCGTAAGTATTAAGGGAACCAGTGATAACAAAGGTCTTGCCTGCAAGATCCTGATTCTCACTGACTGCGCTCTTCTCAAAGCTGAGTATAGCTGCCAGTTCATCATAAAGAGCGATGTTTTCCGGCTTACTGAAGTAAGCAGCGAAATCACCCGCGATAACATCACCTATACCTTCTACCTCACTCAGCTCTTCTGCACCGGAAGTCTTGATCTTCTCAGGGTCCTCATCAAAATGCTTGGCAATAAGCTTTGCATTCTGAACTCCGACACCCGGAATACCAAGCGCATAGATAAATGCAGCAACCGTAACCTTCTTGGAAGCCTCGATCGCATCCATTATATTTGTGAAGGACTTCTCGCCGAAGCCTTCCATCGTTACTATCTCATCACGAAATCTGCTGAGCTTATAGAAATCGGTATAATTTCTTATAAAGCCTTTGTCAACGAACTTCTCTATCGTCGCCTCAGAAAGGCCGTCAATATTCATTGCATTTCTTGAAACAAAAAGTGAAAAGCTCTTTATATTCTTTGCCGGACATTCCGGATTCTCGCACACAAGAGTCTCAGTGCCGTTATCATTCTTTATGCATGTTTTGCCACCACAGGACGGACAGGTCTCAGGTATCTCAAGCTTGCCTGAACGTGTAAGATTCTCAGCGATCTGAGGTATGATCATATTTGCCTTATAGACCGTGATCCTGTCGCCTATTCCCAGACAAAGTTCCTTCATGATACTGATATTATGAACGCTGGCACGGCTGACAGTCGTACCCTCAAGCTCTACAGGGTCAAATACAGCCACCGGATTTATAAGTCCGGTCCTAGAAGGACTCCATTCGATCATCTGCAGAGTTGTCTCTGCCTGCTCATCCTTCCACTTGAAGGCAATAGCATTTCTTGGGAACTTTGCTGTACGCCCAAGACTTCTTCCATATTCAACATCCTCAAAGGAAAGAACCAATCCGTCGGAAGGGAAATCATTCTCTTCAATCTTATCCGAAAACCACTTGATGGTATCGATTATAGTTCCAGGTGTTACTTTCTTATATTCAACAACCTCAAAGCCAAGGCCTGAAAGGAATTCAAAACGCTTGATAAATGAATTATCAAAGGAAGCCACAAGCTCTTCATCATCCGGCTCAACCAGCGAAAATGCATAGAATCTGACATTTCTTTCAGCTGTGATCTTACTGCTGAGCTGACGCACCGAACCACTGCAGAGATTACGCGGATTCTTGTATTTTGCATCTATGTCCGCAATACCTGCATTTATTTTCTCAAAATCAGAATATGTTATTATAGCCTCGCCTCTCAGGGAAAGCTTACCCTTATAAGAAATCTTTGCCGGAATATTCACAAAGGTCTTGGCATTGGCCGTAATAACTTCTCCGATCTCACCGTTTCCGCGTGTAACAGCCTTGATAAGCTCACCGTTTTCATAGGTAAGCACAACCGTAAGACCGTCCATCTTCCAGGAAAGGACTCCCTCCTTACCGTTCAGCCAGTCACGAAGCGCCTCAGGATCCTTGGTCTTATCCAGAGAAAGCATAGGCTGTGGATGCGCTTCTTTTGGAAGTGAGCTTACAACCTCATATCCGACCTTCTGCGTCGGGCTGTTTGCCAGAACTGTTCCGGTTTCCTCTTCTAGTTTACATAACTCATCATACAGAGCATCGTACTCGAGATTACTCATGATCTCATGATCTTCCATATAGTAAGCCTTAGATGCTTCATTCAGGATCTGTACAAGCTCTTTAATTCTATCAATACTATTCATTATAAACCTCTTTTATCGTCTCATAAACGTTCCGAAGAAATTACGCGCGAAGCTCTCGGTAACCTTACGTCCGAACTTATCCATTTCCTTCTGACGTCTCTGTCTTTCCTTCTCAGCCTCACGTTCTTCTCTTTCACGCTGCTTCTGATACTCACGCTCCTGCCTATCTCTTTCCTTCTGAAGCTCACGCTCATATCTCTGACGTTCCTTCTCCGCCTCAGCCTCAGCCTTAAGTCTCTGCTTCTCAAGCTCAAGCTTTTCAGCCTCCATAGCAGCAAATCTTTCCTCAGCCTCAGCTCTTCTCTGAAGGAATTCAAATGCAGAGTCTCTGTCGAAGAAGTCTTTATATTTAATATTAAGTCTGTCATTCATTATCGCGAGATTTCTCTCGTTATCCTCAATCGCACCCATCTGGCTCTGTGGCGGCAGGATCTTCGCCTGCTTAACGATGGTCGGAACACCTTCCTCATCAAGCACTGAAATAAGTGCTTCACCGGTTCCGAGAGCCTGAAGTGCATCAACTGTATTTATCTCAGGATTCTCTCTGAAGGAAAGCGCAGCCGCCTTGATATTCTTCTGCTCAGCAGGTGTATATGCACGAAGGGCATGCTGAACCTTATTACCAAGCTGTGCAAGTACAGGATCCGGAATATCTCTCGGATTCTGTGTTACAAAGAAGATGCCAACGCCCTTTGAACGGATAAGCTTAACTGTCTGCTCGATCTTGGTCATGAGAGCCTTCGGCGCATCATCAAAGAGCATATGTGCCTCATCAAAGAAGAATACCATCTTAGGCTTAGCCATATCTCCTGCCTCAGGAAGCATCTCGAAAAGCTCGGAAATAAGCCAGAGCATGAAAGTTGCATACATAGTCGGACTCTGCATAAGTTTCTGGCAGTCAAGTATCTGTATCCTGCCTCTGCCGTCTGCCTCAGGTATGAACCAGTCCTTGATATCGATAGCCGGCTCCCCGAAGAATACTTCTCCGCCCTCAGCCTCAAGAGCAACAACGGATCTTGTGATGGCTGCAAGACTCTGCTTAGCCATATTTCCGTAAGTAATGCTGTATTTATCAGCGTTCTCGCTTACATGCTTCAGCATCGCCTTAAGGTCTTTCGTATCAATAAGAAGCAGCTTCTCATCGTCAGCGATCTTAAATATGATAGTCAGTATGTCTGCCTGTGTATCGTTAAGTCCGAGAACTCTTCCCAGAAGAAGCGGTCCCATCTCTGAAATAGTCGTTCTAAGCGCAAGTCCGCCCTCCTGAAATACATCCCAGAAGGTTGCAGGATAAGACTTAAGTGCAAAGCCTGCATCATTAAGAGACATCTTTTCAACACGCTTTGCAACGTTCTCATTCATGACGCCTTCCTTGATCATTCCCGCAAGATCACCCTTGGCATCCGCAAGAAATACAGGCACGCCCGCATCACTGAAGGACTCAGCCAGCACCTTCAGCGTAACTGTCTTACCTGTACCTGTCGCACCGGCGATAAGTCCGTGTCTGTTCGCCATCTGCGGATAGATATAAATATTCTCATCTCCTGATTTTCCAACAAGTATCTTGTTCTCGTATAACATACTGTAACCTCCCGATATTTATATTATAGTTTTATTTTTCCCTATCATTATCTTTTATAACGTTTTTGACCTGTCAACAGCTTCCCGTTTATTCTCTCTTACTTCCCTCATCAACCATTCGTCTGAGTTCTCTCTCTTCAACAGCTGTGAGCGTTCTGTACTGTCCCGGCTTCAGGTCCCCGAGATTTATATTCATCTCTCTGATCCTCTTCAGAAATACAACCTTGTAACCGAAGTATTCGCACATCCTTCTGATCTGGCGGTTGAGTCCCTGGGTCAGGACTATCCTGAAGGACCTTGCCCCCTGCTTCTCAACTATGCATTTCTTCGTCACCGTATCGAGGATCGGAACGCCGCCTCTCATTCCCTTAATGAAATCAGGCGTTATCTCTTTATCGACTCTGACAACATATTCCTTCTCGTGGCCGTTTCTTGAACGCTGTATCTTATTCGCCAGCTCACCGTCTGTTGTGAGAAGGAGCAGACCCTGCGAATCCTTATCAAGTCGTCCCACATAGATAAGCTTCTCAGGAATATCAAGCTTTCTGAAGATGCTGTCCTTGTCAGCCTCCTTCGCGGTACAGACCAGTCCCAGCGGCTTATTATAGACGTAGATCACATTCTTCTGCTTCTCACCTACGACCACGCCCTTATACGCGACCTCATCCCCCGGAAATACAGCCGCCCCCATCACAGCGACCTCACCGTTTATGGTAATATTTCCTTTTTCGATCTCCTCGTCGGCCTTTCTTCTCGAAAGAACACCGGCCGAACTCAGATATTTATTTATTCTTATTCCTTTCGGATCAGACATATTTATCACCTTTTTCCGCCTGTTCATAGCGAACAAGCGGACTCTTTATATTCTATAAGTATTATTTAACACTCACACTCCTATATTTTACCACATCACAGGTCCTGCCGCACTCTATTATTCATTAATAATATTAAGTATTATTGCTATTTTTCTAAATATTCTTAAAAATAACACTTGAATAATTACAAATAATTATATATACTTGGGGTTGTCACATGAATATGTATCATCGATATGAATCCCTGATACTATCCATCAGAACAGCGGCTTTCCGCAAATCATATCAGAGGAGATAAACTCATGGAAAAAATGGACAAGATAGATAAAAAGCTTCTCAGTCTTTTACAGGAAAATGCAAGATATCCACTCAAATACCTTGCAAGCCAGGTATTCCTTTCATCACCTGCTGTTTCCGCTCGTATCGAAAGACTTGAAAAACAGGGAATAATCAGTGGTTATCACGCAGATGTTGAGCCGGTCACACTTGGCTATCACATCACTGCATTTATAAATCTTCAGCTTGAGCCGAAGCAGAAACCGGAGTTTTATCCTTTCATCAGCTCATGCCCTAACGTTCTTGAATGCAACTGTGTCACAGGAACCTTCTCGATGCTCATCAAGGTTTGTTTCCCAAGCACACAGGCGCTGGATACCTTCATCGGACATCTTCAGGAATACGGCAAGACAGAGACACAGATTGTCTTCTCTACTCCTGTTAAAAACCGCGGCATCAACATCACAGAGCTTGAGCCGACTGAATAATATCAGACAAACGATCAAAAACTATTATATTGATTAAATATCCGTAAAAATCCGTGATCTATAAACAAAAAAACCGTTCGTCGCGAACGGTTTTTTTAGTATCATCGATTATCGTATCAACAATTAATTTGTGCCATTAATCTTTTCGTAGAACTTTCTGAGTGTCTCGTCCTCTTCGTAGCACCTGTCCTCATCTTCCTTAACAGCCTTATATATCTCCTGGATATCCTTCTTAACTGTCATATTATCTATATGCTCCTGTATCTTCGGATCAACCTCGTTATTTATAAGGTATTTTCCGTCAACATTCACAACATAGAAAACCATGATATCCTTCGGCTTGCTGTTAACATCCTTCAGAGAAACATTTGCAACCACGTAGCATAGCTTCGAATCCTCAGTCAGTCCGTCAACTGTATAGCAGTCAATGTTTTCATATCCGGTTACATTATTTGATCTGCTGATGTAGATAGTCATATTATCGAACTGCGAAGGATCCGTAACAAGGTTCTTCAGAGTTTCCTGATCACAGCCTGTCAGCGCTCCAAGGTATCTCTTGATAAGGAAATTCACATCACTGTGCTTATTCACCTCATAGATCTTTGCACTCTCCTTATCAGACGCCTTCTTCAGTTTACCGTAATTCTTTACAAATACCAATACACCAACTAGAGCAACAACAAGAAATACAGCCCAGATAATAAGTATTGTTTTTTTCTTCTTCAGTTCCTGTTTTCTCTTTTCCTGACTTGTCATATTTCCTCCATTAACAGCCGGGCTTATACGTTACACACCTCGTGTGTGAAGCCTGCTGATATTGCACCAGATAGGAATCGAACCTACGCACGCAGCTCCGGAGGCCACTGCTCTATCCACTGAGCTACTGGTGCTGATCAAAATATAAAATATAATATAGAACACTTAGCAAATACTGTCAAATTAATATATATTAAGAGCATTCTATATCATTTTTTATCTGTTCCTTCAGTTCCTCCACAGAGGAAAACTTCTTTTCCTCCCTGATGAACCTTTCAGGTATCACAGTAACCTTTTCGCCGTAAATATCACGGTCAAAATCAAATATATATGTTTCAGATGTAGCTGTCTGACCGTCCACAGTCGGCTTAACACCGATATTTGTTATGCCCCTGTACTCTTTACCGGCAATCTTGATCCTTGAAGCGTAAACACCGTATTTCGGCAGGAGCTTGTCTCCTTCCGGAAATACATTGATAGTCGGAAAACCGATAGTGCTGCCGAGATGCTTTCCGTGAACCACCTCTCCGCTCAGCTTATACGGTCTGCCAAGAAGTTTTTCAACCTCTTCCATATCGCCTCTCTCAAGAGCATTTCTGATAAGAGTCGAACTAACAACTTTTCCATCAATAGTAAGCTTAGCAAAGAACTCACAGTCTATACCGTATTTACTGCCGATCTCCTTAAGAGCGTTAATATCACCTTCGCGGTTATGTCCGAAGCGAAAATCCCTACCAACAACAACCTTCGAGGCATCCAGTCCCTTCTTAAGAAAGTCTCTGATGAATTCTTCCGGTGTCTGACTTGCAAACTTCTCTGTGAATTCCAGACTTATAACATGATCTATACCCAGCGATTTAAGGTATTTAACCCTTTCCTCGCTGCCAAGTATACCCGGCTTATTCATATTGATCATGCATACAACAGCTGTATAACCTTCATCCTTAAGTTCCAGTATCCTATCCAGCAAAAGCCTGTGACCTCTGTGAATACCGTCAAACTTACCAACTGTAACAGCCGCCTTATTTATTTTTGAATCCAAAACAAAGAAATTATCATCTGCCATATTTAAATCAAACCAACTATCTATATTATTCATGAATCACACAACATCAACACTGCACAACTCATTCAAAGATTCTATATAATATTTCTTACAGGAACATCTTATAAGGTCTGTACAGCCCCTGCTCTTCATCATAGCTGTAAAGAGCCTTGAATTCATCCTCATGATAAACTCTGACCATACTGTTTTCTGCTTTTTCCGGCTCATCTCCGGAAATATCCGCACCCGAAGAACCACCGGCATCCACTGAACCGGCATCTATCTCCAGCATATCCACCGCCAACTTGTTACCGTTCAGCAGATATCCCTCAGAACCTTCGCGAACCTTCGCCATAGGAAGATCTCTCAGAAAGAAATCAACAGGCTTTATAGCCTCTTCAACCTTTCCTTCTCGAACTAAAACTTCAACCTCAGCTATCTTCAGACTTTCCTCGATCCTGAAGTTACCGGCCTCTCTTCTAATAAGATCAGCCATAAGCGCACCTGTACCAAGCTTCTCACCGATATCACGGCAGAGGCTTCTGATGTAAGTACCCTTTGAACATTTAACGTAGAATCTCACATAAGGATAACTGATGTCAAGTATTTGTATCTCATGGATGGTTATATTTCTCGGTGTTCTCTCGACCTCTTTGCCCTCTCGCGCGTATTCGTAGAGCTTTTTACCGCCTACCTTGATAGCCGCATAATAAGGCGGAATCTGGTCATAGGAACCGACAAAGGACATCACAGCCGCCCTTACCTCTTCATCAGAAAGAGCCGGCCTCTCAGCAAAACCTACCGTTGGAACTATCTTTCCTGCAATATCGTCCGTGTCCGAGGTTTCTCCAAGTTTAAGCACCGCCTCATATTCCTTGTGATCCGAGGTCAGCATATCCGAAAGCTTTGTCGCAGAACCGAGTAACACCACAAGAACGCCCTCCGCCAGTGGGTCGAGCGTTCCTGTATGTCCAATCTTCTTTTGGTGGAATACACCTCTCAGCTTCGCACATACGTCGAAGGAGGTGAATCCCTTCTCTTTATAGATATTTAATATTCCGTTATACATTATTTAAGCTGTTCCTCGACCATGGAAAGAACCTGACCGAGTATATCATCAACATTTCCATCTGCTTCAAAGCCTGCTGCACGAACGTGTCCGCCGCCGCCAAACTTGGTTGCGATCACGCTGACATCAACATATTCCTTTGAACGAAGGCTGAACTTAAAGGTCTTTCTTGTGAGCTGGTAGATAAATACAGCCACCTCAACACCTTCAGTCAGTCTCAGCTGCTCAACTATACCCTCAGTATCGGTGGTATTTGCCTTAAACTGCTTAAAGGTAGCCTTGTCGATAAAGCCCGAAATAGCCTTTCCATCAAGATAAAGCGTAGATTCGAGAACTGTCTTCGCCATAAGAAGATTCTGCTTATAGGTCTTCTTGTAGAAGGTCTCATCGATGATCACATTCGGTCTTGCACCAAGCGCGATAAGTCTTCCGGCTATCTCCATAGTCCTCTCACTGGTGCTGCTGTATTTGAACACACCTGTGTCATGAACCATACCAAGATAAAGGCACTCAGCTGCTGACTGGCTGAGCTTCTCCATATCAAGCAGCTCGCAGATAACTTCGCAGGCTGATGAAGAATCCGGATCTATACAGCAGATATCGCCGAAGCCCTGATTGCTTACATGATGATCTATGGTAAAGGTGGTTATGGCATTCGAAAATACCTTGCCGAACTTACCATGTCTCTCAGTATCCGAAGCATCAACCGAGATTGCAAGATCATAGCAGCCATCTCCCGGCTCATGCTTTATCTTTCTTGCACCTGAAAGTATCTTAAAGTTAGGCGAATACGCCTCTGCATACGCATCAACTGTTTTATTCTTATAATTATCAACTATGTAATTATAAATACCGAGGATCGAACCTATGCAGTCACCATCCGGACGTACATGTCCGAGTATGGCGATAGAATCTGCAGCAGCAATAAGCTTATGAAGTTTTTTAGATTTTTCTCTGATGTCTGTTACCATTCTTATTCCTCTTCAGAATCGCTCGTTTCTTCATCAATATCGTCCTGATCATCGAACTCCTCAGCTTCCTCGCCGAGCTCGTCCTCTGACTCATCAACTTCAGAAGAACCGAGTATATCATCGATCTTCTTAGCCATCTCCACACCGTATTCTATAGAATTATCAAGTGTGAACATAAGCTCCGGAGTATTACGAAGGTTGAGCTTTGCTGCAAGTTCTCTTCTGATATAGCCCTTTGCGGACTCAAGTCCCTTGATACAGTCGTTCTTTCTGTCGCTGTCACCAAGTACGCTTATATAAACCTTACAGTATTTAAGATCCTTCGTAACCTCAAGTTTTGTGATGGTCGTTCTTACAGGATCGATGCGGGGATCCTTGAGCTCATACATGATTATATGGCTCAGAACCCTCTGCACGTCACTGTTCGTACGGCCGCCTCTATAGTTATTTCCTTTTCTCATGTTCTCGGAACCTCAACCATCTTGTAGCACTCGATCTGATCGTCAACCTTGATATCGTTGAATCCTTCAAATACAAGTCCACACTCAAATCCGGCCTTGACCTCCTTGACATCATCCTTGAATCTCTTGAGTGAAGCAAGCTTTCCTTCAAATATCTGCTCGCCGTCTCTTGTGATCCTTGCTGAGCATCCACGCTCAACAACACCGTCAAGGACATATGAACCTGCGATAGTACCGATACCGGAAGCCTTGTAGGTCTGTCTAACCTCTACATGACCGATAACCTTCTCCTCGTAAATAGGATCCAGCATACCCTTCATAGCAGATTCAATATCGTCAATAGCATTGTAAATAACTCTGTATAATCTCACATCAACCTTCTCCTGGTCGGCAAGCGCCTTAGCCTGAGCATCAGGTCTGATGTTAAAGCCTATGATAATTGCATTTGATGCAGCTGCAAGTGTAACGTCGGACTCATTGATAGCACCAACGCCTGAGTGGATACACTTGATAACGATCTCTTCATTTGAAAGCTTGAGAAGGCTCTGCTTAACAGCTTCAACTGAACCCTGAACGTCGGCCTTGATGATAAGATCAAGTTCCTTAACTGTACCCTCCTGCATCTTGTTGAAGAGGTCATCAAGAGACATACCGCGCTTTGTCTCAGCAACAAGGTTCTCCTTACCTCTTGTCTTAAATGCATCTGTGATCTCTCTTGCTTCCTTCTCGTTCTTTGTTGTAAGGAAGATATCACCTGAATTTGGAACACCGTTCAGACCGATGATCTCTACAGGAGTTGAAGGAGTTGCCTCCTTAACACGTCTCTGCTTATGATCTGTCATGGCTCTTACACGTCCGCTAACCTCACCGATCGCGATGTGGTCACCAACCTTAAGAGTACCCTTCTGAACAAGAAGTGTTGCAACAGGTCCACGTCCCTTATCAAGACGAGCCTCAAGTACAAGTCCTCTTGCCATACGATCCTTGTTAGCCTTAAGCTCAAGGATATCAGCTGTAAGAAGGATCATATCAAGAAGGTTATCAAGACCTTCCTTTGTATGAGCTGATACAGGACAGAATATTGTAGATCCACCCCAGTCCTCTGCAATGAGACCGTACTCTGTAAGCTCCTGCTTAACTCTCTCTATATTTGCGCTTTCCTTATCAATCTTGTTTACGGCAACGATGATCTCGATACCGGCAGCCTTAGCATGGTTGATAGCTTCGATAGTCTGAGGCATAACACCATCATCGGCAGCAACTACAAGGATTGCAATATCTGTTGACTGAGCACCACGCATACGCATTGCAGTAAATGCTTCATGTCCAGGTGTATCAAGGAATGTGATCCTCTGATCACCAACCTTAACAACGTAAGCACCGATATGCTGGGTAATACCACCGGCCTCACCCTCGGTTACCTTACTCTTTCTGATAGCATCAAGGAGAGAAGTTTTACCATGGTCAACGTGACCCATTACACAGACAACCGGTGGTCTAGGTGTAAGTGTCTCTTCAGGATCATCTTCATCCTTAAGAAGTTCCTCGATAACATCAACCTTTTCCTCTTCCTCAGCGATGCAGTTATATTCAAGTGCGATCTCAGCAGCATCCTCATAAGAAAGGTCTGTATTTACAGTAACCATCTTACCCTCAAGGAAAAGCTTCTTGATAAGTGCATTTACAGGCTGCTTAAGCTTGTCTGCAAGTTCCTTAACAGAAACAACCTCAGGAAGTGTGATCGTCTTGATAACTGGCTCAACAGGCTCCTTCTTCTGTGGCTCCTTCTTGGCAGCCTCCTTCTTTCCGGAATCCTTTCTGAACTGATCCTTCCTTGTTGGTTCCTTTTCCTCTCTGTCGCGGCGGTCTCTCTCGTATTTTTCCTTATCGCGATTGTCACGTCTTGACTCTCTTGCGCTCTTCTCGCGTGTACGCTGATCGTCACCACCACGGTCTCCGCTGTCACTTCTGCGTGTTTCTTTTCTTTCTCTTACCGGCTTCTCGTAATCATCATCCTTGTCCATTCCGGCCATAGCTCTGTTATCGAACTTAGGACGTCTGTCTCCATCTGGACGTGGTCTTCTGTCATCCGGTCTCATTGGTCTGTCTCCGTCCGGACGAGGTCTTCTCTCTCCATCAGGTCTTGGCCTTCTATCACCATCCGGTCTCATCGGACGTCTGTCCCCATCAGGACGTGGTCTTCTGTCATCCGGTCTCATTGGTCTGTCTCCATCCGGACGAGGTCTTCTCTCTCCGTCCGGTCTCATTGGTCTTCTTTCACCATCCGGACGAGGTCTTCTCTCGCCATCAGGTCTCATCGGACGTCTGTCTCCGTCCGGTCTAGGTCTTCTGTCTCCATCCGGTCTCATCGGTCTGTCTCCGTCCGGACGAGGTCTTCTCTCGCCATCAGGTCTCATCGGACGTCTGTCTCCGTCTGGACGAACAGGTCTCTCACCATCCGGACGAGGTCTTCTCTCTCCGTCCGGTCTCATTGGTCTTCTTTCACCATCCGGACGAACTGGTCTCTCACCATCCGGGCGAACTGGTCTCTCACCGTCCGATCTCATCGGTCTTCTCTCACCGTCTGGGCGTACAGGTCTGTCTCCTTCCGGACGAGGTCTTCTCTCGCCGTCAGGACGTACCTTCTTCTCACCCTCAGCGCTGACAGGACTCTTCTCTGCAGGTTTTACCTCAGCAGGCTTAACCTCAGCTGCCTTATGTGCCGGCTTAGCTGTGATGGTGTCCTTAACATATTTCATAAGGTCATCATCAATACCACTTGAAGCCTTTAAGCCTTCTTTTTTAGCTCCAACTATCTGAAGCACATCATTACTTGATATAGTTTTACCGGTTTCTGCAGATAACTCCTTAGCAAACTCGTAAACTCTCATTCATTACACCTCTTAATTTCCGTTAGGACTAAACTTCTTTATAAAGGTCTTCGCAAAGCCTTCATCAGTTATCACAAGTACTGTTCTGTCTTCCTTGCCTATCGCATGTCCCAACTCATCCATATTTCCGCACATCACATACGGAATACCGTAGTATCTACTTTTATTTTCAAACTTTTTCTTTGTATTATCCGAAGCATCCTCGGCTATTATCACGAAGTAAGCTTTGCCTTCCGTAATAGCCTTCTCTGCTGCAAATCCGCCCGATGCTACACTGCCGGCTTTGGCAGCAAGCCCGAGCATTCCGAGCCTTTTATCCATTATCTTAACTCCGCCGTCAGTTCATCATAGATCTCATCGCTGACCTTCATGCCGAAAGCCTTGCTGAGCGAATTATTCTTCTTGGCCTTTTTCATGCACTCCTCTGAGTGGCATATATAAGCGCCTCTTCCGTTCATCCTGCCTGTCTTATCAAGCAGTATATTTCCCTCAGCTGTTCTGATGATTCTGATAAGAGCTGACTTTTCCTTCATCTCATTACAGCCTATGCATTTTCTGAGCGGTTTCTTTTTCTCCATGGATTTACAGATCACTCCTTGTTCTCAGAATCAGAATATCCTTCCTCATCATAGTTGTCGTCATATTCTTCATCATAGTTATCATCGTATTCCTCATCAGAATACTCTTCGTCATCGTACTCTTCACGATCATAATCATCATCGTAATCACCGTCATAGTCCTCACGATCATAATCATCATCGTATTTCTCATCATCATAATCGCCTTCATAACCTTCGCGATCATAATCTTCATCTGAATAATCGTAATATTCCTCGCCAAACTCCTTAGCCTGTGACTCGCTCTTGATATCGATCTTGTAGCCTGTAAGCTTAGCAGCAAGTCTTGCGTTCTGGCCTTCCTTACCGATAGCAAGTGAAAGCTGATAATCAGGAACAACTACCTTAGCTGACTTCTCGCCATCGATGAGCTTAACTGAAACAACCTTTGATGGGCTGAGGGCATGCTCGATAAATACAGCAGGATCCTCGCTCCACTCTATGATATCGATCTTCTCACCCTTAAGGTCATCAACGATATTATTTACTCTTGTTCCGCTCATACCTACGCAGGCACCAACGGCATCAACATTCTTATCATTTGAATAAACAGCGATCTTTGTTCTTGATCCGGCCTCTCTTGAGATGCTCTTGATCTCAACTGTACCATCAGAAACCTCTGAGATTTCTCTCTCGAAAAGTCTCTTAACAAGATCAGGATGTGTTCTTGAAACAACAACCTTGAAGCCCTTAGGATTCTTCTTAACCTCTACGATGTAGAGCTTGATTCTGTCGCCTGTTCTGTAATGCTCACCCGGGATCATCTCCTGCTCGCTGAGCATTGTCTCCATCTTCTCGTCAAGGCTGATCGTAAGGCCTCTGTCATTAACCTTCTGAACGATACCTGTGATGATATCCTTCTCTCTTGATACGAAATAATCATATACAGCAGATCTTTCGCCTTCCTTAATAGCCTGAACGATGATACTTCTTGCCTTCTGTGCAGCTATACGTCCGAAATCCTTTGTTGTAACCTCAACGCGGATCTCATCATCAAGCTGAGCTTCAGGATTATAGTGTCTTGCCTCTTCAAGAGTCATTTCTCTATGATTATCATAGATCACATCAACAACAGTCTTATTTGCAAATACCTGAATCTTTCCTGTTGTTCTATCCATCTTAACTTCATAATCTGTATCCTTACCGAAATCCTTCTCGCAGGCTGAATCAAGCGACTTCTCGATAGCCTCCATAAGAACCTCTTTGCTGATACCCTTTTCCTTCTCTAATTGATCGAGTGCATCAATTATCTCTGACATTTTTCTCTATTCCTCCTAACTATAATTTTCTTTGGTCAATAGCTTCTATGTTTAAAATACAAATTTATGAACTACTCTACAAAGGCAAGCCTTATACCTGAAATATTACTGCGCTCAAGCTTTATTTCCTCTTCGTCGATCGTAACGGTTACGCTTCCCTCATCGAAGGCCTTAAGTTCGCCTTCAAGCTCCTTCATACCGTTAACAGCTCCGTAAAGCTTAACGTCAACCAGTCTTCCGATAGACCTCTCGAAGTCCTTGTCCTTCTTCAGTGGTCTTGTAAGTCCCGGTGAGCTTACCTCAAGTATGTAAGCTTCCTCGATCATATCAGCCTCATCAAGCTTATCAGAAAGCTTTCTGCTGATAGCTACGCAGTCATCGATCCCGATTCCGCCTTCCTTATCCGCATAAACTCTAAGGATAAAATCAGGCCCTTCCTTGACATACTCTACATCCCAGAGAGAATATCCACCCTCTTCAATAATAGGCATGACAAGTTCTGTCGTCTTTTCCTCAATTTCAGATCTTTTCAATGTATCACTCCCATCTCAAAGTAAAATGGGTTCGGAACCCGAACCCATTCAAGTTAATTTGTATTATGTTAATAGGATTATAACATGTGTTCTGCAAAATGCAAGCAGAATTTACGTATTTACGCTGTTTTCTGCCATCATTTTCATCTTTTTCCTATATCCCGGCTTTCTGAAAAAGCCTGCGAAATAGCCGATTGCTATAACCGGTACCGCGCCAAGTATGTCAAGACACGAATGCTGCTTTACAAAACAGATCGAGATCGTGATCATAATGGCTATAAAAAGTATGATCGGAAATGCTATCTTATTTGAGAATCTCTTGGATCTCCAGGCTCCGAACACAACTGCAAAGGCTCCGACAACATGATCCGAAGGACAAATACAGGTCGGATTATCCGCCGCATATATACGTTCCGTCAGCCAGGTGCAGAAATTATGTCTCGGCATCGGATCCGGCCACATGTTGTGACCTGTAGGAAACGCGAAATATATCACATTCGAAAGTGTAAAGGCAACAATGAAATATTTCATCGTCAACTTAAATACATCTGTCTCAAATAAGCATGCATATACCAGAAACAATATCCAGAACGGATACCAAAGCGCATAAAACAGTATAAAATACTCGTTAAAAGGTATGATATCATCCAGTTTACAGTGAACCTCATGGAAGTTTGAAAGCGCTCTTCTCTCTGCGATAAAGAATATTATCGTATGAAACAGGAAGAAAAGCGATAAGAATATATGTCTGTATTTAGGTTTAACAAGGTCCTTTATACTGTGAAAATCCCTAAAAAGAAAATCTTCTTTAAGCCCTTTTAACATCGATCTTCTGCCTCTCCAAGTAGTCTACGATATCCTGAACTGTCACAAATGATGTGAGCTTCTCGTCCGGTATAACGATGCCGTAATCTTCCTCAATAGTCATAAGGAGCTGAAGCGTATCGATCGAATCCGCTCCGAGATCCTCTTTAAAACGTGACTCAGGAAGAACTGTCACGTTCTTAAGCTTAAGCTGTCTTATCAGCACTTCTTTTACTTCTTCAAACATATTTTATCTCCTTCACTCTGTCTGGGCTCCTGAAACAGCCTCAGCAATCTTCTTATTCAGATTACCTTCGACCATCTTATAAGCCTGTTCAATACACTTTGCTACGGCAACCTTGTCACTGCTGCCATGTCCCTTAACAATAACCTTTTCCGAACCAAGCATTACGCTTCCACCATATCTCTGGTAGTTCAGGAATTCCTTCTCTTCATTAAACATCTGCTTCATGAAGAGTGCTCCGACCTGATATTTCTTCTTTGAATAAATATCATCCTTTATCTTCTTAAGAAGTTCCAGCGCGGTCCCCTCAACCGATTTCACAAGAACATTTCCTGAGAATCCGTCACATACCACAAGATCAAAATCACCCGAAAGAAGTTCCCTTGCTTCCATATTACCGACGAAATTGATCTCCGGTGTTTCTTTGAGGAGCTTATAGGCTTCACGCCTTAAGTCATCGCCCTTTTCCTCTTCAACACCGATATTTAGAAGTCCGACTCTCGGGCTCTCTATTCCGAAAGCCGCCTCAAGATACTTACTTCCCATTATTGCAAACTGCTGCAGGAGGTCTGCCTTAATATCAACATTTGCGCCGCTGTCGCAGACACCTATCACTCCACCCTTCATGGTCGGAAGGATCGGGCAGAATGCAGGTCTTCTGACACCGTCTATACGCGGAATCCTGAGTGTTGCAGCCGCAACAAGAGCACCTGTGGCACCGTTGCTGACCATAGCCGATATGCTCTCATCCTCACGGAGCAGCTTTATCGAACGCATCATTGAGCTGTCTTTCTTAAGTCTGATGGCATCTGTAGGCTTGTCATTACCGGTAATTATATCAGGTGCATGTACTATTTCAATCCTGCTTTTCAGATTATCTATCAATGCAGGATTCTTATCATATTTATTTATCGAAGCCATGACTTTCTCAAAGGTTTCTTCAAGAACCTCTCCGATCTGGGTTTCATCCCCAGTAAATATCACCGAAAGGTCTCTATGCTTTATAAGCTCTATTATGGCTCCTTCTATATTTGCCCAAGGGCTGTTATCGCCCCCAAGGGTATCAACTATTATTTTCAAGATAAAACCTCCTGAAATCACTTAGAAAAAGCCTCCTGACAGGTCAGGAAAGCTTCTTCAAATAGGCTCTTCTTCTCTTATGCTGTACAGCATTGAATCTCTTCCACTGGTTTCTTATCGAATGATTGTTGACCAGATTGAGGTTGGTCTCTGCATATTCGATACCATCCTCACGAAGCATTCTTACAAGTTCGCAGGCTATCATCGCATTTACACCCTTATTCTGATATTCAGGTGAAACCGCGATAAGTCCCAGATCAAGTATCTTAGGATGCTTTATAGCCTTAAGCAGTCTCTTAAGTGCAAGCGGTGTCAGATGTCCGTAAGACTTCTGAACTGCTTTCGATAATGATGGGAAGCAAAGTCCCAGCGCAACCACATTATTATTCTCATCAAGGACAACGCCGCAATGCTTAAGGTCGATCACCAGCTTAAAGTTGGAAATAAGCATCTTCTTCATTCCATCCGTAAAAGGAACGGTGCCGTAAATATCCTTATAGGTCTCATCAAGCAGTTCAAAGAACGAATCAGCGTATCTGTCAATGAAATCATTAACCGAATCAGCTTCGCCGTAATGCAGATTGTAACGCTTCATGATAAAATCGGCCATCTTCTGCATAGAATTATCACTATCTTCCGGCGCGTAGATCTTACTCTCTACCCATTCAACCTCCATCTCATAGCCGCAGCTCTTTATAAGCTCTTCGTAATAATCATAATTATACTGCTCTTCAAAGGTTGAAAGCTCGTCAAAGCCTTCTACAAGAAGTCCCTCTCTCTCGAGATCAGAGAATCCGAGAGGTCCGCAGACCATATCCATTCCCTTGGATCTTCCCCACTTCTCAACCGCATCGAAAAGCGCCTTGGCAACCTTCTTGTCATTGATAGAGTCAAAACGTGTGAATCTGATCCTGTTCTCACCGGTCTTCTCATTACTTGCCTTCTGAAGTATGCCGGAAATACGTCCTGCTATCTTGCCGTTCTTATATGCATTGAAATATACCGCCTCACTGGTATCGTAATACACATAATTCTTCTTGAATATCTTCTTCTCATCACCGTAAAGAGGTGGTACGAAATAAGGATTACCCTTATATAACCTGAGTGGAAAATCCAAAAATTCCTTTTTTTCTTTTCTTGTTTTTACTTCCCTTACTTCGATCATCAACTAACTCCCTCTTTTTCATCATAATGTTTCGGAGCAAAAAATACTCCGGATCACTATATGTAATATATCTATTAATATTTATCTATGCTTCGCATGGAAGCTTACACCAACTGTATTTGGTCCGCAGTGGCTTCCTGCCGTTGGATTTACATTTGTTATCTCAATCCTGAGGTCCTCTCCGAATCTGTTCTTCAGAAGATCCGCAAGCTCCTCAGCAAGATAAGGCGCATCAGCATGGGCAACGATGACTCTGTGATCCTTAACGTCCTCACCGAGTTCCTCAACATAGCCCACAAGTCTCTCAACAGCCTTGCTCCTGCCCTTTTCCTTGCCTATACTTACCATCTTGCCTTCTTCATTCATATAGATGATAGGCCTGATACCAAGCAGCGTTCCCATGGTTCCCGCTATTCCGGAAACACGTCCGCTGTGCTTGAAGAACTTCAGATCGTCCGCAAAGAAATACACTGCAAACTTATCAACCTCAGTCTTCGACCACTCCATGATCTCATCAACCGATTTGCCGACTTTGAAGAGATCACCTATTTCTTTAACTATATTTAAGCTTCCGATAGTGATTCCCTTGGTATCTATCTCATATATCGTTCTGAAAGGATATCTTTCCTTAAGCTCAAGTATTGCCTGATCCATCGCATTAAAGGTTGCTGACATAGCTCTCGAAAAGTGAACGTAGAGTATATCATTTCCATCCTTGATAAATGGCTCAAAATACTGAACATATCTGTCCTTGCTGATAGCACTTGTATTTGGAAGTACACCATTACGAAGCTTCTCATAGAAAGCATGCGCATCAAAGCTGTCAAAATCCTCGTAAGGATAAACAGTATCGCTGTCAATGCTGTACGGCATACTTATAAGCTTATAACCGTATTCAGCCGCCTCCTCCGGAGTGATATCCGTATCCGTATCTGTAAATAAAACTAACATCCCATGTGCCTCCATGTCATATAAAATACCCCAGTTTCCGATCATAGACCGTCACTCGATATATTATACCACAGATTTTTTCAAAACGCTTTAAAAACATTAATAAAATCTTAATTTATCACATGAGAACGAGCATATAATCGAATACCGGCTGTTTACCATCGATCATGACAAACTCAGTCCTCTTATATTCACCGGCCAGCTTGTTCTTCAGCATATCAGCTTCTTCCTGCGTAGCATCCTTACCGGCAATAAGGATCGCCACATCATAACTTCCACAGTTAAGATCCCTGGCAAGTCCAAGAACTGCTTCGTCTCTGTTTTCGGTATCAAGATAGATCTTATCTCCCACAAAACCGATGTAATCACCTTCTCTGACAGCCACGCCATCCATACTTGTTTCCCTGTTAGCCTTAGAAACAACACCTGTAACTACAGAAGCCGCAGAGCTTTTAATATCACCGATTATCCTGTCAACATCATCCGATGAAGTGTCCAGCATGGAAATCGCCGCATAACCTTCACCGATGGTCTTGGTATCGATAACTCTGATGTCCGAAGCCTTATACAGCTCCGCCGCCTGACAAGCCGTCAGGTATATATTACTGTTATTGGCAAATACAAATATAGTATCCGCATTTACCTCGTCAAAACTCTTTATAAAGTCCTCTGCTGCAGGATTCATGCTCTGACCACCGTCAACCACCGCATCACAGCCCAGGGATATGAAGAACTCCTTGATGCCTTCGCCGGCAGCTACGCTGACGATACCGTATTTCTTGCGAACCTTTTTCCTGAAACCGTTACCTGAATTACCGCCTGTGGAAGCTTCCGAAGAAATCTCCTCCTGCACCTTCTTTTCTACGGACTCGTGGTGCTGCAGAGTCATATTTTCGATCTTAATAGTAAGAAATTCACCGTATTTCTGGCAGTGATTAAGTATCTCGCCAGGTGTCTTTGTATGAACATGAACCTTAACTATCGAATCATCGCGGAAGGCAACAACCGAATCGCCCACGCTGTTCAGATACTCAATAAGTTCATTCAGATCAAACTTATCCTTATCCACCTTGCTCTTCTGAAGTCTGAGGAGAAACTCAGTACAATAGCCGAAGGTGAGCTCTGTATCTTCGGTAAAGAGTGAAATATCAACTTTTTTCTTCTGTCCTGAGATCATTTGCTCCACCGAAGAAAGTGTTTCACCCGAAAGTGCTTTTCTCATTCCCTCAACTATATAGATGAAGCCGGCCCCACCGCTGTCAACAACTCCTGACTCCTTAAGGACGGCCAGAAGCTCCGGTGTACGCTCAAGTGATGAATGTAATTCAAGCAGAAAATCATCAAAGAAATCCTCGAAGCTGCTGTCCTCCTTTACCCTCTCGGACGCATAACGAACTGCATCTTTATATACAGTAAGAATAGTTCCCTCAACTGGCATTGAAACCGCTCTGTAAGCTTCCTCAACACCGGATTTAAAGGCTTCCGAAAGACCTCTAACATCAGTCTGTTCGCAGCCCTCAAGACCATGTGATATTCCCGCAAATATACGTGAAAGTATAACTCCGGAATTACCTCTTGCCCCCAGCAGCATTCCCTTTGCAGCACTTGCAGCAACCTCATCAAGAGACGAATTGTCATATGACATGACCTCGGTATTTCCCGAATCGATAGTCATAAACATATTATCACCTGTATCGCCGTCCGGAATAGGGAAAACATTGAGATCATTGACCTCTTCCCTCTTCTCTCCAAGCATGGCAGCACCGCTGCGGAGCATGCTGGCAAATGTATTACCATTCAATACTTCCATATCAGAAAACCTCACAAATCAGATAAAAATCCCCCGAAAAATATTATATTTTACGATATATGTGAATGCAATAATATTTTGGTCGCTGCTGTGCCACACTTTTATTAATCTGTCCAATTTTTAATATTATTTTTTTACATTTTTATCTTATTGTCTATACTCCGTATCTGACCGAGCAAAAAAATAAGATGAACAAAAGGAAAAGTCCCCCATTACGGAGGACTTTCCATCATAAGCCTCAGGCTACCTTCTGTAAATCTCCGGTCTCCTGTTCATCTGTTTCATATTATCCTGGAATATTTTCTGTTCCTGAGAAACTCTGTTCTTATACTCCTTCTGTATCTCATTGCTATTAAGAGGCTCCTTATTATGTATCATTTCAAGCATTCTGTCCGGTGACAGGCGAACCTTATCAACCAGCTTCAGGTATTCATTTTCAGGAACATCATACAACTTATGTGTATTTACATAGTCCCTCATCATCTTCTTAACCTTGAATCTCATCTCGGGGCGTTTCATATCTTCAAAGTTTTCATTAACTTTCAGATGCTTCTGCTCTGATTTCTTAACTGCGGGCTCAATGATGCTTCTTTTAACTGTAAGATCACTGTCTTCGAGTTTTTCCTTGATAACCTTAAGACCGTCTATTTCCTTCTGCAGCTTTGGCTTATCCTTCTTGTTAGCAGCCTCCTTTGCAGTCTCCAGACTGTTTATCCTCTCAGTCATCACGTCCTTAAGAGCCTTGTCAAACTCATATCTCTTTTTATTAAAATCATCATATACCTTATCTCTGAGCTCAGTCTTCTTTTTCTTCAGGTTGTCCTGAGCTTTTTTCAGAGCCTTCTGGACTTTATTCACGATCTTCTTGTCAGGATCATTTTTCTTATCCTTATAATCCTGCTCTGCATTTCTCAGAGCCTCGATCAGCGCCTCAGGCACCTTACGTTCTATTCCCTTAAGCTCTTCCTTAAAGGTAGTCTGGGCATTCTTAAGGTCAGCTTCCAGCTTTGTTACTTTAGCAAGCATCTCTCTGTTCTTTGAATAAAACGCTTTATACTCCTTAAGTTCTCTTTTGCTGATATTATACTGCTCGATCTTAGACTTTTCAGAAATCTTATCGATTTCCTTCAGGTGTTCCGGATTATTGTCCAGCTCCCATCTTTGCTCCTCAAATACATGCAGGAAATACCTTTCCAGAAGTATTTCCGAATACTTTTCCATTCTCTGCTCTTTACTCCATGGATATGAGTCAATAGCCTTCATATTAGGATTATCGTTTGTAGCCATCTTATTATAGCTTTCATTCCTGCGACATATCTTGCCGCGGAAGGTCATAAGATCTATGCTGCTAACATCAGACATCTTGAGTCCGTCCTTGATAGCCAGACTCTTAAGCTCCGGATCTCGCTCCATCATTGCATTCATTCTCTGGCAGAGTTCACCCATAGCTTCAAAGCAACCGGCCTCCGTACCCTTGCTGAACCTGAAATCATTAACCATATTTGTTATGCCTTCTTTTATCAGATGAGCAAGAGGCTTCTTATCACCGTTCTTATATGATGTAAGTGCCTTGGCTGCCATCTGACGAGAAAACTCGAGTCCCTCAAGTTTTGACATAGGTTCACCTTTTACCGATGAAGCAATATTTGTTACAAAATACAGACTGTTCTCCTCATAAGTCAAAGATGATTTATATGAGTTGAAGGTTTCTCTCGTAGTAGAAGCCGCTGCGGCTATAGCTATAAAGTCCTTATTTGACAGCTTGTCGATAGGATCATCCGAGCCGATAGCCATGAAGGTATTGTCGATTCTCGTAAGCTTGCCGAATTCAGAAACCTTCTTTCCGTTAATCCTCTCTTCGTTGATCGCATGCTCTGACAGATTGGACTTGTCAGGTCTCATGCCAAATACATCTTCAAGATCACTGAAGAACTTGCTGTTTCTCGGATCGATATCTGTAGCATTCTTATAGGTTGCTTCCTGGCGCATCTTGTTGGTAATGCCCAGAGTTTTGTCAGAAAGCAGATTCTTACGGAATTCGCTTATCGTCTGCTTCTTCATCTGATTCTCATAATTAAACTCGTTCGGCCCCTTCTTCTTTTCATCAAGTGAATTCCTTATCGAATATAGCTTTTCAAGGATATCAATAGTACTCTTAAGCTTTGGCTGTTCATTAATCTGCTTCGTAGACGCATTCTTTCTGGTCGGATCCTCTATAAACTGATTATTCTTATAGTTAAGATATGACTCGATGCATTCTATGGTATTTGTAAGTGACTCAGATGTACTCTGATTCAGCTCTGCAGGAACCTTCTGTCCGTTTTTTATGCTCTGCGCCATCTCATCAACATTACTCTTCAGGCTATCAAGATAGTTACGGATGCTGTTTGAATAGCCGGATTTTGTCAATATCCACTTCGGGTCTACTCTCTTAAACTCATCAAACATCGCATTCACTTCAGTTTTGATTTCATCAAGAGAATAATGACCATCATTAACAGCAGCGGGAGCCTCAGCCGGTGCCTCAGGCGCCGCTTCTATCGCTGCCGCCTCTTTATTTCTGTCAATACCAATGACAGCTTTATCATTATCGATAAGCCTCTGCTCCTCGGCAGCATCTCTTCTCTCTGCCATCCTCTTAAGATGATCGATCTTCAGCTGTTTAGGAAGGTATACCCGTTCAACCTTAACTATTCCTCCATCCGTAAAGGCTGCTTTAGGATCAGCACTTTCCTTACCTGCATAGCGCTGTATCAGATTTCCTGTCTTATGAATGTCCGTAAGATTTGCATCTGCCTGATTCTGCACTTCCTCCGGTGGAAGGATCACATTTCCGTTTTCATCAACCGATGTATACTCACTTGGAACGCCGTAAAGCTTCTTTCCGTCCTGTGAAAGCTTGATATCGGATATCCATGTTAGCGTTACAGGAAGTCTCTCATAGGTTTTTAACTTCGTGAAGTTGGTTTTCACAAAATCCTTAAGCGACATAGTATGAGTCTTATCAGGGTCCTTTCCGCCGAGATTTGCAGATTCCTTATATCTGATCATATCGCCCTTAAGGCCTGTCACTGTGATATAGTGTCCCGGAAGAAGGAGTGCAACAGGCGACTTCTCGTTTCCGATCGCATTCTTTATCTGCTTCTTCAGGAAATCCACCGTATTGTTTATATACTGCTCAACAGTATATCCGGCCTTCTCAGCCTCTTCATCATAAGGATAGACCTGAGTTTCATGCAGCATACTGTTAGGCGCAAAGGCAAGCACAGAGTCAGCTTTATCCAGAAGGTTGCTGCTCGTATCAATATTGTAGCTCTGATACATCTCCGGTGAAATATTATCATTGTCAGTAAGATTCGGTCTGTAGGCTCTGATATCCTCCTGAGTTATATTCTTCACTCCGCGGCTCTGAAGCAGCATCTGACCGGCACAGGACCAGCAGCCGTTAGCACTTGACTGGAATGCAGGCTGAGACACCTTGATCTCGATATCATCCTCACCCCCAATGATCACCTCCGGCTTATCACCGTACTCACTTCCGGCCTCAGACTTAACCTTCGCCTCATCGTCGATGGCCTTCATCTTCCCGGCTATCTCCATATGCTTTCTAAGCATTAATTGCTCCGGATAGGTTATCTTCTGTCCGGCCTCTGAATTAAGATATGTCTCAATATCAGCTGCACTACCTGTATTCAGGATCTTAGGAGGAATATCCGAATTCACACCCGAATATTCATAATATCTCGGATTACTCTCAATAACTGCCTTGTATTCAGCCAGAAGCTGTTCCTTCGGCTTATTTATAAAGGACTTTATAACACTCTTCTCAGAGGCGTTCTTTCCTTCAAATATCTTCGAATACTCGAAAAAGCTTACGCCCTTATCAAGCTTCTTCACATAGTCTATCTCGTAAGCCTTACCGGTATGCTTATAGATGGCCTGAGGCAAAGATAGATTCCCTTTCAGTTCGATTCTGGAGAGTAATTCATGATCGGACCTCATAATATTATATGCGGTATCAAAGATTTTTGCGTTCTTCGCAGTTATCATTTTCGAATTTATGAGTTCCTGCTTTGTATTCTGCAGATAAAGAGCCAGCTCATTCGAACTATCCTGAAGCGCCTTCAGATTCTGCTTCGAAAGTGCCGGGTATTTTCCATTACTCCTGGGAGTGTATAAAAGCCTTATATTCTTCTGATAATTGTCCATTAGCCCCTTCAGAAGAAGCATACTTGTCGAAAGAACCTCACTGGCCGGATTTCTCTGACCAAGTTTTGCTATAGTCGATTTAAAATAACTGATTATATTCGCCGATGCCTCCGGCATCTTATCAACTGATTCAAGTTTTGCAAATTGTTTCATATCCGATTCCTCCAATGCAAAATACACGCATTTTTATACAAACGGTCATTACGCAGACCATTCCATATTTAACATCTGCGTTCATTCTATCAGACGAAATATAACAAAAGCGCAACAAAAAACAGCTGAAACTTATAGAATCAGCTGTTTTTGTTATTAAACTTCATCAGAAGCGTCCTCTCCCATTATACACGAAAATCCCATAAATAACTATCGATGTCTCATAATATTAGTATTTTAAAAAATAGGGCCTGTCAATACGCACAATTATTATATCAACGTATTAATAAGAGCTTTCTTTGATTCTTTATAAACCTTATAACTGTTAATGATCGGGGTATTAAAGTCGATAAGCTTCACCTCACGAAGCTTCTTCTCCCTGATGTAAGTATCAGCCATATCTTTAGGAAGGAATGTATAATTATCTTTCCCGATCAGGTACGGCACGATCTTCATACAGTCATCGATCTCAAGTTCAAACTGGTGGAACCTCGGAAAAAGCTTTCTGATAAACTGACCGACATCCTGAAGGGCAAAATTACACATCAGATAATTCTCTTCTATCAGCTGGTCACGTTTTATACCCCGAGCGTATTTCTTATTATATATGTCCGTAACAAGGATCAATTTGTCCTGTTTATATAATTCCGAGCATATTGCAGCCTTCTTCAGAGGAATATAAACAAATACAACATCAAATATATCCTCCTGAAGCATTTCTAATAAGTGATCAGAATAACCTATAGTTATCTTCAGCGAATTCTCTGGATGTTTTCCTCTATAATCCATTATCTGCGGCGCAAGATGTCCCTCATAGATAGAATCTGCACATCCAATCCTTATATGATTCTCAAACTTACGCTCGGCCATCATTTCGGCCAGTGTATTTTCCGTAAGACTCAGAACCTTCTCAGCATAAATCTTGAATCTTTCACCCTCATTGGTAAGCTGGACACTTCTTTTTGTACGGTTAAAAAGGCTTATCTTCAGCTCCTTTTCGAGCTCATTTATCCTGTTTGTAACCGTCGACTGTGCCACAAACAGCTGGTTCGCAGTTTTCGTAAAACTCTTGGTTTCTGCAAGTGTTTTAAAGGTTTCCAGCGTCTGAATATCCATAGCTCTCCTCCTATTTATCTATATTTCGAATTATAATTATCATTTTTATTCACTTTACACATAATACAACATATGTTTATACTTGTACACATATTTATGAAAAATACGGAAGGAGCCGCCATGAGAGATATTATTTTAAGCAACAAAACCTATAAGCTGGAGCAGGATCCATACATTTATCAGCTTCAGGACACAGCTGAACCGGAGCTTTTCAGAGAAATGTTCCCTTATGTTGAAACACCGAAGATCACCTTCAACTACCGCCGCGTCCCTGAAAATATGCCTGAAGATATCTTCATCACCGACACAACCTTCCGCGACGGACAGCAGTCAAGAGTACCTTATACTACCGAGCAGATGGTTCATATTTATAAGCTTCTGAATAAACTGGGCGGGCCGAACGGCATGATCAGACAGACCGAGTTCTTCGTATATTCTGAGAAGGATCGCCGTGCTCTTGAGAAATGTCTCGAGCTTGGCTACAAGTTCCCTGAGATAACCACCTGGATCCGTGCATCAAAAAAAGACTTTGAACTGGTCAAATCTATCGGAATCAAGGAAACAGGTATTCTGGTAAGCTGTTCGGATTATCACATCTTCCATAAAATGGGTCTTACACGTAAGCAGGCTCTTGATAAATACCTTGGAATCGTTTCAGACTGTATAGAAGCCGGTCTCCGTCCAAGATGTCACTTCGAAGATATAACAAGAGCTGATTTCTACGGTTTTGTTGTACCTTTCGCAAACAGCCTGATGAAATTATCGAAGGAAAGCGGTGTTCCTGTTAAGATCCGTGCCTGTGATACTATGGGTTACGGCGTTCCTTATCCTGGTGCTGCTCTTCCAAGAAGTGTATCCGGCATCATCTACGGTCTACAGCATCACGCTGATGTTCCATCTGAGATGCTTGAGTGGCACGGCCACAATGATTTCTACAAGGGCGTTGTAAATGCAACAACCGCCTGGATGTATGGCGCTTCTGCTGTAAACTGCTCTCTCCTCGGAATCGGTGAGAGAACCGGAAACGTTCCGCTTGAGGCTATGGTATTCGAGTACGCATCACTCCGCGGAACACTTAATGGCATGAACACTCAGGTTATTACAGAGATAGCCGAGTATCTGCAGAATGAAACCAACTACGATATCCCGCCAATGACACCATTTGTCGGAAGCAACTTTAATATAACAAGAGCAGGTATCCACGCTGACGGAATGATGAAAAATCCTGAGATTTATAACATTTTCGATACAGGTGCTATCCTCAACCGTCCACCACGTGTTTCTATATCAAATACATCCGGATTGGCCGGTATAGCCTTCTGGGTTAATGAATACCGCAAGTCTCATGGCGAAGCTGAGCTTGAGAAGAATGATCCTGTTATCGTAAAAATTCACGATTGGGTTATGTCTCAATATGATGAAGGTCGCGTGACTACGATCACTGACGATGAGCTTGAGGAGATGTACAGGAAATATAACGCATAATACTTGAAACGCATAATTAATATTGCAAAACAACAATTTTGCAGCATATAGATTCATGTATTCTATAATACAAGGCCGCCGGTGTTCCGGCGGCCTTGTAGTTTAACTATATATCTCATACGAATCCGGCCAGGCTCTGCAGATCAGCGTCAGGCCGTATTTTTCAGCAAGTTTAACAGCTTCTTCGGTTGGAACAGCTTTACTGACAAGTACGGGAACACCTGCCGCAACTGTTTTTATGACCATATCGGCCGCAACCCTTCCGGTAGTATATATCATACACTCCTGCGGTTTCTCACCTTGAAGAAGCATCGCTCCAACAGCCTTATCCAGAGCATTATGCCTGCTGATATCTTCAAACGAAAGTATCCTTCCATTACCGAAGCGTATATAACAGCTGTGGGTTCCGCCGGTGCTCTTATGCAGCTCACCATCTTTCTTGAAATATTCAGCGAGTTCAAATATATGCTCAGAAAGCGGAATCACCTTAGATTCTATATTATCTTCATTAATGTTTGATATACTCTCTGAATCATCTCTTTCACGCACCAGGAATTGTTTATTACCTGTACAGCAGGTTGGCTCAACTCCATCAAAAGCTTTAAATTTCACATCTCCGATAAGCATAACCTCAGCTATATCTCCCTTGCCACAGATAAAAAGCTCTGTAACCTCATTAACACTCCGGATGATCTTTTCAGTATATAATCGGCCAATAACAAGCTCCGTAAGGTTCTCCGGTGTGCATGACAAATAAAACGCCTTCTGTCCATTCACAGTCACAGTAATAAACTTCTCGCGTATAATCTCAGTTTCCTTCTCTGCAGTCTCCCCGGAAGCCTTCACCACAGTACACTTCACAGAACCTGTTGTCGCTATATTATTTGCATGATTCTTATACTTATCATTCATGATTCGTTATCCGTTATTATTTAAATCTAAAACGTCTGAGCAGATATATCTTTACAGCAACCAGTACCGCCACATAAAGCGCCGAGTGAGCCAGAATAAGCATCGTTCCCTTAGGATCAAATATATCCGTTTCTCTTACCATATCAAAGCCGTCCATAAGCGGCGGAAGTATGATATTCAATACTTTTGCCGAGGCCCATTTCTCTATTATCGAAACCTTGCAGATTGCCAGAACAGCTGTCAATACTACAAAAAGTATGCTGTTTTTCTTTCTTGTAATTATTCTCTGGTGAAACAGATCACCCAAAGCAATTCCGCAAATGCCATTTCCAATGACTATTAAGGTTCCGTATAAAACATCAACCGGTTTTAAGGTTCTCGAAAAAAAGCCCTCTTTAAACTTGCTACGAATGAGTGGATATGCTATAACAACCGCCGCGTAGAATAACATGATGCTATACAGTACCAGCTCTCTGGAAATATAATAATCCGCGTTTCTTCTGCTGTGCATTATATATATTTCCTCATGAACATCCTTCTCCTTAAGCTGTATGCTCATGGATATGTACACGCTGATGACAAAAAGGAAAAATCCAGATATAAGAAAGCTGCCTGTAATCTGTACAGGGATCACCGAATACATCACGCCAAGAAATGCAACAACCGCAACAGTAGGCATAACAAGCACTGTGCTTTTGATCACATTTGTCATTTTTAGTTTATAAAGGCTAAATATACTCCTCAATTCCTATAACCTCCCAGCCATCATCATAAAGCTTCATCACAGTCTCTTTCATCTGTGTTTCCTTCACCTTAAGCATATATTTATTACCACGAAGGATCATTTTCGGCCAGCATTCATTATCATTTCTTCTGACAAATATTCTGAAGCTTGCTTCGCTGATTGTTTCAAGGTTTTTAAGCTTCCCCTCCTCTATCGTAAATATCTTGTCAGAGAGTTCATCCATCAGTTTCTTTTCGTGACAGGACATAAAAATAGTGATTCCCTGTTCCTTCAGCTCGTTTATTTTAGTAATAAATACTTCCTGTGAATCAGCGTCCTGCCCCGATAAAGGTTCATCAAAAAGAATTATGTCATGAGGAGCCATAAGCGCTTGGATCACTCCAACCTTCTGCAGACTGCCCTTAGACATATTATTCATTTTGATATATGTCATATCATCAAGGTAAAAATCTTTGATCAACTGTTGAACCTTGCTGTATTTGACGCCTTCCATCTCAGCTATTCTTTTCAGGTAATACTCCATCGTGACATCAAGGCCGATGAATTTCTCCGGAACATACGAGAATCTTATCTTACCGAAATACCTAACACGTCCCTGGTTAATACTCACAATTCCGCCAATAACCTTCAGAAGCGTACTCTTACCGCAGCCATTATGGCCTGCAAAAGCAACCGACTCTCCCTTTACGAAGTCGTGGGAGATGCAGTCTAAAACTATATTATTTTCATATGATTTTGAAACGCTTTCCAGCGTTACTATATTTTTATTCATTTCAAACCACTTATTACTCAATCTTCAGCATTACATATTCGCCTTCCTGCTTGTTGTAAACGTGCTTTCCGATGATCGTAAGCACCTTTCTGATGTCCTCTATATCATCAGCAGCGAATTCAACGTATGAATGCTCCTTATCCTCTTCATTTTCCTTCTTATAGTCGTCATAGCAATATATCAGAAACTCATCAAGGATGTCCTCAAGCGGATACTGTGAAACGTAAGGGTCAGAAGGCTCGTTCTCCTCTAGCTCCGGTTCAGGCTCAAATACGATTGAAGTAACATAGATCATGTTTGGCTCACCGGAATCATCATTATAATTCTCGAAAATAATATCCTCATCAGTGTCAATACACTCTATCTCACGATAATACTTCTTACCATCGTGAGTTATGATCATATACTCTTCATAGAACTCTCCGGTTCCCTGTACCCATCCATCAGCTTTCTTTAACTGCTCAGCCAGCTCATTATCACTGCACTGACGAAGTGAATAGCACCCGGTATTTTCTTTCTTTTCTTCAACAGTTCTGTATATCATGTCCTCGATCTTCTCGTATTCTGCTGTGTTATACTTTGGTGCTTCATAAAACTTAATATTCTTCATTGTACTATCTCCTCATCTTTATGATTTCATATTGTTAAACATATCAACCATCTCCTGGAGTTCCAGGTAACGTTCCATCTTTGCTTCTATCTTGGCATCAACCTCTTCCTTTTCCTTGGTCAGTTCCATAAGATGCGGGAAGTCAGTTGCCGATTTCACCATCTCTTCGTCAAGCTGCGCGCTTCTATCTTCTAATGCCTCGATCTCTCCTTCTATGCTGTCGTATTCTCTCTGCTCATTATAGTTAAGCCTGGTCTTCTCGCGAGGCTGCTTATAGCTGTTTTTCGCAGACTTTTCTTTTCCTTCAGCAGCACCATCCGGTTTATTCTTCGCAGACCCTGTTTTATCTTTCGCAGCTGTACTGTTATCGTCTTCAGCTCCGCTGCCTGCACTCTTATGAAGCAAGTAATCACTGTAGCCGCCTTCACTCTGCATCAGTCTTCCACCGGCCTCAAAAGAAAATATCCTTGTAACCACTCTGTCCAGGAAATACCTGTCATGGGAAACCGTAATAACGATTCCCGCAAAGCTGTCCAAAAAGTCCTCCAGGATTCTGAGAGTCTGTATATCCAGATCATTTGTCGGCTCGTCGAGGATTATGACATTCGGTGCTTCCATAAGTATCTTCAGCAGATAGAGCCTTCTCTTCTCGCCACCCGAAAGCTTCTCGATAGGCGCATATTGCATATTTGCATCAAAAAGGAAGCGCTCGCACATTACGGAAGCCGAAGTCAGTCCCTCAGTGGTTCTGACATATTCAGCCGTATCCTTGATGTAATCGATGACACGCATTCTCTCGATCTTCTTGATCCTTGCACTGTCGATCTTCGCATAACCGGTACCGTCAAAATCAGCCGCCGCCCTGTAAAGTGCTTCATTCTCCTGGCTGAAATACCCGATCTTGATGGTCTGGCCCACCTCGATCTCACCGCTGTCAGGCTTAAACTCGCCAACTATGCATTTAAGCAGTGTAGACTTCCCGCAGCCGTTCGGTCCGATGATCCCAACACGGTCCAGCTTTCTGAAACTGTACGAAAAATCACTGAATAAGGTTCTGTCTCCATAGCTCTTTGAAACCTTATCCAGTATGATAGTTTTATTTCCCATTCTCTGAGGCAGTGAGCTGAGTGCGATATTTCTCTCTTCCTCAGGCTTCTGCCTGTCGCGAAGCTCCTCAAACCTCTTGATATGAGCCTTCTGCTTCGTAGATCTCGCTCTCGCACCACGCCTGATCCAGGCAAGATCCTTCCTGTAAAGCGTTGCCGCCTTCCTTTCAGCCGCCTTCTCAAAGTCGAGCCTCTGTGCCTTCAGCTCCAGATATCCGGAGTAGTTGGCAGTATATCTATATGCATTTCCTTTATCTATCTCTATTATCTGATCGGTCACTTCATCCAAAAAATACCTGTCATGCGTAACCATAAGGATGGCTCCTCTGTATCTTTTCAGGAAATCCTCAAGCCATTCGATCATCTCTGAATCAAGGTGGTTCGTCGGCTCATCAAGTATCAGCAGGTCAGCCGGAGTCATGACAGCAGCCACAAGAGCCGCTCTCTTCTTCTGTCCGCCCGAAAGGATCGAAGGGCTGCATTCCGGATCATTTATACCCATCTTGGCAAGATTCGCCTTGATCCCGCCCATCTTGTCCCAGTGATCTCCACCGGCATAGATCGCATCGGTAATATTTTCCAGAAGCGTCTTGTTCATGTCGAATTCCGGATTCTGTGGAAGATATGAGATACGTATATCATTGCCCATGACCACCTTACCGTCGTCCGCCGCGATCTTCCCTGCGGTAATCGCCAGAAGCGTCGACTTTCCGGTTCCGTTGGCACCAACCACGCCGATCTTATCTGCACTGTCTATTCCGATGCACACGTCACGGAGCACCGGCTTCTCCATATATGTTTTAGAAATATTTTCAAGGTTTAAAATGTTCATCCTATAGTTCCCATCGGCTCGACCTCGATCCCCAGCGGGTCGCAAACCTTTCTCAGCTTCTCAGCATCCTTATCATTGCCAAATATAAGCATCTTCTTCAGATTCTTAAACTGCTTCAGCTCAGCCTCGGTGAGCGTGTTAAAGTCAAAACGTTCGTCCTCGCCGTCCCACTCAGGCGCGATATTCATGTATATATCGTCGTCGCCATCCATATTTATCTCTGTCACAAGGTCAGCCAGCCTCGCCGGGATCGGCAGCTCCTTAAAGTAATTCACAGCCGCCCTGACATTGTTGCTGGTCTCAAGGTTCCAGTGGCCCTTCTTGAAAGCCATATAATCATATATATCAAAATACGGCTTCAGCGTCTCCTGGTTATACATCAGCTCATTTATGACCGCCAGCTTGAAGTTGAAGGTATCGAATACCAGACACTCCTCCTCCGGCATCTCGATATTGTAATTCTCCTTACTCTTCGGACGCTCCGGCTTAAAGGTGATATTTATGTCCTTCAGGATCTGCTTGTCATCGTATAGCGGCTTCTTATCCTCGGTATAAATACTGGTCTGCATATGAAGCCACTCCTTCTTACCCTCTGCGTTCCTCCCCTGTGGCGTATAACCATAACCACCCGCTTCTTTCCATGTATTTTCCATATCGATCCTCTCACCAAGAACAGTCAGGTCGCCCTTATAGCACCCTTTAGGCTGTGTATCGAAAAAGGAGTAAACCTTCTTACCCGTAACGTACAGAGTCATCCCTATAATTATATGATCTTTGTCGACAAAAGCCTTTTTCTTCTTCAGATTGCTCAGATATTCCGGCGATCCTTCAAAATCAATCCCCAGCTCATCGTAAATATACGAAATATGCTTTCCGCACTTCTCATCAATATTAAGGCGCGCCTCACCCAGCACAGCCTTGACCTCCTCGTAGGAAAGCGGAAACTTCAGAAGCGTTCCGTTTATAGTTATCGCATCATCCATAACATCTATATTTTCTATTTTTTTAATCTTCTCACTCTTTGACATTCCTATGCCTCCAAACTATCTATCAGCAAGACTAATCTTTTCTACAATAAACTATCCAACAATATTTCGTATCGTCTCCCAGTCGAAGCATCTTGTATAGCCCTCTCCCGGAAATACAGCCTCGCGATTCCACGGACGATCATAAACCAGCACCTTCAGCTCCGGCAGATGATCAAAGAACTTGAAAGCTGTCGGCGAATCTTCTACAGCCACATCAAAATGCATCTTATAATAGTCCTCAAGCTCCAGACTGAAACTGCTGTTTCTGATGAAATTGTCTCTGCCGTATTTATTCAGGCAATACAGCTTAACCCTCTCAAGCCCATGCTCGTCCAGCCATGCACGCGACGGTTCAAACGCACTGAAGGGTCTTCCGGTTATTATTGACACTTCATGACCGCTGTCTATCCAGCCGTTAACTACCTCTACAGCTCCCGGCGTCTCATCATAAGTGATCAGAACCTCCGGCCTGTGAGCCTCTATCATCATCTTCTCAAAATCATCGTCCGTCAGTGAAAATGATTTCTGTAAGTCAAAATATCTTATCTTCTCGTATGGAATGTCCAGCCCGAACATTCTGTCTATAAGCCCCGAGAAATATCTTGCAGTCTCACACAGACAATCATCAAAATCAACGTATATATTCATCTTATTTCCTCAATCTGCCGACAGTGCCGGCACAATTATTTCAGCATTTATATTATACAATCATCTTCAAAAGCATCTATAATCCATCAATTATGATCGTGATATTAGACTAACACTTTTGAGCTGTCATGCTTATGCCATTAATAAAGACCATTTATACAGAACATCATATAGTTCATCATATGACGACGCGCAGTAATCTATTTCATATTCCTTAATGGCCGCCTCCACATCTCCAGCAGGCATGAACCAGACTGACAATAACTCAGCATTCTTTGCACCAAGCATATCTGAAGTAAGCGAATCACCTACAACTATGCAGGAATCTTTCGGTTCGTGGATACTCTCAAGAACCATATCAAAATATTCAGTCGCAGGCTTGTTGACGCCCATATCTTCACTGACAAATATTCCATCAATGTATTTGCCAAGTCCTGTGGACGCAATTCTCCCCTTGGCGTTAATCGTCGCACCATTGGTAACGATATAGATTTTTGAATTCGCGATATCGCTTTTGATCTTCTTCACCAGCTCCAAAGCGCCATCCATAAGCACGCCGTTTTCTGACATCGTTCTTATGAAGTCACTGTTAACCGTAAACGGATCAAGCTTACTCGAATCGCCCTCACACAAGCTGAACATGTAATTAAACCTAAGCTCAAAAAGCTCAGCCCTGGTTATTTTACCCTTTTCCAGCTCTCCCCACAATTCTTTATTATAGCTTTTGAACGCCTTGTAAATATCATCCGAGTACGACAGACCATTTTTCGTCAACACCTTTCCCAGCGCGATCTCCTCTGACGCATGAAAATTCAGCAAGGTCTGATCCAGATCAAAAAGAAAATTCCTGTTCATCGTTTATACCCTGTACTTTTTAGCCTCATCATCCAGTATTTAACAAAAAATCATCAATTTATCATTATGTTTGAATTCACCAAATATCTATCGTATTTCCACGTTCTGCAGAATACCTTGAATCGTAATCGTCTCCGGAATAGTCCTCCACATTGCAGGTGTAGTCAAAAGTCTTCGGGAAATCCTTTTCTATCTGCTCGGTCATAATACCGTTTTCATGCAGAAGCTTAATACAATTGCAGACGTTTGGGAGCTTATCCCACGCATTTGTGTCCATTTTATCCGTCAATTCACTAAATATGTTTCTTAAAAACGGATAGATTATCTCAACTTCAGCCAGAAGAACTTCATCTGATTTGATACAATCAGGATAATCCTTCTGAAGTGATCCCGGAGTATCTGTACAATACGCCATTATGCGACCTGCTGCATCATGAGCCAATGCAAGAAGCCTGATCTCCCAATACGAATCAAGCGGTTTTGCAATGATAACAGGTGCAAGCTCCTTCCTAAGAGCAGGAAGTACTGCGCTTGTATCATTCAACCGACGCACAGCATTAACTCTTGCAGAAATACTCTTTGATTCAGTCACGATTTTTTGCAGCAGTTCACTGCTATTTACTTTTTTAGTACTATCCTCCGCAGCATGACCAATCATGCCATTTATCGCGATTCCAGCCAGGACCTCTTCATCTTGAAGCGCTTCTATGGCATTACTTGAAACGCCTAAATACCACGGTCCATATGCTTCAGCTTCATTTAGAGCAGCTTTTTCCAGCAATACTGTATTTTCTATATTCTGTACAATTATCGCCTGTATCCGGTGGCTGCCACACTTATCAAAGAGCTCTTCAAGCCTATTCTGCTCACCCAGCCCTTTTAACGTTTTGGCAGCGGAAATAAATCTTTCCTCATTGTATTTATCAGGTCCATCCATCGGCTTCCCCGAAGAAAACTCCATCAAAACCATTTCACAAACTTCAGGATCTTTCAACTTCTTTATAGCGACAGCCCGCAATCTGTCGCCAAGCTCCGGATCCAGAGAAGCTGCTTTCAGCTTCTTTGTACTATTCTCTTCCTCCAGAGCCGCAGCCCTCTCTCCATAGCTTTTCTTCTCGTTATAATATATAGGTTTAAAGAGCAAATACACCACTCCTCTTTACGATTTAATACCCCGAATAATCAAACTCCAGGTTCTGCCAAACGCCATTATCATCGATATATTTACAGTACAGAACATCCTTTTCGGTATCTATTGCCTCAAACTTTGTATTCCATATAGGTGAAAATTTGTCATCATTGGCAACAAATTCCGGAACCGGATGATCCTGCGAATAATTGCTGGTAATACGATATGTTGACCTGTCAAAATCATCATAATTGCTTCTGCGATCATCATTCATCATAAGATAACTGAGCGTATTATCATCAAGAACAAAGGTCGGATCAATATGATACTCATGACCGTTTATCTTAACATAGCTCCATGCGTGAGACATGTTATCATACCCACGTATTCCACTCATTGTAGTCGCCTCAACTCCCGCCTGAAGCAGTATATATGAATATGCTGTCGATATTTCCTGACAAATGCCTGTTCCTTTATCCAGGAAGTTAATACTGCTTAGTTCAACAAATTCACCTGCTTGTTTCCTTTCATAGAGATCATAATCATATGTGTAATGATGTGCAAAATAATTATAGAGTGCGATGGCCTTCTCAAAATCAGAATAATCATCTTCCATCGATTCATTAAGTATTTCCACGATCATATTTTCAAAATCGGAAATACGCTTTAAAACCTGCTCATGATCACATTTATAATTAAAGTGTGCAATACCGTCGATCACGGCAGTTTCCTCAGGCAGCGGATAGTCAAGCACATCAACCAGTACAGGGAATAATCTCTCAGGAAACTGCCCCATAACCCAGCGATAGGTTTCATAATCAGGGCACTCAAAGGTATCCTCTCCTGCCAATACTGCATCAACCAGATTGTACCAGGTCTCACACATCGTTTCGCCAAAGAGGTCTTTCATGTATCCACTGCAAACCTTAGGCTTGAATTCATAGTGTCCCGGCTGCTTTTCCGGAACCGTCGGGTCCTCTGCAACCTCCTCATCTGAAGTTTTATCCTCAGCAGTCTTATCTTCTGTAGTTTTATCTTCTGTAACGTCGACAGTGCTTGAAGCCTCAGTCTTCGCCACCTCAGTATTTTCCTTTTTATCTTTCTTTGATCCACAACCCTGCAGCATCGAAAATGCTAGGCACGCCATTATTATTAAGCTAATACGTTTCTTCATATTATCCCCTTTTCATGCAAATATTATTTAATTTTATCATAAATAAGATGACAAATCACGAAAAAGTATAAAAAGAGCATGTCTGATCAGATTTATCTTGTTTATCTTATTTTTTCAAAACAGCTTGACAATTAACCTATTTAAGTAGATACTGTATAGGTGTTTGAAAAATGCGAAGCGCATAGGTCGCAGAACAATTCAATAACGGTGCGTGGCTCAGCTTGGTAGAGCGCTGCGTTCGGGACGCAGAGGTCGCAGGTTCAAATCCTGTCGCACCGACAACGAAAAAAGGATGTTTCACGGATGTGTAACATCCTTTTTTCATTTTTATGTGAAATGATATAACCCTGCGATCTCATTGTGTATCGAACACCGTTCGGGCGCAGAGGGTGCTGGTGTCCTGTGGACACCGTTTAGCACCGACCGAGCCGGGAGGCGAGACCGCAGGTGCTTTTTTCACGGGGATTGGGGTGCTCCCAAAAATCATGAGAACCTCCATAAGGTGCGTTTCAAAATCGCACCTTATAGAGGTTCACGTTGCTTGTAAAGAATTGGACAAACCAATTCTCTTTGTACTTCTGCACCATTTTATACTTACTTCTGCACCACTTATTATACTATCAACTTGTGCTCCACTTTCCCATCGTGGTTACGTCGGGGCTGATTTTCCGCCATTAATCTCCCATATAACCTAATTCTCATTTTAAAAGTTCTTCATTCAGAAGGAATTGCTCTAATCCTACATAAGTGATCCCATTTTCATCCTGCCACGGTTTAAGGTAGTCTCGAACTACAACTATCTTGCTGAAAGAGTCAGGTATTCTTTTCAGTGATTCTATCTCCTGCTCCTTTTTGTCCGGATCGGCAATGGATAGAGCGGATTGAATATAAAACCGCTTGCCTCCTTTATTTACAACGAAATCCACTTCCAGCTGCTTTCGTATCTTCTTACCGTCCACATCCTTAGTATTGTATTCCACCACACCAACATCAACATTCATACCTCTACGGACAAGATCATTGTACAATATATTTTCCATGATATGTGTCTCTTCCAGCTGCCTAAACCCAAGCCTTGCATTGCGAAGTCCCAGGTCGGTGTAATAATACTTAGCAGGAGTTCCGATATACTTTTTTCCCTTTACATCATAACGTACGACTTTCTCTATAAGGAATGATTCCACAAAATAACCGATATATTTTTCGATTGTTTCCGAGCCAATTCTGATCTGCCGCTCGCTTTTAAAAGTATTTGACAGCTTACTTGGATTTGTAAGCGATCCAATCCCAGATGCAAGGACATCTAGTAATATATCCAGCACTTCGGTATCATTCTTTATCTCATGACGTTCAAGTACATCTTTTATATAAGTCCGGTCGAAGAGATCTTTTAAATACCTGCTTTTATCCTCATGAGATTCAAGAGAAGTGGCATACGGCATTCCACCATAGGTATAATAATCCTGCCATGCCCCCCTTTTATCCCCTTCATATTCGCTATAAAACTCTGCGAATGACAACGGGTATACACGAATTTCATCGCCTCTGTCTCTGAACTGAGTCAATATATCCGAGGACAACATTTTAGAATTACTGCCGGTAACATAAACATCGGCATTATCCATATGCATAAATCCAAGGATTACATCAATAAATGTTATCTTGGCATCCTCATTATCCACGTATGGATTCTGGATTTCGGATACAAACTGTATCTCATCGATAAAAATATAGTATTTCTTTTTAGGATCGACCATATGGCCTCGCACGTATTTATCCAATTCTAATGGATTACGATATTTAGCATTTTCCAGTATATCCAGTGCCAAGGAAACAATCTGGTCATCCTTTACACCTTCTCCCAATAGCCATTCACGATACAGTTGAAACAGCAGTACCGATTTACCGCTTCTACGGAGTCCCGTGATGATCTTTATACGTCCATTATCTTTTTTTGAGATTATCTCTTGTAAATACTGTTCTCTCGGATACATTGTGATACCTCACGATTTATTTGCGGATATCCGCATTTTTTTCATATATAATATAGCATTCCTTATAATTCTACGTCAATGTGATTCATGATTTTTTTGCGGATATCCGCATTTTTTTTGCAAGGTTTTCGTATGAATAGACTCTAGAATCTATCATATTCAATCCACCACAAAATGAAAATCAATAGTTCTCCTTTTAGTCTTCTTTGTAGTTGATAATAAAGTTACTGACATCTCTCTCTTCAAATGCTTTTGGATTGAGCTTGAACTCTCTGCTTGGCAGCGTTATATTTTTTAGGTTTTCACAATCACCAAATGCATATTCTCCGAACACCTTCAAGCCCTTACCGATGGTCAGACTTGTAAGAGCAGGGCAATACTCAAATGCGCTTTCACCTATCTCAATCAAGCTGTCAGGCAGGGTTATGCTTTTAAGACTTTTACAACCATTGAATGCAAAACTTCCTATAGAAGTTAAACTATTTCCAAAAGTTATGCTTTCGAGTTTTTCGTCTGAAGAAAAAGCAAAATCCCCGATTGAAGTAACACTGTTTCCCATGGTTACACTTTTAAGACTCCTGCAATCATGAAATGCACGGTCTCCGATTGAAATAACGCTTTTTCCGATAGTTACGTTTTCAAGCTTGCGACACTCCTCAAATGCACAGTTTCCTATTGAGGTCACACTGTCGGGGATAGTTATACTTTGTGATCAGGTCGCAGTCTGCAAATGCATCGTCATCGATCTCAGTCACTGTGTCAGGTATCGTTATGCTTTTAACCCGACACCCATAGCGCTGAAATGCCTGATACCCGATTTTTTTTCACTCCATATGGAATAACGATATCAAGGTAGAAGTCCTCAAAGTATATACCACATCTAATTTTTTCAGCACGCCGTTTTCTATTTCAAGTTTCAATTATAATACGCCTCCGTTATGATCCTGTAGTACGTTTTACTGTAATATAATTCTACAACAACTCTTCCACCCTGTACACTTCCTTTGGAATAAACTCATCATCCCATTTCGTCATAAAAATCATTGATTCCTCAAGTCGTTCTATAGCTTCAGGAATATTTGTATCATTATTGATCTAATACATTTTTTCACCTATTCCGGAATAATTGACCATTGGCATTTGGTGTGTTTCGCAAATATATAGTTTTATTATTTTTGCGAATCAGAAAGCCAATTTCTTACTTTTTTCTAATTACTGTATTCACTCTGTCATTAGTGAATCCAACACCAAGTGCAGTATATTTTGAACCTTCATTTGCTATAGCATGAGCCCATACAGGCTTCTTCCCCCGAGATATTATCTCCCTGCACATTCTATCAGCAACTACTTTAGCCAGGCCGTGATGCCGGTAGTTTTCATCCGTCTCAACACCTATATCCACCTCATCTGAACTAACTGCAGCTGAAAATGCAACTGCTATAGCTTTGTCTCCGTCCATTGCAACAAAGCCGAATCCATTTTTAAGAAACTGTTCTTTACTCGCCCAAGAAAATGTGGGAATAATATTTCCATATATCCTGTCATAATTATTTGCAGATATTGGCTCTACTTTGTATTTACATTCCGGAACAATCTGCGGCAAATCTACGAAGCTATACTCCACTCTTTTGTCAATCACAATATCATCTTTATCGGAGAAGAATTCTATCACCCTCGAATCATCTGTTATGAGAACAAATCTTCTCTCAGTATCCTTCACAAAATAATCCTGATATACTTTCTCAAGAAATGATTCCTTTACACTGCCTGATAGATACGCAAAGCCACAGTAATGCCAGAACAACGCAGTCTTGGAGTCATCAGAAAAGATTACATTTCCATCCTGAAATCCTTCGGCTATCGAAAGAGGATAGACAGCATTGCTCGTGCAATTTCTTGCAAATTCAGTTGATTTTATAGCTATCATATTTCAGCTCCTAAATTATCTGGTCTTTATATTTCTCTAACAACTCACGCGAATACTCTTTGGGCTTATCAGACTCTCTCACTATTTTCCATAGAGCCGCAGCAACCTTAAGTCGTTCGTCAAAAATCAAAGTTGCTTCATCTGCACAGAAATCATGTACAAACTTATTCCACTGAAGCATTGATTTATCATACTTTGCATAGGTTTTCTTTCCGTAGTAAATATCCAGCAGATCACCTAATGTAAATGACTCATCGCTCGTTTCTTTAACCGCCTTTACAGTTGCCACCATATCCACATTGAACTTGAATCTTTCTTCTCCTGTCTGCTTAGAGAAGAAATCCCTGAATCTCGGGCCAAATGTAAATCCACATTCTATAAGTCCGGTATCCAGAGTAAGCTCCGTTACAACCTTCTTTCGACCGACTCTCGTTTTCTTAGAATTCTTACTCTGTGGCAGTATCTTCTTTCCGGCAAAATAAGCTTCTATCACTTTGTATAATTCAATCTTGCTGCCATCAGCTTTAAGACCATGAGCCTTACATATCCTAATTAGTTCTTCGCGGTACCAGTAATATTTATTAAATTCTTTAAAATCCTTGATGCAGTCAAATTCTGGTCTTTCCAATCCTAAATCTCCTATAACTATCAGCTATTCGAAATCTTAAGTCAGCCAAGCTGCCTCTATCTGATATGGATAAGGATCATTCTCAGGTGAGAATGTGATTTTAATATATCAGGATAAACCAAGTCTTCCGGCTTATCACCTTGTCTGACTCGCTTAAAACGAACACACTTTGCCGGTGTAAAGCCGGACAAATCGTGACAATTACATATATAGTTTTCCATCGAAAAATCGTTCCTGAAATGATATTTGCTTCAAGATCTCTTCTTCAGTGATTTCATATCCATCAGGAACAACAATCCATTTATCTTCATTATCATTCAGCCTATGATAAACAGCAATAACACGTCCGGAATACTCTTCAACGGGTTCGTCAATCCCCAGCAAATAAATATCCTGTTCAGCTCCATCTCCTGCAAAAATCCCCTCAATGTATCCATAATTAACAGGGTACACGATTTGTGGTAATCTAGGATGTGTGCCTCCCAGCGGGCGATCAATCTTGCAGTTTACAAGTCTGCCTATTATATCTGAATAATCCGGTTCCGTGCATTCTTTACGTATTACAGCCTCTATAAAGTAATGCTTTTGATTCTTCCATCTACCTTCAGAAAAGCAGTCATCTATATGCCTTACTTTAAGAATTTCGAAATCGGCAAAAAGGCTCTCTATATCAGCTCTGTCCACAAAGAAATGTGGAACTCCCTGTTCGGGTCCGTCTGTTTTTATCACGGTGTTTTCATCAACTTTAGGAAGCCCCGACTCCGCATATGTCCATGTTTCTTTAGAGCATAACGTCATAAACACCTCTCCGCCAGGTTTAAGAACACGCTTTATTTCACGCATGATCTTATGCATTCCGGCTGTATCTGCATGACCTGCGGAGTGCATCGCAAAAATACAATCAAATGCATTATCGGCAAAGGGCATATTCTCCATGTCGCCCCTTCGGCAAGCTATGTCAACTTCCTGCTTCTTCATGTAATCCTTCAGGAAATCAAGCGCATCGTTTGATATATCCATTGCAGTAACTTTGAAGCCATACTTTGCAAATAACACAGAATGTCTGCCGAGACCGCAGCCAAGATCCAGAATACTCTTACGACCTTCTCTTCTCCATTTTTCAGCATAATACCAGCTCTCTTCGCACGGCTGAAGCCATATGGATTTATTTTCTATATTCTTCCAATCAAAAGGTATATAATCTTTCATCTATCTCTCCGTTTTTATACTATCGTATATCCTTCAGCAACCAGAACCTTCAACGCCTTTACATAGTTTTCTTCCTTCACAAGAATATAGTCCGTATTATAAATCGACACGGCAAATATTCCGATCTTGTTTTCTGCAAGAATACCTGACAGTTTCGAAAGTATTCCGATCAACGAAAAATCAAGTACTCCCTGGATACGAAAGATTATACTCTAATTTCTTAAGTTCCATAATTCGCAGCTCCTGTTAGTCCATTACTATCTATATCTTTAATAATCATTTTTCTATATAAACATCTCCATATCTATACATTTCCAGTTTCCAATCGGCAGTTCACAGTCCCTTATATTGTATTCCTTGAAGCCCACCGCTTCGTAACAGTGCTTTGCTTTTTCATTATTCTCAAATACTCCAAGGTCGATCCTGTTTGCTCTTAAGCTTTCTTTTACATACTCTACTCCCAGAAGGAGCATCTCTTTTCCATAGCCTTTTCCACGAAGCTTTGGATCAACTATTACAAATCCGAATCTTACACTGCTATCATCATCTTCTCTTGGATATCTTATAATAAAATGTCCTATAACATTTCCCTCTTCATCCTCTGCTGTTAGCGGGAAGAATCTGCCTGATTCAATCTGCGGCGCATAATTCTTTTCTATGTCATTTTCTTCCAAAGGATACTTATTAAATCTGTCAGCTGACCATTTATACAGCTCTTCCTCAGTTCTCAGCCATGTGGCAATTATTGGCGAATCTTCTTTCTTATAATTTCTTAGTATCATATTCATTTCCTCCTCTTGTAATCAAAAAACCCCCTTTATATCTACCAACGGATCATTTCCTTCAGCCGCTTCCTTCACTAACCTACATAATTCATTTTCAGATAATATCCCCTTATTAATAAGTGCGTCAGTCATTCCATTTTCGATCATATAATCAACGCCTACCATCTGCATGATATCTATGGCCTCAATCATCTTACGTCCACGCCTCTCGGTTATCGAATACTCGACGCGAAGGGGATATCCATCGAAGGACTTCTTCTCCACAAGACCGAATTCAATAAGTTCCTTCAGCTGTTCGAGAAGCATCTTCTGAGTAATGCCTTCTATCTCTCGCTCCAGTTCAGCAAGTCCCTTTGGACCATCCTTCATCTGATATAAGATTATTGTTTTCCATTTACCTTTTATAATGTCATGAACTATTTCAAGCGGACAGGTATAGTCATCCCTTATCTTCATAATTTTGCCATCCTGTTTTCATCCTGTTCGATTAGTTAATTTCCTCTGAAATATAATTTTATCTCTGATGGACTGTTACTCTCTAAGATATTCGTCAGATTTAATTACATTTGCAAAGCCCTCAGCAAGTGATGCCATATAAACAGCATGTACCGTCTCAGCATCTATCTTTTTCCCATCATGTTTAAGTGCCATAGTGGTACAAGCATCATCAATTAAAGTAACATTATATCCATAATTCTGACAAGCTCTAACTGTTGTATCCACACACATGTGGGACATCATTCCAGTTACAACCAAATCTGTTATCTCATTTTCCTGCAAATACTTGCGAAGCTCAGTTCCGAGAAATGAACTCGGGTATTCCTTATGAATTATCTTCTCTCCTTCTATCGGTTTAACAAGACTGTGAATTCCCGATAAAACCTTGAAGTTATGCTGAACATGGATTACAGTTTTATCCTCTGATCTGAACTTCTCCAAAACCCGCGCAGCATTCTTAGCTGCACACCTTGGATTATGCAGCAGCATAGGGCCTGGTGTGAAATAAATATCCTGGATATCAATCAGTAGTAACGCTTCCTTTATTCGCTCATTATTATTCTCAGTAATAATCTCTTTTTTCACCTTGATTCTCCTCCTGTAAACGACTTACAAATTCTTCTTCTGTTTTTTATACCGAAAGAATATCGCAGTTTCCAGGAATTGAACATTACCCACTTTTTTGTGGGTATATATCAGTTAGTGTTACGCGTGAATAGTAGCAATCAAGAAACAATTTAGATATACCTATATAACATAATATATATCAACCGACATATCTTTATTATATACTTCGTATACTCGGTCCGAAAGTTCTATTAAATGTTCTTCTGCATACTGGCGCATTATCTTATGCGCATCAGATACTTTCGAGAACCCACCTTGAAAGTTTATATGAAGACAGCTTTCTTCAAATAATTCTACAGTATCCTCACCACTATAATCTTTAACCGGAAGACAGGTTTTCATAGCAAACCTTGCATCATCCTTTAATCCATCATATCTTACAAAATGACTTCCTGCTACTTCGACACCTTTACGCGCCGCCGCTTCGTATAGCTTCCCAACAGATATTCCAAGTTTCTCAAGTTCAACATTTTCATCAACATATAAACAGACACATTTTTCAAAAGGTCTGATATCCGGTTCTATCAGAAGGTTATCTGCTTCTTCTTTTTCTCCATCTATTTTCTTATCTGAGACCATTTTCTTCATATCTCTTAGCAGATTATCAGTTTCTTTAATCTTGCTTGAAAGAATCTCTTCCTCAGATACTTCTCCACTTAGAATCTGCTTTATCTCAAATAAAGAAATCCCTATACTTCTTAGGCGTTTTATTGTCACAAGTTTCGAAAGCTGTGATTCGTCATAATAGTAATATCCGTTCTCCTCACTTTGCATAGCAGGAACCAGAAGCCCCTCTTCACGATATAAGCGAAGAGCTTTTCGTCCTACATTTCCAATCATCGCAAATTGTCCACTGGTATACATTATCCTGTCACCTTCTTTCTTTTAACTTTTCCAAAAAATCCCAAATGCAGCGGAAGTATCTTATATAAAAAATATTCCGAATACTTCTGATATCCATCTCTTCTATAAAACTTAGTTACCGCATCTACAATCGAATCAATACAGTTATCATTTAACTCTTTTCCCAACTCTTTAGATGAAACTCTCGGACATCCAAGATATCCATACTTTCCCATAGCCTTCAGTTGTTTCGTCTTTGAAATCATATCCTTATCTGATATTTTCGAATCTGGAAAATCCTTATATTCCTCTCTGACATAACCTTCATCCATCGCAAGCAGACTTGATGTCTCTATCCATCCGGCGTGGAAATCATTCGGATATTCCTTCTCAAAGGTTTCAAGTTTCTCAGAAGGCTTAGTTCCGACTCCCATAAATATCTGCCCCATTGGAGCAAGAACTGATATACCGTACTTTCTATTTATTCTTCTTACAGCCTTCTCCACCGCAATCTGATGCTGTGGATCTGCATGAGATGCAATCATTATAACATGCTTAAATCCCATACAACATAGACTATCTAATATTCCATAAGCCACTTCATATGTTGTCCGCATACTGAAGTGAAATGAACCATAGAATTCATTTACTGAAGCAGCCGCTATCGGAAATGTGGGTAGATAATAACAATCCACATCATTTGCTCTCTCAAGCTTTTCAGCTGCATTTCTGCTCCAACACTCTCCTTCAATCAGGTCAGTAGCTAAAGGCAGATGCCAGCCATGCTCTTCAATAGGTGCCATAACAGCAAAAACTATGCTCCTGTCTTTATCAACTTCCTTGATTTCCTTCCAGGTCATAAGACTTAAATTCTTCATTTTTATTCCTCCTAAAGTTTTATCGGAGAAATAATAAACCCGGCCCAAACGGCCGAGTCAAGCATATTTAAAAATCTAGCATGATGAAAGTCCAAAATCAAAGATTAAATATACTTATTTCTGAATATGATATCCACCATCTGCAAATACACAAGTTCCGTTAATGTAGTCAGCCATATCGGATAGCAGGAACATTACAACCTTTGAAATATCCTCCGGCATTCCAAGTCTCCCTTCAGGAATGAGCGCTTCAGACTGCATTCTCCCAATCAGCAGTTTCTATTTCATAAATTTCAGCCGAGCTTTTCCCGATGCCTGAAGCAGAATCCCCTTCCTAACTCCAACATAAACTCCTGCAAGCGATCTTTAAGAGCTTGTTCCAAGTACGATTCAGTGACAGATTCCTTCGCATCAAGGCCAAGAAACTCCAGCGCTATAGGTTCCCTAACATCAAGAATTGCATTATAATCATTATTTATAAGCTGATCCAATAATTGCTCCGGTTTTTACTGATTCCTGCTCTGAAATAAAGATTTGATGCAACCTTATACAGTTTATATACAATCAGCATCTATATATTCATGTAATCCTGTAGTCAAATACCCATTGATCAGATGAGCCGGACGATATCCCGTATAAACACAATCTTTATTTGTTATTGTAATTAACGCCTTAATGTCAGCTCTCAATCCACACCTCTAAAATAATTATGTTAAAAGATATTTTTTTCAATTGTTTATCCGCCGTAAAATATAAACACCGCCATCATCGGCCAATGCAAAACAATTTCCGTCAGAACTGAACCCGCAAACATAAGACGGATAATTATCGTAAATTATGTTTTCTGCGCCAAATCTGTCCACAAACACGATTTGTTGTAATTGTAATTCTTTACCCGAAACAATATGTTTATCATGATAAGATATTTCAACCCTTTCACCTTGTAACGTTTTATGTGACATCTGCCCTCCATATGCACCGGCTATCGGAGTATACTCATCAGGCAGCATATCTGTTATTGCAACAAGTTCCTTCTCATCGAATTTAGCATCTATGTCGGTTATACTTCCATCCTCACAATCAAAAATAGTTTTTCTTTGCGAAGAGATTATTATCAACTTATTAGAATTATTATTTGAAAAACCCATGTACTCAAATCCGCCAACAGAAAAACTGCCAATCAGATTCCATTCTTTAAGTTTTTCATAGCCTCGTTCATTTGAATATTATTCATCATGCTCTTTGCTCACCATGTTTTTTTCTAATCATAAACCAGATTCGTCTTTGTTCATATAACTGGATTTTAATATTCTGTATTTATCCAAAACCTTTTCATATTCTCACCATCAACTTCGATGGTTTTCTCATATACTCCGCCATTAGCAATGATTGTTTTCTCGCTGGCAGCATTTCCCTCGCTGCAAGTCACAAGCATCTTATGTATTCCAAGCTCTTTTGCCTTTAACTTATCCAAGTGCAGCATTTCTTTAGCATAACCTTGTCTACGTTCGGATGGACGAACCGAATAGCCACAGTGCCCACCCCAAGTACCAAGAATAGGATGATCAATATGGTGGCGAAGATCTATCACGCCTATAATTCTGTTATCATTTTTTCTTATTGCCAGATAAGTATGCGAAGGAACTGCAGCTCCTGCTTCTTTGCAGTTTTTTTCATCCTTTCTTAGGCTGCATATCCTGATCCATTCTTCAGCAGAATTACTGGTATCCAGTGACATACATCCCGCAAACCGATCTTCATTATCATTATCTTTATCTATTATCTCCTGCCTAAATGCCCATAAATCCTCGGCATATTCCTGGTTTGGTTCAATAAGTATAATTTCATCCATGATCAATCTCCACAAATTACGCTTTGTCATACTCATTTTACACTCCCGTTACCAGCCACGCCTTTGAAACACTGCTCTACGTATCTCAGCAATTTCTGTCCCAGCATTTAGCATATGAACCTTACAAAGCGGGCATGCCAAGCTGCCGTTTTCATCTTTAACTTTAACAGTCAAATACACCAGAGTTGGAATCATACGGTAATGACCTGCTGTTGTTACTATATCAGCAATGCTGTCAAGTCTAAAAACAGGCCCGTTTTTGATAAACAGATAATATCTGCCAAGTCTAAACTGGTCCTCTTCAAATGGCTGCGCAGAAGCAAAGTCCATTAAAAGTCCCTGTCCGCCGTCTGCAGCAATGTAGGAATTAAGCCTTTTTATAGAACCTGATCTCAGTCTGTAAGCAAGCCAGCAAAGAAATGCAAACACGGCACCTACTGAGGCACCTATGGCCACAGCTCCCCAAAGATTCATTCCCGTAGCTGCCAAAAAAAGAGTTATTACGACTCCCTCAAGTATAGTAACCACAATAGGGATTGGTCCCAGCTTTGGCTTACGCACTACTATGCAGTATTTATATAGGGCATAACTTATCTGATTAAGTTGCTGCTCATTCATTATCCCATTAGTATAGAAATATTTCATTTATTGCTCACAATCACGCTTAGATCATTTAAAAATGACCATATAATATACAAAATCAAAGAACACTAAAAGAGGTATTATCAAAGTAACTAACATAAGATCTTTTAGCTCACCCTTTGTCCAGCTTACATTTGGCTTATTGGGATTTATTTTTATTTCAGTATCCTGACCTTTAGAATAATTGCAATGCTTTGAATAAGTATGATCCGACTCATAAGTCTGACCGTTATAGTCATATTTAAAGGTAACTCTGTAACTATATTTATATTTTGTTTTACCCGTTTTGGAATCTGTATATTTGTGCTGTTCCTCTTTTACCGACTTTACTTTAGCGTCAACTTTTTATGTACATCCGGTCATTCTTTTAAGATCGCTAAGTATTACATACAATACTAACACATGGAAAATCAGTAAAACCAATCCTATTAAAACATCAAAAAAACCCATAGATTTAACTCCTTAAAAATATTATTAGTTGCCTGCAATTGCAGAAATGATACTCAAAACACTCTTCATTTTACCTTTGTTTTCACCATCAATAATTTTATAATATCTTCTTTCTCGCCAAAAGAATCCGTTCAGCAATATCGCCAGCATTGCTAAAGCCCATATCCTTTAGTTCCCGTCCGGCTTCTCTTATCGCACTCTCAAAGCAATCCATCACCTTTTGGTAGTTGCTCATAGCAAGTCTTTCAGCTATACCAACCCCTGCTGCCAATGATTTAAAATTCTCTACCCCAATACTGTCCAGATTCCTGACACCACCAATATTGAAAGACATATCTCTGGTTGTACTTTCATAGATCACGGTACTTATCATGTCATAGGCAGGCGCAAGATGTATTCCTTCCATATTTGAATCGTAAAGAAGCGAATAGTTTTTGATATGAGCGTCCGTATTTCCAAGTGCATAGTTAAATACAATCCTGTTCCACAGACTAAGCTGATCTGCCAAAGGATTCTTAGAGTATTTACGGATCACGTCAAACATTTTCTCAGCATAGCTGCTTCCATCTCTTTCATACTTCTCGAATGACGTTATGCCCATAGCCTGCGCAAAGTCTTCCTGATGTATCCTAAAAGGACGCTTTAGATGACCGATCATCTCGGATGTATCATCAATAATCCTATCATATCTTTTTGTTGCAAAAAGAACCTCCGAATCAATCCCCTTTCCAACATTGACAACAAAGCTTTCCGGAGTAATTATTCCACATTTATGCGCCGCCAGCATTGACAATTGTTCGTTGGATACTATCCCATCAAGCCTTATGTGACTTTGTTTAACTATATGTGTACTCGGTGCAAGACCACGTGGAAGATACCATTGACCTTCTTCATCATCAAAATATAATCCTACTTTTCCTGATGCTCCTGTCAGCGATAGATGAGATTTTATTACCATTTCCGTAGATTTTGCAGTTCCCTCCGCCGCAAGTTCTTCCACTTGTTCAGGAGTTATCGCCTCATATCCGTCTTCCTGTTCATCATCCGCGTAACCTATTCTTATTGCTCCAAGACATTCTCTTCCCAGATTACAAAGAATTGACAAATAATCATTTTCATCAAAGTGCATATTGGCAGCGATAGATCTTCTCATAAATCCTTCCGGAAGTAATCCTTCAAAAAAGGTCTTGGTCTGATCAGGAGAAAATCTCTCATCCTGTATTGGCAGCGCAACTGATATTGGTTTAGCAATACCTCCGGAAATATATTCTTTTGCATACGAAAAACAGGCATCTTCAGAAAAATTGCCTTCTATTTTACCAACATTTACCTGCCTGCCATGTACTTCAATATATACATTGTATTTTTCCATCAGTATCACCTCGAATCAGCCGAAATATCAAGTCCAAGCATATTTGCAATATAAATCGCTTTACCAAGTTCAGCTGTGCTCTTCCCATTTTCCAAATCGGAGATAAAACTGATGCTGAAACCGGTAAATTCAGAAATATACCGCTGTGTATATCCAAGTTCTTTTCTTCGGTTTTTCAGTGCAATACCAAAATCCATAGAATTATTTATTTTCATATCCGCCCTCTCTCTTTATACAAGTTGTCAGATAAGCTCTACTATACAGAGATAAAATAAGCCGAACGGCTTTATTATCTAATCCAGATTATATAATAAGCCGTTCGGCTAAGTCAAGTTGCTATTATATATTTAACTAAGGTTTTTATATATCATTACTCCTCAACATCTTCTTCGCTTTCTTGCACCACTTAAGGTAAGCCTCGTAGCTCTCAACTCCGAAAGAAGCTGTCAGGTAGAAATACATATGATCCTCTTTATCTATCGCCTTCTCGAGATTGTCACAGTACATCTTAAGCAGCTTTAAGTCTTTCTCCACCTGCTCCTCAAACACCTCTATATTACGAACCGTTACATCTCTTCCGCACACGCCGCCGAAGAACAGCTTGAGCAGAGTTTCATATCTAAGCTCGTTATTTGCCTGCTCCTCATTCAACCATTCTGTAAGCGTATTTCTGCCGCTCTCTGTGATGCAGTAGGCAATCTTCTCGCGTCCACCTACTGAAGTATCATGCCTCTCGATCAGGCCGCTGCCCTCCATATCCTTGAGCGCCGGATAAATATTTCCGAAGCTTCCCTTCCAGAAGAAGCTGATCGCGCCGTCTATACGTTTCTTTATATCATAACCGGTAAGTTCCTCGTGGCTGAGAAGCCCGAGGATCACCATATCTATCTTTCTTTCCCTTGCCATATCTGCCTCCCTCTTATGCAAAACAAATATATCTTTTTGATACATCATACAAATCCTTCAAAAAACTGTCAATAGTTAGTTTAATCCAAACAAATATCTAATTTTTCGTGTAAATTTTTTTTATTTACAATCTTTACACATTTTCGCCTATATTGTATATTTATTTTGTAAGGATGTGTAACAAAATGAAGATTAATCTTAATGAAATTCTCTATGCCGTATCTTTTGCTTTTGATGCTACGGAGGCTGAATATTATGAGCGTATCCGTAACAATGGCATAAGTACTATCGGCGAAACAAGTATACTTCGTGCAGATAATGTACGTTTTAATTATAAAGATCACACTAATGTCGTTGTTACTGTTGGTCACAGTAAGCGCATTGCTGTGCTCTCTATTTTGATTGGCAAAGAATTAGGTCTTGATGACAAGAAGCTGACGGACCTCGCTGCGTACGCTATTCTCCATGACAACGCACTTACCGAAGTCATTCAGGAAGAAAACCAGTATAAGATCTACAACAACGGAATAGGCTACAGCGACGAGGATTATAATATCCGCTGCTCTACCATCGGCGAGAAAAATATGTCCCTGCTTCCTTTCAGGACGAACAACAGAGACGTTATCCTTCTCCACAACGAGAACGCCGACGGTTCAGGTCCTTTTGGCCGTCATTATGAAAATACACCTATCAAGGCACAGATCATCCACCTTGCTAACTGCGTTGATACACATTGTGACCTTACAACTGTAAGCAAGGACAACTACGAAGAGATCTGCAACTATGTTAAGCGTTTTTCAGGAATCCTCTTCTCACTGGATGTTTCCGTTGCATTTATCAAGGCTTTCAAATACAAGGTTCTCAACAATCTTCAGGTAACAAATATCGATACCTACCTCAGAGGCCTCATCCGTCGTCACGATGATGAGTATTCTTACGCAGAGGTTGACAATCTGGCTACTCTTCTCGCACGTATAGTTGACTTCAAGTCTCACTATAACTGCAGACATTCTATCGGTGTTGCACAGAGAGCCAAGATCATGGCTGAATATTATAGGTTCCCACCTGACAAGGTTACAAAATACTATCTTGCAGGTGCACTTCACGATATTGGAAAGCTTATGGTTTCAATTGATATTCTCGATAAACCTGACCGCCTCAGTGATACAGAGTTTGAGAAGATGAAATCACACGCTTACTACACCTACAGCATACTGAACGGTATCAAGGGTATGAAGGACATCACACTCTGGGCTTCACATCATCACGAGAAGCTTAATGGACAGGGTTATCCTTTCCACCTCACAGCCGATGTACTCTCTCCTGAAGAGCGTCTTATGACCTGCTGTGATATCTACCAGGCTCTTGCAGAGGAACGTATCTACAAGGAAGCTTATCCTCACGACAAGATCATCGGTATCATGAGATCAGCTGTTGAGAAGGGCGAGATCGACGGATATATAGTAAACGATCTTGATATTGTTTTCAGAAACTACACTTTATAATTAATATTTGCTAAACGTACCGGCATTCTTTTTATGTGGATGCCGGTTTTTAAATATAATGTTCAGGGGGTGATCATATGAAAAAACGCAGCATTAAGGCTGTATTTCTTACAATTCTTCTTTCTTTATCTCTACTCTCCGGCTGCGGCAAGGAGGAGGAATATCAGGACGTTACGACGCGTCAGCACAATCCTATTTCCACAGCTTCAACCGATAATACAGGCGATACCGGTACAGCTACCCTTGACACAACTGAGAATTCCACTACCGAAGAGCCGACTGCCGAAGCACCTTCGGGCATAAAAATAACAGACAAGGCAAAGCTGATCAGTACTGATACTCTTCTTTATGAAATAACCGATCTTATTCCTGAGAAGGATGACATGATCATCATGGATATCGCCGCTGACGGTAACGGTAATCTTCTCATTCTTTACCAGAATACCTTTTTCACCGAAGGCACCGGCTACTCTGTTGACTGCCTCAATCTTGCAAGCGGCGAGATCACAACCCTTTATGATAAAGAGATTATCTTCTCAGAAGATGCGCGTGATGTAGCTTTTTGTACCATGAAATTTGTTTCTGTTGATCCGCTTGTCATCTACGAAGCAATCGACAGAAGGTATTATTTCCCGGATACTGATTTCGGCTGCACAGATAGTGTTGACGAACTGTATTACCCACAGAATGTATTCAGCTATGCCGGAAAGCTCTATGCCAATACTTCTGCTGGTACCGTTTACAGGACCGATGTTGATAACGGTGTACCTTCTGTGACTATTCTCTGGGAAGCTCCGAATTCCTGTGAGGCATTCGGTTTTGAGAAGCAAAACGGATATATTGTCACCCTCAGCGCCTATCCAAAATACAAGGACACAAATACAAAGGTGTATTTTGATATAGACCTTAAAAACGGTACGCTCCTTGAAACCTATACGACAGAGGACATCATTGATTACTGCCTCTCTCATACTACTGATGCTAATATTTATGCTCATTACATGACCAGCGATGAGTCCTATATATATATCAGACGGTCTGATGAGACCATGCTTAAACTATTTCCTGCAGGCGACGATGAACTGACCAAGTATTTACGCAAAGGATATCTTAACGTGAAATCAGGTGACTTTTCACTTTCGGAAGATGGCTTTGTATTCTTTGCAGGCAACAGCGTTGATATTGATGACTATATTCTTTTCTGGGATACCAGCTGCACAGAACCTGAGACCTACACGGAGACTCGCACGCCATATAAGGTCGTGAATGTCAACAAGGAGTCTACCGAGGCTTACGCGAAGGAGCTCAGCGAGAAGTTCGACGTAGATATACATATATATCTCGATGGTATGCCGAATGTATTTGACTACGATATCTACCCTGAGGAAGACTATGCCAGTGATTACAGGCTTCTCGCACTTATAGACACCTGCTATTCCAAATACCCTGAAGGCTTCCTTGCTCAGCTGGGCGGCACTGTTCCGCTCCGCATCTATCTTGCAAATGCAATGGTGGGAAGCGGCGATAATACAGTTGCCTCTGCTGCGGGCCTTGTAAATACCGACGAATACGGCAACTACATCTTCTTCTCAACCTTCAGCACAAATGCAAATAGTGACACTATATATCACGAAACCATGCATGTTATTTACAACAACCTGGTCGATAACGGTTTCTTCTTTGATTATCAGGACCAGTGGTTCAATACCAATCCTCCTGATTTCGAATACGGTTATACTTATAACGCCGACGAGCTTCCGAGCGCTGAATACACCAGCGAAAACCTTGGTGTTGATCCGGACATAAATAATGTTTACTTCATATCACCTTATTCGAAGACTTACATGACCGAAGAAATAGCTACACTTATGGGCGCTCTTCTGTCACAGGAGGTTCCTCCAAGATACTTTACCGGCGTTCATATGCAGGAAAAATGCAACCTCCTCTTTGAAATAATCCGCAAAGGCTTCGACACCACCGGCTGGCCGGAGAAGGTCTTCTGGGAGGAGCAGCTTCAGAAGGCGATTGATTCTAATAACTGATAAACATTGATACAGACTGAAATACACAATAAACCATAAACGCAAAAAAACACAGATTAGTTAACTCTTCTCTGTGTTTTTTTGATCTCCAAATCCATTCAGGATGCTATATTATTTATTATTCTTTCTCACGGATAATAGCGCGATTACAAGCGAGAATCCCATACCTATCAGTGACATATTATTCTCTACAAATTCCGGCAGGTTAAGCTTCGTCACAAACTCAGGGAAGTAAGCTCCTGCGATTCCGAAAGCACCGCCGCATACAACTGCGGCAACCCATACAGGGATCACTATCCTTCTCTTCTTATATGCGAAGATCACTATCAGCAGTGGGAAGATAACTCCCGGTGTATAAACTGAATATGCATTACTGAGAAGTGTTATGATGTCGCCGTCGCCTGAAAGGGCCATGACCATAGACAGTCCGCCAAATACAAGTATTGCAGCTCTTACCAGAAGCACGCTGTCCTTTCTGATGATATCCTTAACGAAGATCGTTGATGCATTTACCAGGCAGGTATCTGTCGAGGAAAGTATCGCCGAAACAAGTCCCAGCGAAAGGATTATGCCGACCGGTGCAGGAATACTGTTCTTTATCACATACATCAGTGCATTCATACTTCCCAGCGCTTCTGATGAAATATTGTATTTTGCCCACATTCCGATAAGTACGATTATCACCGCATAGATGAGAAGCGCCAATCCTCCGGTCAGGGCTGATTTCTTTGCTGTTTTTTCGTCCTTCGAGATAAGGTTTCTGGACATGATGTCCGGTCCGATGAAGTAAACGCCTCCGATCACGAAGAACTGTGTCAGCAGATTTATCGGTCTGTAGTCTTTATTTATAAACTCTATATTATTTGCAACGCTTGAAGTATCGCCGTCTGCGAAGAAGTAAAGATATATGCAGCAGGCTGTGATTCCCAGCACTATCATTACAAACTGCACTGCATCCGTCTTTACAACCGAAAGCTGTCCGCCGATGGTCGTATAAAGTATTACGCAGATCGCAACAACGATAAATACTGTCTTACTGCTCTTTCCGGTAATGAATGAAATAACTCCGCTCATTGCTACCAGCTGTCCCGCGATTATACCGATCCACGAAACTACGATAACTATCGATATGATCAGTTCTGCCGGCCTTCCTGCCATTATCCTGACCGCGTGTGGAAGCGTATCTGCATTCAGGCTTCTTACCTTCTCAGATATCAGAAGTGACTGAAGAAGAAGTCCAATCGCTCCAAATATCAGCCACCATATTCCCGGAAAACCGATATTATAAACTGTTGTCGTGATACCCATGGTGGTTGACGCGCCGATCATTGTTGCAAGAAGTGACATGATGACCACAAAGCTTGTCTGATTCTTTCCCGCTGCCGCAAAATCACTGAAGTTCTTTGCCTTCCTGATATCGATGATACCGATCACGATCAATACCGCCAGATAGATAACAAGTAATACTGTAAGTACTGTGCTGTTCATTTTCTTATGCCTCGCTTGATGTCTTATATTTAGATCATCGGCTGACTGTAACATATGCAAGCTGAATCAATGATGTAATAATTTATGTTCAGTCATCGACGATCCGTGATGTATCATAATACAACAGGAAGATATTGTCAACCTTTTTTCATTCAAAGGTTGACAATATCTTCCTGTATGGTGACAAACAGACATTTTTCTAAATCATGTTTGTCTACTATTATCTATTAATCCCGCGTACACACTATTACAGTATTTACGCCTCTTCTACATTTGCAAGCTTTGCGGCCTGATCTGCAGCTGTAAGGCTGTCGATGATCTCCTGGATGTCTCCGTTGAGTATTTCCTCAAGTCTGTAAAGTGTAAGCTTGATCCTGTGATCTGTAACACGTCCCTGTGGGAAGTTGTAGGTACGGATCTTCTCTGAACGGTCACCGGTACCGATCTGGCTTCTTCTAGCCTCTGCCTCTGCATCGTGAGCCTTCTGCTGCTCGATATCATAAAGCTTTGTACGAAGAAGTGCGAAAGCCTTAGCTCTGTTCTGGATCTGTGACTTCTCTGTCTGGCTGTAGATTACGATTCCTGTAGGAATATGTGTAAGTCTTACGGCAGAGTCGGTTGTATTTACGCACTGACCACCGTTTCCGGAAGCACGCATAACGTCGATCCTGATATCCTTCTCATCGATAACAACGTCAACCTCTTCAGCCTCAGGCATGATTGCAACTGTTGCTGTAGATGTGTGAATACGTCCGCCTGACTCAGTCTCAGGAACTCTCTGTACACGGTGAACGCCGCTTTCGTATTTAAGCTTTGAATATGCACCCTTACCAAGGATGTTGAAGATAACCTCCTTGAAACCACCGATACCGTTCTCATTGCTGTCGATGATCTCGATCTTCCACCTGTGACTTTCTGCATAGTGCTGATACATTCTGAAGAGCTCGCCTGCGAAGAGAGCTGCCTCGTCTCCACCTGCACCTGCACGGATTTCAACAACAACGTTCTTGTCATCGTTAGGATCCTTAGGAAGAAGAAGTATCTTAAGCTCCTGCTCGCATACCTCAACATGCTTCTTAGCCTCTGAAAGCTCCTCTCGAGCCATCTCCTTCATCTCTTCGTCAGATTCCATGTCGATAATCTCCAGGCTGTCAGCAACATCCTGCTTAGCCTGCTTGTACTCATTGTATTTCTCTACGATCGGAGCGATGTCGCTCTGATCCTTCATAAGCTTTCTGTAACGCTCCTGGTCATTAACAACTGCCGGATCTGAAAGCTCCTTTAATATCTCATTTAACTTCTCTACGAGGTCATCTAATTTATCAAACATTTTCTTCTCTCCTATATTCTAAATATTTTTATTCTAACCGAATCTCAGCAGGTCGATCTCAATCTTTCTTACTTCTTCTTTTGCAAGCTTTCCTGAAACCACTCTGTCCAGTCCTGCCAGATCCTTTACCAGTTTAATGTCGGTAAATCCTGCCTCTACAAGAAGCTTCCTCGTGTCCTCATACTGATCATATCCTATCTCTAAAAATATCGCGCCCCCCGGGTTCAGGTATTTTGGCGCTTCACCTATTATCCTTCTATAGAACTTCATTCCGTCCTTGTCGCCGTCCAGCGCAAGCATCGGTTCAAAGTCCTTAACCTCCTCCATCAGAGTCGGTATAACATCACTTCTGATATACGGAGGGTTACTTACTATTACGTCAAATCTGTTATTTATATCAGTCGCAGCCTGTGCTGCCGGAACATCATCTGATCCGTTATCTTTTCCCGAAAACGCCTCATAAACATCCGTTTTAACAAGCTTTACACCGGCTTCCAGCTGCTCTGCATTCTTCCCTGCAACTCTAAGCGCCTCCTCGGAAATATCAGCCAGCGTAACACTGTCTGCCACGCCCTTAGCCTTTCTCGAAAGAAAACAGCTTATTCCTATGCAGCCTGAGCCTGTGCACATATCAAGCAAGCTGACCGGCTTATCGGCGCTGTTCTCATCAAGGTATTTTAAAACCTCTTCCACAAGCACTTCCGTGTCTGATCTCGGTATCAGAACCGCCTCATCCACATAGAAATCATATTCCATGAATCCAACAGAATGCATGATGTACTGAAGCGGATAATGGCTTGCTCTTTTCTCGATCAGCTTTAAATACTCCTCAGCCTTTTCAGCCTCAGCTTCCTTGTCCCTACCGAGTATCAGTGCAGTCTCATCCAGCCCAAACACGTATTTTATAAGAGTTTTACTGTCATATGCAGCATTGTCGATTCCGGCTTCTTCCAGCCTTCCTGTGCCCTGCTGCATTAATTCATATAAAATCATCCGATCACTTCTCAAACGAATTGTTTCTTACACATTCGATATATTCTCTCCAGTCGATAACTGCCTCGACTGACTTTATAGCAACCTCGCATATCTCTGCGTCCGGCTCCCTTGTTGTAAGCCTCTGTACCCAGAAGCCCGGCTGACTGAGTGCTCTTGCAAGCCAGTTCTCATGCTTTCCCGCGTACCTGATTATTTCATAGGAAATACCGGCGATCACAGGGATAAGCAGCAGTCTCGAAACCAGTCTCAGCCACATAACCTTAGTTCTTATAAACATAAAAAGTATGATACTTAAGAACATCACTATGAAAAGGAAGCTCGTACCGCAGCGTCTGTGGAAACGTGTATGCTTCAGCACGTTCTCCGGAGTCAGCTCGTCGCCGGCCTCCATACAGTTTATGGTTTTATGCTCTGCACCGTGATACATAAACGTCCTGTGTATCTCTTCCATCTTCGAGATTGCCCAGACATAAGCGATAAATATCGCCATTCTCAGCAAGCCCTCCACAAGATTTACGAGGATCGAGCTGTCGGTCACCTTATAGAGAAGGCCTGCAACATAGGTTGGAAGAAGCATAAATACAGCTATTGCAAATGCCAGCGATATTATAAGTGTGAGAACCAGGTAGCCACTGCTTCCTTCCTTCTCCTTTTCCTTCTCTCTGGATTTCTTGAAGCTTTCCTTCTTCTTTTCAACCTTAGTCTGAAGCTTATCAGCCTTATCGGCCTTACCCTCAGCCTTAAGTTCTTCTATCTTCTTTTCCTTACCGGCTATCCATTCCTCTTCGTATTTCTCATCCGAATCATCATATTCAGCCGATTTCATAAGTGTACCGATACCGATATAAAGCGATTCGATGAAGTTTACGACGCCTCTCAGGATCGGTATTCTGAAGAGAATACATTTACTTCCGAACGAATTGTATTTAGTTACTGTAACATCTATCTCATGATCCGGCTTTCTGACCGAAAGCGCATAGCTGTCCGGTCCCTTCATCATTATTCCTTCAAGGACTGCCTGACCACCAATATGAACCTCTTTCATATTTTACCCCGATCAAACGATTATTAAAAAATATGGCAATCTAGCTTGAGTATCGCCGGATTGCCATATTTTTTCAAAACAATTTATACTACTGAACGCCGTATTTCTTATTGAACTTATCAATACGTCCACGGGCAGCAACATTCTTCTGCGTACCTGTGTAGAATGAATGGCACTTTGAGCAGATCTCAACGTGGATCTCCTTCTTGGTTGAACCTGTAACGAACTCGTTTCCGCAGTTACATACAACCTTTGCCTGATAATACTCCGGATGTACTCCTTCTCTCATTTCAATTTCTCCTTTAATATTAACGTATATGAGACACTATACCGCCTTAGAAAAGTCCCGTGAACAAAACTATGCTGTATCTCGATCCCATACCAGCAACATCACAAATGATAACATACAAAACCAAAAGTTTCAAGTGTTTTCTTATAAATATAGTATTATTAATCTGCCATGTGTTCTGCTATTTAATTTTAGTTATTTATGATCTTTTAAACGCATCTATCACACTCATCACCAGGATGGTGAATAAAGCCGCGATTATGGCTCCAAGGGTGTTGTTGAAAATGTCATCAAACTCCAGATATCCGCGCTTTGTCAGTATCTGAAGCACTTCTATCGTTGTGGATATCGTAAGTGCAGTCAGTGCCGCCTTGAGCACCTTTTTCCGCTTTACGATGATCGGAACGAATATTCCTACCGGAGCAAGCATGATTATATTTAACGCTACTTCGCCCTTCAGATACTCTCCCAGCTCGGTTCCCTTAAATATTTCCTTATAACTCCTGAACGGTCTGAAGACGCCCCATACTTCCTCGTCCCTCGTCCTGTCAAATACGGTCGAGGCAAACACCAGAAAGATATATGGTAACAGCAGTGAAAGCGCGATCCTTTTCGAAAAGCTGAGCTTTCTCGTGAGAATAAATACAACCACCATCATCAGAGCCGCAATGTAATAATAATGTGTCTTTATGTCCGCTACGCTGAATAAATAGTCTATTGTCTTATCTCCTTGTAAATATCTTCTTGCAGTAATCCAGGAACTCTCTGTTGTTCCTTGTCTTGGTAAATATCTTGATGATCTCCTCAGTTATCTCATCGCTCTTAAGGCCTCTGAGCTGTCTGTGGATATTATCAAGCACCTCCTGCTCCTCAGGTGTCAGAAGAAGGTCATCCTTTCTGGTTCCTGATTTAGCTATATCGATAGCCGGAAATACTCTCTTCTCCGACAGATTTCTGTCGAGAACAAGTTCCATATTACCGGTTCCCTTGAATTCCTCAAATACAACATCGTCCATACGGCTTCCTGTATCAATAAGAGCTGTCGCAAGGATCGTAAGGCTTCCGCCCTCTCTCATATTTCTTGCAGCTCCGAAGAACTTCTTAGGCATATGAAGAGCTGCCGGATCAAGGCCACCTGAAAGTGTACGTCCACTCGGTGCCACCGTAAGGTTATAGGCTCTTGAAAGTCTTGTGATACTATCGATAAGGATCACAACGTCCTTCTTACTCTCAACAAGTCTCTTCGCTCTCTCGATGACCATCTCCGAAACTCTCTTATGATGCTCAGGAAGCTCATCAAAGGTCGAATAGATAACCTCTGCATTTGGTCCTTCGATAGATTCCTTGATATCAGTAACTTCCTCAGGTCTCTCATCAATAAGAAGCACCAGCAGGTTCATATCCGGATATGCAACACTGATCCTCTTGGCGATCTGCTTCAGAAGTGTTGTCTTACCTGCCTTAGGAGGTGAAACGATCATACCTCTCTGTCCCTTACCGATTGGTGAGAAAAGATCAACAATTCTCAGGGAAACAGGCGCATTGTTGTAATCCAACTTGATCCTCTCATTCGGAAATATAGGTGTCATATCTTCGAAATGATGTCTTCTGCTTATCTCAGCCGGTGACATACCGTTTACAGACTCAATGAAAAGAAGCGCTCTGAACTTCTCATTTGCACCCATCTTCGTTCTGATAGGTCCTCTAATGATATCGCCTGTTCTGAGGCCAAACTTTCTGATCTGCGCAGGTGATATGTATATATCCTTCTCACCCGGCATGTAATTATCGCTTCTAATAAAGCCATAGCCCTCAGAAAGCGCTTCAAGTATTCCTTCTGCATATTCGCCGCTTGCAAGTGCCGGATTGTATTCCTGGCCATCATACTGCATCGTAGCCGGCGTCTCAGGCTTCTGCGCAGCCTCAGGTCTCTGGTTCTGAGTACTCTCTACTCTCTGGCTCTGAGCACTATCTACTCTCTGGCTCTGAGCCGCTTCAGACTTCTGCTCAACCTCAGCATTCTGTGCAGGCGCTTCTTTCTCCTGCACCTGTTCGGTCTTCTCTACCTTAGTCTGATTGTTGTTTCTTCTTCTGTTATCGGTATTTTTTCTGCCTGTTGACTTCTTATCTTTCTCATTCTTCTCTTCAGATGCTTCAGTCTTTTCAGCAGATTTCTTACCTGTAGCAGAAGCTGCTTTTTTCTCAGTCTTCTTCTCTGTAGTCTTCTTCTCCGCAGCAGCCTTCTTCTCAACAGACTTCTTCTCTTCAGCAGCCTTCTTCTCAACAGACTTCTTCTCTTCAGCAGCAGGCTTCTCTGCAGCCTTCTGCATCATAAGATCCACATTAGTAAGAAGCTCTATAAGCTCTGCCTTCTTCAGCTTTTCGATGTCTCTCAGACCTTTTTCACCGGCGATCTTCTTCAGCTCGTCGATCTTCATCTTGCTGTAATTCATACATTTCCTTTCTTAGATCATATGTATTTATGTTTACGTTCATTATTTGTTAATGATACTTATGTATTTCGTTGCATTTATAAACGTTTTGTCGTATTCTATTAATACGGCACTCACGGAACCGGTACAAAAATAACCACCGCAGTTTCTTTGAGTATCCGTTATTTTCTATGTTTGAGGAGTTCTTTTATGGAAGGATTATTTTTATATAAACTGATCATACTTTATATGCTGGACAGAATTGATGAATACATGCTCACCAACTCCCAGCTGAATGAATTCATACTTGATAAGGGATATACAAATAATCCCTTTAATATCCATGAATCCGTAAGCGAACTGATCGATGCCGGCTTCATATCACGTAACGTGATCCGCGACACCACTCATTATAAGATTACAAATGCAGGCGAGGAAGCACTCTCTTACTTCGAGAACCGCCTTCCAAATGCCATTAAACAGGATATACTGGATTATTTTTCCGAACAAAAGATCAATCTCAAGAATGAGTCTCAGATATATTCCGACTACTTCTTCAATGAGAATCAGGAATACACCGTTGAGTGCATCATCAAGGAAAGAAAGGACGTTCTGCTTGATCTGAAGCTTAACGTTCCAACGAAAAATCTTGCTGTCTCAATATGCGATAGCTGGCGCGAAAAGAGTGCCGACGTTTACTCTTATCTCATAAACGAACTGTTTACGAATGAAAAGTAATTTATTTATTCAAGACTGCTTATCCAGGATAAGCAGTCTTTTTTATTTACGACTGTGAGACAGTCTCTTCTATGAGGTTCAGTATTTCATCCCTGCCCTGTTTTGAAACTGCAGAAAATGGAATGACAGTACAATCCTCTGCCTTAAGGCCAGCCTTAACAGCCTTCAGCTTCTTGACCTGCTCGCTTCTTTTTATCTTGTCGAGCTTTGTTGCAATGATGACAGGCTTGTAACCATTTGCCAGGATCCAGTCAAACATAAGCTTATCGTTAGCTGAAGGATCATGCCTTATATCCACAAGCAAAAATACTATCTTAAGCTGCTTTGAAGTCTTAAGATATCTTTCGATCATTTTTCCCCACTTTGCCTTAATCTCCTGAGATACGGCTGCGTAGCCATATCCCGGAAGATCGACAAAGTAGATCTCACTATTTACTTTATAAAAGTTTATAGTCTGTGTTTTCCCCGGCTGAGATGATGTTCTTGCCAGGTTTTTTCTATTTAGAAGTGAATTGATCAGAGAAGATTTTCCGACATTTGATCTGCCAGCAAAGGCAATTTCGGGATATTCATTCTCCGGCAGACTGCTGGTAATACCGCAGACTGTCTCAAGTTCTGATGTTTTTATAATCATTATGCTATACCATTGTCGGCAGAAACTGCTTTTCTCACATTGCTGCCGGTCTTCTTACCTCTGGCTGTCTCATTATGGATAACTTCAGGCTCCTGCTCGCCCTTGATAACCTCTTCGGTTATGATGCATCTTTCAGCAGCTTCGTCTGAAGGTATCTCATACATGATATCAGTCATTGTCTTCTCGATAATAGCTCTAAGACCTCTGGCACCTGTCTTTCTCTCCATAGCAAGCTTTGCTATAGCCTTGAGTGCTTCAGGTGTAAATTCAAGCTTAACATCATCCAGCTCAAAAAGTCTCTGATACTGCTTAATGATAGCTGACTTAGGCTCTGTAAGGATTCTTGCAAGAGCTTCTTCATCAAGCTGATCAAGAGTAACGATAACAGGCACACGGCCTACGAACTCAGGGATGATACCGTATTTTACAAGATCTTGCGGCTCAACCTGCTTTAAGAGCTCATTTTCGTCATTAAGTTTGCTATTGTCTATATCAGCATTGAAGCCGATTGACTTCTTGCCGATACGATTCTCGATTATCTTATCAAGTCCGTCAAATGCACCGCCGCAGATAAAGAGAATATTTGTTGTATCGATCTGGATAAACTCCTGATGAGGATGCTTACGTCCGCCCTGTGGTGGAACTGAAGCAACAGTTCCCTCAATGATCTTGAGGAGTGCCTGCTGAACACCTTCACCTGAAACGTCTCTTGTTATAGAAACATTCTCAGACTTCTTTGTGATCTTATCTATCTCATCGATATATACAATACCTTTTTCTGCTCTTTCGACATCATAATCAGCAGCCTGGATAAGCTTGAGGAGGATATTTTCAACGTCCTCACCAACGTATCCGGCTTCTGTAAGTGTCGTTGCATCAGCGATCGCAAAAGGAACATTCAGAAGCTTGGCAAGGGTCTGTGCCAGATAAGTCTTACCTGAACCTGTAGGACCTGCCATGATGATATTACTCTTCTGAAGTTCTATATCCAGACTTCTGTCAGAAAGAACTCTCTTGTAGTGATTGTAAACAGCAACTGAAAGAACCTTCTTTGCAGCATCCTGTCCGATAACGTACTCATCAAGAAAGCTCCTGATCTCCTTTGGCTTCATGAGATTTATCTCATCGCCCAGAGTATCCTGGAATTCTTCGTTGATGATGTCCTGACAGATACCAACACACTCATCGCAAATATATACATTAGGACCCGCTATAAGCCTTCTCACCTGATCATGGGATTTGTTACAGAATGAACAGCGAAGCTTGCCCTTGTCTTCTGTACGAGTAGCCATATTGCTTTACCCTCTTACTTTCTGTTTGTAACGATCTTGTCGATAAGACCGTACTCAAGTGCTTCCTCAGCTGTCTTCCAGTTATCTCTCTCTGTATCTCTCTCGATCTCTTCAAGAGGTCTGCCTGTTGCCTCACTGAGGATAGTATTTAACTTTGTACGTGTTCTGATGATATGATCTGCAGTGATCTTAATGTCAGTAGCCTGACCCTGAGCACCGCCAAGTGGCTGATGGATCATGATCTCAGCATTTGGAAGAGCGAATCTCTTGCCCTTAGCGCCACCGGCAAGAAGGAACGCACCCATAGATGCTGCCATACCTACACAGATTGTAGATACGTCACACTTTACATAGTTCATTGTATCATAAATAGCCATACCGGCGGTTACAGAACCGCCCGGGCTGTTTATGTAGAAATTAATATCCTTGCTTGAATCTTCTGACTCAAGGAAAAGCAGCTGAGCCACTACAAGGCTTGCTGTAACGTCATTAACTTCGTCTCCGAGGAAAACAATTCTTTCCTTAAGAAGACGCGAATAAATATCATAGGCTCTCTCGCCTCTGCTACTCGTCTCAATGACTGTAGGTACTAACGGCATATTATACCTCCTTACTCTCGTCTGCGATAAGCTTAAGTGCCTTGTTCATCTTGACATCCATCTTAATCGCTTCAAGCTCCTTCTCTCCTGCAAGCTCCTTGAACTTCTCAACATCAAGCTGATACATGCTTGCAGTCTTCTCGATTTCCTTATCTACTTCTTCATCTGAAACTTCAATATTTTCAGCGTTTGCAATAGCCTCAACGATAAGGCTTGTCTTAATTCTCTTGATAGCCTCAGGCTTAACCTGCTCAAGCATTTCCTCTCTTGACTGCTTTGTGATTGAAAGATACTGCTCAAGCTTAAGTCCCTGGTAAGCAAGTCTCTGCTCGAAGTCAGAGAGCATCTTCTCCTGGTTGTACTTGATCATTGGTTCAGGAAGGTCGATCTCGCATGTCTCTACAAGCTTCTCAAGAACCTTAGACTGCTTCTCCTTCTCAGCTGCATCCTTCTTCTTAACTTCAAGAGTCTTCTTAACATCCTCTTTATACTCTGCTACTGTCTCGAACTCTGAAACATCGCTTGCGAAATCATCATCAAGCTCAGGAAGGATCTCAGCTGTGATAGCATTGAGCTTGCACTTAAATACTGCCGGCTTTCCTGCAAGGCTTGCTTCCTGATATTCCTCTGGGAATGTAACATTAACGTCGAACTCATCGCCGATATTCTTACCAACGATCTGATCCTCAAATGTATCAATAAAACTGTGTGAACCAAGAACAAGCTTGTAATCCTCGCCCTTGCCGCCGTCGAATGCAACACCGTCAACAAAGCCTTCGAAGTTGATATTTACTTCATCACCGTTCTCAGCTGCTCTGTCTGTAACTTCTACCTTACGAGCGTTCTCCTTACGTGTCTTCTCGATCTCAGCATCAACGTCAGCATCTGTTACTTCAACTTCAACCTTCTCGATCTCAACGCCCTTGTACTCAGCAAGCTTTACAGGTGGCTTTGTAGCAACCTTAGCTACAAATACGAAATCCTTACCCTTACCGATCTCGCTAACTTCGATCTCAGGATTTGAAACGATATCAAGGTCGCAGTTCTCGATCTCTTCCGGATAGTACTTGTTTATAAGCTCATTAGCTGCTTCATCATAAAATACAGCTTCGCCATAAACCTTCTCTATATAATTCATAGGAACCTTGCCCTTACGGAAGCCAGGTACTGAGAATTTGCTCTTGCTCTTCTTGTAAGCCTCAATCATTGCCTTATCAAATTCCGCTGCAGGAACAGTGATGGTAAGGTTGGCCATATTTCCGTCTAATTTTTCTGCTGTGATACTCATTTTTCATTTCCTCCTTAAGCACAGCTTCTCTGTGCATTATTATCTAAAAATATTTTTCGCGTTTTATCCTCTACCGGCACTAGCTTTTTCATAAATACCGGTTGACGCATCATTTCATACACGACGAAAAATGCGCAGACTAACGCACTATTTCGCATTTTAACATATATTTATTATTTACGCAAACAAAATATACTTGTAATCATGCATAAGCCATCTTTTTATTGCTAAATAAACTTCAGATATTTATAATCATATAGATAATAATCATCAAAAATAAAGGAGCGAAACATGGAAATATTACTTGTGATCAGTGCGATCATCCCACCTATCATATTAATGATGGTAATCTATTCAAAAGATAAGGTCGAGAAAGAACCTAAAAATCTGCTTTTCAAGGCTGCCTTCTTCGGCGCATTGTCGATCATACCGGCGATCATCTATGAGAATCTTTTTATAAGTATACTCAGCGAAATGGTTGATGACACTACTTCACTCGGCTACATCTTCCTTCTGGCATTTATCGGTATCGCACTTGTTGAGGAGACCGGTAAATTAATCGCCCTTAGGCTCTCCACCTGGAAGAATCCAAATCTGAACTACACTTTTGACGGTATAGTATATTCAGCTTTTGTTTCACTCGGTTTCGCTCTTGTTGAAAATATCTTCTATGTTCTTTCCAGAGGACTTGGCGCTTCTCTTTTAAGAGCTGTCCTTGCCATTCCGGGCCACTTCGCTTTTTCTATTTACATGGGCTATTATTATGGTCTTGCAAAGTTTTATGAGGTTGCCGGAAATAATGACAAGAAGAAATCATGCATGTATACAGGCTGGCTGATTGCTGTGCTTCTTCATGGTTTCTACGACTTCTGCACTCTCTCAGGCCGCATGGAACTGATCATTATACTCTTAGTATTTGTCGTCCTTCTCGATGTATTTGTCATCTTAAAGATTCAAAAAGCATCCAGGGCTGATACACCTATCTACCGTATGTATCACAGGCCTTATTATCAGGTGCCATTTAACCAGGTTTATGTGAACCCATATTATATCAGTACTGCTTCTTACAATCAGCAGACCGTTCTTAACAGCTACAATCAGTTCCGGCAGCCACAGAACCCTGCGGTCCGCTACTCACAGCCGGAATATCTTAAATATCAATATGGTGAATACAGCCCATACTATAATCAAAACAACAATAGTCAATACAATAATCAATACAATAATCAATACAATAATCAATACAATAATCAGAACTCGTAGTTATTCAACAAAACAATAACAATCAAAACTCATAGCTATTAATAAAAAACGGACTGCTTTCAATTACGGTCCGTTTTTTTATTCTGAAATATATTGTATTACATCTCACAGATAAGCTTTGTGATCAGATCAAACGCTGCCTTGGCACTGCTTATAACATTCTGATTGAAATCTCCGCCGTCGCCCTCATAGGTATCGCTTATGCATTTGATCGACATACATCTGACATTATTCTTCAGACATATTCTTGCGATCGCAGCTATCTCCATATCGCAGATCTGGCAGCCCAGTGAAGCAAGCTCATCCTTATCTTCCTTCTTCTCGATGAACTTTCCACCACTAGCAACAGTCACCTCCTGAAGTTCAGGGACAATGGCTTTAGCTCTTTCAATAAGTCCTGCATCGAGAGGGATATATTCATCCTCATATTCTTCGTACTGGTGCTTCTTAACAGGATCTATCGGTGATACATCATACTCATAATGGCACACGCGGCGCACTACAAAAAGATCCTTAACCTTAAGTCCCGGTATAAGAGCTCCGGTAACGCCAAAGTTCATTACAATATCGCATTTTGTATGATATATCAGCAGCTGGGTAACTGCAGCTGCATCTATCTCTCCATAACCTGAAAGTGCAGCACTGACTTCATGCTCACCTATCTTTGCATGATAAATCGTAGTTCCGCATACCTGCTCTTCACTTATATCAGATCCACTTTGTATAAAAGCCTCAAGCTCTCTTTTTATAGCAATGATCATTCCGATCTTCATACACTGTCTCCTCCTATATACAACCACATCTCTATATATTCTGAATGCTTTTACCGGATGTTTATGTATTTTACGAATCGAAGAACTCCTGACCACCTTCAAGAGTAAGTCTTTCAGTCTTCGGATACTCGAAGATGCTCTGATTGCCTGCATTTGCTTCAAGGTATTCTACATATCTCTTAGCTTCCCACTTTGCCATCGGAAGATCATGCATAAGGTAGTTACCACAGTTAACCGGAGCTGCTCCAGGTACCTCACCCTCGAAATCACTCATATGCTTAAATGCCTCAAGCATGATAGGATACATCTCTGAAGCTGCAGGACGTCCCTTAACGATGATATAGCAACCTGTAAGGCATCCCATAGGTCCCCAGTAAATAAGCTTATCCTTCCACTCCTCATGATTTCTGAGATACGTCGCAATAACATGCTCAATAGTATGCATAGCTGCCTGTGCGATAGCCGGTTCAGCATTTGGCTTCTTCATTCTTATATCAAAAGTCGTTACCAGTTCTTCACCAAGAACATCAACGCGGCTTTCAAATATACCAGGTATGATCTTTGTATGATCCACTGAAAAGCTTGGAATCATTTCCATAATCTTGTCCTCCTAATAATTATTACCGTTTATTGTTGCGGCCTGAAGCCACCCTCTTTCGACAGTTTAGCATATATCAGGATATTTTCATACTATATTTTACTTATCTATCTTCAAACTAAAACTGTCTTCCCTGAAGCGGTGGAAGGAAGCTTACTATCTGCTGTCTGTTATCTACCACCTTGGTTCCATCAATATATATTATGCTTCCGTCAGCAGAAATTCTGATCACTCTGCCTCTTATACGTGTAATGTAATATCTGACTCTGTACTTCCTGTATACCGTTTTGTCGTAATTCTTAAGCATCGGCAGGAAAACTGCCCTGTCACTTTCTTCTGCGTTAGCTATTGTTGCATTAACACCATTTATTGTCAATGAAGGACGGATTTTATTAAAACCAAACGATCTTACACTGTAATCCAAATGAAGCTCATCCAAATTAAAGCTTCCGCCGTTTATCTCTTTTTTCGTATGAGTGATAAATATCGAAAAAATCAAAACATAGAAGAATCCAATAAAAGCTCCTTCTATTGCACCCATCATGAATGATCCGGAAATCGTTTTCTCCCTAACAACCATGCGCCCATGCTGCTTACTTTCATAAATCAGATCAGGGAAGGCTTTTACAATGGCATATCCGATCAACCCACCGATTATCGCAGCTATTACAGCCGAGATTATTATATAACCGGTCATTCCTTCCATCTTGCGATGTACATATCCGGAAATACGGGTTCCCCTAGCTGGATTCTGCCCCTGCATATTATTCATACCAGGATTAACACCAGGATTTATACCGGGATTCACGTATCCGTTCACAGCCTGAGCGTTAACGTTCGGATTCACCTGCTGAGGATATCCATACATATTACCTGCGTTCTGGTTCATCTGCCGGGCACCTGAATATATATTATTCTGTACAGCTCCGGCACTATTCTGAGCCGCGCCAACATTCACATTATTCTGAGCTGCACCTGCATAATTCTGCTGATAACCCGGAGCGATAACCTGTTCATTTGGCTGCTGTCCGTAGTTGTTAATATTGTTCTCCATATTTTCTCCTTAATATATGATTTTCCCTCATCCTTCAAACTAAATGCTTTGTCATCTATGATTTTTTTGCCGGATTCTCCACATTCTTTTCATCATCTTTATTGTCAAATATCAGTAGAGCACAATACATCCCGATAATTCAACCAAAATATAGATTCCGTGGTAATTCCTCACAGAAAAATTATAATTATATACCCCTGTATATTCAAGTATTTTAAACATTATCTTTCAAAATCGGATCCAGCTTCAAAAATGCACTGTCCCTTAAGCTGCATAGCCGTAATTTCTCCGGAACCAGAATAATTTTGGCCGTTAAAAAAACCCGCAGAAATCACTTTCTGCGGGATAAATAATCTAAGGATTAGTTCTCAGCCTTTGCTGCCTTAGCTGCAAGGATCTGCTTTGTAAGAAGTGGAACTACCTTGTTAAGGTCACCAACTACGCCGTAGTCAGCTACATCAAAGATAGGAGCTGTCTCATCCTTGTTGATTGCGATGATGATATCAGACTCTTCCATACCTGCAACGTGCTGGATGGCACCTGAAATACCGATTGCAAAATAAACATGTGGACGAACTGTCTTACCTGTCTGACCAACCTGAAGTTCCTTTGGCTTCCAGCCTGAATCAACTACTGCACGTGAGCAAGAAACCTCACCGCCGATAGCTGCTGCAAGCTCCTCAAGGATCTTGAAGTTCTCTGCAGAACCAACTCCACGACCACCAGATACAAGGATCTTAGCATCCTGAATATCAACAACATCTGAAACTTCCTTAACGATCTCAAGGATCTCAACATAGTTGTTGTTTGGTGTAAAGCCTGGGTTGAACTCTTCGATTACTGCCTTAGCGCCAGCAACCTTATCCTTCTTCTGCATAACGCCCGGACGAACTGTAGCCATCTGAGGTCTGAAATCAGGACAAGCGATTGTAGCGATTGTATTTCCACCAAATGCAGGACGAGTCATAAGAAGCTGATTGTGCTTCTGCTCCTTTCCTGGGATTGGGTTAAGTGGGAAATCTCCGATATCAAGCTGTGTACAGTCAGCTGTAAGACCTGTATGAACACGTGCACAAACACGTGGACCAAGGTCACGGCCGATTGCTGTAGCTCCGATAAGGAATACATCCGGCTTATATTTCTCAATTACTGATGCAAGTGCATGTGTATATGGCTCTGTTCTATATTCCTTGAGCTCTGGATCGTCAACAACGATAACTCTGTCAGCGCCGTACTCAGCGAGTGAATCTGCAAGACCCTTAACATCTGAACCAACGAGAACTGCTGTTACCTCTGTTCCGAGGTCTGCAGCAAGATCCTTACCTTTTCCAAGGAGCTCAAATGCGATATTGCTGATCTCATTATCAACCTGCTGAGCAAATATAAATACGCCCTTATATTCTTCTAATGCCATTACTGTCATCCTCCTAAAATTTTTACTAACTAGATCACGAACTTCTCAGCAAGCTTTGATACGATATAATCTGCTGATTCTTCAGGTGAATCGAGAACAACCTTCTCGCCTGCACCCTTCTTTACCTTATCTGAAGCCTTTGCTATCTGTGTAGGTGAACCCTTAAGTCCGAGGTTGGAATCAAGTACGTCCTTGAGGTCTGCTCTACCCCATGTTGTGATAGGAGCATCATCCTTGCAAGCATCGAAGATTCCGCCCGGTGTCATATATCGAGGCTCATTTAACTCTGAAAGAGCTGTAACAAGACATGGCATCTTAGCCTTAAGCATATGATATCTGTCATCATACTGACGCTTAACTACTACTGAATCACCATCAATCTTGATCTCCTGTGCATAAGAGATAACAGGAATGTTAAGGTGCTCTGAGATCTGTGGTCCAACCTGAGCTGTATCACCATCGATAGCCTGACGACCTGTGATGATAAGATCATACTCAAGATTTCTGATAGCACCGGCAATTGTCTGTGATGTTGCCCATGTATCTGCTCCACCGAGTACTCTATCTGTAACAAGGATTCCCTTGTCAGCACCCATAGCAAGTGCCTCACGAAGAACATCTGCTGCCTTCGGAAGACCCATTGTAACTACTGTAACTTCTGCGCCGTACTGATCCTTAAGACGAAGAGCTGCCTCAAGACCAGCCTTGTCATCAGGGTTCATGATTGTAAGCATTGCGCCTCTATCGAGAGTTCCGTCCGGCTTAAACTTAACTCCGCCCTTTGTATCAGGTACCTGTTTTACACAAACTATAATTTTCACGTTATGTACCCTCCTTATTTAAGTAAGTTAGCAGAGATAACCATACGCTGAACTTCACTTGTTCCTTCGTAGATCTCTGTGATCTTAGCATCACGCATCATACGCTCTACATCGTACTCTCTGATGTAACCGTAACCACCGTGAAGCTGAACTGCCTTAGTAGTAACTTCCATAGCAACTTCTGCTGCGTAAAGCTTAGCCATAGCTGCTTCTACGCTGTAAGAAGTCTTTCCATCTGCATTGAATTGATCCTTAGCTCTTGCCGCCTTGTAAACAAGCATCTTAGCTGCCTCAACCTTAGTAGCCATATCAGCAAGCTGGAACTGTGTATTCTGGAATGCACCGATAGAACGTCCGAACTGCTTTCTCTCCTGAACATAAGCGATTGTTCTCTCAAGAGCACCCTCAGCAAGACCAAGAGCCTGAGCAGCGATA
>JAFRNE010000039.1 GCA_017430325.1 Eubacterium sp.
AAGACAAGAAAGAAGGACATTATTATGAAGAAGAGATTAAAGGCATTATTATTAGCAGGTGTGTTAGTTGTATCAGCTTTCACAGGCTGCGGTAAGAAGGAAGATAAAAAGGCAGACGCAAGCGGATCAAAGGTTACAAAGATAACAATAGCCGCATCACCTACACCACATGCAGAAATACTTGAGAAGGTTAAGCCTATCCTAAAGGAGCAGGGTTACGATCTTGAGATCAAGATATTTGAAGATTACGTACTTCCAATGACAGTTGTTGAATCAGGCGAGATCGATGCAAACTATGCAGTACACGTACCTTACCTTGAGTCATTCAACGAAGAGCAGGGCACACACCTTGCAAATGCAGGCGGAATCCACTACGAGCCATTCGGAATCTATCCTGGCAAGAAGAAGGACCTTGCTGATATTGCTAAGGGCGATACGATCGCAGTTCCAAATGATACAACAAACGAAGCAAGAGCACTTCTCCTCCTTCAGGACAATGGCATCATTACACTTAAAGAGGGTGCAGGACTTACAGCTACAGTTAATGACATCGTTGACAACCCATACGACATCAAGATCCAGGAGCTTGAAGCAGCTCAGGTTGCAAGAGTAAGAAGCGAGGTTGCATTTGTTGTCCTCAACGGTAACTACGCTCTTGAAGCAGGACTTTCAGTTGGCAAGGATTCTATCGCATATGAGAAGAGTGATTCTGAGGCAGCAAAGACCTACGTAAATATCATCGCTGTTAAGGCCGGCCATGAGGAAGACGAAGCAATCCAGGCACTTGTTAAGGCACTTCAGTCACAGGAGATCAAGGATTATATCAATGAGACCTATGATGGTGCAGTAGTTCCATTTGAATAAAATATAATGGCTAGAGAACCCTCTTTACCGAAAGGTAAGGAGGGCTTTTGCTGTTATATTGATATTTTCTCAGCGGCGGAAACAGTCGTATTGTATAAGTTGTCGGGATGACATATAATAAGGGCATGATCAGAATTAAGAATAAAAAGTAAGAGAGTGATCAGGATTAAGGAGGTCTGACAATGGATACTAAAAATATAACAGAAGACAGAATACCGATGCCTATGATCGGTGACAGTGCACCACAGTTCAAGGCGATGACAACTAAGGGTAAGGTGAATTTCCCTGAGGATTATAAGGGTTCGTGGGTAGTGCTTTTCTCACATCCTGCAGACTTCACACCGGTCTGTACAACAGAGTTTATCGGTTTTACAAAACTTGCTCCTGAGTTTGAAAAGTTAAATACCAAGCTTCTCGGACTTTCCATCGACTCGCTCCATTCTCATCTTGCATGGGCTAAGAGCATCGAAAATATAGATCTTTACGGAGAGGGAAAGGTTGAGGTTTCCTTCCCGATAATAGCAGATATAAGCATGAATGTCGCAAAGAAATACGGTATGCTTCAGACAGTTGCAAATACCCAGACGATCCGTGCGGTATTTATCATTGATGACAAGGGGATAATACGTACGATACTTTACTATCCGATGAGCACCGGCAGAAATCTTCCGGAAATACTTCGTATCATCAGATCACTTCAGCTGCATGACGCAGAAAATGTAAGTACTCCTGCAGACTGGAATCCGGGAGACGATGTTGTTCTCGGCGCACCGCTTACACTTGATGAATCAGATGCGAGAATGAAAAGTTCAGATCCAAGCCTTGTAAATTACGACTGGTATCTGACGATGAAGAAGCAGCAGTAGATAATTATAAATCTGGCGGCTGAATTGACTCAAATAGTTAATGAAAAAAGAAACAGATGGAGACGATAAGAGTGAAAAAGAGAATGACTAAAGCAGCGGCGTTTGCTGTTGCAATGGCACTTTGTTTTGCGGGTTGCGGATCTTCCAGGGATAAGAAGGACAAGAAGACGGACGTGACAACGCAGGCGACAACTGAGGCGTCGGCGGAAGTGACAAGTGAGAATACAGAAGATACAACAGCAACCGGTGAGACAGCAACTGTAGCAACGACAGAGAATACCACAGAAGCAACGACAGAGACTCCGACCGAGGCGTCAAGCGATGATGTCGTAGAAATAACAACCGAGATTTCTGAGGATGGATATGTGTTATCGAATGATCCGTCAGATTTCGTGCTTCTCGCTGAGGCAGTTCCGGATGCGATCCTTGAGATCAGATATTATTCGACCTACAATTTTGTCGGGGACAGAATAGACGGTTATGAGGAGCCTGTGGCATTGCTCACCAAGGAGGCAGCGGCTGCACTTCGTGCAGTTAGTGATGACCTGAAGGAAAAGGGCTACAGACTGAAAATATTTGATGCATACAGACCACAGATGGCTGTTACCAATTTTGTCAGATGGGCTGAGGACACCGATGATACAAGGATGAAGGAGTATTTCTATCCTGAACTGGATAAGTCGGTGCTCTTTGATCAGGGCTATATCGCGCTGCATTCCGGACACAGCAGAGGAAGTACGGTGGATCTTACACTTTTCGATATGAAGACCGAGAAGGAAGTGGATATGGGCGGAACCTTCGATTATTTCGGAGAGCTTTCGCATCCGGATTATACCGATATCACAGAGGAACAGTACGCAAACCGAATGATACTCAGGGAGGCTATGATGGCGCATGGCTTCAGACCGCTGGAGGAGGAATGGTGGCATTTCACTCTTGATGAAGAGCCGTATCCGGAAACTTACTTTACCTTCCCTGTAAGCGAGGATTCGCTGGAGGATTAGTATAGCGCATCAGTCGATTTATTTTGCAACAGCTGTAATAGAAAGAAGACAAATATGACAGAGATAGACAGATTAAAGGAATTAGTTGAGAAGCTTCGTGCTGAAGATGGATGTCCGTGGGATAAGGTTCAGACACATTCGAGCCTCAAACCGACAGTTATCGAGGAGGCTGCGGAGGTCATCTGCGGGATAAATATTCTGGAAGAAAAGAAGGATCCGGAGAATCTTAAGGAAGAACTGGGAGACCTTCTTCTGCAGGTAATGTTCCACTGCGTGATAGCTGAGGAGGAAGGACATTTTACATTTGATGATGTGGCGAAGGTGGTTTCTGATAAGATGATCAGACGTCATCCACATGTATTTTCGGGCGTGGAGTTCACTTCGGATGAAGAGCGTCATAAGTCCTGGGAGGAAATAAAGAAGTCCGAGAAGGAAGGTAAGGAATGGCAGGAACCATATCTTGCTGAAGCGATGAACGAAGCCGGTGAGCTAATCGAGGTCGCTAAGAAGAGAAAGGGTTATATTTAGATAACTGAATGAAATATGGTAAGTCCCACAGACCTTGATATATGAAGAGGCTTGTGGGACTTTTTAAATTCTGAAATATGATTAGAGCACGGGAAAAAAACTTAAAAAAAAGCTCTTGACATATAATCAAAATGATAATATGATATAGCCACAACAACAGATAATATCATAATGATAATAAGAAGAGAATATCACATGATCAAATGTGAAGGATGGCCCACCTGCAATTATAGATATTATCATTGTGATAAGAAGAAAGGAGATATCATCCTTGCAAACGGAAGACCGAGATGCGTAGTAGAGGCTCAGGAGGATAAGATCACCGTTATCAATTACGAGGATTCAAGCATCGAGCAGCTGCTTCCGGAAAGATATCTATTTATGGGAAATACTTATTTCTACGGAAAGATAGTTTCTATGTTCGGGCAGAATCTGAAGAATAAGAATGGCTCAGAAAAGATGCTGAAATATATGATGCTCAGCGAGATGATGAAGGGCCAGGGTAATAATTCACAGGCATTTGGAGGGATGAACGGACTGCTTGTGCTGATGTTCCTGGGGAAGAATTCTGAGGGAATATTTGACGGATTGTACGACGGAATATTCGATAACGATGAAGCAGAGGGTGATGATTAATGATAAACAGAAAGGAGAATGACTATGGGTAGCGGAGTATGGAGAGAAGATTCATTCAGATTTTATTCAAAGAGAGTAGGCAGGACAGTGGATTCAAGCGGCAGGCTTGCGGGAAATATGAGTAATCAGGAGATGTTCGCAGCGAGAACTCTTGATCCGATACTCGATCCGAAGGATGTGCTCAGAGAATGCTGCGATTCAAAGGAACATCCAAATACAGTTCCGGTAATACTTGCACTCGATGTAACAGGTTCTATGGGACAGGCTGCTGTTGAGGTCGCCAAAGAATTAAATATCATCATGACAAAACTTTACAACAAGGTAAAGGATGTTGAGTTCATGATCATGGGTATCGGAGATTTCGCTTACGACAGATATCCGCTTCAGGTATCTCAGTTTGAATCTGATATCAGAATAGCTGAGCAGCTGGACAAAGTGTATTTTGAATTCGGCGGCGGTGGAAATGGTTTTGAATCATATACTGCAGCATGGTATTTTGGGCTGAATCACATCAGGCTTGATGCCTGGAACAGAGGTAAGAAGGGACTTGTCATCACAATGGGTGATGAGGGTTTCAATCCATATCTTCCGGCTGCTCGGGTGGCAGAAGTTATGGGCAGACCGGTTGATGAGGACATTGATTCTATGGCACTCTACGGTGTGGCACTTCAGAAATACGATATCTTCCACCTCTTTGTGAATCACGGATATTACAGAAATGAAGGCTATATCAATTCATGGAAAAGCGTTCTTGATGGGGAGCACTTCAAGGTGGTCAAGATCGAGAATATCTGCGATACGATCGTGGATATCGTTAAGACCCACGCAGGTAAAGCTGCAGAGAATAATGACAAGATTATCTTCCCGAAGGCGGTTGGGATCAGCTGGTAATATGTGGCGTATAAAACGGTGAAAAATTTAGTGAAGGAACAGTTATCAGTCGGTGTGATAGTATCGACAGAAAGGAGAAAATATGGAAGACATCAGGGTTGTGATCGGAGCAAACTTCGGTGATGAAGGAAAAGGTTTGATGACATATCACTTTGCTGAAGAAGCAAGGAAGAATAACCGAAGCTGTCTCGTGGTCTGCAGTAATGGCGGAGCACAGCGCGGTCATACAGTCAGGGATTCAGGTGAAGTCCGACATGTATTTCATCACTTTGGTTCCGGAACCTTTGCCGGTGCAGCAACCTGTCTTCCATATTTCTTCATCCTGAATCCGATGCTTTTCGTGAAGGAATATTATGAATTACGAGAAGAGTTTGATAAGGTACCGCGGCTCAGGGGACGAGATATTCCGGCGGTTTATATCGATCCGGATTGTCCGGTTTCAACACCTTTTGATATGATAATGAATCAGATCCTTGAGGAAAGCCGCGGAAACGGAAGGCACGGAAGCTGCGGAATGGGTATCTGGGAGACTCTTGTCAGGGACGGTCTTCGCTGGGGTGAAATGGCAGCTATGAAGGACGAGGAGCTCTACTTTTATTTGAAGGAGGACTGCCGAGCTTATCTCAGGAAGAGGATTCTGAATAAAGGCGTGAAGAACGTCAGAGCCGAGTGGCAGGAGATTATAAATAACGATGGTCTGATCGAGCATTATATCGAGGATTTCAGAGTGATGCAGAGTATCTGCAAGGTGGCAGACGTTCGGATATTTGACAGCTTCGACAGAGTGATCTTCGAGAATGGCCAGGGGCTTCTTCTGGATAGATGCAGGCGGGAATACGGTAACAATACAACACCGAGCAATACAGGTCTTCGTAATCCGGCGGCGTTAGTGAGGGAGTATTTGTTAGGGAAGAGCAAAAGTAAAAACAATGTTGTCGACATGGAGGTCTGCTACGTAACACGTACTTATCTGACAAGGCACGGTGCGGGGCGCTTTGATGAGGAATGTGATAAGGAAGAGATCAATCCGGATATGGTGGATCTGACAAATGTTCCAAATCCTCATCAGGGAACTTTGAGATATGGAAAGCTTGAAAAGGCCGCATTCCTGAAAAGGATCAAGAATGATTTCGACAGCGAAAGGCTTCCGGAGAATATAAATATACGGAGGACTATTGCAGTAACACATGTAAATGAATTTGCAAACCCTCTGGGTGAAGAAGCAGACTATATTTCAAGTGAAGAAGCAGGTGATATTATCAAAAACAGGTAATATCACCTGCTTTTGAGAGTCCTGTTGACGGTACTTATTATTGAAAGTATAATAAGTGGTAAGCGTGGTCATCGGGTTGATGACCGGATGATAAAAGGTATTTTGTAATGTTTCAAAAGGAGCTGTAATGAAAAAATATATAGTGTCCAAAGAGGAAAAAGAGTTTTTAAAGAATTACGATGATTCGAAATATGAAAAGCCGTCGCTCACCGCGGATATGGCTGTATTTGCGATATTAAAGGGCGAGGAGACAGAGGAATACAGAAAGGATCCTGAGCAGAAACTGGGAATACTTCTCATAAAAAGAGGAGGCTTTCCGTACAAGGGCTGCTGGGCGCTTCCGGGAGGTTTCAGTGCGAAGGACGAGGACCTTCAGCAGACTGCCATGAGAGAGCTGATGGAGGAGACCAGCGTTGACAATGCATATCTGGAACCCTTCGGCGTATTCAGCAAGCCGGGCAGAGATCCGAGAGGCTGGATCGTTTCCCAGGCCTTTCTTGCTCTGGTAGATGAGAATGATACTAAGATCAGTGCGGGCTCCGATGCGGGAGACGCGGCGTGGTTTAAGATAGATATCAGCAGGAAGGAACTGAAGAAGCATGTTCTGAAGACCAAGGCTGAGATCAAGACGAAATACATGCTTCGCCTTGAACACAGCCAGACCGGCGAGGTTGTTGAGGCGGATGTTGAAGAGCTGAGGTCCTACGTTAATCATCACGAAACGGTAAGCTACAAGATCAATGACAGCGGTATGCTTGCATTTGATCATGCGGAAATAATTGTCAGAGCTTTCATGTCGCTTCATGAAAAGGCAGCGGATGCAGGACGTATCATATTTGACCTGATGCCGGAGAAGTTTACGCTTTACAGTCTGCAGTCTGCATATGAAATAGTTCTGGGTGAGAAGCTCACAACCCCGAACTTCAGAAGAAAGATCGCACCTTACGTTATAGAGACGAATGAGACTATCACCGGAGTCGGTCATCGCCCGGCGAAACTTTTCAAGCGTAACCTGGATGCTTTTTATGAATAATGATAGGGAATATGAGTCGAAGATAATTCTGATCGGTATACGAATGATCTGAATATTATGTGATTGAAGTGATGGAGATTAGGTATATGGAAAAATGGTATGAATATTTGTATTACACAGAGAACTCCGCTGTAAATATCGAACGTATCGAGAAGGTGGGAGATATTACCGGCAGGGAGACTCTGGATTATGTGATGAGGACCCTTGCAATTCTGGATATGATAACTCTGCGGGAGGATGCTAAATCGGAGGGTGCCAAATCGGATGATTATAAATCGGAAGATGCTGTGCATCAGGGGGATTTTGGAATTGTTCGCACGGTGCTTCAGTGGTCAGAGGTTGCAAAGGGCGGAACTGCGAAGGACAGGGCAGAGTGGATAGAGGCCGGCCTTCCGCTGGACATCCATAATATTGCCTCGGCAGAAATATATAAGAATTATGTGGATAGTGCGGTTATAAAGAATGAATCCCTAAGAGGCGTGATCTATACTCTCATCCGTACCCACGGTATGATCGGCCAGTGTCTGCGTGGCGAGGTTCCGGTGACAAAGAACAGCGAGCTTCTGGAACTGATTCCGGTGCTTGGAAAGGAACGTCTCAGAAATATACTTTATATTCTTAACGAGTGTATAATCGCGGCGGTCAGCGAAGAGTTGTGGAAGAAGGTTGAGGCACTATCGAAGGAACTGATCGACCGTATACTTGACGGAGACCTGTCAGAGTTTGATGAAAAATACCGTATCACAAAACTTCTTCCGAATCTGAATGATGTAACGGAGGAACTGCTGAAGGTGTTTGCTGAGAAGTATTTTCCGAAGTATGAGCTGTGGTATTTTGAAGCTGCTCTCTCTGATTTTTCAGCGGAGCAGATTACAACGATCCTTACAAGGCTTTCCGAGCAGATCGAAGCGGTTCTGACGAGTGCTGATGAGGAGGCTCTCGGCGGAGAGTATATTTCCTTTAAACCACTTGCGGACAGCCTCTACTATGACTACGAGGGCAGGAAGCATATAAATGTTTACAAGAAGAGGATCATTGAGAAATATATCCGTGACAGCAGTACCGAGAACGTTGATCTTAGCGTTAATATTGTGGGCGGTGCGCTGCTTGTTGATTTCAAATTCTCAAAGGTCTGCGAGAAGCTGATCGAGTTCTGCGTTGAGGCGGAGCAGTGCGGACTTCTGACCTTCGAGAAGAGTATCACTGTGCTTTATGATATGTTCGGCTTTAGAAGAGATGAGTTTGACCGTCTGAATAACGAGGACAAATATCTGAAGACCATGAACGATGCGGAGGCATCTACAAAATACACGATCCTGGATTACGTGACCGGAAAGACTGTTGTGGACGTGGGTTCCGGCGGCGGTGTTCTGCTGGATAAGCTTGAGGAGAGATATCCGGATAAGGAGATCATCGGTACTGATATTTCAACAAATGTTATCGAGGTGCTGAACAAGAAGAAGCAGACGGAAGGCCACAAGTGGAACGTAGTGATGCATAATTTTGTGGATACGCCATTTGGTGATGCGGAAAATAAAGTTGATTCCATCATATTTTCATCGATCATTCATGAGATATTTTCTTATACGGAAACGCCTGAAGGAAGGTTTAATATTGAGACGGTGAAGCTTTCTCTGAAGAATGCTTACGATTCGCTGAATCCAGGCGGACGCATCATTATCCGCGACGGTGTTAAGACAGCGGTTTCAGATGATGAGATACTTACAGTTACCTTTAAGGATAAGTCCGGGCTGGATTTCTTCAAGAATTATCTGGCTGATTTTGAGGGGCTGACTGATATAGAGGATAAGCATATCGTGATCGACGAAGAGAATCTTCGTGTCAGCGGCTGCATCAATTATATCCGCGAATTCCTTTATACTTATACCTGGGGACAGGAGTCTTACAGCCATGAGGTGCAGGAACAGTTCGGGTATTTTACTATTGGTGATTTTACGGAGTATTTTACAGAGCTTGGGGCTCGCATAATACGTGCGGAGGCATTCCTTGAGCCGGGATATCCGGAACATCTGAGGGATAAGGTCAGTCTTGAACCGGATGTATATCCGGATTCGAACTGCATAGTTGTTGTTGAGAAACCATAATACAAGTTGACAAAAGATGGATAAACGAATAATGTCACAAGGTTGACAGCCTGATGTTATATTGATGTGATGAATGATGACTGATCAATGTGATGAATGATGACTGATCAATGAGTTGAATGATACTGCGATTGAAAGTGAGAAAACATGATAGAGATAAATGATCTTGAACTGCCGGAGCTTGCGGTGTATAAGCAGCGGAGCGAGGTGCAGCTTCTTCGGATAAATGAACCGGCGCCGGGGATTTTTATATGCGAAAGTGCAAAGGTGATCCGCCGGGCACTTGATGCCGGATATGAAGCGATTTCAATCCTTACAGCTATTAAGGAACAGGACGAAGAGAAGCTTGCGATAATACTCGGTAATGAGGGCTACGGTCTGAAGACTGATACAATTGAGAACAGTACCTATGTTGCGAAAATACCTATGAAACCTGGTGTAGATTCACTGAATGTGGGAACCGCAAGTGCAGTCATGTTCTGGGAACTGGCAGGGGACAGGCTTAGTCGCGGTGATTAAAAAAGAACTCTTTCGTTTGAAAGAGTTCTTTTTTAATCTATCACGCATCCGAAAGATGCTGCAGGCGGTACTGTTTCGGTGTTATATGGTAGAGCCTGCGGAAGCAGCGGATCAGGTGGCTGCTGTCGGAGAAGCCGGTTTCTTCTGCAATGGTATTCAGGTCGTAGTTTGTAAAGAGCAGCAGATTCTCAGCTTTGGTGAGGCGGATGAATTCGATATACTGCTTACAGCTCTGACCATACTGACGGTGAAAAACCTTCGCAAAGTAAGAGTAGCTCATATTGCACATGCCTGCCAGATCATCAACCTTCAGATCTTCGCTTGAATGCTTGTCGATATAGATCGCCACGTCCTGGATCGAATAGGTATCTGTTTCGGTGGGCAGTTCTGTCTGAAGCGGTATTCCGCAGTTATACCAGAGACGGAGGATCTCAAGTATAAGTGCAGTAAGCCTTGAAAATATCAAGGTCAGATAACCGTAAGGGCGCTGATCGACCTCGTTTATGATATCTTTCATGAGATTACAGACGGTATTATTGATCGGACTCAGTCGATCTGTTGATAAATTATCCGATGTTTGATAGAAAAACTCCTCTGCAGAAAACAGCAGCGGCGGAACCTCTCGCTGCATCAGCTTCTGGAAGAGCATGTGCAGGTTTGGAAGATAGCCCTCCACCAGTCGGATATGAGAAGCACTGTATTTGATGCAGGTGTACAGGAAACTATGATTATTGTCGTGGGTGATGGAATGAACGACCTGTGGTGGGATCAGAAGGAGCTTACCCGGAGTAAGCTTATATGGGACACCGTTACATATGACGGTAACTGAGCCCTCGAGCATATAAAGCATCTCGACAAAGTAGTGCCAGTGTGCGGCGACAGGCAGCCTCAGACCGTCTGAGGAACAGTAAAATGCTTCTACCGGTGAGTTGAGTCGGTCGCTGTATTCAAAAATTTCTGCCATGATGAACCTCCGTATAAATATATTGGTTGGCTCCAAATAAAAAATTATACTTCTAGTATAAAATCCCTAAAAATAAGCCTTTTAGAGTGTCTGAAGATAGAATTGTTATATTTTTTAATAATCGGATTATACCACTTGAAAAATAAAAATGCTATTGTAAAACGAAAGTTTTATTGTTGAAATGGATGGCACTGAATATGAAAGACAGACAAGAAAAATCTAACAAAAGAAAAACTGAAAAGAACAAATACCCCCTTAGTCGCATGGGCTGGCTGTGGGAAAATACGCGTGGTGTCCACGGGATTTATATGGCGGCTATAGTCGGTACTGTGCTCTACAATATCATGCAGCTCACGGTACCTTTTATTTCCGGAAAACTGATCGATACGTTCCTGACCGGTGAGAAAGCTGCGGAAAACCTGACCTTAAAGAAGGATCTTTTCTACACACTGCTTATCGCCATGGTGGGTCTTACGATCCTCAGAGTCATCATAGTTTATGCGGACTGTATGGCTTATGAATATGTATCGCAGAAGACGCTTTTCCGTATAAGGAATTTCCTTTTTGATAAGATCCAGAGGCAGGATATGACATTTTTCAGCACCTACAGAACCGGCGACCTGATGACTCGCGTGACCGGCGACCTGGATGCGGTACGTCATATGATAGCCTGGGTTGTGCGTGTACTTATCGAGTGTTTTGCACTCTTCGGAGCGGCAGCAATATATTTCTTCGTGATCAACTGGAAGATGGCGCTGGCGCTGCTGGCCATCGCACCTTTTGTATTTATCGTTATCGTGAAGTTCAAGAAGGCAGTTTCAGTGAAACATACAGAGCTTCGTGAACGTCTGGCAGAGATGAATACGGTGGCGCAGGAAAATATTTCCGGAAACCGTGTGGTTAAGGCTTTTGCCAGAGAAGAGAATGAGATCGAGAAGTTTGATAAAGCGAATGTAGCTTATCGTGATACAAACAAGCAGACAGGTCTTGTATGGATAAAGTTTTATCCATACGTTGAAAGCTTTGCAAACCTGATGCCTCTGACGATGCTTCTGGTGGGCGGACTCTTCCTGATCCACGGCGGTCTTACAATGGGCGAGTACGTTGCGATCTCCGGACTTATCTGGGCTATTACAAACCCGATGCGAATGATGGGAAATATCATGAATGAGTTCCAGAGATTCCGCGCGGCTTCAGACAAGGTTATGGAGATATATTATTCTGAGCCGGAGATAAAGGATGTAGAGGGTGCAGTTGAGGTTAACGGAAGACTCGAGGGAGATATCGTATTTGACCATGTTTCCTTCCAGTATCCGGATGGAAAATACCCTGTTCTGCATGACATATCCTTCACGGTCAAGTCCGGCGAGACGGTTGCGATAATGGGTGAGACCGGCTGCGGCAAGACTTCGCTGATACAGCTGATCCCGAGGTTTTTTGAAACCACCGGAGGAGAGATCAGGATCGATGGTATTCCCGTAGAGAAATACCGCCTTGAAGGACTTCGCAAAAATATCGGTTTTGCAACTCAGGATGTACTTCTTTATTCGGATTCGATAGAAGGAAATATAGCTTACGGTGATCCACATATCCGTAAGAGAGAGGTTGTGCGTTTTGCACGTTATTCGGCAGCGGATGATTTCATCTCACGTATGCCGGAGGGCTATGAGACCATAGTCGGTGAAAGAGGTGTGGGCCTTTCCGGAGGTCAGAAGCAGAGACTGTCTCTTGCGAGAGCCTTGGCAGTACGACCATCGATATTGATACTGGATGATACAACCTCGGCTGTCGATCTTGAAACAGAGAGACAGATACAGGAATCACTCAGAAATCTTGACTTTAAGGCAACCAAGCTGATCATAGCTCAGCGAGTTTCCACCGCGAAGACAGCAGACAGGATCATCATCTTGAAGGATGGAAGAATACTTGAAGAGGGCAGCCACGCGGAGCTGGCAGCCAGCGGCGGATACTATGCAGAGCTTGTGCAGCTGCAGGAGGGCTTATAAATTATGGCTAGAAATACTTACAAGGAAGACGAAAATCTACAGGAGCCATTTCAGATAAAGCATCTGATAAGGGCCTCCTCATATATTAAAAAGTGGAAGAAACCGATGATGATCGCGCTGTTTCTGAGCGGTATCGGTGGAGCCTTCGGATATCTGGCGCCAATGATCATACGTTATGCGCTGGATCATGCGGTTCCAAACAAGAATACAAAGATGCTGCTCATACTGGCAGCTATCCTGGCAGTGGTGTATCTGATCAGTGTTATATTTACCACCATCAGAAGCAGGCTTATGGTGAACGTGAGCCAGGAGATCATCTACGATATCAGAAAGGATCTCTTTAGTCATCTGCAGGAACTGCCTTTCAGATATTATGATGACCGTCCACACGGCAAGATACTTATCCGAGTTGTAAACTATGTAAATTCAGTTTCGGATATGCTGTCAAACGGACTTATAAATATCGTGCTGGAAGGCTTCAACCTGATATTTATCACGGTATTTATGTTTATGGTGGATGTGCAGCTGGCACTCGTTGTTATGTGTGGTGTGCCTGTACTGATGGCCTTCATGATCTGGATCAAGAATAAGCAGAGAAAGGCTTGGCAGGCGGTTTCAAATAAGAATTCCAACCTCAATGCATACCTTCAGGAAAATATCGCAGGTGTCAGGATAACTCAGATATTTGCAAGAGAGGATGAGAATAAGAAGAACTTTGAGGAGCTGTCGGATGACTGCAGGACCACCTGGAATACGGCGGTTAAATATTCGAACCTGGTATGGCCGGGTATCGATACGATATCGGTTATCGTACGTGCAGCAATATTCCTCTTCGGTGTCATGCTCTTCGGACAGGGCAGCAAATCCCTTGGTACCATAGTGGCTGTTTCGAGCTATGCTTCATTCTTCTGGCAGCCGATCATGAACCTGGGAAATATTTTCAATAACTTTATCAACAATATTGCGTACCTTGAGAGAATATTTGAGACCATGGACGAGCCGGTGGAAATACGTGATAAGGAGGGGGCTTCGGTGATGCCTCCGATCAGCGGAAGAGTCAGCTTTGATCATGTTACATTCTCTTACGAAGAGGGTCACGACGTACTTAAGGATGTATCATTTACGGTTGAGCCGGGTGAGAGTGTAGCTCTGGTGGGACCTACAGGTGCAGGAAAGAGTACTATCGTGAATCTGCTTTCAAGATTTTATGATGTTGGACAGGGAAGCGTATCCATCGACGGTACCGACGTGCGTGACGTGACGCTTCATTCACTCAGGTCGCAGATGGGTATCATGATGCAGGACAGCTTCATATTCTCGGGAACCATAGAAGATAATATCCGTTACGGCAAACTGGATGCTGATATTTCAGAGATTGAGCAGGCTGCAAAGACAGTCTGTGCAGATGATTTCATAAAGCTTCTATCCGATGGATATAAGACTGAAGTGAAGGAACGTGGTTCATCACTCAGTGAAGGACAGCGCCAGCTGATATCCTTTGCGAGAACGCTGCTTTCCGATCCAAGGATACTTATACTGGACGAAGCAACTTCAAGTATAGATGTTAAGACTGAGCGTGCACTTCAGCAGGGACTTGATGCGATGCTAAAGGGAAGAACATCTTTCATCATTGCACATCGACTTTCGACCATCCGTAAATGCGACAAGATCATGTATATTGATCAGGGTGGTATCCTGGAATGCGGCAATCATGAAGAGCTTATGGCGAAGAAGGGATATTACTATCGCCTGACTACGGCACAGAGGTAGTTGAATATTCTAAAAACCGCTTTCCATGCTGGTGCGGGGCCTGATCACGGAGTAAAACTAAAGAACGAAACACGACCACAGCCGGGCGCTGATCCAAAATCAGTGTTCCGGCTTTTTTGTAGTGTTGCGCTTTTGTTATCTTTAGTGTTGTAAAATCTTCTCATGATGCGCTATTAAACAGGCTCGGCGATCAATTCCGAAACGCTTGGACTTAAGGCTCCGGCTGCTCAGAACGCACATGCCCATCAAAAGGCTGCCGGTCATCAGAATAATGTTGCCAATAATCCTAAGATCGGTAAATAGCAGACAGTATGAAGAAATAATTTACCGATTATGAATATCGCTTGAGAAAAACTTAATATTTCTATCAGATACCTTAATAGGGGCTTTATTGAACTCCGGACATTCCGGAATTAATATAAAACCTGTAAGGCGATCTTAAAGGAGTCCGGGGACTTTTGAGAACCTGGACTCCTTTTATGTATACACAGATAATAAACCGCGGAACTGTGTAATATATGAGGTTCGTAGAAATATTTTGTAAGGAGCGAAAGTATGGAAGAAATGATAAATAAAAATGATGAAAAGAAATCCGGAAAGGGCAAGATCGTGGTGGGAACGATACTTGCAGTAGCCCTCGCAGGAAATGCAGCGCTGAGCATCGTAACACTCAACAAGCTTAATGATAATAATAAGAAGACCGAGAAGGTCGTTCAATATATGGACAATGATATTTACACCGAGAAGGATAATCCGGGAGTAAGTGTTATGAAGAATGACCAGAGCGATGATGCTCAGGCGATGAATATGAATAAGGACGGAATTGCTCAGGATGGTGTGGACGGACAGAGTGACACTGCAAAGAGCAACCCGAATGATCTGGCTTTAGGTGATGTTCTTCCGGGTGAAAATGATATCTGTATCGCCGGAGCTTACATGATCAAATCTACAGAGAATATTTCCGATGCATATAAGTCTGGGGACAGATCGGGACTTACCGATAAAGAGAAGGAAACACTTGATATGGCTGAGAAGGTAATCAAAGAGGTTATCAAGCCGGAAATGACCGATTACGAGAAGGAGAAGGCTATTTACGACTGGATGACCAGCCATCTGGCAAATGACAGCGGTATGCTTTCGGTTATCCCTACAGGTATGGGCGACGTAGACAATCCATACGGAGTTCTTAAATATCATAACGCTGTATGTGTTGGTTATGCGACAACCTTCAGACTTTTCATGCACATGCTGGATATTGAGTGCAGAGTTGTTCATAACATTGACTGCCACCATTCATGGGATCTGGTAAAGCTTGACGGTAATTGGTATCATACCGATATTTATTCTGACGTGGGAACCAACGGTTATTCACATTTCAATATGAATGATGAGATGATGGGCACAGGACAGGCCTGGGATAGAAAAACCTTCCCTACAGCAGACAGCCTGAAGTATAACATTCTGTATCGGGAAGCCATCAGACCTGCTGATATCTACCAGATTCCGAAGGATGTCAGAAAGGCATACGATGAGCATAAGGGAACTGTATCATTTATCCTGAATGCATCGGACGGTGAAGAGAACTGCATGAAGGCTCTTAAGATGGTCGAAGAGATTTCGGATAGTTTCAGTATGAAATATGAAAGCAGTCTGTATGTTATGTATAACGTAGTGAATGTTGAGGAAGGATATCTTCTTACTGTGAATATGGAATGGTATATAGATGGAGATGACAATTATACAGATGATAATCCGTTGGATGATATTATCAGCGACGAGGATATCGAGAAGATGGAAAATGCAGTTTCTGATGCATTTTCAGATGTGCTCGGAGATATTGATTTTGATTAATGAAAGTGAGGCAGTGTATGATAAAGGGTAAGAAGATATTAGTAACCTGTTTGATGCTTGGGCTTGGAGTAAGCTCCCTTGCAGGCTGCGGCAAGAAGAATAATACAGCTGACGCGAAGGAGGATACACAGGCTACGCAGACTCAGACGATGGAGCTGGAGATGGATGAAACGGCTGATAAGAATGATGGACAGTCGGGTGCGGATGAGCAGAAAAATGATGGCTCGGTAAGTATGTATGATCTTACAAAGGCCATACTTGAATCAGAGGACAGCCTTCCTGACATGACTACAGTTAACTCAAGTGCTTCTGATGCTGACAGGCTCTTTGCTTATGTTTCTGACGTTGATTATTCAAAGATCGACAGCTTCCTTCTGGCGTATTCGACAGAAGGCAAGGCTGATGAGATCGCAGTTATAAAGCTTAAGGATGCCGGTGATATGGATGAGATGATGACTTCACTTAAGGCTCATCTGAAGGACAGAAAAGGCATCTATGAGACCTACGATGCAGACCAGTTAGGCAGAGTTGACGAGGCAAGTCTTTACAGCAAGGGTGATTATGCAGTGCTTATAATCTGCGATAAGAAGAAAAACATCAAGGCTGTGATCGACGAGGCTATTGGAGAATAAGCTGTTAAGAATTTGATAAGAATTTAATAGTTGTTTGATAAAGATGTTTAGGGAGAAACCGGATATACTACATTCAGACGATGAGAGACGCCCCTTCAGGCAGTGTTTGAAGAGGACAGACTCATAGAAGGATGTGTATATTCGGTTTCTTCTTTTTGTATATAGAAACCGCTGACACGAAATCAGATAAAAGTAAAGAAAACAACTGATAAAAAACATTCAGAAGAAATGGAGAAAAAAGATGAATATTTTAAGAACAGAAAAGCTTTGTAAATCATTTTCAAACGGTGGTGTTCAGCAGCACGTCATCAGGAATCTGGATCTGGAGATAACGGAAGGAGACTTCACAGTCATTATGGGATCGTCCGGTTCCGGAAAGTCAACTCTATTATATGCGCTGTCCGGTATGGACAAGCCGAGTATGGGCAAGGTTTTCTTCGGTGATGAGGAAATACAGGATTACACAAACGACCAACTTGCAATATTCAGACGCGGTAACTGTGGTTTTGTATTTCAGAGCGTATATCTCCTGGAGAATCAGACAGTACTTGATAATGTTATGACAGGGGCGCTGATAGTTCAGAAGAATTCAAGAAAGCTTGTTGATAAGGCGAAGGAGCTTCTGAAGAAGGTTGGGCTTGATGAAGAGGACTGGAAGAAATATCCGAACCAGCTTTCAGGCGGCGAGGCACAGAGAGTTGGAATTGTAAGAGCTATAATCAATGATCCGAAGATACTCTTCGCAGACGAACCGACGGGAGCTCTTAACTCTGCATCATCAAATGATGTGCTGGATATTTTCACTGATGTTCATAAGAAAGGACAGTCCATTGTTATGGTCACACATGATATCAAGACTGCGCTCAGAGGAACCAGAGTCATTTATTTAAGAGATGGCGGTATAGTAGGAGATCATAAAATGGTGCCTTACGGTCAGGATGATACGAAGGAACGCCGTGCGAAGCTCAGTGACTTTTTGGAGAAAATGGGATGGTAAAGGTAATATTCGTGTACATGAATATTATTATTGCGAAGCAATGATCGAGCCACGGTGCCGTGCGGGCAGGTGGGGAGAGATAGAAACCATGGAAAGAGGATAATATGAAAATTCTAAGACTGGCATTATTCAATATAAAAAAACGTAAGCGTGAGGCCTGCGTGATCATTCTGCTTCTGGCGATCAGTATGGCTCTTTTGGGAACGGGTATCATTAATTATGCGAAGGCGGATCGAATGTTTGATGAGATGTTCGAGCAGACCGGAAGTTACCACTATTCGATGGAAATAGTTACACAGTATTATAAACAAGAGTTTGGTGAGATCGCTGCGGCAGACGAACGTATCGAAAGATCGGATGTGATAACCATGCTTGCTCCGGCCATATCAACAGCTATTTCATACAAGAAAAGTAATGGAGAGCTCTCAGGCTTTTATGCTCATTATATTACTGAGACTAATGAAAGAAAGCTTGAGAACTTTGTTAAGAAGTCATCACTTTCTGAAGAGAAGATAGAGAGTATGGAGCATCCGATCTGGCTGCCATACTATGTAAAATACGATCTAGACTTCGATGAGGGAGACGAATTCGTATTTGTGATAAGTGGCAAGGAATATCCCTTTGAGATAGCCGGCTTCTATGAATCGGGACTCTTTTCAAGCAGTACAGGCTACAAATGCGTTGTGTCGGATGAGGATTACAGCAGACTCAGCGGTGTAGTGAGCGAAGGTACATTTATCGTATTTGATGTGAAAGACGGCGTTGTTTCTGACTATAAGGATATACAGAGACTCTGCAAAGATATGGAGGAACGTTTTAACGATGTATCGGGACAGCAGCTCAGTCTGTCGATAGACAGCTTCGATAATGAGAAATCAGCATCGACAATGGCGATTCAGATCATTATGATCATTATCCTTTTTATGGCGGTCGTTGCAGCACTTTCCTGCCTCTTCATGATCAGACATAAGATAACAAATGATATTGATGATCAGATGGAATCAATCGGTGTTCTGGAGGCTCTGGGCTACAGATCAAAGGAAATATCAAGAGCATATATTTATGAATATCTGGTGTTATCTGTTTTTGGAGTTTTGCTCGGCGCAGCGCTGACCATTGCGACAGATTCTCTGATGACAAAAGTGCTCAGGGTATTTATCGGACATGATCATATCGTTTCCGGTGATATGATAATTCTTATCATTCCGGCTGTAACACTTACGCTTCTTGTGATCCTGAGCGCTCTCAGAAAAGCCGGAAAGATCAAGAAATATCCGCCTGTTGTTGCCTTCAGAAAGGGCATCAAAGCTCATCATTTTGGCAAAAACAGATTCGCCATAGCTAAGTCAGGGAAAAATATCAACAGAAGGATCGGACTTAAGAATCTGACCGGAAATACAAAACAGAATGTTGGCGTATTTTTCTGCATAGTGGCTGCATCGATGGCTTTGACCTTCTGCATCTTCTTGTGTGATATTTTCAGGAACAGAGGAGCGGTTTTCCTCAGATTTTCCGGTTTTGAAAAAGCTATCATGGTCAGCTTCGACAAAAGTGCAGATTATGAAAGCATAAGAAGCGAGATTGAGGAGATGGATGAGGTCAGGAAATGTATTCCATTCAGGGCAAATAACGGATTTACACTCCAGGAAAACGATCTTGATATTTTCCAGATCTTTGCTTATGAAGATTTCAATGAACTTGAAAATGTTATCATCAGCGAAGGAAGATATCCGCAGCATGATAATGAAGTGCTGATTGGAATCGGTATGGCCGATAAATATGGCTACAGCGTCGGTGATAGTATAGTGATTAATTATTACGGAGTTGAGAAGAAGTATATTATCTCCGGAATAATAAATCTTGTTATGAATGATGGCATGTTAGCTTATATGACATTTGAAGGATTCGACAGGATAGTACCACCGGGTGAATATATTGAGTATTTGTTTGTATATGCAAAGGATGAATCAAAAGAGAAACAGCTTAAGGAAACCATAGTAGACAGATATGGCAGCACCGGTGAGTCTGCCGGAGAGGTTGATGAGACTGATTATGAGGCAAGGATCAGAGCTAAGGCTGACGAACAGATGGCAATCCTTATGGAGAAGTACGGTGTAGATAATGCAAGCTACAGCATCAAGATCGGAGACAAGGTTATTTCCGGTAACAGTGAAAAATACAGCCTCCAGGATGTTTCAACGATCCGTGAGGAAATCGACGGAAATATGGGCGGGATCAGCGAGGCATCACAGCTCTTTTCGATAGTTATGATGATCGTGATCGCTATAGTGGTTCTCTCAGTGTTGAGATTCCTTGTTGGCTCGACAGTCAGGAAAGAAAAAAGTGCTCTTGGAATAGAGAAGGCTATGGGGTATACCTCGAAGGATCTGAGGAGACAGATGGTCTACAGGATCATGCCTGTAGCTGTTCCGGCGGTGATCGTGGGAGCATTACTTGCAGTACCTGTTACGATGATATTTATGAAGACAGCATTCCTTGCGGTATTTGGGATCAGAATGTTCTGGGTTCCTGCAGCTATTGCGGGCATATGTCTGTATGTGTGGCTGGCGGCATATATCGCAGCAGGAAAGGTAAAGAAGATTTCGGTCACAGAGCTGATGGCAGAGTAGATGGCTGGATAAAGAGAAGAGGACGATCATATGAAGAAGAGGATAAAAAGTACTATTTTTTCACTTGCAGCTATAACTGCACTGGCCACAGCTGCCGTGACCGGCAAGGGGCTTAGTGGTTATGCTGAGGAAGCACAGGACAGTGATAAGATAGATCAGGAAAAAGAAGAGGATGATGGAAAGATCTACTGCGTGGGATCGGTCAGTAAGGTTTATGTAGTGACTGCAGTGATGCAGCTGGTGGAGCAGGGCAAGGTTGAGCTGGATAAGCCGGTGACGGAGTATATTGATGACTTTGTTATGGCGGATGAGGGATATAAGGACATCACTGTCAGGATGCTGATGGATCATACATCAGGATTGTATGGCACCACTATCAATGATGTATTCCTTTATGGTGATAATAAGGTCGATCATGCCAGGCTGACTCTTGACAACCTTAAGACTCAGAAACTGAAAGCGGATCCGGGGGCGTATGCAAGCTATTGCAATGATGGGTTTGAACTGCTGGAGATCATTGTTGAGAGAGTTTCGGGCATAAGCTATACGGAATATATAGAGAAAAATATTGCTGACAGGATAGGGGCAGTGAATATTTATACGGTAGAAAATGTATTTGGCAATTCGAAGCTGAGCAATATATATTCGGACAGAAAGAACAGATATGATACAGATTATACAACGTGTCTGGGATCCGGTGGAGTGTATTCAACGGCCCGGGATACCTGTGAGTTCGGAAGCACCTTTTTTAAGGGGGATAACAGACTGCTTTCTGAGGAAAGCAAGGCTATGATGGCGGAGGTCTGGAGTGCAGGAGCTGATACGGAATATGACAAGAACTATCTGGACGGAAACGGACTTGGCTGGGATCTGGTAAGTATTCCTCAGTATGAGGAGGCCGGCGTGCAGATGCTTTATAAGGGCGGCGACAGCGCTGATTATCATACAGCGCTTCTGGTGGCACCTGAGGAAGAGATAAGCGTGTGTGTTACAACCAGCGGAGGCAGCAGTGGTTTTAATCTTGCTATGGCTGAAGCACTGGCGGATATTGCACTTTCTGAGCAAGGTATCGATATCGAAGCTCCGGCTGTACCTGAGATAACTCTTCAGGATACTGTACCGGATTCTTACAAAAAATTCGAAGGACTTTATATTATCAGTGATATGCCGGCTGAGGTTAGTTTTCCTGATATGAAATACATGAATGTAAGATTTACGGTTAACGGAACAACGGAAGAACACTATAAATACTCCGATTTAGGTTTTATTAAAGTTAGCGGAAATATGGATGAAGGAACCGAAATGATCGATAAGGATTATGCCTGCCTGGATATTTCCGAGATCAGTGGCCATACCTATGTTGTCATGGATACGATATTAAAACTGAGCGGTCTGGGCGACATAACCGATAGTCGATATGTCGGTGAGAGGATAGAGGAACTGCATCTGTCCGACAAGGTGATGGATGCCTGGAAATTGCGCGATGGAAATAAATACGAGTTAGTATCGGATAAGTATTCATCAGCTTTGTACAATGATCCCTTTATACTTCTGAATCTGATCGGGGATTCGGGCTATATCATGCTGAGTGAGAGCGGTGAAACCCGTATACTAAAGATCATTGATGAGGATCATGCTGTGCGTTTCCTGACTATTCCAAGCAGTACGAACAGAGATCAGCTGGATCTCTGGATCGAAGGTGAGACAGTGCATCAGACTATAGGCGCGGATGGTATAAATTCTGCAGTCAATCCGAAGTTCACGGCGGATATCACAGAGGTTGAAACGGCGACCGGTGAGGCGAAGTGGTTCGATATTGACGACACCATGGCGGGTGCAGAGATAAGCCTTGAGAGACCGGAGAACAGCGCTGTATTTGTCTATGACAAATACGGTCAGATGACCTACAGTACCCATATGGTGGATCAGGGAAACAGGGTCACGCTGCAGAAGGGCGGCAGCATCGTTTTCCTCGGTGAGGATGGCGGTACAATAAAGATAAAATAAGGTTAAGGCAGAGTGCAGCTATGACGAGAGGCTGGGCTCTGCTTTCATGTCTATATTGCAGTAATGTTTTGATGAAAATCGGAGGGGATTATTGTATAATTATTTATCAGATGAGAAATGGAATGTCTGGGGGTGACGAAGTGGATTATAAGGTTTTGATGATAGATGATGACAAGGTTATAGCTGAGTCTACGGCTGAGTATTTTAACATGTTTGATATTAAAACGGCGTACGTTACAGGCTACGATGAGGCAGTTGATTTTCTGGAGAATAACAGAGTGTCGCTGCTTCTGCTTGATATCAATCTGGGTGAGCATTCGGGCTTTGAACTGTGCAAGAAGGTGCGTGAGTCTTATGATATGCCTATCCTCTTCATCAGTGCGAGAAACAGTGATGATGATGTTCTGATCGCGCTGAATATCGGTGGGGATGATTATATCAAGAAGCCTTATACGCTCAGCATATTGCTTGCGAAGGTTAAGACTATACTTGCAAGATATGAGAAGGCGAAGGAGGATGCGGAGCTTGCGGCAAAAGCATACAGTGCCGGAGGCGAGAAGCTTTCTCAGGACGCGGCTCCTGCTGATGGCAAAGATGAAGCGGGCGGAACCGGTCTGATCAGACTTAATGCTGAGGTGGTGCTTGATACAAATACCCGAAAGCTTAGAAAGGGCGATGAGCAGATAAACCTTAGGGCGATGGAATACAAGATGCTTGTATATCTTCTGAATAATAAAAACAGAGTCGTTACAAAGGATGAGCTCCTGAAAAATGTCTGGGATGACGATTATATCGGCGAAGGTACTCTGTCGGTGCATATACGCCATCTGCGCGAAAAAGTAGAAAGTGATTCAAAGAATCCGGACGTTATTAAGACTGTATGGGGCGTCGGTTATATGGTGGAATATTAGATGAAACAATATGTCAGAACGATGATCTTAATATGCGTCGGTTTAGTCGCAGCTATGGCTGTATTTGCTTTGATAGCTATGATGAAAGGATCTTCAAAAGAAAGAAATGAGGATATCCTGAAGCTGAATGATATTACGAGCCGGGCTGCCGAGAACTGGGGCGAGCCGGAGGCACTGGATAGTATAGGCGGCGAGGCTTCTTTTGTTGTGCTTGATAACGAAAACAGAGTAGTTTACAGATCTGATAAATACGATAAAAAACTGGCCGATAGAAATAGTCCGGAAAAGGCTGTTAAGGAAGGGCTTCCCTACAGATATGTTGAAGTCGGAGGGCGTATCGTAGGATGTGTTATCATGGTCTCTGCTGAGGATAGACACGAAGGGATAAGCCGCAGGATCATTATCGGGTTTGCGGTATGTGGTATTGTATTTATCGCCGCCATGATCCTCTTTGGAGTGTATGTAAATAAAAATATTATCACTCCATTTAACAGGATGGAGGAATTTGCGGGTAAGATTGCTGAGGGCAATCTGGACGCGCCTCTTATGATGAATAAAAACAATATGTTCGGCGCTTTTACGGAGAGTTTTGATATCATGAGGACTGAGCTGAAGGATTCGAAGCAGAGAGAGCTTGAACTTCAGCGAAAGGAGAAGGAACTGGTGGCTTCTCTCAGCCATGATCTGAAAACTCCGATAACCGGGATCAAGCTGACCACCGAGCTGATGAAGGCGAAGGTTGAAAACTCGGATAATAAGGACGTCGATACACTGGAGAAGCTGGATAATATTTACCTGAAGGCGGATCAGATGGATACTATGGTGAGTGACCTCTTCTCCGCAACTCTTGAGGATCTGGGTGAGTTTAAGGTGAGCTGCCGCGATGAAGAGTCAGGTATCCTCAGTGCGATAATCAGGAAGAATGATTCAAAGGATCTTGTCAGTGAGGGCGAGAAGCCGAAGCTGCTCATAAGTATCGACAGTAAGAGGATGAGTCAGGTCCTTGGAAATATCATCAGCAACTCCTATAAATATGCCGGCACCGGGATCGATGTCGAATATAAGGTTGTTGACAGATATCTCAATATGACGCTGCGTGACCATGGTCCGGGAGTTCCGAAGGAGGAGCTGGATCTTCTGACAAATAAATTCTACAGAGCCGGGAATGCTGAAGAAAAAGAGGGCAGCGGCCTAGGACTTTATATCGCTTCATCTCTTATGAAGAAGATGGGCGGAGAACTGATCTGCGACAGTGATGGAAGCGGATTCATCGTTACGCTGCTTATTCCGCTGAGCTGATTCGGGTCTGAAATGATTCACCGGCAGAAGTATTAAAGAATAGGGAATAGCCACAGAGAAAAAATGCTTGACTAAGTTATTACAAGGTTGTATATTAAATTCGGTTAGACACAACTAACTGCGGAAGGGGAGTGCCGCTGATGATACGGCACTCTTTTTTTAAAAATATGAGTTAGGCATAACTAACTGCATGGAGGATATCAAAGTATCGAAAAAAGGATAAATTATTCGGTGTAGTAGGAGTGAAATAATATCATGTCAGAAAGGATAATCGTGGAATTCTGCGCTCCGACACTTGCGGGGATTAAGGCGGCGAAAGGCTGTTCATAAATAAAAAGTTAGAGCTATAGCTCTGGAAAGGATACATATATGAGTAAAGTAGCAGTAGTTTATTGGAGTGCAACAGGAAATACAGCAGCCATGGCACAAGCGGTAGGAGATGCAGCTGCAGCAGCAGGATCGGAGGTTACCTATCTTGGCCCGAGTGAGTTTTCATCTTCAAAGCTTGCAGAATACGATGCGGTAGCATTCGGCTGCCCGGCTATGGGGGCTGAGGTTCTTGAGGAAGAGGAGTTTGAGCCTATGTTTACAGAGCTCGAGAGCTCTCTCAAGGATAAGAAGATTGGACTTTTCGGTTCATACGGCTGGGGAGACGGTCAGTGGATGAGAGACTGGCAGGACAGAGCTGTGGCCGCCGGAGCATATCTTGTTATGGATGGCGTTATGGCTAACTACACACCTGATGCAGATGCAATTGAAAAGTGCGCAGATTTGGGCAGAGCACTGGCTTAATACGGCCATAACAGTATTTAATAACGCATGATAATGGATGAGTAAATAATATTGGATCATATAATCTTCCTTGTTTTTCAATATGGCTTAACGTTTATTTACTCATCCGTTATTTATAAATAAAACAAGTTTTGAAAGGAGAAATGAATATGTTTCTTGAGATTGAAAAAGTAGTCGGCAGAGAGATCCTTGATTCGAGAGGTAATCCAACAGTTGAGGCAGAGGTTTATCTTATTGACGGAACGGTTGGAAGAGGAACTGCCCCAAGCGGTGCTTCAACCGGTGAATTTGAAGCTCTTGAGCTTCGGGATGGTGATAAGAGCCGTTATCTGGGCAAGGGCGTCCAGAAGGCCGTTGAAAATATAAATACAACCATCAATAGTGTTCTTGTGGGACTTGACGCATCTGATACATATGCTGTAGATGCGGCAATGATCAAGGCTGACGGAACAAAGGATAAATCAAATCTTGGTGCAAATGCAATTCTTGCTGTTTCTATTGCGGCAGCTCGTGCGGCTTCGATCGCTCTGGATATTCCGCTTTACAGATTCCTCGGCGGAGTACAGGGCAATAAGCTTCCGGTCCCTATGATGAACATCCTTAATGGCGGTGCTCATGCTGACAGTGCTGTTGATACACAGGAATTTATGATCATGCCTGTGGGAGCACCTTCATTTAAGGAGGCTCTCAGATGGTGTGCAGAAGTATTCCACAAGCTTAGAAGCCTGATCAAGGAAATGGGTGACGTTACAGCAGTTGGTGATGAGGGTGGATTTGCACCTAACCAGCTTAAGAGCGATGAGGAGGCTATCGAGAAGATCCTTGAAGCGATCAAGGCAGCAGGCTTTGAGCCGGGTAAGGACTTTATGATCGCTATGGATGCAGCTTCATCAGAGTGGAAGAGCGAGAAGGGTAAGGGCTTTTACAAGCAGCCTAAATCAGGTAAGGAGTTTACCTCAGACGAGCTCATAGCTCACTGGGAGGCTCTTGTTGATAAGTATCCTATCATCTCCATCGAGGATGGTCTTGATGAAGAGGATTGGGAAGGCTGGCAGAGAATGACTGAGAGGATCGGCAATAAGGTTCAACTTGTCGGTGACGACCTTTTTGTTACAAATACAGAGAGACTCTCCAAGGGTATTGATCTTGGCGCCGGAAATTCAATCCTGATCAAACTTAATCAGATTGGCTCGGTTTCAGAGACACTTGAGGCTATCAAGATGGCACATAAGGCAGGATATACAGCTATTTCTTCTCATCGTTCAGGAGAAACTGCAGACACAACTATTGCAGATCTTGCTGTGGCTCTTAATACATGTCAGATCAAGACAGGAGCACCAAGTCGTTCGGAGCGTGTTGCTAAATACAACCAGCTGCTCAGAATTGAGGAGGAGCTTGGAGCATCTGCAGTATATCCTCAGATGGATGCGTTTAACGTAAAGAAATAGAACCATATTTTGTGGAGGCTTGATATGAAAAAAAAGGGGCTTATGTCTTGGGTTCTTGAGTTTGCGGGGAGGAAAAGAAGTTATTTCACGGGCAGTGTAATACTTGCCATGCTGGGGGTGGCAGCGTCATTTGTTCCTTATCTGATCATAGCAGATATAGTTAAGGAACTGCTGGGCGGAAACAGAGATTGGGATTATTATCTTAAGCAGGTTATACTGATGGGTGTCTTCTGGGTCATCAGGATGACTCTACACTCAGTTTCAACTGCGCTTTCGCACATCGCAACCTTTACGGTTCTTGGCGGGATCAGAAAACAGCTTTGCGAAAAGCTCTCGAAGATCCCACTGGGCTCGGTGCTTGATGATAACAGCGGAAGCTATAAAAATATCATCGTAGAGCGAGTTGATTCTATGGAAACAACACTTGCACATATTGTGCCGGAGTTTACATCGAATCTTCTGCTGCCGGCAGCAATGTTCATCTATCTTCTGACCATCGACTGGAGACTGGGCCTGGCAAATCTTGTTGGTGCGTTCTTCGGCCTTATCTGCATGGCTGTTATGATGGCCAAGAGCAAGGGCGGCTACGAGCTGTCCGTTCAGAAGACAAAAAAGCTGAACGATACAGCTGTTGAATACATCAACGGTATCGAGGTTATAAAGGCTTTCGGTAAGACCGGATCATCTTACGAGAAGTTTGTACATGCGGCGAGAGAGGGCGCGGATGTATTTATCGACTGGATGAGAAGATGTATCTGGCCACAGTCGGGAACAATGGCATTTCTGCCGGCAACCTTCCTTGGGGTTCTGCCGATCGGACTGCTTCTTGTTAAAAGTGGATCGCTGACAGCGGGAGACTTTATAACCGGAATAATCCTTTCAGCCGGACTTATCACACCGCTTGTGGTTGCATTCTCTTACACGGATGACCTTCTGAAGATGGGCACGATCTTCGGAGAGGTTACAGAGATCCTTGAGCGTAAGGATATGGAGCGACCGGCAGTAGTAACGAAGAAGCCGGTTAACTCAGATATCTGCCTGACAGACGTAAGATTTACCTACAAGGATAAAGAGGTCCTGCATGGAATAAATATGGAAATACGCCAGGGCGAGGTGGCTGCAATTGTCGGTCCGTCAGGTTCAGGCAAGAGTACCATCGCAAGGCTGATCGATTCACTGTGGGATACGGATTCCGGAACGATCACTTATGGGGGTGTGAATATAAAGGAGCTGCCGCTGGATTATTATATGGGTCAGATCGCATATGTTGCACAGGATAATTATCTGTTTGATATGACCATTAAGGAAAATATAAGACTGGGCAAAGCCGGAGCTACAGACGAGGAGGTTATAAATGCTGCCAAGGCTACAGGCTGTCATGAGTTTATCCTCGGACTTGAGAACGGCTATGACACAGTAGTCGGCGGAGCAGGCGGACACCTGTCCGGTGGAGAGAGACAGAGAATATGTATCGCGAGAGCCATGCTCAAGGATGCGCCGGTTGTTATCCTCGATGAGGCGACCGCCTATACAGATCCGGAAAACGAGGCGCTTGTGCAGTCAAGTGTTGCAAAGCTGGTTCAGGGCAGGACACTTATCGTGATCGCTCACAGACTTTCAACTATCGTGGATGCTGACAAGATATTTGTTATAAATAACGGAAATGTTGAAGCCTGCGGAACACAGGAGGAGCTGCTCCGTACGAGCCTGTTATATAAAAAGATGTGGGAGGCTCACAGTATGGCCAAGGATGTAGATATGGATCCTGTTTCTGGCTCTGCAGCCGGAAAGGAGGCCGTAAATGCTTAAGATGGTGAAGAAGTTCTTCGGATTCTGCAGTGAGAAGAACAGAAGAAAATTCTATAAATCTGCAGTGCTGGGAGTGATCGAAGCACTGTTTACGGCGATGAAGATACCGGCGGCGTATTTTGCCATAAAGGCTGTGCTGGAGGATAAAATAGATACGTCGGCGATACTGACGGTCATAGGTTTCATGCTTATAAGCACTCTCGGCAAGGCTTTCATCAACCGCTTCTCGATGATGCTTCAGACAGAGGGCGGCTACGATACCTGCGCACTGAAGCGTATAGAGATAGGCGAGCATCTGAGATATCTTCCTATGGGATATTTCAACGATACAAGTCTCGGACACATCACCTCCGTCACGACAAATACGATGGAGCAGACCGGAGATATTGCCACAAGAGCTATAATGATGGTTCTGCAGGGCGGCATCACAACAATAGTCATTGCACTTATGATGTTTGTATTTGATGTGAGGATTGGACTTATTTCCCTGGCAGGAATAGGGATATTTCTTCTGATCAATCAGTGGACGAACAGAAGCGTTGCCAGAGTTGCTGATGAGAAGCTGGCTTCCGACAGGGATATGGTCGGCGTGATCCTGGAATACATCCAGGGTATAGCCGAGATCAGAAACTATAATATCGTCAGTCAGAATCAGTCCAGAGTCCAGAAGGCTATCGAGCGAAAGAAGAAGGCTGATATCGCGGCAGAGGTTGCAGCTATTCCGGCTGTCGGCGTACAGAATCTTTTCACTAAGCTGATCGGTGTTGTGATCGCAGGAGCATCCATCCGTTTCTACATGGACGGCACGATGAATCTGGAATATACTATCGTCATGCTGCTCTGTTCCTTCATGGTATTTGAGTCGCTGGATGCAGCGGGTACATATACTGCACTGCTGAAGATTATCGGCAAGGGCGTGGATCTTGCCAATGAGATTCTTGATATAGAGCAGATGGATACTGAAGGTGAGGACATCCATCCGGCGAATAGAGATATCCATCTTGAGCATGTTGGTTTTGCTTACGAGAGCCGCAGGATCATTGATGACGTAACACTGGATATTAAGGAAAATACAACAACTGCTATCGTCGGACCTTCCGGCGGCGGCAAGACTACTATAACTTCGCTGATCGCACGCTTCTGGGACGTTCAGGAGGGACAGGTCACACTTGGCGGCAGAAATGTGAAGGACTACAGCTTTGATTCACTTATGGAGAATTTCAGCTTTGTATTTCAGAGGGTTTACCTGTTTGAAGATACAATAGCAAATAATATCCGTTTCGGCAGGCCGGAGGCATCTATGGAGGAGGTCATTACAGCGGCTAAGAAGGCTGCGTGCCATGATTTCATTACAGCTTTGCCTGATGGATATGATACGGTAATTGGAGAAGGAGGAGCCACTCTTTCGGGTGGTGAGAAGCAGAGGATTGCCATCGCGCGTGCTATCATGAAAGATGCGCCGATAATCATCCTGGATGAGGCAACTGCAAACGTGGATCCGGAGAACGAGAAGGAGCTTACTGAGGCGATTGAAAACCTTACAAAGCAGAAAACTATCATTATGATAGCCCATAGGCTGAAGACCGTAAGAAATGCAGATCAGATACTTGTTATTGATAAGGGCAGGATCGTGCAGAAAGGTAAGCATGAAGAGCTTATGGAAGAAGACGGTATCTACAGAAACTTCATAACCGGAAGAAAGAAGGCTGTGAGCTGGAAACTGGGGTAATATATTTGACCGGATAACCATTATAGATAGAAGAATGGAGGTGAGCAGATGAAAGGTGAAGTAATACTTGGACTTATGATACCGTTTGTGGGAACGGCGCTGGGCGCGGGCTGTGTATTTCTGATGAAGGATAAGATGAGGCCGATGGTGCAGAGAGCGCTTACCGGTTTTGCAAGCGGAGTCATGGTGGCGGCTTCCATCTGGAGTCTGCTGATACCTGCCATGGATCAGAGCGAAGATATGGGGAAACTAAGCTTCCTTCCTGCATTTGTGGGTTTCTGGCTGGGAATACTCTTTCTGCTCCTGCTGGATACTGTAATACCGCATCTTCACATGGATAGTGATAAAGCGGAAGGTCCGAAGGCGAAGCTTCGTAGATCAACAATGATGGTGCTGGCGGTCACACTTCATAATATTCCGGAGGGCATGGCTGTAGGCGTTGTTTATGCAGGTATGTTATATGGAAACTCAAATATAACCTCCGGCGCGGCGCTTGCGCTGGCACTGGGAATCGCTATCCAGAACTTCCCGGAGGGCGCAATAATATCCATGCCGCTCTGTGCAGAGGGCAAGAGTAAGGGCAGGGCTTTTCTGGACGGTGTACTGTCAGGTGCAGTTGAACCCATCGGAGCATTTCTTACTATAGTCGGGGCAAGCTTGATCGTACCTGCGATGCCGTATTTACTGAGCTTTGCGGCCGGGGCTATGATGTATGTGGTTGTTGAAGAGCTGATACCGGAAATGTCAGCCGGCGAGCATTCAAATATCGGTGTAATAATGTTTACAGTAGGTTTCACCCTTATGATGGCACTTGATGTGGCATTGGGATAATACATAATAAAAGGACAGGTTAGGCTTTAACCTGTCCTTTTCTGTATCTTCCGAAGAAGATGCCGTCGTCGACGTATTTGTCAGCCTCGGAAACCCACATTGGGAACTGGCCTGTTGCGACAGCAGTCTGACCATTCAGCATTCCTGTATGGAAGGAGAGGTGGCGATATTGTCTCAGCACAAGCTCCATCCTTGTGTACTTACATTTCTCAGGCTTTTCGTAGAGCATATCATCTGTGAGTGTGTCGAGATATGCAAGAGTCTTTGCTTCAACCTGATCGAGATATTCAAGAAGCTGTTCATCGGAAAGAACTACGCTTGTCGGGTTGTCAGGATTGTCCATGCCTTCCTCGTGGAAAGCCGGTTCGTCGTAAACATATGGATTGATGAACCATTTGTCTGCAGAGTGAAGTGCGTGATAAACCCATCTCCAGCAAGGAGCATTGCAGCAGATGGCATCTCTGTCATAGGTCTGGATGGATGTTCTGATATTAAGGAAATTCGGTTCGATGGTATTTTTGATTATTTCTATAAGTTCTCTCATTTTGTGTCCCTCCTTATATAGATTCATGTTGATAAGATCATGATCGATCGTTTTCTCAGATTGCTTTTGTTAATACCTGAATTAGGCTTGTTTATTACTGCTTTCATGAGTATAATAGCATTAAGTTAACAATCGGTAAAATTGAAATAAACGAATAAAACAATCGAAATATATAATGACCGGCTATGTGATATATTCATTTTCAGGTATGGAAATACTTTTGGGAAAGGACAGAGCTATGAGAAATAAACAGATGAAGATAAAATTGAAAAAATATATAGCCCAGGCGGCACTTGTCATCGCGGCTCTGACTCCGGCAGCTTTTTTATCGGGCTGCGGCAAGGAGGATAAGGAAAAAAATACTACTGCGGATCAGAACAGCGCGGTAACAACAGAGAATATTACAGATAATACTTCTGATGTTCCAACTGAGCTTACTTCTGAGGAGCCGGTTTCAAGCGACAGATATATGGCCATAAAAACAAATGAGTCTGCGAAACGTCTGAATGAGAGTTCGGGCATATATGAGATCACAGATATGCTCCCGAAGAAGGAAAAGATGTATGTGAATGACATGGCCCTGACTGAGGACGGTCTTCTTGTGGTTTATGTATCGGACGGTACAGATATGGCAAATGCCAGTTTTTCTGTATCAAGGATAAATACAGAAACAGGCGGGATCGATGAGCCGGTTGAGAATATCAGACTTGAGCGTGATGCTTCGGATTATCATATGATAGATGTGCAGATAGTATGTACGGAGCCGTTGATACTCTGCGATACTACCTCGAGAACCTTTTTTGCACCGGAGAAAGGTCTGACCGGAGAAGCAGATATAGATATAATGAATGCATTTCTCATGGCCTTTTCAGCTGAGGGACAGCCGTATTTTCTCCTTGATAATGGCAATATCTATCGTATGAGGCTGGATGATACAGGCTTTACCCAGGAGCTGGTCTGGGAGGCACCTAGACTGTATACGAACTTTATTCCGGCAAGGATCACAGGAAATACGATCCTTATCGAAGCGACAGCTTCCTGGGAGGAGATTCCTTTAAGAGTATTTATGTCGGTGGATCTTGCGAATGGTACGATCACTGATTCTTATACTTTTGGGGAGGAAGAGGCTACAGGTTATCGCTGCAGATCATGTGCTGCAAATATATTTACATACCTGGGAGATGAAGGAGAGCATACCTTCAAGCTGAGATATCCTGACGGCAGCGGATATGATCTTGTTCCGACAGGAGAGGACAGCACCAGTGTATCACTGCGTACAGGCATCATGTATTCGACCTTCGGTGATCATTCATTCTACGACGGTGGACTGGTATTCTGGGCGTCAGAAGCGGCATACAATGACCGTATCTTTTTCTGGGATATAAGCGGCGAGAAAAAGGTTCAGGATACAGAGCCTGAGCATATCGCCCATGAGGTGATCTATCTTACACCGGAGATGGTGGATGAATACAGAAATGATATAGAAAGCCGCATCAATATAAAAGTGATCATAAAGGATGAAACTTCGCCTTATATAGAAGAGTATACGATCACACCGCTGATGGATGACGCAAGGATATATGCAAGTCTGATGGTTCTGGACAGAAGTTATTCTGTATTTCCGGAGGGCTTCTTTGATCAGATCAGTGGAGATGGTATGCCGTTACGTTTATATATCTGTGATACTCTTGTAGGAAATACGGATAGTGAATATACGATAGATTCTGCAGGCGGTCTCTGCGGATATGACGCGGATGGTATGTACATAGCGCTTTCCTGCGGTTCAATGCAGATCGATACTTCAACTGTCTTCCATGAAACAGGCCATGCTATTTTTAATAAGCTTCAGGAAGATGGATACCTTTATGAAGACGGATACGATGAATGGATGAGCCTTAATCCGCCTGATTTCGAATATTACCAAACCTACAGGGATAATGAGGCGGATGGTTTATATACACCGGAGGCAAGCGGTGTTGAGCAGGATTACACTGATGTGTATTTCACAAGAAGCTATAGTAAGATAGCTATGACAGAGGATTTCGCCGATATGCTTGGTGAGCTGATGGGCGGACGTAATGTTCCTTGGTACTATAAGAGCGAGCATATGCAGGCAAAATGCAGATACCAGTTTGAGCTGATACGAAAGGGCTTTGATACCGATGGATGGCCGGAGCAGCTTGAATGGGAGAAGAAACTGGACGATTTTCTGAATGAATAATTGGAGCAGAGTATGACGATAGTGCAGCTTGAGACCTTTCTCAGGGTTTCAGAAACGAAAAACTTCACACTTGCAGCGGGCAGCCTCGGCTATGCGCAGTCTACGGTCACTACGCAGATCAAACAGCTTGAGGATGAGCTTGGCTGTCTTCTCTTTGAGAGGCTGGGCAAAACTATCGTACTGACGCCTGCGGGAGAAAGGCTGGGGGAGTACGCGGAAAAGCTGCTTCAGCTGGAAAGAGAAATACATCTGGAGGTGTCTGAGGAACAGGAACCGGCAGGTGTGCTTAAGTTCGGCGTGTCCGAATCCTTCTGCTACAACAGACTTCCGCATATTCTTATGAAATATAAGGAAAAATACCCGAAGGTGGAAATACGACTGCAGTTCATAACCCATGATACATTTCCGGAGTTTCTCAAAAAAGGTGAGCTGGATATAGTTTATACACTGAATCCGGCCATGGAGGATGAGAGCCTGAAGCTGCTGCATCAAAATCCGGAAACCCTTGGTTTCTATGTGCAGCCGGGGCATCCCCTTACTAAGAAAAAGAAGATAAAGGAAGAAGATCTGCGGGATGTACCATTACTGCTTACTTCTCATAACTGCAGCTTCAGACAGATGCTCCTTACAGACTTTGAAGCGCAGGGCATCACTCCTGATATAGCGCTTGAAACCAGCAGTAAGGAAATACTTAAGCAGTTCGCGAGGAACGGACTTGGAGCTGCCTTCATGCCGGATATGGCTGCTGAGGAGGAGATCAGCTCGGGAAGACTTGTAAGGCTGAACTGGGGCGGAAATGCATTTCCTGTATTTTCGCAGGTATTTGTCCATAAGGATAAGCGCGTGAGCTTTGCGATAAGTGAGCTGGTGGAGCTGATCAAAAATAATGAATAAAATGGCAGGTTGACCGGATGACCTGAAGCGGTGGATGAGACCGTGTTGGTGAATAAGATCAGGATGGTTAACGTGCAGGAGATAGATATGTATAAGATTTTTATAGTTGAAGATGAAAAGACCATAAGAGATGAGCTTGTGATATTTCTGAAGAATTCGGGCTATGAGGCAGAGGCGCTGACGGATTTTGAGCATGCAAAGGCAGAGATACTTGCGGCGAATGCGGACCTTATCCTGCTGGATATCAATATTCCGTATATGAACGGCCAGATGCTTCTTTCGGAGCTTCGAAGGGAGTCTGATACGCCGGTCATCATGGTGACGAGCAAGAATTCTGAGGTGGACGAGGTGCTCTCCATGAGCTACGGCGCCGACGATTATGTCACTAAGCCTTACAATCCTGCAATCCTTCTGCTCAGGATATCCGCAGTGCTGAAGAGATATAATAAGGGCAGAGAGACTGCTGCGGCTCCTTCCTTCAGCGGCTTCACGATAAATACAGCCAGGGGCAGCATCTCAAACGGTACTGCTGAAACAGTGCTTACGAAAAATGAGATGATAATCTTTGAGGCTCTGCTTGAGAAAAAGGGCGAGATCGTTTCGAGGGATGTTATCATGACCAGACTCTGGGATAATGAAGAGTACGTCAATGATAATGCACTTACAGTTAATATCAGCCGCCTCAGGGCGAAGCTTGCGGACCTTGGCATGCCGGATGCTATCGAGACGCGAAAGAAGCAGGGGTATATACTTAATGAAGTTTAGAGATTATTTAAAAGATCATACATTCATCCTGGTGATGCAAATGATAGCGCTCGTGATAAGTAATGTTTTCATGGGCGCCTTTGACGTGCATGTTGGACTGCGCGCAGCGGTTACGGTCACATTTTTCCTGGCCTTTGCTGCAGGCTTTTTCTGGGACTATGCGAGAAAGAGAAAATACTACAGCGCCATGGAAGAAAATATGCAGGCCATGGACAAAAAATACCTCATCGCCGAGACTCTCGAGGAGCCGGAATTCTATGAAGGAAAGCTGATCAATGATATGATCCGAGAGATGGAGAAATCCATGTATGAGCATGTAGCCGGAGCAAAAAAATACGCCGGCGACTTCAAGGAATATATCGAGATGTGGGTTCATGAGGTGAAGCTTCCGATAGCCGGACTGATGCTCAGAGTCAATAATCTGAGAGACAAGCTGGAGAGTCAGCTGTCTGATGAAGAAGCTGAATTGACAGCCGGAGAAGTGAATAGCGATGTGGAGAAGAGTGCAAAAGCTCGTCTGCAGGAGCTGGCCGAGGTAGAAGCGCAGCTGAAGAGGATAAATGATTACACTGAGCAGGTGCTGTATTATGCACGAAGCGAGAATTCCGAGAAGGATTATGTGATAAGAGAGACCAGGCTGGGAAGCACAGTTTCTTCGGCCCTTCAGACAAATCGCAGTCTGATACTTGAGCGAAATATCACCCTGAACATTCATGATCTGAACCGCTCGGTTGTAACGGACAGCAAGTGGCTGGAGTTTATACTGGGGCAGTTCCTCAGCAACAGTATCAGATATACTGCGGGAAAGGATGCGCCGGCTATAGAGATATTTTCCGAGGAGGATAGCGGAAATACAGTGCTTCACTTTAAAGATAACGGTGCAGGTATTCCGGCTGAGGATATAGGACGTATCTGGGATAAGGCCTTTACCGGAAAGAACGGAAGACTTGATGCGAAGAATGAAAAGGGTTATTTCGGGTCCACCGGAATGGGCCTTTATATAGTAAAGAAACTCTGCGGCAAGCTTGGACACAGGGCTGAGGTGGATTCGGTATACGGTGAATATACTGACTTCCGGATCATTTTCGGAAAGAACGATGTGTTTAAAATCTAACATTACAAAATTGTAATGTTAGGTAATGTTAGAAAAACGACCACTGAGGAAATCTGATGTAAATTATGCATGTAAGATAACAAACGCTGCAACAGAGATGAACAGCCGCACCGGAGAGTACGGGCAGAGAATGGAGTCCGGGCAGGAAAGAGAGCCGGACAGAAAACAGAACCGGGCAGGGTGGTGACAGGAGCAGCACATCAGATGAGGGAGGTCCTTAAATGGAACAGGTATTAAATATCAAAAACGTTGAAAAATATTACGGAAGCAAGTCGAGCCTTACAAAGGCGCTGGATGATATATCCTTTACGGTAGACAGAGGCGAATTTGTTGCGATAATGGGTGCTTCGGGAAGTGGTAAGACAACTCTTCTCAATTGTATTTCAACTATAGATAAAGTAACTGCAGGAGAGATCTTTCTTGAGGATACAAATGTTACTCTCCTCAAGGGTAAGGAGCTGAACCGCTTCAGAAGAGAGAAGCTGGGCTTCATCTTCCAGGATTTCAATCTTCTCGATACACTGACAGGCTACGAAAATATCGCGCTTGCTCTTTCAATCAAGGGAGTTAACGCTTCAGAGATCGACAAGAGGGTTAATGCGGTTGCTGAGGAGCTTGGCGTTTCAGAGGTTCTGAAGAAATACCCTTATCAGATGTCAGGCGGACAGAAGCAGCGTATCGCTTCTGCCAGAGCGATAATCACAGAGCCGAGCCTCATCCTTGCGGACGAGCCGACAGGTGCTCTTGATTCAAAGTCAGCAAAGCTTCTCCTTGAGAGACTCAGACACCTTAATGAGTCCATGAATGCGACTATCATGATGGTAACTCACGATTCCTTCACAGCAAGCTATTCCAAGAGAGTTATCTTCATCAAGGATGGTAAGCTTTTCAATGAGATAATCCGCGGAAATGATACGAGGAAGGAGTTCTTCGACAAGATCATAGATGTTGTGACTCTGTTAGGAGGTGACATCAGCGATGCTCTGTAGAATGGCCCTTAAAAATATCAGAAAAAGCTTTCGCGATTATGCGATATATTTCTTTACACTTGTAATAGGTGTATCTGTATTTTATGTATTTAATGCGATAGAGACTCAGACATCATTCCTTGTTATTTCACATGATGAGAGAGAGATGGCGGAGATCCTCGGAACCGTACTTTCAAGTCTCAGTGTTTTCGTTGCTGTAGTGCTGGGGCTCCTGATAGTTTTCGCAAGCCGTTTCCTGATGAAGAGGAGAAATAAGGAATTTGCGACCTACCTGCTGCTCGGAATGAGCAAGGGAAATATCGCAGTCATCATGTTTATAGAGACAGCGATCATCGGTCTTGTTTCACTTGTGATCGGACTTCTTATCGGAACAGGACTTTCACAGCTCATGAGCGCGGTTGTTGCAAATCTCTTCGAGGCTGATATGAGCAGCTTCAAGTTCATTATCTCAACATCTGCGATCCTTAAGACTATACTCAATTTCGCTGTGATCTATGTGATCGTTATCGTCTTCGATACCATCATGGTTGGTAAGACAAAGCTCATCAACCTTATCCAGTCTGCAAGAAGGAGTGAGAAGGTAAGACTTAAGAATCCGGTGCTCTGTACGATAGTATTTATCATATCAGCAGTGGTTCTCGGCTACGCTTACCACATAGTACTCTCAAAGAAACTCGGTATAGCATCTCTGGAGATGCGTGAGCTTGCACTGGCTATCGCACTTGGTGCAATTTCAACCTTTTTCATATTCTGGTCGGTTTCGGGACTTCTTCTCAGACTTGTAATGTTCCTCAGAAGAACATATTTCAGGAAGCTTAACTCCTTTACCATCAGACAGCTCAGCAGCTCGATAAATACAATGGTTTTCTCAATGACTATCATCTGCCTGCTTCTGTTCTTCACCATAAGCGGACTTTCGGCAGCTTATTCACTGAGAAATACACTGAACCGGAACCTTACAAAATATGCTCCGAACGATATTTTCTGCGGTATAGTCGTAAATGAGGAAGTTGCCCTTGCGATGGAAGGTACTGTGGACATAGTTAATGATTACTACGTTGATGAAGAAGATCCGGAGGATAAGAATTATTCTGTATATATTGACAGCAAAGTAACTGAAGGAAAAACACCTTATGAGATCTGGCAGATGGCCGGAACAGGCAGTGATGAGGGACTTGACAGTCTGGCAGCTAAGATGGCCGAATATAATAACTGGAAGATTTATGACGAAGTCCTTAGCGGCTGTGAAGATTATTTCGCAAAGAAGGTGATATTTAATACTTATTACGCACCGGGACTTACTCCGGAGGAAACTCTTGGAAGAGAGTATGATAAGCTTATTGCCGAAGAAGATATCACGGATTTCGAGGAAGTATTTGATCATGAACAGCTTATGAAGCTTTCGGATTACAACGCTCTGGCAGAGCTTCGCAACTATAAAAAACTGGAGCTTGCAGAGGATGAATATGCAATACTGGCTAATAGCAGTAAAGCTATTGATATCAGAAATAAGGCTATGAATGCCGGTACGTCTTTCGAGGTTTATGGCAAAACACTCAGGCCAAAGAACGGTAAATGTATTGAAGGCTGTATTGATCTTTCATCGTCAGCGGATAATGGTGGTGTGATCATAGTTCCTGATACAGTTATCGATGCAGCGGGTGATAAGGCATTGGTCGCTGAAATGATGTTCACTGCTGATTACAATACGAAGCTTGACCTTACTGAAGAGGAAATGGAAAAGCCAATCAAGACCGGTTTATATAACAGACGCTATGATGATACCGGAGTATTCCTGCACGGAATGATACTCGGCACGAAAAGAGAAATATATATAACTTCCATCGGATTTGGAGCTATGGCAACCTTCCTTGCTCTTTACCTCGGGATCGTATTTCTTATCACAAGTGCGGTAATGCTTGCACTTAAGGCTCTTTCAGACAGCCTTGACAGTCTGGACAGATATGATATGCTGAGACGCCTCGGAGCTGATGAAAAGGATATCAACGGATCCCTCCTGCGCCAGCAGGGAATCTTCTTCCTGCTTCCGATGATACTTGCGATATTCCACTCAATATTTGGAATACGTTTCATCAACAAGACTCTGGTCATCTTCGGAGAATATCATATTCTTGGATCGATAATCTTCACAGCTCTTATAATCGGTCTTATCTACGGCGGTTATTTCCTGATAACCTACACCTGCAGCAGACAGATCATCAAGGGCAGAAGATAGATCTTAAAAGATGTGTAGCAATAATTGTAAATAATGATAAAAGAAAAACACCGTATGTGCCTTTGTGACACATACGGTGTTTTTCTTTTATTTAAAGGGGTGTGAATTGGTTAGTTTATCATTGGTTTAATGTGCTTTCTCAAGATACCACAGCTGGCAGTCGCCGCCCCAGTAGCTGTACTGAGCTATATTTCCGCCGTCTGCGCTGCTCCAGTTGTAAACATCCAGGCAGGAAGCTGAACCGGAGATCTTGGTCTTGATCGCATAAACTCCGCTGGAAACCTCAACTAACTGGAACTTCTGGTTAGTGCCGCTGTTCGAGGTGTACTGCGCTATATTTGCGCCGTCGGCAGAGCTCTTTTTGGCAACATCGAGAACCTTTGAATAGCTTGATGCGCCTGTGTATATCGTATAATAACCGCTTCCGTCAGAAACAAGCTTGAACTTCTGGGCAGAAGAACCGCTGTAGGTATACTGTTCAAGATTTGCGTTATTTTCTGATGAGCCGGAAGCAATGTTAAGGTATTTTCCACTGAACTTGCTTCTGATGTAGTAGGTTCCGTCGAGAGTGCTGCCTGATGTCGTGCCTGAAGAAGTTGACGAGCTCGAACCGCCTGATGAGCTCGAAGAACCTGAACTGCCTGATGAGGTGGTGCTTGATAAACCTGCCATATCGTTGAATACATAAAGGGATTTCATAGCAACGCCGTTTGTATCGAAAAGAGCCATATTTTCCCATGATGAACCCTTATCTTCGGTTGAATAATACTGTACAGATGAGCTGTAAAGCTTCTCGTAATTACCTGATGAAGATGATGCCCAGCCTGTTCCGTAGGTTCCCCATGCAGACTGGCTTGTAGGAATCCATGAAGGCTCCCAGTAAAATACGCCCAGGCCATAGCCGGACTTGTAATTAGTGTTGACTTTATTTACTGCTGCTGCAATATCTCTGACAGCGGTTGCCTGACCGGAAGCACTAACTGAATAGTTCTGGTAATTCATGCAGTAGCCTGAAACTGTATTTGAGGTGCTGTCGAGATTGTCGAGTGTATATGGATAAGCTGTTTCAGCTACCATGACCTTCTTGTTGTAGGTCCTGGCAATGCTTGTAAGTGTTGTTGTAAGATCGCTGGCTGTTCCGTGCCACATAGGATAATAAGAGGTGGCATAGATGTCATAATCAACGCCCTGAGCATTAAGGCAGCTTGCGTACCAGGCACCGTTCTCATTTAAGTCAGTGAAGTGAAGTGCCTTCTGTATGTTCTTACCGTAAGCCGAATTGATGTCGTCAACAGCGTAGCATCCCTGCTGCATAAGGGCTGCAACTCCTGAGCTGAGGTCCCAGACATTGTCGTAAAGTCCGCCCACACCGCACATAGAGCCGTTGGTCTCGTTACCGATCTGAACTATACCGACATTTACGCCGTAATCCATAAGCTCTGAAAGTGCCCAGTAGGTGTAATTGTATACTGCAGTCTTCTTCTCGGAAAGTGAATAATCTTTCCATTCCTTTGGAGCAAACTGCTTGGCAGGATCACACCAGAAATCAGAATAATGAAAATCAATAAATACCTTCATGCCCTCATCGGTAGCTCTTTTGCCGAGGACCTTGGCGTTGTAGAGATCTGAGTTTCCGCCGCCATAGCCCTTGTAAGGTGAACTGGAATCAAAAGGATTGTTCCAGATACGAAGTCTGACGTAGTTAACTCCGGCTCCCTTGAGGATATCAAACATATCACCGCTTGTGCCGTCGAGATAGTAGAAGTTTGTGCCGGCGTTTTCAAATGCTGGAAGTGAAGAGATGTCAACACCTCTGATAAAGTCTCTTGGGAGATCTGAAATGGCTGAAACGCCTGAAACACTGGTTGCGGCATAGGATTTATCGGTCTTGCCTGAGACGCCGCCGATCACTCCGATGCCCATAAGGAGAGCCATGAAACCGGATACGAGTTTCGTTCTTAAAGATTTTTTCTTCATTTGTAACCTGCCTTTCGTGTGTAAAAATGATTAGTGATTGCTTCCCCTCTATGTTTAGCATTCAGGCGCCGGCTGGTATGATGGTATTATCATTGCGCAACACATGCGAACAAGTTGCGCGATGTCTGCAGACTAAAACCACTACGATGCGCAACAGATATGGTACATTGATGCGCAACCGGTTGCTCAAATAACTGTATTCAATATAGCACGGGCGAAATTTTTAGTCAAAATGTATTTTATTGTAATGATTTACAAAAATATTTATGCATGATGCACAACAGAACCGTATATATAGGCTGTGAATATAGGCTTAACCATTGTTGAAATAATGATGTACACATGATATATTTTAAGCAGTGTAGATTAGAGGAAGGTTCAAAGTATGGTTATATATTTCCACGCGATGGTTATACTGTCGGTTCTGTTATCGGCTATATTTGTTTTACGTTGGAGGAGAGGGATTTCGGTTCATTTTCCTATTATTTTCGTGTTTATTCCGGTCATCAATCTGGGATATCTCTGTGTTGCAACGGCGACAAATGTCAACGAGGCACTCACTGCCAACGGTATCGAATATCTGGACGGCTGCTTCCTGGAGCTGTTCTTCTTTCTCTATGTCATGAACTTCTGCAAACTGAAGCTGCCTAAGATATGCACCGCCCTTCTTATGACTGCCGGCTCCGTTATGATCTACATAGCGATAAATACGGCAAGCAACGGGCTGCTCTACAAGCATGCCGAGTTAAGGAGAGTTGACGGGGTTTCGTATCTCATCAAGGATTACGGTCCGGCACACACTGCTTACTACATAATGATCGGCTTCTATCTTGCGGTAAATCTTTCAGTTATCATCTACAGCTTTACCAGAAAGAATATTTCTAAGACCAATTCAGCACTGCTTCTGACAGTCTATATGGTCATCATATTTGCTTTCCTTTGCGGACATCCGTTCCATCCTGCATTTGAGCTGCTTCCTTTATCATACCTCTTCTCGCAGGTAGTTTTCCTTATCATCATGAACCGTATCAATCTGTACGATGTATCTGAGATCGCTGTCACGAGTTTGTCCGAGACAGGAAGCATCGGTTTTGCATCCTTTGATATGAAGATGAAATATCTGGGCTGTACCGATCCTGTGCTGGATGTCATCCCGGAGCTTGCGGATGTCTATGTAGATCAGGTGATCACATCAGAAAACAGCAACTTTTCAAAGATCCTTGAAAGCGTAAATAAGCTTCAGAACGGCAGGGATTCAGCTGTATTTTATGTTACAAGGAACGACATCACTTATAAGATAACAGTCAGTCATCTCTATGTTGGTAATAAGCGCAGAGGCTATCAGCTTAGAACCGAGGATAATACTCTTGAGGCTAAGAAGATGGAGACACTGCAGCTGAAGGAGCGCCAGAAGGAGATGGAGTCGGAGATCCTTAAGCTGGAGAAGACCGCTGCCGAGTCTGCCAATGAAGCTAAGAGTGCTTTCCTTGCGCAGATGTCTCATGAGATCAGAACTCCTATCAATGCTATCCTCGGAATGAACGAGATGGTCCTGAGGGAGAGCGGTGAGGAAAATATTCGCGAATATGCCGAAAATATTAAGAACTCCGGAAGGACGCTGCTGTCCATAATCAATTCCATCCTTGACTTCTCAAAGATAGAGGACGGCAAGATGGAGATTGAAGAGGCTGATTATGATACGGCAACAATGATCAGTGACCTTGAAAACAGCATCGCTGAAAGAGCAAAGTCAAAAGGTCTTGAGTTTATCATCAATGCAGACGAAAGCCTGCCGCGTACACTTCGGGGTGATGATATCCGTATCAGACAGATCATCACAAACCTTCTCACCAATGCTGTGAAATACACCGAAAAGGGCAGCGTGACGCTTTCAGTGAAGAAGTACAGTGAGTCAGAGGGTAAGGTTGTTATAGCTGTTGATGTATCTGATACCGGTATCGGAATCAAGGAAGAGGACCTGGGAGTCCTTACGGAATCCTTCAGGCGTGTTGATATGAATCACAACAGGACTATTGAAGGAACCGGTCTCGGACTTGCAATCGTCACAGGCCTCCTTGATAAGATGGACAGTCAGCTTGAGATAAGCAGTAAATACCATGAGGGTTCAACCTTCAGCTTCAAACTGGCTCAGAAGGTTGTCTGCCCGGAGCCTATGGGTGATTATCGTAAGAAAGATCATGTATCGGCTGATAAGTCTGCAGAAGAGGAGAAGCTCGATCTTCCTGACGCAAAGACCCTTGTCGTTGATGATAATAAGATGAATCTGAAGGTTGCAGGAAAACTGCTCAGCCTTTATGGAATAAAAGCTGATATGGTATCTTCGGGCATGGAAGCCCTTCAGGTACTTTCTGAAAAGCAGTATGACATAGTATTTCTTGATCATATGATGCCGGAAATGGACGGTATCGAGGTGCTCCGCGAGATAAGAGCAAAGAATCTTGTCCAGGAAAATACAGCTGTGATCGCCCTTACAGCCAACGCCATCTCAGGCGTCCGTGAGATGTATCTCTCAGAGGGCTTTGATGATTATCTTTCCAAGCCTATCGAGCCGCCGGAGCTTGAGAGGATTCTCAGAAAATATCTTGTTGATCAATAAAACACAGCAGTCCTAACCTTAGGGTATATGCTGAAGGATGTTATTAAGATAAGTTGATGGCAAATACTATTCCGTCATTGGTCCTTCCTGCACTTATCTTCCAGCCGTGGAGCTCGATGATCTCCTTCGCAAGTGAAAGTCCGATGCCTGTATTTCCCTTTTCACCGGTGTAGAAGCGGTCGAAGAGGTGAGCGAGGTCGTTGTCGGATATGTAATCACAGTCGTTCTGGATAGTCAGCAGGCCTTTTTCCAGCTTTATGGACAGACGGCTTTTAGCGTATTTTAAAGCATTTGTTATGAGATTGCTGATCGCCTGCTCGAGACGGTCCGGATCGGCGGAAACCTTATGAGGTTCAAGAGAAAGCTCAACGTCAAGGCCGCGGGAGAGTACTGCACCCTCCATAGGCATGAGACACTCTTCAACAAACTCATTTAATTCCATGGATTCCCTGTGGAGCTGCATGGCACCGCTTTCAAGCTTGGCGGAGAGGAGTATTTCCTCTATGAGGCGGCTCATCTTCTCGGTTTCCTTTGTGATGACCTTGCCGGTCTTCTTGTAATCGGTAATGACACCGGTCTGTATTCCTTCAGCGTAACCGCGGATGGAGGTGAGAGGTGTCTTAAGCTCGTGAGAGGTATTTTCGAAGAACTGCTTCTCAGCCTTTGCACTCTGCTCAAGGCGGCGGCCGATCATATAACCTTCGATACTTCCGACAGCACCTATAAGCAGGGCGGCAAAGAGTATGATAAGGCTTATTCTTCTGATCGTTGCAAGCTCGGCAGTTGCGTCTATGTAGGCAATGACTGTGTAGTCGCTGCTTATCTCCTCAAAGGAGATAACATTGTTGAGAAATTCAAGGGCTGTATCACCAATGAGGGTAACTACCAGATCGGTGATATCATCGCCGTTTACCTTGTTGATGCCAACATAGTAGGTTCGGGAGTTGAGCCTGACCTTGGCAGCCTTGGTCGGTTCATTTTTGGCGCACCATTTGATGATGTCTCTCTCTGTGTCAGAGTACATAAGCAGTGAATCGCCTTCTTTGTAACCATTCGGAAGCTCGATGATGCTTGGGTCATAAGATACGTCAGAGGAAATAGAGGAGCCGTTCAGATATGCGTTGATGGACTCCTTTGCACGTCGTTCCAGGTTCCTGTTTGAGATGACCTGCAGAAGTATGAGAATTATAAGAAGGGTCAGAAGAACTGACCCTCCAACAAGTGCTGCAATTTTGAAACGAACGTTACGAATGTTCTTCATTATCTTTCGATATCCTCCAGCTTATAGCCATAGCCCCAGACTGCAGTGATCTTGATCCTGCTTCCGGCGGCAGAGAGTTTTCTTCTGATACGGCGGACGGTTTCGTCGGTCACGCGGGTTTCAACCGTATCATTGTCGATGCCCCAGACATGATCGAGAAGCTCGTCACGGGGGATCGCTTTTCCCGGTTCGTTCATCAGGCATTCGATAAGTGCATATTCGGTCATGGAAAGACCGACTGTATTTCCCTTGCAGAGTACGTCGTGTACCGAAGGGGAAAGGATTATATCGCCGAAAGGTCGGTCGACCGCTTCGGTTTCTTCTATCATGCTCCTTCTGAGAAGGGCTTTTATCTTCATGACCAGAAGTGAAGGGGAGAATGGTTTTACGAGATAATCGTCTCCGCCGAACATATAGCCGCGCATCTGGTCGGCTTCGCTTTCCTTTGCTGTCAGGATAACGATCGGTATATCGGAAATCTTCCTCAGCTCCTTGCAGATGGTAAGTCCATCGGTTCCCGGCATCATGATATCCAGGACCGCAAGGTCTGAAGGTTCTTCCTTAAAGCAGGAGAGCAGCTCGTCTCCGGTAGCAAAGGTTTTTACGTTGTAGCCTGCATTTGTGAGGAACTCCCTCAGTACATCAAGTATATCGGGTTCGTCATCTGCGGCGTAAATCAGTTTTTCCATGTTTCCCTCCACAAGCGAAAGTCCTGCCCCATTGGCAGGGCAGGCTCCGCTGGATATATTAGTCTTCTTCGATTCCAAAGTCACCAAGGAGATCGTCTACGAACTTCTCAATGTCTTCATCTGTAACTTCATCAAGCTCGTCAAGGAGTTCATTTGCAAAATTCTTGATATCATCTGAGGTGATTGACTCGATACCGTCGATAACCTTATCTGTGATATTTCTGATATCATCCTCGGAAATATCCTCAAGATCGTCCTTTATTTCATCAACGAACTTGTCAATATCCTCGTCTGTGATCTCATCGAAATCATCTTTGATCTCGTCAAGGATCTCTTCAATATCCTCATCAGAAATATTATTTATCTCAACGCGTACATCGTCTACGAACTTATCAATATCTTCCTCTGAAATATTCTTGATCTCATCAAGGATTTCGTCAGCAATCTTCTCGATGCCTTCCTCTGTGATATTTTCGATGAAGGCTGAAGTCTTGTTGATAAGATCCTCATTGTCGATATTTGTGATGAAGGAAATAACTGCATCTCCGTCATCCCAGCCGGCCTTCTTCTCGAGCTCTGAAGAACGCTTTGAAAGCTTGTCGAGCTCGTCTTCGTACTTCTCAAGTCTTGATTCCATCTCATCATCGGTTATGTCTGAGAGATCCTCAGGAAATACCTCTGCGAAGATTGCTTCGATACGGTCGTAGATGGCCAGAAGCTCTTCCTTCTCTTCCTCGGTAAGCTTGCTGTAATCAAGCTTTAAGTTATTCTTGAGCGTTATCTGAAAATCCTTAAGATCTTCATCGCCGAAGTTGAAGGTGTATACCTTGTAGTCACGGTCGTTATCTTTGCTGTCGTCCTTGTTGTCGTCCTTGGCCTCTGTTGTTGTGATCTCTATAAATTCTGTCGTCTTCTCCGGAGTATTGTCTGAATTTGCAGATGCTGTGAGGCATGCGATACCTGAAACTGAAAGAACTGCGACTGCTCCTGTGAGCATAAGTGATTTTAATTTTGTCATTGTATTGACCTCCTATGATTCTTATTCGTAGAGTGCTTTATCAGCACCGGTTTTACTTGGGTTGATCATAGAATATCATTGCAATGGCTGAGTATCCCCGCAATTCTGTCAGAAAAATGTCACAAAACTGTCATAACCGTGTTTATTTGGCCTGAAAGCTTTATCACCGGCTTTATTACCGGCAACTACTATATAAGAATATCAGTAAATTATTAATATGGCAATTAAAAGGATATTGATGTAAAATCTTTATTGAAACGTTTATTATTACGAAAGAATAATCCACGAAAACTGCGGAATAAAACTGCGGAATAAGGCTGTTGAATAAAACTGCTGAATACGACTGCGGTTTAAATAACGTGGAACAGAATAGGAAAACAAAATGACACTGCGTGAACTTGAAATAGGAAAAAGAGGAATAATAGAAAGTGTTGGCGGAGATGGTGCACTTAGGCAGCATTTCCTCGATATGGGAGTGATACCGGGGGCAGAGGTAAAGCTTATCAAATACGCACCCATGGGCGACCCTATGGAAATACGTATTCACGGCTATCAGCTGACCATAAGGCTTGATGATGCCGAGAAGATAGAGATAACAAGGGATACCTCAGACAAGCCGGATACGGATGTGCTTCTGGCAAGCCTTGGCAGGAAGGCGGTACTGGAAGGTGCTGAAGCGAGGACGGATACCAGATCCTACAGACACCATCCGGGTCTCGGTGAAGGCGGTATTTATCATGAAAAATGCAGTGAAAAGCCGCTTCCTGAGGGAACTCTGCTTACCTTTGCGCTTGCGGGCAACCAGAACAGCGGCAAGACGACTCTCTTTAATCAGCTGACAGGATCAAATCAGCATGTAGGCAACTTCCCGGGAGTTACAGTCGACAGAAAGAGCGGTTCCATCAGGAATATTCCGATGACCGAGGTTGTGGATCTGCCGGGTATTTATTCCCTCTCGCCTTATACGGATGAGGAGATAGTTTCACGTCAGTACATAATAGATGAAAAGCCGAAGGGAATAATAAATATAGTTGATGCGACAAATATAGAGCGAAATCTCTACCTTACGATGCAGCTGATGGAGCTGGATATACCGATGGTGCTTGCACTCAATATGATGGACGAGGTTCGAGGAAACGGCGGCTCTATAAGAATTAATGATATGGAGGCGCTGCTTGGTATACCTGTCGTTCCGATATCCGCTGCCAAGAACGAAGGTGTTGACGAGCTTATCAGTCACGCGGTTCATGTTGCAAAATACCAGGAAAGTCCGGGCAAGAAGGACTTCTGCGACGAAAAGGATCATGGCGGAGCGGTCCACAGATGCCTGCACGCCATCATGCATCTTATCGAGGATCATGCAAGGAGTGCGGAAATACCGGTGAGATTCGCCGCAAATAAGATAATTGAGGGCGATGAGCGTGTAATGGATGCTCTGAACCTTACCCAGAATGAGAAGGAAATGATCGAGCACATCATAATCCAGATGGAGGAGGAGAGAGGACTCGACCGTTCAGCGGCCATAGCCGATATGCGTTTCTCATTTATAGAGAAGCTTGTAAGGGAGACGGTTGTAAAGCCGAGAGCAAGCAAGGAACGTGAGAGAAGTGAGAAGATCGATAAGATACTGACCGGCAGGTTTACAGCGATCCCTGCATTTATCGGTATCATGGGTCTTATCTTCTGGCTTACCTTCAATGTTGTGGGTGCCTGGCTTCAGGAGCTGCTTGAAAAGGGCATCGATTCGCTGACGGCAAGCGTTGACAAGGGACTCACAAATATGCATGTCAACAGTGTCGTTCATTCACTTATCATAAACGGTATATTTGAAGGCGTGGGAACGGTGCTTTCCTTCCTGCCGATAATAATCCTCTTGTTCTTCTTCCTGTCACTTCTGGAAGACAGCGGATATATGGCAAGAATTGCCTTTGTTACAGATAAAATGCTTCGTAAGCTCGGTCTTTCGGGACGAAGTATAGTACCGCTGCTTATAGGCTTCGGCTGCTCGGTACCGGGTGTTATGGCGAGCCGTACGCTTCCATCGGAACGAGACAGAAAGCTTACGATCATGCTGATACCTTTCATGAGCTGTACTGCGAAGCTGCCGATATATGCTTTCTTTACAGCAGCCTTCTTCCCGGGACACGGGGCACTTATCATGGTAGGACTGTATCTGCTGGGTATCCTTGTTGGAATAATTGCGGCATTGATCTCGAAGAGGACTGTATTTAAGGGTGAGGCGGTTCCTTTCGTTATGGAGCTTCCGAACTACCGTATGCCCGGTCTGAAGAATGTTCTGAGACTGCTCTGGGACAAGGCGAAGGACTTCCTCATGAGGGCCTTCACGGTTATATTTGTTGCGACCATAGTTATATGGTTCCTGCAGAATTTTGATTTCAACCTCAGCCTTGTAAATGGCTCTGAGGATAGTATGCTTGCGATAATCGCAGGCTTTATAGCACCTGTATTTGCACCTCTTGGCTTTGGAAGCTGGAAGGTTGCAACTGCTCTGATCAGTGGTTTTATGGCGAAGGAGAGCGTTGTTTCGACACTTTCCGTACTGTTCGGTGGAGAGGCAGGAATAACAGCTGTTATGGCTCCGGAAGCGGCAGGAGCACTGCTTATCTTCTGTCTGCTGTACACACCTTGCGTTGCTGCGATAGCTTCGGTTAAGCGCGAGCTGGGCGGCAAATGGGCAGCGGCCATGGTTCTGATGCAGTGCACGGTTGCATGGATCGTTTCTTTTGCGGCGTACGGGATATTTTGTTTGTTCTGATGGTCTGATCCTGGATGATAGGGGGGCGTCATATGGCGGTTTGCGAGGTTTGTTTCAGACATTGTGATATAGCGGAGGGGCGTGCAGGCTTCTGCGGCATAAGACGCTGTGTGAATGGCAAAGTCGTTCCGGGGAATTATGGCTTGGTCACGGCACTTAATCTTGATCCGATAGAGAAGAAGCCCATCGCAAGATTCATGCCGGGCAGTTGGGTCCTTTCGGTAGGAAGCTTTGGCTGTGATCTGAGATGTCCTTTCTGCCAGAATTATGAGATATCCTGGGCTGACGACGTGCCGGAGCGGGCAAATGAAGCACAGTATATAGCTCCGGAGGAGCTTGCAGGGCTGGCGGAACATTACAAAAGCCGCGGAAATATTGGAGTTGCATTCACCTACAACGAGCCGCTTATCGGTTACGAATATGTCAGAGATACTGCAAAGCTTGTTGCAGAGAGGGGCATGAAGAATGTTCTTGTATCGAACGGTATGGCTGATCTTAAGGTCCTGAGAGAGATAGGGCCGTATATTCACGCCATGAATATAGATCTGAAGGGCTTTACAGACAGATATTACAGAGATGTATTAAAGGGTGACCGAAGGATGGTCATGGAATTTATAGAGGAAGCGGTCAAGCTGTGCCACGTGGAGCTTACCACTCTCATCATTCCGGGGGAGAATGATACAGAGGAAGAGATGAGAGAGCTGAGCAGCTGGGTGAGCGGCCTTAAGGATAAGGATGGAAATGTTATCGGAAGGGATATAACACTTCATATTTCGAGGTTTTTCCCGCGTTTTCATATGACCGACCGCCCGGCGACGGATGTAGGTCTGATCTACAGACTGAAGAGGGTGGCCGAAGAGAAGCTTGATCATGTATTTACGGGGAACTGCTAAAATTATGCTGAGGGTTTACCGGCGGCGGAGAGGACTGCTGCAGGTGTATCAGTGGCGTAGTGATATTGGCAGTGATTATGAGAAGGAGGGGTTGCATGCCGATAGTAGCAGGATTTATGGTGCCGCATCCGCCGTTGATCGTTCCGGCGGTTGGCAGAGGAAGCGAAAAACAGGTGCAGAGGACCATCGATTCGTATGATAAGGTGGCGGAGGAGATAGCTCTTCTTAAGCCGGAGACGATAATCATCACAAGTCCTCACGCAACGATGTATTCGAACTATTTTCATATATCACCGGGGCAGGGGGCTAAGGGCTCCTTTGCGGAATTCGGAGCCCGCGAGGTAAGCTTCGATGAAAAATATGATTCTGCGCTTTGGGATTCCATTGCAACTCTTGCGGAGGCGGAGGACTTTCCGGCAGGTATAGAGGGTGAGAGGAAGGCTCAGCTGGATCACGGGACTATGGTCCCGCTCTGGTTCATCCGTAAGAAATACAGTGATTTTAAGATAGTACGTATAGGGCTTTCGGGGCTTCCGTTAGCTGATCACTATCATCTTGGTGAGCTTATCAAGGCGGCGGTGGAGAGAACCGGAAGAAGAGCTGTATTTGTTGCCAGCGGAGATCTGTCACACAAGTTGCAGGATTACGGACCGTACGGTTTTGCGCAGGAAGGGCCGGTCTATGATGAGAGGATAATGGATGTATGCGGCAGGGCGGCCTTCGGAGAACTTTTTGATTTTGATGAAAACTTCTGCGATAAAGCTGCAGAGTGTGGTCACAGATCCTTTGTGATCATGGCGGGAGCCTTTGACGGTATAAAGGTGCGTGCGACGAAATATTCCCACGAGGATGTTACGGGCGTCGGTTATGGCATATGCTCCTTCTATCCGGAGGGACCGGACGAAACAAGGCATTTCAGGAAGCTTCATATAGAGGAAGAGGAGAGAAAGTTGGCGGAGCTGGCAGCGAATTCGGATGATTACGTGAAGCTGGCCAGAAAATCTCTTGAAAGCTATATCCTGAGAAAGGAAACCATAGTGGTTCCGGAGGGACTTCCTTCCGAGATGTATAAAAAGAGGGCCGGAGCCTTTGTTTCCATACATAAGCAGGGCAGTCTCAGAGGCTGTATCGGAACTATCCTTCCGACAGAGGATAATGTTGCGGCTGAGATAATCCAGAATGCCATAAGTGCATCTTCCTTTGATCCTCGCTTTGATCCTATTACTGCGGATGAGCTGAAATACCTCGAGATAAATGTGGATGTGCTCGGTGAGCCGGAGGATATCGATTCGTCTTCCCAGCTGGACGTAAAACGTTACGGAGTTATCGTCAGCAGTGGAGGAAGACGGGGACTGCTTCTCCCTGATCTTGAGGGCGTGGATACTGTCGAAGAACAGATAGATATAGCCAGAAGAAAGGGCGGGATCAGGCCCGGAGAGCGGATAAAACTGCAGAGATTCGAGGTTGTTAGACATACATAAAAAATTAATAATTTTAATCAGATTCGGTCAATTGCAAGGTTGTTAGAGAATGCAAACTGTGATATAATAAGCGTGGTTGTATTTACAATCTTTTATAAGGAGGTATTTGCATTATGGAGAACAAAGAACCAAAGCAGAATGTAGTGATCTTCGAGAATGATCAGTGGCTGATAGAGCTTAGGCCTCGCAGTACAAAGCACGAGAATGAGCCTGATATGAAGGTTTGGATCGTCAGAGATGGCCAGGAAGTAGCTCAGTATACAGACAAATATCGTGGATATGGCCACTACCAGTATCATGAGGAATTACTTCCGGCGAAGATCAGTGACGTAGCAAAAAAGGCTTGGGAGAAGCTTAAGGAAGCTCCTTTAAATGATGATATGATCGATGAAATGAAGAGTTATATGGAAGAAGAATAGGGTTATATAAAAAAGATCTGCAGTACGGGCTGCGGATCTTTTTTTTGTGAAATTCAGTAATTGCGGTTGAAAAACGATAGTATTATAATGAAAATCGGAGTTTTGTTTTGACTTTGCAAAAAAAGAAGGTATTGTTATGGGTTTTGCAAGTTTTATTGGGAAGGATATAGGGTTTCAGAACGAAACGAAGAGAGGCGTAGTGACGCTGCGTATCATATATATGATCATGACGGCGGCATTTCTTATCGACCTTATATTTGCGGGCTTCGAGGTGGTTAAGAAGTATCCCTACAGGGTAGTGCTCATCTTCGTGGCTATGATAATCCTCTTCGCAAATACATATTTTTCAAATACAAAGGTATCGCTGACATTGTTTCTGCTCTTTACCTTTACTTATAGTCTGGCGATGATACCGTGCTTCGGCTGGAGCGCAGGCATGCAGAATTATTTTCTGATCATGCTCATGCTCTGCTTTTTTGCGGTCCACGGCAGCCTCGGCTTCAAGATCATCCTGACACTGATAGTTCTTGCAGTCAGAATAGTTACGATATTTATCTATAGTGGAAATAAGCCGGAGGTTGAGATAAGCGAGGTTTCGGGCAAGCTGATACAGAGCACGAATATCACGGCTGTATTTCTTTCTGTGGTGATCGTTTCATATATCTATAGCCACCGCGAGAATGTGGCTGAGAGCAAGCTTATGAAATACAATGACAGACTGGTGAGAGAGGCAAATACGGATCAGCTCACCGGACTCTGCAACAGACGTTATGCCAGAGATTTCCTGAACGGACTCTCGAAGACGAAAGAAGTCGGCGCTGTCAGTATATGTATGGGCGATATTGATTTCTTCAAGAAGGTTAATGATACCTACGGCCACGATGCCGGCGACGAGGTGCTGAAGACAGTTGCAAATACCCTTAAGAGTGAGTGTGGCGATAGCTGCCTTGCTTCAAGATGGGGCGGCGAGGAATTCCTGCTTATATTTACCGGGGTCAATGGTGATGATGCCTTTGTTATACTTGAGAGGCTGAGAAGTCTGATACAGAAGGAGACTATTAAGGCCGGTGAGCAGGAGATAAATGTGACCATGACCTTCGGACTTACGGAATATGATTTTAACGGAGATATGGACAAGACTATCAAAGAGGCGGATGAAAAGCTTTACCTCGGCAAGACCGGTGGAAGAAACCGCGTGATCTACTAGAAAGCAGACAGGATACGATAGAATTATGATGGATAATGAGAAGAGCAGCATGACCGACGCTGATGAAAAAAACAGCGGGATCGATGCTGAGGATAATAAAATACAAAAAAGAAAGCTGGATAAATACGGTCTGTACACAGTTATCCTTCTTATTTTCTTTGCGACGGCCATCGTCGTCATTTCTCTTTACATGCACAGCAAACTGAAGGAAGTGAATAAGGACGGTACAAAATACAAGTACCATTTTGCCTTCATCAGTAAGTCGGAGGATTCCTATACGGCAAATCATATTTACGAGGAGGCAAGGAATTACGGAAAACAGCATGGAGTCTATGTTGAGAAGCTGAAGACCGGTTCCGGCACGGACTATACTGATGATGATTATGTAAGAATGGCTGCGGCCATGCAGGTGGACGGCATCATCCTCGAGGGTTCGGATGAGGAGGAGCTGAAGGCTGCGATCGATGAGGCAACAGAGGGTGAGATTCCTACCATCACTCTTCTTTCGGACTGCCCGGGCAGCAGAAAGTCCTTTATAGAGATCGGTGACTACAATCTCGGAAGAGAATATGCCCGAACCATAATAAATATTACAAAGACAAGAAAACCTAAGGTTGTTGTATTTGTTGATGAAGAGGCAGAGGGAACCGAGAGACTGCTGGACGGTATAAGGATCACCCTGGCCAACGAAGGTAACCATCTGAACGTGGATATGCAGATAGTGGATGTGGCAGGGCTTGCCAACTTCAGACTTTCGGATCTGGCGAAGGTGACTCTGACTGACAAATACGAAAGGCCGGACATACTCATCTGTGTGAATGAGCACGATACGAAGATTGTTTATCAGGCTGTGAGAGATTACAATCTTGTAGGCAATGCACAGATAATAGGCTACGGAGTCTCTGATTCGCTGTTAAAGGCTGTAAGAGACGAAGAGATAGCGGCGCTTATCGATGTGGACGCCGGACAGCTTGGAATGGTCTGTGTGGATGCACTGGTAAATTATAAAAACCACGGCAGTGTCAGCGACTATATAATCGTTGATGATACAGTTATTACGAAGGATAATGTAGAGAGGTATCTGGATGAAGATTAAGAGGAGAAAATTCCGTACCCAGATCATTTATATTTTCCTTCTGACCTTCATATCCGTATTGATAGTAAATATCTATATTTTCAGGAATATGAGGACTGTGGTGAGCAATGTAGACAGCGCGTACGAGGGCAACAGAAAGCTGACCGAGATGCGTGAATGGCTGGATACGATACATTCGGAGATGCATGAATATCTTAACATGAAGGATGAGAGCGTCTTAAATCAGTATTATATAAATGAGGAAAAGTACAAGGAATTCTTAAAAAAATTCAAACATACAGGCGAGATGACCGATGTGGAGGCAGGAGAGAACTCTATCTATAATATTTCCACCTGCTATATCCAGTCGGTGAGCAAGGCGGTCCTTGCGAAGAAGAACGGTGAGATCGACGATTATCAGGAATATCAGAATCAGGCGGAGAGGCAGTATAAATATCTGACCACCAGTATGTCCAATCTTAATAACCTGCTGTTCCACAACAATGCGGGCACCTATAATAAGATGAGCAACCTGGTGAGAACCTCAGAGAGACTGTATAGTATCATACTCATCCTTACAGGCGGCGTTGATATCTGTATACTTCTGCTTCTTATAAGAAGGCTGACCAACCCGCTCCAGAAGCTGGTGGATACGGCTAAGGAGGTCGGAGAAGGTAATCTTGATGTGCAGCTGGTGGAGCCACATGATTATAACGAGATCGGTATCGTTAACAATTCCTTTAACCAGATGGTTATAAGTCTGAAGGAATATATGGAGAAGGTTCGAGTAAGTATGGAGGCTGAGAGTGCCCTTCGCGAGAAGTCCATCCTTATGGAGGCCTCTGTTAAGGATGCCCAGCTGAAATACCTTCAGGCTCAGATCAATCCGCATTTCCTGTTCAATACTCTGAATGCCGGCGCCCAGCTTGCAATGCTTGAGGATGCTGACCAGACCTACCGCTATATCCATAAGGTGGCGGACTTCTTCAGGTACAGGGTGAAGAGCGATGAGGGCATCTCTACTATAAAAGAAGAGCTGCAGATAGTTGATGACTATATTTACATATTAAATGTGCGTTATGCCGGCGAGATCCACTACAGCACAAATATTGATGAGCAGTATCTTAGTATCTGCGTGCCGAGCATGATACTTCAGCCGGTGGTGGAGAACTGCATCAAGCACGGACTTCATGACGTCAGCTGGGAGAAGAAGATTGACGTTTCCGTAACAGGCGAAGATGATGATATCGTTATTTCCGTCAGTGACAACGGCGTTGGAATCCCGCAGGATATAATAGAGAAGATAATAAATGTCAATCTCAAGGACGAGGAATATATTCAGAAGAAGGAAGGAATCGGGCTGGACAATGTTATCAAGCGCCTCAGAACCTTCTATGACCGCGAAAATGTTATTGAGATAACCAGTGTCGGGGAGAATATGGGCGCCGAGATCGCACTGTATATTCCGAAAGATTCCGCAAACTGAGAATAATAGATAGTAAACGCGGCGATTTTTTATATATTTAAGCTGCATAACAGATAGGAGAACAGGATGTATAAGATCTTGATCGCAGATGATGAGAGCATCGTCATAAATGCATTAAAGTTCATAATAGAGAATAACTTTCCGGGGCAGTGCCTCATAGAAAGCGCAAATACAGGCAGGAGAGTTATCGAGCAGGCGGATTATTTCAGGCCGGATATCGTATTTATGGATATTCAGATGCCGGGTATCAACGGTATCGAAGCCATGAGAGAGATCAGGAGAAATAACGATGGTATCATATTTATCGTTGTCAGCGCTTACCTTAAGTTTGATTATGCGAAGGATGCCATCGATATCGGCGTCATGGACTATATCAACAAGCCTATCGACAAGGAGGTGATCATAAGTATCCTTGAGAAGGCCATGAGGAAGGTGGATGCAGCCAAGAGAAAGAGGAGCGAGGAGCTTTCCAATAGAGAGAAGCTTGAGATCGTCACACCGATCATTGAGAATGGCTTCATCTATTCGCTGATATATCAGAATCATGGTGCGGAGGATCTGGCGAACTTCAGGACACTGCTGGGAATAGAAGAGGATTCGGGCTTCATGATGTCCCTTCAGTTTGGTGATCTTGCACCGAAGGGCGAGATGGAAAATACCATCGGTACCACCGTCCGTCTCCAGAAGGAGTATTCGCGCATAAAGGATGCGGTGAAATCCTTCTTTAACTGCTGTGTGGGCGCCATGATGGGAAATATGATACTTGTATTTGTCCCGAAGGCCATGCCGCTTCCGGAAGAGGAATACGAGAAGAGAATAGAGATAATCAATGAAGCAAGAAAGATGGCAAGAGAGCTGAGAAGGCTTTTCAATGCCTGGTTCAGAGTTGGTATCGGAACTGTCCATATGTTAGAGGACCTCTCGCAGTCTTATAATGAGGCTATGCGTTCTCTTGCCTTCAACAGGACCGATTCGGTGGTGCATGTAAGCGATCAGTCGCTGTTGGTAAGCTATGAGGATGATTATCCGGTGGATACTGAAAATGCTCTCTTCAAGAATATCGAGGAGGGAAATGTCAGCCGAGCATCCTTCTATGCAGGCTCCTTCTTTGACTGGATGATGGAGACTCATGTCCAGAATGTCATGGACGTGAAGCTGAAGGTTCTGGAATTCGTTCTGAGAGCCGAAAGGATAGGCTTCGAGAGCGGCGGAATGATCTACCGCTTCAATATGAGAAGCGAATACCTTGAAACCATTATGAATATGACTACCTACGACCAGCTTCGCGAGTGGTTCACAAATAAGATCGGAACCGTCTGCCACAACATCCTTACGAAAAAAGAGGAAAATACGGTGGACATCATCAAGAACGCGCAGGATTATATTGCTGCCAACTATTCAAAGGATATTATCCTGGATGATGTTTCGAAGGAGCTTCAGATAAGTCCTTACTATTTCAGTAAGCTTTTCAAGAAGCGTACAGGAAGCAACTTTATAGAATATCTGACGAATGTCCGTATCGAGAGGGCCAAGGAACTGCTCCGAAATACCAATAAGAGTATGAAGGAGATATGTTTGGAGGTTGGTTACTCCGATGCAAATTATTTCAGCCGCACCTTCAAGAAGAACGTAGGTGTTACACCTTCTGAATATAAAGAAGGCAAGGAATCTGAATAGAGACTGGTATAAAAAAGTGTTGATCTGCATATGTGGATTAGCACTTTTTTGTTTAGGATTCCGAATTGTCAGTTTTGTGCTATAATCCCCGAGGCCTGTAAAAAAGAGAACAAAAATTAACAGAAAGAGACAAGTTATTCGTGTTGAATCAGTGATATATTCATTTCAGCAGAAAAATATATGCCGTAATCCGGTGCTGGCAGTCAGGTAAACTGCATATACGGAAACGGACGAAAAAATTTACGGAGGTAAGGTAAATGAGAAAATTAGGTAAGAAGATCTTAGGGCTCGCACTTGCAGCTACTATGGTCATGGGTGCCGCAACAGGTTGTGGAAAGAAGGATAAGAAGGCTGATGAGAGCAATGCATCAGGAAATTCTTCTTCAAGTTCAGGAGTTCAGGTAGGAGTTATCCTTCCAACAAAGGATGAGCCAAGATGGTTACAGGATCAGAAGCAGTTCGAAACAATCCTCGGGGATGCAGGCTTCACAAATCAGGTTCTTTTCAGCCAGGGTTCATCAGCAACAGAGAAGACAAATGTTGAGACACTTATTTCAAAGGGCATTAAGGTACTTATCATCTGCGCACAGGACGATGCGGCAGCATCAGCAGCAGTTGAGGAAGCAAAAGCAGCAGGCGTTAAGGTCATCGCTTATGACCGTCTTATAACAGGAACAGATGCAGTTGATTACTACGTAACCTTTGACAGCTTTGCAGTAGGAGCTGCTCAGGGTCAGTATTTGATAGATAATGCACCTGACGGAAGCGGTATCCCTCTTTACCTCTACGCAGGTGCAGCAACTGATAACAACGCATTCATCTTCTTCGAAGGCGCTTGGAGCGTTCTTCAGCCAAAGATCGCTGACGGAACATTCGTTATAGCAAATTCTTCAGAAGCAGAGAAGCTTAAGGATAAGAACGATCTCGACAGAGATGAGATCGGTAAGATCATCGGCCAGATCACAACAGACTGGGATTTCAACGTGGCAAAGTCTAAGGCAGAAGCAAACCTTACAAAGTCTGGTAAGGACATGAAGGGTGACGTACTTGTACTTGCACCAAATGATGGAACAGCTCGTTCGATCGCAGACGTATTTGCATCAGATAAGGATGTTAAGAGCTATGTAATCACTGGACAGGATTCAGAGAAGGCATCAGTTCAGTACATCATCGACGGAAAGCAGTCAATGACAGTATTTAAGGACACAAGAACACTTGCAGCAGATTCAGTAGCAATGGCAGTAAGCATCCTTGAGGACAAGGAGCCGGTAACAGATACATCATATGACAACGGAAAGATCCAGGTTCCTGCAAAGCAGACATCGATCGTAGTTGTAACAAAGGACAATGTAAAGCAGTCACTCATCGATTCAGGATACTATGACGCTTCAGACTTTACAGGTTTAGAGTAATTTTGAGATCATAGTTTACCAATTCCCCTCTTCAGCATGGACCACTAAATGTGGTCCATGTTACTGAAGAGCTAAAGGGAACACGAAGGAACTATTAAGGAGGCTTCTATGAGCGATTATATACTGGAAATGAAGGGAATAGTTAAAGAGTTTCCGGGTGTAAAAGCACTTAATAATGTCAATTTCAAAGTAAAGCGCGGAGAGATTCATTGTCTCGTCGGGGAAAACGGAGCCGGAAAATCAACACTGATGAAGGTACTGTCCGGTGTATATCCTCATGGAACATATTCAGGTGACATCGTCTATAACGGCGAAGTACAGAAGTTTAAGAAGATAGCAGACAGTGAAGAAAAGGGAATAGTTATCATATATCAGGAGCTTGCTCTTATTCCCGAGCTCAGCTTATATGAAAATATATTTTTTGGACACGAAATAGTAAAGGGCAAAACGATCAACTGGAACGAGACAATAGTTCAGGCATCGAAAATGCTCGACAAGGTAGGTCTTAAGGCCGATCCTTCAATGAAAGTAAAAGAGCTTGGCGTCGGCAACCAGCAGCTGGTTGAGATCGCAAAGGCACTTAGTAAGAACGTAAAGCTGCTCATCCTGGATGAGCCAACAGCATCACTTAATGAAGATGACAGCCAGAATCTTCTCAGACTTATAAGAGAGCTTAAGGAGCATGGAGTAACCTGCATCATGATCTCACATAAACTTAGAGAGATTACGGCAATTGCAGACACAATAACCGTCCTTAGAGACGGGGCCACCATATGTTCTATGGATGCTACCGCGAGAAAGATCGAGGAAGCAGAGATAATCAAGCACATGGTTGGCCGTGAAATGGATGATATTTATCCGAAAAGAGTAAAACATGAATTCGGAGATGTAGCACTCGAGTTAAAGGATTGGACGGTATTTGATCCAGCAAAGAACCGTGAGATCCTGCACCATGTAAATATCAATGTCAAGAAGGGCGAGATCGTCGGTATCCAGGGTCTTATGGGAGCCGGAAGAACCGAGCTTGCACACAGTATTTTCGGAAATCCTTCAGGCTATAAGATAACAGCCGGAGAGTTCTATCTTAACGGTGAGAAGCAGCGCTTCAAGCATCCGAGAAACGCGATCAAGAAAGGACTTGCTTACGTTTCGGAGGACCGCAAGGGCAACGGACTCATCCTTATGCAGGACATCAGATATAACATTACGATAGCAAATCTCGAGGAGCTTGTAGATAAAATCTCTATCAATGAAAATGAAGAGATAAATATAGCAAATGATTATAAGAACTCGATCAATATCAAGGCACCTTCGATAGAGCAGAAGGTCGGCAACCTCAGTGGTGGTAACCAGCAGAAGGTTCAGATAGCAAAATGGATGTTTGCGAAGCCTAAGGTACTCATCCTGGATGAGCCTACCAGAGGTATTGATGTAGGTGCAAAATACGAGATCTACTCACTTATGAATAAGCTTGTGGATCAGGGTATGAGTATCATCATGATCTCTTCTGAGCTTCCGGAGGTACTGGGAATGAGCGACAGACTCTATGTTATGTCGGAAGGAACCATTACAGGTGAACTTACAAGAGAGGAAGCCACGGAAGAAAAGGTTATGGCTATGGCCATTAATTCTATGGAAGAGGCGTGTTAATAATATTGAGATAACACTGAAAAAACAGTCGGAGGGAAATAAATATGCAGTTGGTCAAAAATGCTGGATATGATAAATTACAGACCCGACATAACGGAGGGTCAATGAACGGTGAGGACAAACCGAAGGGTGGTCTCGGACGTGAAGTTCTCACACTTGCGAAGACAAATATTCGCGATTATATGATGTATATAGCTTTGATAGTCATCATGGCTTTCTTCGCCATCGAGACAGACGGAGCTTTCCTTGAAGCAAGAAATATAACCAACCTCATCAATCAGGCAGGTTATGTTGCAGTTATAGCGATCGGTATGACGATAATCCTTATTATCTGTCACATTGATCTTTCGGTTGGATATGTTGCCGGCTTCTCAGGAGCAGTCGCAGCGATCCTTATGACAAAGTATCACGTAAATGAGTGGCTTGCTATTCTTATAGTACTTGCACTCGGACTTCTGATCGGTTTCTATCAGGGTCTCCTCGTAACCAAAGTCGGTGTTCCGGCCTTCGTTACAACACTTGCCGGAATGTTCATATTCCGTGGACTTCTTAACCTTTCACTTCAGGATACAGGTACAATCATCGTTCCAAATGAAGGCTTCAAGTCACTTTCAAACGGTTTCATTCCTGATATTACAAGCGGAGGAAGCCTCCACGTACTGACACTTATAATCGGCGGACTTCTGGTTCTTGCAATGATCTACTCGGATACAAAGACCAGAAAGAACAAAGTAAAATACAACTTTGAAGTTCCATCGGTTCAGATCTTCATCTTCAAGCAGATCGCAGTTTCAGCAGTTATCATGCTGGTTATGTACACACTTGCAAGCTTCCAGGGTATTCCTTGGACAGCAGTTATCGTAGGAGCAGTTCTTCTTATCTACAACTTCATGCTTAACAAGACAAAGCTCGGACGTGCGATCTACGGTATCGGCGGCAACGCTCAGGCAGCAGAGCTTTCAGGTATCAACGTTAAGAAGGTAACACTTTTCGCCTTCTGTTCAGTAAGCCTTATGGCTTCTCTCGGTGGTATTCTTTATACCTCAAGACTTCAGTCAGCAACACCGACAGCCGGTCTTGGCTTCGAGATGGATGCGATCGCATCATGTTACATCGGTGGTGTAGCCGTTAGCGGTGGTGTAGGCCGTGTAACAAATACTATCATCGGTACACTCGTTATCATGTCTCTTACAAACGGAATGAACCTTATGGAATTAGATATCTCTTATCAGTACATCGTTAAGGGTCTTATCTTCGTAGTTGCAGTTGCATTTGATGTAAGAAGCAGAAAGAAGAAATAATTTAGAATCACAAAAAAACCTTCCAAATATACTTACAGCCGGATATGAACCTGATCATGTCCGGCTGTATCTATTTTATGGCAGCCGCAGTTGTTAATGTTTATGTTTTATTGTTGCAGGAAAAGTGATAAAAAAACAGCGCATGATTTCTGCAGATATAAAGATAATATTATAGATATATTAGGCGGAAAGGTTTACGGTATACCGCGCTCAGGTGGCAATTTCCACTGCGGACTTTATCGATACTCTGGAGAATTACCATCTGATACATAAGATAGATACTTTTGTGGTTGAGAGAGTCTGTAAAGATTATAACCGCGTTATCGAGAACGGTGACGTGATGGTGCTAAGGGACTTGGTGTCATGACTCTCTGTGAGGGTGTTGAGACTAAGGAACGCTATGAATTCCTGAAGAAGATAGGATGTGAAAAGGCACAGGGTTACTATTTCGGTAAGCCTATGCCTATGGATGAAACTAAAGCATTTACCCTGTCGAAGGGTATGGAATGGGAAGAGATGTCAGTGTAAATGCATTCTATATGCCCTCTTGGCATCCTTTACCTGATACATCTCTTTGTCGGCAACCTTGATAGCATCAATGATATTGAAGCTGTCATCAAGGACTGTATTAAATGCGCCGCTGCTGGTCATAACCTCGTAAGGGAGGTCAGCATTCTTATTGAATTCGACGAGGATGTCATCGATCTTCTTTATAATGGCGGCAGAATCGCAGTCGCCGATTATTACGGAAAATATCTCGTCACCGCCGAAACGTGCTGAAAGAGCGTAGTCAGGGCAGGCTTCAACGAGAGCGGAAGCAACCTCAGCGATGGCTCTGTCACCTTCAGCGTGACCAAAATTATCATTAATGTATTTCAGCCCGTCAAGGTCAGACATAATGACCGTGGCGGGTTTTCCTTTATTTTCGTTTAAAGCTTTGTCAAACATGACATTAAAGCCGATACGATTATAGAGACCGGTCAGCGGATCGTGGGTATACATGACGTCCATCTTGTTAAGAAGATAACGCTGGTACTGCATATTTACAAAACCACCGATACCCATATTTATTGCGGTTGTGATACTTGCAGCCTTCGAATAATTGGTGATCATATAGTCCTTGAAGAAGAAACAGGTGAAGCCCATAGGCTTGTTGATATAATCAAGGGCAATGAAGATAAGCGGGAAGCCGGTATCGAGAAGCTCGATCATACGATCCCTGAAGTTTCCCGAAAATACAGATTCCTTGTCATTTACAGTCTTGTCATTGAAGAGCTTCCTTGGAAGAGGCTCTCTGGTAAAACGATGCTCCTCTGCAAAGTCTGCATCGTTAAGTATGTGAAGATTCATCTTTCCTGTACGCGGAGTGATGAAATAGTTGGTTTCAGTGTTAAATATATTCCAGTCTACGACATTGATGATATTCTTGGTCTTGTGATTATGGATGCTTGCAGCCATATCCCATATAGTGAGGCTTGTCTCCATGCTGGATGAGATATTATAAAGTATCCTGACATCATCCTGATGTCTGTAGAAGCTGTCGTTGAAGCGTGAAAGGATGGTCTGGTCATGCCAGGTCTTATCAGGGCAGCCGCAGGATTCATTTGGCATAAGATATGGAACTATATACTCATCGGAAACCGGTTCGCCGTTGATGATCTTCTTTACTGCTTCTGCAGCAGCCTCAGACAGATGGATGGTATCACAGCTGACTGAAGAGATCTTAGGTGTAGAGAAAAATATCTCGTCAAAGCCGTCAAAGCCGGATACTATGACATCCTTCGGGATGGAATAGCCCGCACTCTTTAAGACATCGCTGACATTAAGAGCCATGATGTCATTTGCACAGATTACGGCGTCAGGGATGTGGTCGCGCATAAGAAGCTTAAGAGTAGCTTCTATGGTCGGATCCGCCCAGAAATCACCGTAGCTTATCCTGCTGTCATCGAATGGGATATTATTTTCGGCAAGAACCTTCTTGAATATCTCAATTCTCTGATCGGAAAAATAGTTATGTGGAAGACCGGCCATCATATGAGGGTCCTTTGCGTGATGATCCTCGATGATATGCCTTACCATGGCTTCAAAGCCCTGGGCATAATCAAAGTTTATGCAGGTCGTACCTTCGTATTTGCCATCGATTATAACGACAGGAACATTATTTTCCTTGGATCTTCTGATAATATCGGATGAAATGGTATGACTCTTGATCTTCTCGTCCATGATCATGACACAGTCGAGATCATCATAAGGCATCAGATCATAGATAAAGGTCTCTGCAGGTCTGAGAGACTCATCCCAGTAGATGTCGGAATTGATAGTAAATACAAGAAGGGTGCAGTTTTCCTTCTTCAGAGTCTCATTCAGATTCTTGATGAATCCGTGGATCTGAGGGTCGTAAATCCTTGATGTACATAATGCTAAAAGCCTTTTGCCATTGATCATACTGTTTACCCGTATTTCCTAATAAAAAAATGTGTTCAGATGCACTGTAAACGCCTGCAGGGCACAACTTCCCTAATATAAACACAATTATATCACTTAAAAAATCATGAAACAAGATAAAAGTAAGTAGTGCAAAAACGTAAAAATGTATGATATAATACACTGGCAATATAGTCGATTTTTAACCGGTAATATCTAAAGAAGTTTTTATTCATATCCAGGGGTTAGAGGTGGTATTTATGAAGATTGTGGGGAACTGCTTAAAGATGAGTCACGGGAACAGAGGCATACGGAAGTTGTTATGCTTTGTTCTTGCGGCTTTTTTGCTTTTTGGGGTTATATTTTCGGCTGGCAGCAGCACTTATATACATGCGGATCAGCTGTCCGATTCGGAGGTCAGTACGGAGGATGAGGTCATATCCGTAGATCCGACAAGTAAGGGCGAAGGCTATTCAGCGGTGCTTTATGATAATACCAACGGTCTTCCGACTTCCGAGGCGAATGCGATCGCTGAGACAGAGGAAGGCTTTATCTGGATAGGAAGCTACAGCGGTCTTATCAGATATGATGGAAATACATTTGAGAGAATCGATTCTACCACAGGCGTTACCAGTGTTGTAAGTCTCTGCGTTGACAGTAAGAACAGACTGTGGATAGGAACAAATGACAACGGCGTAGCCGTTATGGATAAGGGCGAATATAAACAGTATAACCATGTTGAAGGACTTAAATCTTCAACCATCCGTTCAATAGCTGAGGATAATGACGGAAATATTTTCATAGCCACAACTCACGGTCTCGGTATGGTGGACAATGACCTCGTGCTTCATCCTGTGGATGAACCACAGATCAATGAGGATTATATCTGCGAGCTCCGTAAGGGTGTTGACGGAGTTATCTACGGCGAGACTATGGACGGAGATATATTTACCATCGAGAATCAGAGGCTTACAGGCTTCTATGACAGTAACAGACTGGGTATCGAGGGAGTATATACGGTTCTTCCTGATGAGCAGAATCCGGGCTATGTTTATATCGGTACACAGGATTCCAAGGTTTATTACGGCAGGCTCAGCGGCGGTATCAACCAGATGAGCATGTATAAGGTGGAGCCGCTCACCGTTATAAAATCATTGGAGCAGATCGGTGGTCAGTTATGGATATGTTCTGATAACGGTATAGGAATTCTGGAGGACGGAAACCTTAAGATACTCGAGAAGGTTCCTATGGATAACTCCATCGATCATATGCTGGTGGATTATCAGGGCAATCTCTGGTTTACATCTTCAAGACAGGGCGTTATGAAGATAGTTCCGAACCAGTTTACGGATATATTTGAGTGGTATGATCTTGATTCGAGAGTAGTCAATTCAACCTGCGTTGCAAACGGCCTGCTCTTTATCGGAAGTGACAACGGTCTTGTGGTTCTGGGAAAGAATGATGCTGTCGAGTCACTCCTTATAACCAAGGTGATCACAAGTCGCAATACCCTGAAGAATACGGATGATCTTGTGGCATTTCTGAATGGCGTCAGGATCAGATCCGTTATCAAGGACAGTGACGGACATGTATGGTTCTCAACCTACAGTGACCGCGGACTTGTTGAATATTATGATAAGACGATAGTTTGCTATACAGTTGATGACGGACTTCCGTCAGACCGTATCAGAACGGTCTATAAGTGTAAGGACGGTTCGGTTCTTGCAGTTTGCAGCGGCGGTCTTGCCAGGGTAAAAGATGGTAAGGTTTTAGAGAAATACGACAGCAGTTCGGGACTCAGCAACACAGAACTTCTTACTGTTGTGGAGGCTGAGAACGGCGATATCATACTTGGTTCTGATGGAGACGGTATCTATATCATCAATGAAAACAGTATAAAGAATCTCGGTATCGAGGACGGACTTGAATCCGAGGTTGTCATGCGTGTCAAGAAGGATAAGCTCAGGGATATCTACTGGATCATCACAAGTAATTCCATCGCATACATGACGATGGATTACCAGATTACGACCATCAAGAAATTCCCTTATTCGAATAACTTCGATCTTTACGAGAATTCTTTGGGAGAAATATGGGTGCTCAGCAGTAACGGTATCTACGTTACGACGGCTGAAGAGCTTATCGCCAACGAGGAGATCAGCACTGTATTTTACAGCAGGGATAACGGACTTCCTTGTGTTACTACCGCAAACTCATACAGCGATGTTACTAATGAGGGTGTGCTTTATATTTCCGGAACGACAGGGGTTGCAAAGGTAAATATCGAAACACCTTTTGAGGATGTAGGCGAGCTGAAAATGGCGGTTCCTTACGTGGATGTTGATGGCAAGAGCTATTATCCGGATGAAAAGGGAAGGTTTGTGATCCCTGCAACCGCAAGAAGACTTACTATTTACAGCTTTGTTTATTCATATGCACTGAGCAATCCGAGGGTTACAACCTATCTTGAAGGCTTTGATCATAAGAAGATGACAGTAAACAGGACAGAGCTTGAGCCTGTCGCATATACGAACCTTGATGGCGGAACTTATCATTTCAAGATGCAGCTTCAGGATTCCATGGGACATGGCAATAATGAGCTTTCTGTAACGATCATCAAGAAGAAGGCTTTTTATGAGAGAGTCTGGTTCAAGGCTCTGGTAGCAGTACTTGGCTTCCTGCTTGTTGCAGCATTTATATTCTTCGTAGTTAAGCGCAAGACCAAGTCGCTTATGAAGAAACAGCAGGAACAGAAGCTCTTCATCAGAGAGATGATAGAGGCTTTCGCAAAAACGATCGATATGAAGGACAAATACACCAACGGCCATTCAACGAGAGTTGCCGAGTATACGGCGATGCTCACGAGAGAGCTGGGATATGACGAGGAGACTGTTGAGAATTATTACAATATCGCACTTCTCCACGATATCGGTAAGATATCCATCCCACCGGAGGTACTTAATAAACCTGGCAAGCTGACTGATGAAGAGTTCAAGATCATTAAGTCGCATTCACTGCAGGGCTACAGGGCACTTAAGGATATCAGTATCATGCCTGAGCTTGCTATAGGTGCCGGAGCGCATCATGAGAGACCTGATGGCAAGGGTTATCCAAAGGGTCTTAAGGGTGATGAGGTTCCGAGAGTTGCGCAGATAATCGGTGTGGCAGATACCTTTGACGCCATGTATTCTGATCGTCCTTATCGTAAGAGAATGAACTTTGATAAGGCAGTATCGATCATCAAGGAGGTTTCGGGGACACAGCTTTACAGCGATGTTGTCGATGCATTCCTCAGACTCGTAGAGAAGGGCGAGTTCAGGGCTCCTGATGATGACGGAGGCGGATCAACAGAGGATATCAATAATATCCACAAGAAATTCGACGAGCAGAAGAAAAACTGACGGGGGTAATTTATGGATGATAATAATATACTGAGTAAGATCGCACAGGCACTTCTGGTCGATTACTCGAGCGTATATTTTGTAGATGCGGTCACAAGGCGTTATAAGTGGTATTCGATAAATACAGGATATAAAGCTCTGCAGATCGAACCTGAAGGAGATGATTTCTTTAAAAATGTAGCACGGGATGCGGTTCAGGTTGTGCATCCGGATGATATTGATCAGGTTGTGAAGTTCGTCAGTGAGGAGAATCTTCTGCACAGTATCAGAACCGGTGCGATGAATGATATAACCTACAGGCTTGTCATGGATGGCAAGGCGGTTTATCACAGCATGAGACTCATAAAGGGAGTTGGTGAAAACAACGATTATTTCGTTATCGGTGTACTTAATATTGACGAAAAGGTCCGCGCAGAGCAGGAAAAGGATGCCCATAATCAGATAGCAGAGAGTCTTGCAAACCATTACGATACTATTTACTATGTTGATACTGAGACAGATCACTATACGGAATTTTCATCTACCGACCGCTATAAGTCAATGGGGATACCTATAGAGGGAGATGACTTTTTTGCGGAATCAAGGAAGAATATTGACAGAGTTGTTCATCCTGAGGACAGGGAAAAGGTTATTTATGTTCATACCAGGGAAAATACTCTTGAGATAATGAGAAACAAGAGTATTAATTCAATGAGTTATCGTCTGATTGTTGACGGTAATGTTGTTAATGTGCGTAATTCCATGATCTGGGCAAAGGATCGTAAGCATCTGATCATCGGTATTGAAAATATTGATAATGAGATCGAAAAGGACAGAACTCTTCGCGAGGCTGAAAGAAAGAATAAGGTTTATTCTCAGGTGGCACAGAGCCTGGCAGAGCATTATGAGACTATCTTCTATGTAAATCTCGAGAATAATAATTATCTTGAGTTTTCATCGGTTGATTTCTACAGCAAGATGGATATGAAATTCTCCGGAGAGGATTTCTTTGCTGATTCAAAGAAGAACTCGGATATCATAGTGCATCCGGACGATAGAGAGAGGCTTATGGAATATTTCGATAAGGAAAGACTTCTTAAGTCACTGACAAAGGGCTATGTTCAGACTGTCGCTTACAGGCTGCTTCTCGAAAATGGTGATGTAAGATATACGCGTTTTTCAATCGTAAGATCAAATGATAAGACGCATGCAATCTTCGCGGTTGAAAATATAGATGAAGATGTAAGAAAAGAGCTTAAGCAGAAGGAGCTTGAGGAGGAAAGGATCACCTATAACCAGATCGCCCTTTCTCTTGCAAACCGTTATGTTGCAATCTATTATGTTGATGCGGAAACACTTAATTATACTGAGTATTCCTGCACAAACGGTGCTAAGGAGCTTAGCGTGCATGTGAAGGGAGATGACTTCTTCGCTGATTTTGCGGAAGAGGTCAGGACAATGGTTGTTCCTGAAGACAGGTCGATGTTCGATATCTCGCTGGATATTAATAAACTTAATGAGATACGCGAGAGTGATGACATCCTGCAGTTCAGCTACAGAATATTTAAGAACAGTGCGCCTGTTTATATGAGTTATAAGGCGGCATGGGCTGCAGATAAGAAGCATTTCATAGTCGGTATTTCAAATATCGATTATCAGAAGAGAAGAGAAAGAGACTTCATACAGGCTCTCCGTTCTGCAAAGGAGCAGGCTGAAAGAGATGGACTCACGGGCGTTAAGAATATGACTGCTTATCAGAGGATGGAGGACAGTATCCAGCAGGCGATGAACCATGGTGAGCAGGAGCCTTTTGCGATCGTTGTATGTGATGTGAACGGGCTTAAGCAGATCAATGATACCTATGGACATAAAGCCGGAGATGATTATATCAGAGAGGCTTGCAGCATAGTCTGCTCAGCCTTCCAGCACAGTCCGGTATATCGTATCGGCGGAGATGAATTCTGTGCCATCCTTAAGGGCGATGATTTTGAAAACAGAAGGAGTATCATGACCATGCTCAGAGAGCAGATGCGCAGCAACAATGCCAGCGGCAAGGTTGTGCTTGCTTCAGGAATATCGGTATTTGATGAAGAGAATGATAAGCTTGTTTCACAGATATTCCAGAGGGCGGATGCTCTGATGTACGAGAATAAACGACAGCTGAAGCAGGGCTAAGAAATATATGGAAACCGAAAATACAGTTAACAGAGACAGTGAAAAGAAAAATAAAAATGCAGTAAAAGGCTCCGATTATGCCGGCTGGGGAATGCTCAGCCGGGTACGTCCGGAGCTTTTTGGCTGTGCCATGATAGGGATATTCATATTTCATCTTTGCGAAGATATCCTGATGATAAAGGGGAAGAATACCTCGGGCTATAAATTTGCAAGGCTTTATGAGATACTGATCGGAAGCTCGGGGGTGGAGATATTTATCATACTTTCGGGAGTCGGACTCTGTTTCGCGATGCATAAAAACGGTGATATCCGCAGCTTTTACAGAAAGAGACTGGTAAGGATAGCACCGGGTTATATAATCTGCGGAGCGGTGCTTAGTGTTGGCAGACATTTGATACTCGATAAGGGTGGTATAAAGGATGCTCTGAAAGAATTCTTCTTTATCGATTTTCTGAAGTATGGAGTAAGGACACTCTGGTTTATATTCTTTATCGCGGTAATGTATCTTATCTATCCGGCGCTGTTTAAGACCTTCAGATATGCTGATGGCAAGGAAAAAAGCAGAAGAGAAAGAAGAAATAAGGCAGTGATCGCGGCAGTGATCATTACGCTTATATATCTGCTCCTGTGGGTTATAAAGGACAGCTATCCGAGGTTCTATATGAATACGGAGATAGCTCTTACAAGAATACCTGTATTTGTTTACGGAGCTTATATTGGAGAAAAGGTTTACAGGAAGAAGATGATGTCGCTCTGGGATTTCATGATACCCGTTGCGGGAGTGATATTTAAAATGCTTAATTCGGTAGACAGGGCGGACGGACATACCGAAAAGAATTGGTGGTTTGACGGAAGACTGATCGTATTTTTATATTCTATTGCGATCCTTATCGTGCTTGCGATGATACTTGATATGCTGAAGGCAGGTGACCATCTGAAGCCTGTCAGAAGCCTTCTCAGAGTGATAGGAAAATACTCCCTTGAAATATACATGACACACGTTGTGATAAGAGCGCTGATGCTGAAGAAGTGGGGAGTTAAAGAATATCTTTCAAAATACTGGATGTATCTGATCATGGTCGCAGCTTCGGTCATTGTAGTCCGGACTGTGAGCAATCTGGTCGTGCAGGCTTGCGGAAGGAAAGATAAGAAAACGGTTTCGGGTTCAGCCGGAACGACAAAAAGTCGGTCGGGAAGTAAGAAAAAATGACACGCAGATATGATTTTTTCAGATGTTGTTGACAGATTAAGACCGTGAATGTATAATCGGGCTGAAATTAGATAACGCGGGAGCTTGCTATTGAGCAGGCTGAGAGGAGGCTTCCTTGCCTCGACCGGTAACCTGATTTGGGTAATGCCAACGTAGGGATGACATAAGGCTTTTTTGTGGCGGAATCCCTCGGGATTCCGCCTTTTGCGCGACACGAAATAAACCGCGAAGCGGTTTATGAGTGACACCGAAGACGCGAGAAAACAGTATGTCAGATAGCGCGACACCTCGAACAGGCTTATAATGAGAGAGGAGAAAGAAAATGAGACAGTATCTTGAAAACGTACGAGAGAAGTCACCACTGGTTCACAACATCACCAATTATGTTACGGTTAATGATGTTGCAAATGTAATCCTGGCAATCGGAGCAAGTCCGATCATGTCAGATGATGAAGAGGATGCGCCGGACATCACAGCTATCTGTGGCGGTCTGAACATCAATATCGGTACTCTGAACAAGAGGACCATTCCTGGAATGTTCCTTGCAGGAAAGAGAGCAAATGCACTTGGACACGTGGTCCTTCTGGATCCTGTAGGTGCAGGCGCATCAAAGCTCAGAACTGAGACAGCAAATAATCTTCTCAGAGAAGTAAAGTTTGATGTTGTAAGAGGAAATATTTCCGAGGTAAAGACACTTTATTACGGAAGCGGCAGCACCAAGGGTGTTGATGCGGATGTAGCTGATAAGGTGACTGATGAGAATCTGGACAGCGCATTAAGCTTTGTTAAGGATCTTGCCAATAGACTTAATACTATCGTTGCGGTAACAGGCGCCATCGACCTTGTTGCAGATAAGGATAAGTGCTATGTGATCAGAAACGGACGTGCTGAGATGGGTAGTATCACAGGAACAGGCTGCCAGCTTTCAGGACTTATGACTGCATTTCTTGTTGCAAATCCTGAGGATAAGCTTGGGGCAGCGGCAGCGGCTGTATGCACAATGGGTGCTGCAGGTGAGATTGCCTGGGAGAGAATGCAGCCTGGGGACGGCAACTCAACCTACCGTAACCGTATCATCGATGCAATCTACAATATGGACGGCGAGACACTTGAGAAATATGCTAAGTACGAAGTGAGATAATTATAAAGATATTAATGTCCTGTAATTAAGCGGATATATCGTATGTGTAAAAAAGGAATTGAAAAGATGAGTAGATTCACAAAAGAAGAAATGAGAGACAGCATGCTGGTTTATGCGGTGACGGATCGCCACTGGCTGAAGGACGGTGAGACTCTGAGGGATAAGACCGAGGAGGCTCTGAAGGGAGGAGCAACCTTCGTGCAGCTTCGTGAGAAGGACGGAGACAGAGAGACGATACTCAGTCTCGGCAGAGAGCTGAAGGAGCTTTGTGAAGAATATAAAGTTCCTTTCGTTCTGGATGATGATGTTGCACTGGCAGAGGAGCTTGATGCGGACGGCGTTCATGTGGGACAGAGCGACAGACCGGCCAGTGAGGTGAGACGCCTTATCGGCCCGGATAAAATACTCGGCGTTTCGGCACAGACCGTTGAGCAGGCACTTCAGGCTGAGAATGATGGCGCGGATTATCTGGGAGTCGGAGCTGTATTTGCAACAGGCTCGAAGGATGATGCGGATGACGTAAGCCACGATACTCTTGAAGCAATCTGCAGAGCAGTTAAAATACCGGTCGTTGCGATCGGAGGCATCTCGAAGAACAATATCCTGCAGCTTAAGGGCAGAGGTCTTGCGGGAGTCGCGGTGATCAGTGCTATTTACGCGCAGGAAGATATCACTGCAGCGACAGCTGAGCTGAGAGAACTGTCAGCTGAGATGGTCAGATAATAACCGACAACAGCGGAACACCGGGGGCACCACCTTGTTTCGCTATATAAAATTAATGCGATGAATCCTGGGGATAAGCAGTGATGTATTTTGCGTTACTGATGAGCAGGATCAGAAGGGAGAAATTATGAGAACAGCATTAACAATCGCCGGAAGTGATTCCAGCGGAGGCGCCGGCATACAGGCAGATCTTAAGACCATGATAGCAAACAATGTTTATGGCATGAGCGCTATCACGGCTCTGACTGCGCAGAATACGACCGGCGTATCAGCAGTAATGGAGGTAACTCCGGAGTTTTTGGAGCAGGAGATCGATATGGTATTTACGGATATATTTCCGGATGCCGTTAAGATCGGTATGGTTTCGGCAAGCAGCCTGATAAAGGTCATAGCCGCAAAGCTTGTGCAGTATAACGCTAAAAATATAGTAGTTGATACTGTCATGGTAGCCACCAGCGGCGCAAAGCTTATCAGCGATGATGCGATCGGGACTTTGAAGGAGGAGCTTATCCCTCTTGCAACGGTGATCACGCCAAATATTCCTGAGGCTGAGGTGCTTTCGGGAATGAGTATAAAGACTGAAGACGATATGATGAAGGCGGCTGAGAAGATCGGTACTGAATTCGAGGTTTCAGTACTTCTTAAGGGCGGTCACAATGTAAATGACGCAACAGATATCTTATTTGAGGACGGTGAGTTCACCTTCTTCAGAGGCAGAAGGATCAACAATCCAAATACACATGGAACCGGCTGCACACTTTCAAGTGCGATAGCTTCAAATCTTGCCAAGGGTTATGACTTGAAGACTGCGGTTAAAAGGGCGAAGGATTACATCTCCGGCGCGCTTGCTGCAGGACTTGATCTGGGCCACGGCAGCGGACCCCTTGATCACGGATTTAATATTCCGGAATTTGCGGCTGACAGCGCAGTTCTGACAGACGGACGGAATAACGCGGCTGCTGAAAATACAGCTCAGGAGGTCGGTCATGGAGAATAAGAAAACCGGTCTGTATGCAAACGGACTTGTATGGTTTGGAGCAGGAGTTTCAATCGCAGAGATACTTACAGGTATGGCTCTGGCTCCCCTTGGAATGGAAAAAGGAATATATGCGATACTTCTCGGACACGTTATAGGCTGTGTGCTGCTGTTTCTTGCCGGCGTAATCGGCGGAAAGACCGGAAAGAGTTCGATGGAGACGGTTAAGATCTCCTTCGGAAAATACGGAAGTATATTTTTTGCGATACTCAATGTTATCCAGCTTGTGGGCTGGACAGGCATAATGATATATGACGGTGCGCTTTCAGCAAACGGCATCAAGGATATCGGCGTCTGGATCTGGTGCCTCGTTATCGGCGGCCTGATCCTTATCTGGATCCTTATCGGACTTACCAAGCTTGGAATAATAAATACAATAGCAATGCTGGCTCTCTTCGTACTGACGATCATTCTCTCGGTTATCATCTTTAAGGATAACGGCAGAAGTATTTCTGCAGAGGATCTCAGCTTCGGTGCGGCTGTTGAGCTTTCGGTGGCAATGCCGCTTTCATGGCTGCCACTTATCTCTGACTACACAAGAAATGCAGAGAAGCCGGTCAAGGCTTCGGCAGTCAGCGCACTTGTCTACGGACTTGTCAGCTGCTGGATGTATGTGATCGGAATGGGTGCGTCACTCTTCACAGAAGAATCAGACATCGCAAATGTTATGGTGAAGGCAGGACTCGGAATCGCCGGACTTCTGATAATTGTATTTTCAACTGTTACCACGACCTTCCTGGATGCGTATTCGGGTGGTGTTTCGGCAGGAACGATATTCAGCAAGCTTTCTGAGAAGTGGGCAGCTGTGGCTGTTGCAGTGATCGGAACGGCAGGTGCCATCATCTTCCCGATGGACGATATTACGGACTTCCTCTATCTGATCGGCTCTGTATTTGCGCCGATGATAGCTGTTCAGATCGCGGACTATTTTGTGATGAAGAAGGACAGCACGGCGAAGGCTCTCGATGTAGTAAGCTTTGCAGTGTGGGTTGTGGGCTTCATCATCTACAGAATTCTGATGAAGGTTGATATGCCTGTCGGAAATACATTTCCGTGCATGATCATCACGGCTGTATTGGAGCTGATCGTGATAAAAACAGCGATGACTATACGAAAAAAATGACCGAATTTGGAAGGTCTGAAAGACTCGTTCAAGGGGCGCTAAAACACCCGTGGTAAAAGTGCACAAGAACTAATATGACTATATGATAAAACTCACGAAATTGCTTCTTAGGGCAAATTCTCTCTTACAAAAAAAGGCGGAAAGTGTTATATTTTTAATGTAGGCGTTTGCAGTTCCCATTGATACTTTATTGTTTGTATTTTTTTGTAAGATGGGTGATAAAATGTTTGAAGTAGGAGACTACATTGTTTACGGAAGTAATGGTGTATGTGAGGTTAAAAGTGTAGGTCCTATTGATTGCCCGGGAGTTTCGAGCGACAAGCTTTATTATACGCTATGTCCGTTATACATCAGAGACAGCAGAGTTTTTACTCCGGTAGATAATGATAAGGTCATCATGAGAGGAGTAATGACGAAGGCTGAGGCGGAAGCATTTGTTGACGGTATTAATGATATCGATGCTCTTCCTATAAATGACGAAAGGAAGAGGGAACTGGAATACAAGAAGACCGTCAGTACATGTGATCCTGTCGAGCTTGTCAGAATCATCAAAACCATTAGCGACAGAATGAACCAGAGGCAATCTGAAGGCAAGAAAATGACGGCTGCTGATATGAAATACATCCACATCGCAGAAGAGAGCCTATGCGGGGAACTTGCAATCTCTCTGGATATGGATAAGGACGAGGTAAAGAATTATATTGCAACCAGGGTTGATGACAATTTACACATCGCCTGAATCGAGTGGCTGGTAGTAATGAAAAGACGCGGAGCATTTGCTCCGCGTTTTTTTCCGGCGGTTGTACAATATGATCGGTGACGTGGTTTTGTTTCTGTGGGATGATATGTTATCCCCGCGGGCTGCAGTAAATAATTGTGTGATGTATATGGATATGCTATGATAATAAGCAGGTTTTAATGTAAAAATATTATACAGAGAGTGGATCGAAATATGGTTGCTAAGAATGAAATATATGATGTGAAAATTGAAGATATAGGTACTGAGGGACAGGGAATAGGCCATATAGACGGTGAGGCTGTATTTGTTAAGGATACGCTGCCGGGAGACTTTGCAAAGGTGAAGATCATCAAGGCCAAGAAGAACCTTGCTTACGGAAGACTTATGGAAGTGCTTGAGCCTTCGGAGAGCAGGACAGAACCTCGCTGCGAGGTAGCAAGGGCCTGCGGCGGCTGCACTCTGCAGCATATGGATTACAATGCACAGCTTGAGTATAAGTGGAATAAGGTTAAGGAACTCCTGAAGAGAGTCGGCGGCGTGGATGAGCCGGAGAGGCTGATGGAGTATGTCGGTATGGATGGAACGGTTCATACGGATCCTGAAGACGACTGTGCAGGTGTTGAGTGTGCGGAGGCGGATGATAACGGAGATGTAAATCAGCAGAAGCTGGCGTATGGTCTGGAATATCCGTACAATTACCGAAATAAGATGCAATTTCCGGTCGGGCTTGATAAGGAAGGGAAGGCTGTGCTTGGCTTCTATGCAGGCCGTACCCATTCGATCATTCCTCTGACGGACTGCGTGATCGGACATCCCGTAAATAAATACATCATCAAAGCAGTGAAAGAATATATTGATAAATATAAGATCAGCGTTTATGACGAAGAGAAGCATGTAGGGCTCATCAGGCATATTCTTACAAGAGTCGGCTTCCATACAAATGAACTGATGGTATGTCTTGTTATAAACGGTGAGAAGCTTCTGTACGCGGAAGAGCTGTATGAGGCGTTGTTTAAAGCGGTAGAGGAATATAATACTGATACAAAGAAGGACATCGTTTTCAGGTCCTTCATGATAAATATCAACAAGGACAAGACCAACAGGATTCTTGGTTTTTCTTCTAAGGTATTGAAGGGAGAAGCCTTTATTTCCGACTATATCGGAGATATCAAGTTTAATATTTCACCGGAGTCCTTCTTCCAGGTAAATCCGGAGATGACGGAGAAGCTGTACGGAAAGGCTCTCGAATATGCAGAGCTTTCAGGTGGAGAGACCGTCTGGGATATGTACTGTGGTATCGGAACGATCTCACTGTTCCTGGCAAGGAAGGCGGCAAAGGTCTTCGGTGTGGAGATAGTTCCGCAGGCTATAGAAGATGCAGAGAAGAATGCAGAGCTTAACGGGCTTACAAATGCAGAATTCTTCGTTGGTAAAGCAGAGGAAATTGTGCCGGAGCTTTATGATAAGGATGCAGATACTTACCGTGCAGATGTGGTTGTTGTTGACCCGCCGAGAAAGGGCTGTGACGAGAAGCTCCTTCAAACGATCGTGGAGATGGCTCCGAAGAGACTTGTTTACGTTTCCTGTGACCCGGCAACTCTGGCACGAGATATAAAATATCTTGTTGAGAACGGTTTTACACTTGAGAAAGTGGCTGTATTTGACCAGTTTTCGCATGGGGTTCATGTGGAAAGTATCGCGCTTTTACAGCGAATAAGCAACACCCGGGAAAGAACGATCACGCTGGATGTTGAAATGGAAGACTATCATAGGATCAAGAACGGAACGGGGGTGACTGCAGATGTCACGGAATGATCATGAAAAATGGCAGATGGATCTTGAAGAATATATCAGACAGGGAGAACCCGAGCAGTCAGAGAAATCTAATGCATGGAAAACTGCTATTGGTCTTCAGGATGTTGACGGATTAAAGACCTCTGAGTATCTGTTAGAAACGGCCAAAGAGCATATTGAAGGCCGGATAGATATAAAGACAGCGCAGAAACGTATTCAGTCATACTATGAACAAAGGCAGAGCCGAACCGAAATCGAAGATGGGACAAAAGAAGCTGACATTGTTTCTGCCAGAATC